>CAMZFV010000019.1 GCA_947306175.1 uncultured Prevotellaceae bacterium
AATTCAAAAATAGCCGCTACATTTGCGGCGTTGAAAGTTTTATTATTAATCATTTAATTTAAAAGTTGTTTTATTATGAAGAAGTTTTTATTGATGTTTGCAGCTGTTGCTGCTATCGCATTTGTTGGTTGCAAGACCGAGACCAAGCCCGAGGCTGAGGTTGTTGAAGAGGCTCCCGTAGCTGAGTACACTGTTGACGGCGTTGCCGCTGAGCTGTTGAACTGCGCTGATGAGGCTGCTGCTGTTAGCTTCCTCGATGGTATCAAGGCTAAGGCTGAGGAGCTGCTGAATGGTGGCGACGAGGCTGGCTACTTCAACATCATCAACATCCTGAAGACCGTTTGGGATAACAACAAGGATGCCATCCTTGCCAAGATCCCGACCCTGGCTGAGAAGATGACTGGTTACATCGATGTTCCCGAGAACCTGAAGGCTGGTTTTGCTGAGTTCGTAGCAAAGCAGGCTGCTGAGAAGGTTGGTGACGCCGTAGAGGCTGCTACTGACGCTGCTGCCGAGAAGGTTGGTGACGCTGTAGACGCTGCTAAGGACGCCGCTGGCAATGCAGTTGACGCTGCTAAGGAGAAAGGCGCTGAGGCTGCTCAGGCTGTAGCTGACGAGCTGAAGAAGTAATCTAAGAAAACAAGATTAATCCCTTATACAAATCAGGGCTGACTCGATTGGGGTCAGCCCTGATTGTTTTGTATCGTGCTCATGCCTTTATTTCTTCGCTAACTGATACGCCAGGCGCTCGTCACCATTAAGCAGATAGATGATACCGCAGTAGGCAAAACCATAACGGTCGATTACGTGGCGCATGATGACGTTGTCGCGGTGAGTGTCGATGCGCAAGTTCCCAGCCACATCCATGCAGTAGTCCATCACGTCGCTGAATACGCCATGACTGCTGGCAGAACTCGCCAAACGATGCACCACATAGTAAGGCTTATCATCTAGCCATTGTCCCTCGAAGATTTCCTTGTAAGTTGGTTCAGGTCCAGGGATAAAGGCAAATGAAGCGATTATTTCCCCACCCTCTTCCACGCACAGGTAGCAGTGCCCATTGTTAATGTCATTCTCGATAGTCTCACGACTGGGGTAGCCATCGGTCCACTGGTTCATGTTGCCACACGAGCGCATGATGCCACGAGCCTCGTCAACGAGCCTCATGATTACGGGCACATCCTCCAGCCTCGCTTTTCTAATCATCCTTTTCATTCTTCATTCTTCATTTAGCAGGCACTATGCCGTCGCGACGCATCATGGCATCTATGTGGGGTTCAGTTCCGCGGAAACGCTTGTACAGGATCATTGGGGCTTCAGTGCCACCACGGGAGAGGACATTATTCAACCAGGAACGGGCGGTATCGAGATTGAAGATGCCGTCCTGCTTGAACTTGTCGAAGGCGTCGCACTCGATCATTTCGGCCCACTTGTAACCATAGTAACCTGCCGCATAGCCACCCGAGAAGATATGGGTGAACTGAGGTGACATGATGCAACCCTCAACAGGTTCAAAAGCCTGCACATCCTTGACGGCAGCGTACTCGAAGTTGAAATCGTCACCCACATATTGCTCGGAAATGCTGTGCCACGCCATATCGAGGTAACCGAAACCCAACTGGCGCACACAGGCATATGCGGCACCGTATTGCGATGAAGCGATCAGTTTGTCTATCAGTTCTTGGGGAACAGGTTCACCCGTCTGATAATGACGAGCGAAACTATCCAAGAACTCGCGCTCATATACGTAATTCTCATTGAACTGCGAGGGCACTTCGACGAAGTCGCGATAAACATTGGTGCCCGATAATGACTGATACTTGCAGCGGCTCAACAACTGGTGCAAAGCATGGCCGAATTCATGCATGAAGGTCTCGACCTCACGCACCGTGAGCAGTGACGGTTTGGTCTCGGTGGGACGAGTGAAGTTCATCGTCAGGGTCACCAGCGGACGCACATCGTTGCCGTTGTCATCGATGTATTGTTCGCGGAAACTCGTCATCCAGGCACCGCTCTGTTTGGTGGCACGGGGGAAGAAATCTAGATAAAGCATACCCACGGCCTTTCCGTCCTCATCAGTAACGTCAAAGACCTCTACCTCGGGATGGAACACCTGGGCATCATGATTGGGAGTGAAACGCAGACCATACATCCGCTTGGCAAAGCCGAATACGCCTTTGGTCACGCTACTCAACTCAAAGTAAGGCCGTAACAACTCGTCGTTGATTTCAAACATTGAGTCCTTTTCCTTATTGCTGTAGTAGGCATAGTCCCACGGCATAATTTCCACGGGCTTGCCCTCCAGATTGCAGGCGAAGGCGGTAAGTCGCTCCATTTCATTGCGCTCCACAGGGAGATAAGCCTCACGCAACTCATTGAGCATCTGATAGACACGGTCGGGTGTACCCGCCATTGAATGTTGCAACTTGTATTCGGCAAAGGTCTTGCAGCCCATGAGACGGGCAATCTCCAATCGGGTGTTGGCGATGTCACGCAAGATGTCGAGGTTACAATATTCCCCGCCGGTACACTGGCGGTTGTACATCTTATACAACTGCTCGCGCAGGTCGCGACGGTCACTGTATTTCATGAAGGGGATATAACTCGGGGCATCAAGTGTGATCAGCCACTTGTCCTCTCGACCCTTATCCTTAGCGGCATGCTTGGCAGCATCGAGGGCGCTCTCGGGCAGACCATCAAGATCGGCTTCGGTGAGCCAGAATTCATATTGCGGCGTTTCCTTGAGCGCATTCTGGTCAAACTTCAAAGTCAGTTCAGTCAACCGCTTGGACAGCTCACGATAACGTTCACGATCAGCACCTTGCAGGTTAGCACCACTGCGCACAAAGCCGTCATAGGTCTCACGCATCAGCATCTGATCCTCAACATCATGTTTCGCCTTATCAAAGTGATCGTGAACATACTTTACCCGTTGCCACAAGCGCTCGTTGAGGGTGATGCTGTTGAAGTGTTCGCTCAAGACGGGTGCCATGCGCTCGCTGATTGCCATCAAAGCGTCATCGGCATTGGCCGAAAGCATGGGATAGAACACGCCCAACACCCTGTTGAGTGTTGAGCCAGCGCGGTCAAGCGCCACAATCGTATTCTCGAACGACGCCTCGGCCTCGTTGCTGGTGATGGCCTCGACCTCGGCATCATGCTGCTTGATTCCCTCACGGATGGCAGGCTCATAATCAGCATTGGTGATACGGTCAAAGGGTACTGCCCCACCCGTAGTCCTGAATGGCCTTAAAAATATGTTGCTCTCTATCATGATTTCTTGATTGTCTTATTTTAGTTATAGAAGCTATAGAGACTATAGATGCTATAGATTTTTTCTTTTTATTCCAGTTCCACCACGGTGATGCCTGCGCCACCGAACTGGACGTGCTCGTCACGATAGGACTTCACACCGTCCACCGTGTGCAGGTACTCACGGATAGCCACCTTCAAGGCGCCCGTGCCCGTTCCATGCAGGATGCGCACCCGCTGGGCGCTGAACTGGATGGCATCGTCGATGAAATAGGTAATCGCTTGAAGCGCCTCATCGGCACGCATGCCGCGCACGTCAATATCGGGTTTGAAATTCAACTGGCGAGTGCGTATCTCGTCGCTTGTGGCACGGCCCAGTGACTCGACCTTGGGCGTTTTCTCCTTGCGCATAGTACGTTCCACCTTGTCGGCCTCGATGCGGGTCTTGATGTTGCCGAATGCCACCAGGGCATATTTCTCGTCGATATTGATGAGTGTGCCCACGGTGGTCGTGCCCTTCAAGACCACATTATCACCTGTCCGCAACGGGCGGTTCATGTCATCAACGGGCTTGGGCGCAGCCTTCTTGGGTTGCTTGCGACGCGGTTTTTCCTTGGGAGTGAGTTCCTTGAGACGTTCAGGCTCCACGGGATCCTCGGCATTGAGGCGCTGCTTGAATTCATCCAGCTGTCGCCGCAGTTCCTTGGTACGTTCCTTCTCGGCCTGCTGAAGGCGTATTTCCTTGATGGTACGCTCGATCTGGGCATTGCTGCCACGCAGGATTTCCTGTGCCTCGTTGCGAGCGTCATGGATAATCTGCCGGTGCTCGGCACGGATGTTATCCAAGCGCTCATCATAATCGGCTATCATCTGGTCAAGGCGTTTCTCCTTGGCGCGTACATCCTGGCGTTTGTTTTCCCAATAACGGCGGTCCCGCACGATGTCGAGCAGATACTTGTCCATGTTGATGTAGTCGCTGCCTACGATTTCGCTGGCCTTGTCAATGACCTGCTGCGGCAGACCCGTCTTGCGGGCAATCTCTATGGCAAACGAGCTGCCAGGATAGCCCATCGACAACTGGAACAAGGGCTGCATACGCTGGCGGTCATAGAGCATAGCGCCATTGACCACCCCATCAGTCTCATCAGCAAAGTGCTTAAGGTTCTGGTAGTGGGTCGTGACCACGCCCATCACCTGGTGCTCATTGAGCTGTTCCAGGATGGATTGGGCGATAGCACCGCCAATCTGCGGCTCGGTGCCGCTGCCCATCTCGTCGATGAGGATGAGCGTTTCCTTGCCACCCTTAGAGAGGAACAGTTTCATGTTCTGCAGGTGGCTACTATAGGTACTCAGGTCGTTCTCGATGCTCTGCTGGTCACCGATGTCGATGAAGATGTCCCGGAACAGGCCCATGTGGGAATTGTCCCGCAATGTGGGCAACAGGCCGCATTGCATCATGTATTGCACCACGCCCACCGTCTTGAGGCACACCGACTTGCCACCTGCATTGGGACCTGAAATCACTAAGATACGATCGTTCTTGTTCAAGGCGATGTTCAGAGGCACCACTTCCTTGCCCTGACTGCGCAACGAGAGCATCAGTGCCGGGTGAATAGCGTTGTACCACTCCACAATAGGCTTACGGTCCACATGACACATCTGTGCGCCAACGTTTTGTGCAAAGAGGGCTTTTGCACGGATAAAGTCCAGCTGGCCCAAAGTTTCCAGCACACCTGCCAATTCGCCGAGGTGAGGACGTATCTGGTCGGTCACCTCAGTGAGGATGCGTATGATTTCGCGGGCAATCTCGGCCTCGGTTTCACGGATGCGGTTATTGGCCTCGACGATGGCATCGGGCTCGATGAAGACAGTCTTGCCCGTGGCGCTCTCGTCATGAACGATACCGTGCAGCTTGCGCTTGTTCATAGCACTCACGGGCAGCACCAGTCTGCCATCACGCAACGAGGGTTGCACATCGTTGTCGAGAATGCCGTCCTGCTTGCCTTGGGCGATAATGCGGCGCATAGTGCCATTGATGCTGCTGGTCACCCGAGCGATGGTTGTGCGCAACTCCTGCAACTGGGGAGAAGCCGTGTCCTTGATGTTACCAGACTTGTCAAGCACATGACCGATGGCTGCACTCAACTCAGGGAATGACTGAAGGCCGCTCGTCAACTCACGCAAGCGGGGATATGAAGAGTTGCCATCCACGTCGGCAGTAAAAAAGCGCACCACTTGTGTCACAGTCATCAACAGGCGTTGCAGGTCAAACAGACGCTCTGCCGACAGGAACGTGCCAGGTGTCGCCACCTCCTTGAGCACCACTCTCAGGTCAAAGTAGTAACTCAACGGGAATTCCTTGCCAGTCTGCACGATAGAGAGAAATTCGTTAGTCTCTTCCAACCAACGGATTACCTCGTCACGACGTGTGGAGAAACGCAACCGCGGCACATTGGCAGCACCCAAAGCACTTACACAGTAGCGTTCCAGCTCACGCCTCACGGCATCAAAACCTATCTTGTTCTCGAAGGTTGAGGGATATATCATAGCCACAAAATTACAAATTTTTCGCTGAATGACGAAAAATTTGTATCTTCGCGGCATCATCAATCAAATCTTATCTATCTGATTCATGAGAAAACTGTGCTCCGTGGATGGCTCAAATCACCTAAACGGAGCACTTTTTGCAAATTATTATCACAAAACACGTGAAATTCAGAAAAAATGCTTACATTTGCGAGTTATATCAAAGAAATACAATTAACCTAACATTAATAACAAAATCATTTTTTATGAAGAAGTTTTTATTCTTACTGCTCGCTTCGGCCGTAGCAATCAACGTTATGGCCGATAGCAAGGTTGTCATCCCCGACAGCACCGGTTTCAAGTTCACCGACACTAAGGTTATCAATCACACTCCCGTCAAGGACCAGAACAAGTCCGGTACGTGCTGGTGCTACTCGACCAACTCTTTCTTTGAGAACGAGATCCTGCGTCTCACTGGCAAGGAGGTTCACCTGAGCGAGGGCTTTGTGGTTAACCACTGCTACTATGACAAAGCCATCAAGTACATCCGCATGGATGGTACGATCAACTTTGCCGAGGGCGGCGCTGCCGAGGACGTGCCCTACGTATGGCGCAAATACGGTATGATGCCCAACGAGGTTTACACCGGCATGACCTATGGTGACAAGAAGTTTGACACCAGCGAGTTGACCGCTCTGCTGAAAGGCTTTGTCGGCACCATCAACAAGAACAGCCGCGGCAAGCTCACTCCCGCGTGGAAGGACGGTCTGCAGGCTGTCCTCGACAGCTATATGGGCAAGATGCCCGAGACTTTTGTCTATGAGGGTAAGACTTACACCCCGAAGACCTGGGCTGCCAGCCTCGGTATCAATATGGACGACTATGTGCCCATCGCATCGTTCACTCACCACCCCTACTATGAGCCCTTCGTCCTTGAGGTGGCCGACAACTGGCTGTGGTCCAGCTATCAGAACGTGCCCATCGACGAGCTTCTGGAGATTGCAAACTATGCCATCGACAACGGCTACAGCATCGCTTGGGGTTCAGACGTGAGCGAGAAAGGATTCAAGTGGCGCAATGGTTATGCCATCCTGCCCGTCAAGAAGGAAGTTCCCGATGCAGCCGGTACCGACATGGCTCGTTGGGCACAGCTCAGCGACAAGGACCGCGAGGCCGAGTTGTGGGACATCAAGGGCCCGGTTAAGGAGCAGTGGGTAACTCCTGAGGAGCGTCAAGAGATGTTTGACAACAAGGAGACCACCGACGACCATGGTATGGTAATCATGGGTAAGGCTGTTGACCAGGAAGGCAACAAGTACTTCAAGGTGCAGAACAGTTGGGACACCAACCAGCTCTATGAAGGCTACTTCTATTGCAGCGAGGCCTTCTTCCGCGCCAAGACGTTGAACATCCTCGTCCACAAGGATGCCATCCCCGCCAAGATTGCCAAGAAGATGGGCATCAAGAAGTGAGGTTTAATGCTCGCGTTGCGAGCAGTTTAAAGCTTATTGTTTAATGATGCTCGCACCAACTCACTCCTAACAATTACTAACTGGGGACTCGCAGGCATTGTGCTTGCGGGTCTCCTTGTTCTCATTCTACTGTGGTAGCAGAACGGTACAACCGCGGCATTCATTGGCCTGCCGTCATCACGGTGGGCATCTTTGCTGTGCTTGCATTGCTCTTGACATCGTGGGACTCCTATCTGTATGACCTGTGGCAGCACCATGACGTCATCTGGTTCTATGCCTGCGGCAAGGCATGGATGAACGGGCTGATCCCCTACGTGGACTTTGCCGACAGCAAAGGTCCGTTGTTGTGGCTCATCTACGGCATAGGCTACCTGTTGTGTCCCAGCAGCTATGTGGGATGCTACTGGATTTCATGCGTCCTTTACACCATCATTTTCTACCAGTGCTACAAGTGTGCAATGCTGTTCAAGCGCGACTCCCGTCTAGCACTGACGGCAGTGGTATTGAGCGCCCTGTTCTTCCTGGGATCGGCCACCCACATCGAGGTTCGCACCGAGGATTACTGCTACCCCTTCATGCTCCCGCTGTTCTACCGGTTCCTGCGCCACACCATCAACCGTGAGGCCAATCCGCGCTTTGCTCAGCGATCGGTTATGTTGCTGGGGTTGGCGCTGGGTGCCACCCTGCTCATCAAGTACAGTTGCACCCTGATGATAGGCGTATTCATCCCATACTTCTGCTTCATCGTGCCCCGTCGCTGTAACTATTCTGTCATCAAGGCGATTGGTTGGTGTGCGTTGGCCTTTGTGCTCACACTGGCGCCCATGGTGGCCGTGCTTGCCGCCCAAGGATGCCTGGGAGCGTTTATCAACGAATATTTCCTTGTCACGATGGGCACATTCGGCAACCTGCATGGCAGCGCTATCACTCCAGGCAGCATCCTGATGCTGTTTACAAGCAAGCGCCTGTTGATCTTTATTACGGCCATCGCCATTGGCATGGTGATATATTTCCTGCGGGTATCGACAGGCAGAATCTTTGCGCTGATTGCGCTGGTCTGGTTCCTCGCTGTCATACTGCTAAACGGTACCGACAGCATCTACTTCAACGTGCTCTCCCTGTTCACCGTTTTGTTTGCAGGACTCGTCGTTCAATTATTGGGCAGATGGTTACACCATCGTGTCGCCGTTGCCGCAGTGGCGGTGGCAGTGCTGGCAGCACTGTTCCTGATGACCGACAGGATGTCGTTGTTCAACCGATCGACACCCGAACAAACCGCATGGTATTACTATGCGCATCTCATGAACCAGTACCAGGCACCCCGCACGCTCTATCTGTCATGCCATGACCATGGCGAGGGCGTTCCATCGGGAGCACTCCCGGCTTGCAAGTACTGGAGCCTGCAAATGGGCTACACGCCTCAGATGGAGTCAGACCAGGTCAATGCTGTCACTCACGGATTGTGTGACGTTGTTTTTGTCATGTCGGACAACGCCGAGAAGAGGAGCCTGCTAGAGAGCAAGGGGTTCCACCGCTATGATTTTACCGACATCGGCGTGGGTGAGCCAATGTTCCCCCACTACCTCTTGTATAGTTCACGTGAACTGGACACTTCGTCATTCAAAGTGCCATCATCCACGGACATACTACTCAAACGAAATATTAATTAATTCATCATTATTAACCATAAATATCTTTAACAACAATGAAAGCATTAAACACTGATAAGGCACCCGCTGCCATTGGTCCCTACAGTCAAGGCATCTGCTCTTGCGGTCTCGTTTTCTTGTCGGGTCAGTTGCCCATCGACCCCGAGACTGGCGCTTTCCCCGAGGGAGGCATTAAGGAACAGACCCGTCAGAGCCTGCTCAACGCCCGCGCCATCCTCCAGAGCGAAGGCCTCGACCTCAAGCACGTGGTCAAGACTACCGTGCTGCTGAGCGACATCGCCAACTTCGGCCCGATGAACGAGGTCTATGCCGAGTTCTTCTCCGAGCCATTCCCTGCACGCAGCGCGTTTGCCGTTCGCGATCTGCCTAAAGGCGCCCTCGTTGAAATCGAGATGATTGCCCGACATGGATTACTTTCTCTCTAGGCTTCAGACTTTAGACAACTAGGGACTAGAAACTAACAACTAGTGAAGGATCAACAGAGATGCGGTTATCGTGTCTCTGTTTTGTTTGTTGATGTGAATAACGGAATTGTGAGGGTAAATTTGAGAAATATTGACAAAAAAAGCACAATTCCAGTCGCTATAAACTGTATTATTAGTACTTTTGCGCCGTCAA
Source organism: uncultured Prevotellaceae bacterium (assembly GCA_947306175.1). Lineage (GTDB taxonomy): Bacteria > Bacteroidota > Bacteroidia > Bacteroidales > Muribaculaceae > Sodaliphilus. The sequence goes on from CAMZFV010000019.1 coordinate 9,539, forward strand.
AACAACAAATGAATATCAACAACACATGCACTACCTTCAACAATTCTACACCATCGGACTGCTCATCGTGTCCAATATCTTTATGACCGTAGCATGGTACGGCCACCTAAAACTGCAACAACTCAGAATTTTCACTAGCGACACACCGCTCTATCTTATTATCCTGTTATCGTGGCTGTTGGCCCTGCCTGAATATTCGTGCCAAGTGCCCGCAAACCGCATCGGATTTGACGGCAACGGAGGCCCGTTTAATATCATGCAGCTCAAGGTGATTCAGGAAGTGGTATCATTGACTGTGTTTACAGTGTTTGTCACTATCTGCTTCAATGGTGAGTCCCTGCGCTGGAACCACCTGGCAGCATTCATCTGCCTGATCATGGCGGTATTCTTCGTCTTCCACAAGTGGTAATTCCGTGGTTAGAGATTAGTGATTAGTGATTAGTGAGGTTTGTACTAGCTCTTTTATTATTTAGGGGGTGAATAATGCGGTGACCAGGGTAATGTGCTTGGGGAGGGAACCGTCGGCACTCCATTCCAAGTTGATGCCCAGCAGGTCACGGGTCATGGTCACGAGGTCGAAGCCGACGGATTCCAATGAGTGGCGCATTTTGTCGGGGTGGCGGCAGGGTTTGCCCTCGGGGCGTGTGCAACCCTCGGGGCATAATGAGCAGCGGAAGGTGAAACAGCGGCTGCCTGGGGTATTGCGTTCCATCTCATAAAGGCGCGGCAAGAGGGTTTTCCACACCTGCTCCATCGCTTCACGACCAGTCGCCGAGGCTTGTTCGGCAGTTTTACAGGCGGCACGGGTCTGCTCGTCGAATTCGATGGTCGTGGCCATGATCGTCACGGTCTTGAAGCCGTCACTGACATCGCGAGGGTCGAAATCAAACGGGGGGCAACTCCATACTTTGCCATAGGACGGGCACTGCTCGCAGAACGTCCTGATGCGTTCCACGTCACGGTAACGACGGATGAAGTCGTCGGCGCCTATCGTTACTTTATGTTCGGTCACTGTATAATTCATAGTTGCAAAATTACTGGAAAGCGACTACCTTTGCAAACAATTAAAAAAAAAATACTCATCATGAATCAAAACAACGATAACAAGATGCACGTGGTGTTTGACTTGGGAGGTGTTGTGTTTCGCCTCGACAAGATGATTGCCATCGAGCGGTTTAAGGAAATCGGAGTGGCGCGAGTCGAGGAATATCTTGACGACTATGCCCAGAAAGGAATTTTCGGCGAACTGGAGGAAGGCCTGATCTCGGCAGAACAGTACCGTGAGCAGTTGAGTCGCATCGTGGGCAAGGAATTGACGATGACGCAGTTGGAATATGCTTGGACAGGCTACGCCGCCGAATTGTACCAGCGCAATTTTGACGCCCTGTTGCGGCTGCGCCGTGAAGGATTCCCCGTCGCGCTGTTGTCCAATACCAACCCGTTCATGATGAAGTGGGCACGCAGCAACGCCTTCGACGGCCACGGTCACAGCCTTGACCACTACTTCGACCGCCTTTACTTGAGCTACGAGATGCGCATGATGAAGCCCTCGCCCGAAATCTTCAAGGCAATGATTGAAGGTGAACGGACCACCCCCGACAATATCCTTTTCATCGACGACAGCGCCCGCAACTGTGAGGCCTCAGCGGCACTCGGCATCCAAACGCTGAATCCCGATAATGGCGGAGACTGGCGTCCCGCAGTGTTCAAGGCGGTGGGGCTGGAGTAACTGGACCCACTGTACAGTATACAACAAAGAAGGAGGCCTGTTGGGTCTCCTTCTTTTATTGGATAGTCAATTGGCTATAATCAGTTTTTCTTTTCCTCGGCAGGGGCGATGAGGGTTGTGGCTGCCTTAGCGGCGGCAATGGAGTCCTGCTGGGCCTTGTAGGCCTTTGCGGGCTCACTGTCGGGTTTCAACCACGTGTCAAGCCACTTGAAGAACTCGCGTTGCCAGAGGATGCTGTTCTGGGGCTTGAGAATCCAGTGGTTCTCGTCGGGGAAGAGCAGCAAGCGGGCAGGCAGACCCTTGATCTTGGCGGCATTGAATGCCTGGCAAGCCTGAGTGAAGACAATGCGATAATCGAGTTCGCCTGCGGTACACATGATCGGGGTATCCCAATTCTGCACGTAGTTCTTGGGGTTGGCCAGGGTGTAAGAGCGCTGTGCAACAGCGTTGTTCTTATCCCAATACGGACCACCGAGATCCCACTGCACGAACCACATCTCCTCGGTCTCCAGGTACTGAGCTTCAAGGTTGAAGATACCGGCATGTGCGAGGAAGCAAGCGAAACGCTTGTTGTGGTTACCAGCAAGGAAGTAAACCGAATAGCCACCATAGCTAGCGCCGACAGCACCGATGTGGTCACCATCGATGTAAGGCTCGTTCTTCATGTAATCTACAGCGCTGAGGTAGTCACGCATGTTCTGGCCACCGTAGTCGCCACTGATCTGGGCATTCCACTCGGTGCCGAAGCCCGGCAGACCGCGGCGGTTGGGCAGAATAACGATGTAGCCGTTGCTGGCCATGATGCGCATATTCCAGCGATAGCTCCAGAACTGGCTTACAGGCGATTGGGGTCCACCCTCGCAGAAGAGGATAGCAGGATACTTCTTGTTAGGATCGAAGTTGGGCGGATAGCATACCCACGTTGTCATCAACTTACCGTCGGTGGTGGGAATCATGCGCTTCTCGATGCCGATGGGATCCACTTGGGCAAGCATCTCGTCATTGACATGGGTGAGCTGAACAGGTTCCTTGCCCATCTGCACGCTAACGACCTCGTTGGGGGTCTGGTAGCTCTGACGGCAGGCAATAACTGTCTCGTTGTCGACGAATGACATGCTATTGAAGTCGCAAACGCCCATGGCAACGGTATCGACCTTCTGAGTAGCCACTTCCATGCGGAAGATGGGCTGTACACCCTGGAACGGGCAGATGAAGTAAATGAACTTCTCGTCGGGCGACCAAGCGATATCATCCACGCTGTAGTCCCAGTTCTCGGTGAGGTCTTTCTTATTTCCAGCGGCATCCATGAAGAAGATGCGGTTCTTGTCGGCCTCATAGCCGTCATGCTCCATGGAGAGCCAAGCCATCTCACCCTTGCTGTTGATGATGGGATAGGTGTCATAGCCCATCATGCCCTGGGTGAGGTTCTCGGTCTTGCCAGTTTCCAAATCATACTTGTAGAGGTCGCTATTTGTCGAGAAGGCATACTCCTTACCCGTTTTCTTGCGGCAAACATACACAAGGCTCTTGCTGTCGGGGGTCCAAGCCAACGACTCGATGCCACCCCACGGCTTCATGGGCGACTCGTAGGGCTCACCCTCAAGGACGTCCTTCACGTTACCTGCCTTGCTGCCGTCATAGTCGGCGACAAAGGGATGAGGAATGGTGGTTACCCACTCGTCCCAGTGCTTGTACATCATGTCGTCGTAGATTTTGCCAGTGGTCTTCTCCAGATCGGGATAGATGTCTTGGGCCGTTTGGCCATACTTCACCTGAGAAATCATGACCACACGCTTCTCGTCGGGCGAGAAAATAAAGCCCTCGATGCCATCCTCGACATTGCTCACGCAGTTGCGGCCACCGCCGTCGGCATTCATGGTCCACAACTGGGGCGTCTTGCCTTCGCCTTCATCCTTATAGATGAAAGCGATCTTCTTACCACCGTCAATCCACACATAGTTGCTCTCACTGTTGGGCGTGTTAGTGATCTGGCGGGCGTTTTGGCCGTCAACATCCATGACCCAGAGGTCGCAGTTGCCCTTGTTGGTGGCGATGTCATAATAGGTCACGCCATACAGGACTTTCTTGCCATCGGGCGACACCTGGGGACCGCCCACGCGTCCCAACTGGTTAAGGAATTCGGGAGTGAACTCTTTCTTTTCCATTTTGGCAGAGGGTTGTTCGGTGGCAGGTGCCTGACTGGGAGCTGCAGCCTCCTGCTTGGAGCAGGTGGAAGAACTCAACAAGGCCAACACCGCAACCGACATTGCTGTTAACTTTAATAATTTCATAGTGTTGTACTGTTAATGATGTATTTAGTTAAATTGGTTTTCAGACGTTTTAACCCACAAAGATAGTCATTTCTTGAAAACAAGCCGCCAATCATTGTGGAAATTTCTCAATTATTTATATATTTGCGATTCTAAAACCAATAATATCATTTCGTTTATGAGGAGAATTACCTTTATACTGATATTACTTGCGGCCAGCCTGTCAATTATGGCAAGTGCGCAAAATGGCCTGTCCAGTCCCCAGAAACACCATTCGGTTCACAGCGAATGGGTAAATCCACGAATCGGCACGGGCGGGCACGGGCATGTGTTCTATGGGGCCAACGTGCCGTTTGGCTATGTTCAGTTGGGCCCCACCGAGCACACGCGCGGCTGGGACTGGTGCTCGGGCTATCATGAGAGCGACTCGGTGCTCATCGGCTTCGGACACCAACACCTGAGCGGAACGGGCATCGGCGACCTGGGTGATGTGGCACTGCTACCCGTGACCAGCCGCGAGCAACGCGAGGTCATTTTCAGCCACAAGGACGAGAGCGTCAGACCCGGCTACTACAACGTGACACTGCGTGACGGCGGCAAGCCATACGTCGTGGTGGAATTGACTGCCACTCAACGCACAGGTATGCACCGCTACTCCTTTACTGAAGACCTCGACTCCATCAGACTTCTCCTCGACCTGGGTCAAGGCGTCGGCTGGGATACTCCCAAACAAATGATGATGAAGCAAACATCACCACGAAATATCGTCGGCTACCGTTATTCATCGGGATGGGCCAGAGACCAGAAGGTCTTCTTCGTCATAGAATTCCAGCAAGATGTGACGCTAGAGAAACTGAATGGCGACACTATAGGCATTATCTCAGCACCAAACATCGCAGGTCCTATTTCCCCGCTGGTTGTCAAAGTGGGACTGTCGGCCGTGAGCATCGAGAATGCCAAGGAAAACCTTGCCCTAGAAAATCCAGGCTGGGAGTTTTATGATATTGCCCGGGATGCCTGGAGGGCTTGGGCAGACGAGCTGGACAAAATCGTCATTGAAACCGACAACGAGGATGACCGCACGGTATTCTACACCGCGTTGTATCATACGATGGTAGCCCCGTCGGTGTTCAATGACGTGAATGGTGAATATCGCGGTGCCGACGGCGTTGTTCATAAGGGTGATTTCACCAACTACACTACCCTATCGCTGTGGGACACCTACCGTGCCGCCCACCCCTTGCAGACGATCATCCACCGCGAGAAGCAGCACGACATGGCACAGACATTCCTGCACATCTTTGAGCAGCAGGGCAAACTACCCGTGTGGCACCTGATGGGCAACGAGACCGACTGCATGGTGGGCAATCCCGGTGTGCCTGTACTCGCTGACCTAGTGCTGAAAGGCTTTGACGTGGACACCAAGGCAGCCCTTAAAGCGATGACCACCAGCGCGATGCTTGACGAGCGGTCGATGGGTCTGCTGAAGCAATACGGTTACATCCCCTACGATTTGGAGCCTGACAAAGAGACCGTCGCAAAGGGGCTGGAATATGCCCTTGCCGACTGGTGCATCGCCCGCGTCGCTGAAGTCGCCAGTGACAAAGAAAACCATGACTACTTCCTGAACCGCAGCAAGTCCTACCAACACTTCTTTGACAAGGAGTTGAAATTCATGCGCGGCAAGGATTCGAAGGGCAACTTCCGTGATATCAAGGACTTTGACCCGCTATCGACCAAGCACCGCAACGACGACTACTGCGAGGGCAACGCCTGGCAATACACCTGGCTGGTGCCTCACGATGTTCATGGGCTGGTGAAGTTGTTTGGCGGCGAGAAAGCATTTGTCGCCAAACTCGACTCGCTGTTTATCATCGAGGGCGATTTGGGCGAGGAGGCTTCACCCGACGTGTCGGGACTTATCGGGCAGTATGCCCACGGCAATGAGCCCAGCCACCACATTATTTATATGTATAACTACGTGGGACAACCGTGGAAGGCGGCACGTCTCATCCGTCAAGTGCTGAAGGGGCAGTACCGCAACGATGTGGACGGCCTGTCGGGCAACGAGGATGTGGGCCAGATGTCGGCATGGTATGTCCTGTCATCCATTGGCCTGTATCAGGAAGAGCCAGCCGGAGGCAAGTACATCATCGGTTCACCGCTATTTAACGAGGCGACCCTCAATGTGGGCGATGGCAAGACGTTCACTGTCAAGACCGTGAACAACAGCGACGAGAACATCTACGTCCAAAGCGCCAAACTCAACGGCAAGCGTTATGACAAGAGTTACATCGACTACCGCGACATCATCGCTGGCGGTACCCTGGAACTTGTCATGGGACCCAAACCTAGCAAATGGGGCACGAAAAAGAATTCTAGACCATGAAGCAGATTGGATTACTATTGATGGTTTTACTGGGAATGACGGTAGATGCTGCCGTCATGGAACCCGTGGACTATGTGAGCACGCTGGTGGGCACGGAGTCGAGTTTTGAGTTATCGACCGGGAACACCTACCCTGCCATCGGTATGCCATGGGGGATGAACTACTGGGTGCCGCAGACGGGCAAGATGGGCGACGGTTGGCAATACACCTACGGAGCGCACCGCATCCGCGGTTTCAAGCAAACGCACCAGCCCAGTCCGTGGATCAACGACTACGGCCAGTTCTCGCTGATGCCCACGGTGGGCGAACCCGTGTTTGATGAGAACAGACGTGCCAGCTGGCTTTCGCATAAGGCCGAGGTGGCCACACCTTACTATTATCAGGTTTATCTTGCCGACTATGATGTGACCGCCGAGGTGGCACCCACTGAACGTGCCGCCATCCTGCGATTCACATTTCCCGAGACCGACCAGGCTAATATTGTCGTGGATGCCTTTGACAAGGGATCGGTTATCCGCATTGATCCTGAGAAACGCTTCATATATGGCTGGTCGAGCCGCAATAGTGGTGGTGTGCCCGAGGGCTTCAAGAACTTTTTCATTATGGAGTTTGACAAGCCATTCTCCTCATTTTGCGTTGTGGAGGACAGCATCCTGCATGAAGGAGAAGATCATATCGGCTGCCCTCATGCCGGCGCAATAGTCACCTTTAAGACAAGGCGCGGTGAACAGATTAATGTACGTGTCGCCTCATCTTTCATCAGCCTTGATCAGTCCCTGCTCAACCTGCGGGAACTGAGTGACGATGACCTGGAAACTGTTAAGGCCAAAGGGCGTCAGCGGTGGAACGAGACCCTGGGCTGCATCATGGTTGAGGATGACAATATCGACCACCTGCGCACGTTCTACTCGTGCCTGTACCGCACGATGCTCTTCCCTCACTCCCTCTACGAGATGGACGCCAATGGCAAGCCCGTGCATTACAGCCCATTTAACGGCAACACACTGCCAGGCCGAATGTACACGGGAACAGGGTTCTGGGACACCTTCCGCAGCCAATTCCCGCTCATCGACCTATTGCACCCGACTATCGGCTCCATGATGCAGGAGGGACTGGTTAACACCTACCTTGAAAGCGATTTCCTGCCCGAATGGGCGAGCCCGGGGCACCGGAACTGCATGGTGGGCAACAATAGTGCATCGGTCGTTGCCGATGCCTACCTGAAGGGACTGCGCGGCTATGACATCGACAAACTGTGGGAGGCCGTGGTTCACGGGACTACCGCTGTGCATCCCCAAGTGAAGTCAACAGGACGTTTAGGCCATGAGTACTACAACAGGCTGGGCTATATCCCCTATGACGTTGACATTAACGAGAGCGTCGCCAGGACGTTGGAGTATGCCTACGATGACTGGTGCATCTACCGCCTTGGCAAAGCCCTCAGCAAGCCCGAGAGCGAAATCAAAGTCTATGCCAAGCGGGCGATGAACTACCGCAACGTGTTTGATGCTGAGACCAAACTAATGCGGGGCCGCCTTGCCAACGGGCAGTTCCAAGCACCATTCAGTCCGCTCAAGTGGGGCGATGCTTTTACTGAGGGCAACAGCTGGCACTACACGTGGAGCGTATTCCATGACCCGCAGGGTCTAATCGACCTCATGGGCGGCAAAGAGATGTTCTGCCAAATGCTTGATTCGGTATTTGCGGTGCCACCCGTGTTTGACGACAGTTACTATGGTTACACCATCCATGAGATACGCGAGATGCAGATCATGAACATGGGCAATTACGCCCACGGCAACCAGCCCATCCAGCACATGATTTACCTTTATGACTATGCTGGACAGCCGTGGAAAGCACAATACTGGGTGACCCAGGTCATGGACCGCCTCTACAGTGCCGCCCCCGACGGCTATTGCGGTGACGAGGATAACGGGCAAACGTCGGCGTGGTATGTGTTCTCGGCGATGGGATTCTACCCCGTGTGCCCCGGCAGCAACCAGTATGTCATCGGAGCGCCTTATCTGGACAAGGTTTCACTCAACTTAGAGAACGGCAATCGGGTGACCATCACCCGCGAGGGCAAGGGGTGCTATATCCAATCGATGACGATTGACGGCAAACCCTATAGCCGTAATTACATCGAACACAGCCAACTGACCAAAGGATGCGATATCCACTTTGTGATGAGCGAGACACCTAATACTAATCGGGGCATCTCAAACCAAGATCTACCCTACTCGTTTTCCTTGCAACGCTAACCAAAGCACATATCAAAAAATAAAAGATTCACTGCGCTCCCGCGTGGTGAATCTTTCTGCAAATAACATTTCTCCAAATTTATTAACTTTTAACTTGAATAGAATTGATGCAAATAGATAAGTAGTATATTATTTGTTTTAGCTCTGCAAAAATACTACTTTTTTTGAACATCCAAAATATTAAACATAAAATTTCAGCGAAATTGTGGTAAATTTATGTAAATCCAGCCCGTTTCAGGTCATAATCCCGGGAAAACCACATCGGTATTGCTATAGACAATTGCGGAAGATGGTCTCGATATCTTGCTGATTAAGGGGAACAAAACCAGGCAAGGTGCTGCCATAACATGACTTGCGTGCCATGATGGGGATGTGCTCATCGGTAATGCCAAGTGCGCCAAATGTGCTCTTGAGACCCAACGTACCGAACAAGAATTCCTTGGTCTTCTCGATAGCCTGCTTGGCAATGTCCATGGCAGGCTGGTTGGCATCCAGGCCAAAGACGTTCACGCCGTACTGCACATACTTGCTCACGGTTTTCTCGCTCAAGCAGTATTCCATCCAGCGCGGTGTGATGATGGCAAGACCCAGGCCATGAGTAATGTCATAGTAGGCCGACACCTCATGCTCCATCGGGTGGCAACTCCATGCTTGACGTTTACCGCCGTCCACAAAACCGTTGATGGCCCACGATGAGGTCCACATGAGGTTGGCACGCGCCTCATAGTTCTCGGGCTCCTTCATGGCGATGGGAGCATACTTGATGATGGTCCTCATCATGCCCTCCATGAAACAATCGAGCATGTAGAGGTCCTGGTCCATATTGAAATAAACCTCAAAGATATGGGAGAGCATGTCGGCAGCGCCACAAGCGGTCTGATAAGGGCTGACGGTATAGGTCACCGTCGGGTCAAGGAAGGACACCTTGGGTAACAGCGTGGGCGACTCCACGCGACCGATTTTGTCATTAGTCTCGGGGTTGCTGATGACGCCTCCGGCGTCCATTTCGCTACCCGTTGCCGAGAGGGTCAACACGGTGATGATGGGCAAGGCCTCCTTGAGGGGAGCCCACTTCTCATTGAAGAAATCCCACGGGTCGTGGTCAACCTTGGCACCTGCAGCCATGAACTTGGTAGCATCGATGGTTGATCCACCGCCCACGGCAAGCAGCACGTCAATGTTGTGGTTCTTGCACATCTGGGCACCACGGCGCACACTGTCAATACGGGGATTGGGTTCAATGCCCGAGAGTTCAAACAATTCCATGCCGGCCTTCTTAACCTCGGCCACCACGGCATCATACAGGCCTGATCGCTTGATTGATCCACCACCGTAGGTCAACAGCACACGCTTGCCGTACTTTGACAGTTCCTCACTCAGGTGACCCAATTGATTCTCACCGAAATATACCTTTACGGGTATGTTATAAACGAAGTTATTCATTGATTACTGATATTAAATATTGATAATGTGAATTATTGGCTCTTGATTTAATTCTAATTACTTTCGTTGGTTGCAAAATTAATAAAAAAGTCTGACCATCTCATTCATCATCTCATTAAAAACTCCAAAAAACTCCTCTTTTTGTCACTAAAATGCCCCATAAAACAACAATAATTCAAAAAACACGAGTCAACCTTATCTATTTATATAAAAAACTCACTAATTTTGGGGCTTCAAATCAACTATCATTTTAATTAACATAACCTAATCAAGCTTACAAACTTATGAGTTTAAAGAAAAGAATCATGTGTTCCTGCCTAGTGGCAGGGTTTGCCATGTTGGCACTGCAATCCAGCGCCAACAACATTGACGCCAGTGTTGCCCGCAATGTAGCCAACACGTTCCTCAAGCAGCAGACTTCATCAAACAAGATGTTCAGGTCGGCATCACTCAGCGACATAAAACTCGTTCATGCCGAAAAATCGAACACCGTAGCCAACGCCAATGCCTACTATGCCTTCAACATTGATGGTGGCGGATGGGTCATCGTAGCTGGCGAAGACCGCGCCAACCAGGTGCTGGGTTACAGCGACCAGGGCAGCCTTAATTTCAGCAATCTGCCCGATAACTTTAAAGCCCTGATGAACAGTTACAAAGAGGAAATCGAGTATCTGCAAGCCCATCCCGAGCTGGATGTCAAGCCCAAACTCAATTCCTCTTCAGACATTGTTGTGAAGCCACTCATCACTGCTATCTGGGGTCAAGAAACGCCCTACAACAATCAATGCCCGACCTATCAAGGTGAACGTTGTGTCGTGGGATGTGTAGCCACCGCAATGACGCAAGTGATGTACTACTGGAAGTACCCGACCACCAGTCCAGCCCTCAATTCTTATTATTGCTATGAGATCGGTCAAACTATTCCCTCGTTGCCAGAGACCACCTTTGAGTACAGCAAAATGCTCACGTCCTATTGCCACTGGGATTGGGACCAAAGTGCCTTGATTCAAGACACTTATACCGATGAGCAGGCAGAAGCCGTAGCCAAGCTTGCCCGCTACTGTGGCCAAGCCGTAAGGATGAGCTATCACCCCGATGGCAGTGGTGCATATACGAACGATCAGTTGTCAGGTATGAAGAAGTTCGGTTACAGTTCCAGTGCCCAAGACGTTTCACGCAGCAGCTGGTGGAACAATAATTATACTAATGAGCAGTGGGAAGCCATGATCAGGGAAGAGCTTGATGCCCGCCGCCCCATCCTGTATTCGGCCAGCGACGTGAACGGAGCAGGCGGCCATGCCTTTGTGTGTGACGGCTATGACAGCAACAATATGTTCCACTTCAACTTCGGCTGGTATGGAACCTGCGACGGATGGTACAAGTCCACTGCGTTGAACATGACCCACCGTGACGGTGAAGCGCTCAAATTCAATACAGGTCATGAGATGCTCACAGGCGTGGAGCCTCCCACCTATTGCATCATCGAGACTGATGGCATCAATGCTCCAAGCGACTTGCTGGTGTTAGGAGAAGAAATGCCCGTTGAGGCACTCAACTTAAACATCTTTACTACCAACACCATGTTGAACTTCATCTTCAGTATCAACAACACCACTGGTAGACTTATGGCTTCCAGCAATGCCGTCAATGTCACCACTGCCGATTACACGCAGGGCAGCACCCTAAGCAACACCATCGTATTGCCGACTACACTGGAACCTGGAACCTATAACTTGAAATTCAGTTATTACATCAGCAGTCCCCGCGTGCTCACTGCCATCAATTGCGATTGCGGTCAATTAAACGTCATTGGTCACTGTGCCAAGTATAACGCCCCGTTCACGATTGAGGACATCACCCATGCCATTGATTATCTGCTTGACGGAACGCATCCCAGGTTAACGATTAATGATGTGACAAGTCTCATCGACGCCCTGCTCGAGAGCTAATAATTTCAAGAAATAAAGAAAAACTAATGATTTTTTAAGTGGGATCTACCTGAGAGTTGATCCCACTTATTTGTTCACACAAAAGTCGCGATTTAGGTAAAAAGGGTATTTTATCAAACCGACACAAGAAATAATTGACCATTACTTGTTGTTATTATATTTTTTTGTCTAATTTTGCAGGCAGACTGATATCACTTTAATTATAAACCTTAATATTATTGCTTGTTATGAAGATGTACAAGTTATTCAGCAAAGCCCTGCTGGCCGCCCTGGCGGTAACGGCAATGAACGCTAACGCAGGTATAATTGATGCCAATGCCGCACGCAATGCCGCGCGTTCTTTCATTAACAAACACGCCGTAACCACATTAAAGTCTCCTACTGCTGCCAACATCAGGCTTGCTCATGTTGAGGCCTCAAAGGTTGAGGGCAATGCCTACTATGTGTTCAACATTGACGGCGGAGGCTGGGTCATCGTTGCTGGTGACGACCGCGCCAAAGAGGTGCTCGCCTATGGTGACAAGGGTAACATCGACATGAACGACCTGCCCGGCAACATGAAGGATTACCTGAACCTATACAAGAACCAGATTGAGGAAATGCAGAGTTACAAGGGCGAGGTCTTTCCTATAAGGTCTGCCAAGCGTTCGACTGTTGTTGAACCGCTGACTAAGAGCACCTGGGGCCAGGACGAGCCTATGGACCGCATGTGTCCCATGGCAGGAAATGAGCTTGCCGCCGTGGGTTGTGGTCCTCTGGCCATGGCACAGATCATGTACTACTGGAAATACCCCACCGAGAACCCAGGCTTGGACAGCTATTATATATATGGCTTCGGCACTGTTCCTGAACTGCCTGCCACCACGTTTGACTACAGCCTGATGCTTCCGGCCTACACCATCTATAACCCCGAGACTGGTGGTGTTTCACTCGGAACCTACACCGACGAGCAAGCCGAAGAGGTGGCCAAGCTGTGCCGCTATTGCGGTCAAGCCTGCAAAGTGCGCTATGGCAGTTCCAGTGGCGCTTACTCTTATGACCAGCGTGATGCGTTCAAGATCATGGGCTTCAGCCAGGATGCCAAGCTCATCGGCATCGATCCCTCATATTATTGCGACAACCGCAATAAATACACCGAAGAGGAATGGAAAAATCTTATCTATGCCGAGTTAGAGGCAGGTCATCCCATCCCTTATCATAATGTTGACTTTATAGATGGTCACGCATGGGTACTTGACGGTGTGGACGCCGATGGCAAGTTCCACATGAACTGGGGCTGGTATGAAAGGTATAACGGTTGGTTCGAGTATGGTGCTTTCACGGTATATCCCAATGGTGAAGAATGGAACTTCAACGGCAGCTCCAATGAAATGGTCATCGACCTCATCCCCTATGAGGGTTATGTGATTCCCGGTGATGAGCCCACTTTCATCCGTGGCGATGTTGACGGAGATGAAGAGATCGGTATTTCAGACGTGACCGCTATTATCGATTACCTGCTGACATCAAATGCTGATGGCATCAGCCTTGAAGCATCAGATTGTGACCAGAATGACCAGATTAGCATCTCTGACGTGACCGCATTGATCGATTATCTGCTAAATGGGCAGTGGTAAATCGCTGATAACCAACACAAACCAAATCATCATATCGAGCAGGGGCCAGATTGTGGTCCCTGCTTGATGTTTTATGTTTTGTTCCAAAAGAGCCAAAAAAAACAAATAATGACTTCTCATTTTGAAAATTTCACTATCTTTGTGGGTTATAATTGTAGAGAACTGATTGCTATGACAACAGGTAATGCCATACGTTTTATCTGCATCCTGCTCCTGTGGGTGGGACTATGCTGGTTGCTGCTCACACGCGCTGCAAGAATCGACTTCATGGTGATTTTCACCATCATCGCATCAGGCATTATCGTTTTTGTTCCCCTCTACAAGAAGTATGTGAGGAATAAATCTGAAAAATAACCATGACAACGAAACCCTATATCCAAAAAAACTGTCCGCTGCTGGCCCAAATCGACACCCCAGCCGACCTGCGCAAACTGGCTGTTGACCAGTTGCCACAGGTGTGCCATGAATTGCGGCAATATATGATTCACGAACTATCGAGCAACCCAGGACACTTCGCCTCCAGCATGGGAGCCGTCGAAATTGTGGTGGCCCTGCATTATGTGTTCAACACGCCCGATGACCGCCTCGTGTGGGATGTGGGTCATCAAGCTTACGCTCACAAGATTTTGACGGGCCGCCGCGACCAGTTTGACGACAACCGCAAATTGGACGGCTTGAGCGGCTTTCCCAATCCCGCAGAGAGCGAGTATGACACGTTCACTGCTGGACACGCCTCCAACTCCATCTCTGCCGCATTGGGTATGGCGATTGCTGCCGAATTGCAGCACAACGACCAGCGCAAAGTGGTAGCCGTCATCGGTGATGCCAGCATCAGCGGCGGGTTGGCCTTTGAGGGCATCAACAACGCGACCACCAATCCCAATAACCTGATCATTGTCCTCAACGACAATGACATGGCGATCGACGCCAATGTGGGTGCATTGAGTTCCTACATGAACGCATTGCACACCTCCCACCGCTATAACAAGCTGCGCTACAAGACTTATCAGTTCCTGCGTCGCCACAACGTCATCAATGATAACCGCAGGGGATTGATTATGCGTTTTAGCAATGCGTTAAAGTCGCTATTCTCGGGCCAGCAGAACATCTTCGAGGGCTTGAACATCCGCTACTTTGGGCTGTATGACGGGCATGACGTGAAACGGCTGGTAAAGATTTTCAGTGAAATCAAGGACATGACCGGACCCAAGCTGATTCATGTGCGCACCGTCAAGGGAAAAGGCTTTGCTGCAGCCGAGGCCGATCCCGCCACATGGCACGCCCCCGGCAAATTTGACGAAGAGACCGGCGAACGCGCAAAAGGCGGCAAGGGCGGCCCCATCAAGTATCAGGATGTTTTCGGCAAGACCCTTGTGGAACTTGCTGAGAAAAATGATAAAATCGTGGGCATCACCGCTGCCATGCCAAGCGGCACATCGATGTCGATGATGCTGGAAGCCATGCCCACTCGTGCCTTTGACGTAGGCATCAGCGAAGGCCACGCTGTGACCTTTGCCGGCGGTCTTGCCAAGGATGGCATGCACCCCTATTGCGCCATCTACAGCACTTTCCTGCAACGCGGTTATGACTCCATCATCCACGATGTTGCCATTCAGGGTCTGCCTGTCACCTTCTGCATCGACCGTGGTGGCATCGTCGGCGAGGACGGCGTGACACATCACGGCCTGTTTGACCTGGCCTATCTGCGTTGCATCCCCGGGATGATTGTGGCATCGCCCATCAACGAGCATGACCTGCGCAACCTCATGTTCACCGCCCAGCAGGAAGGCATCGGACCTTTTGCCATCCGTTATCCTCGCGGCAAAGGTGTTATCGCCGATTGGCATAACGAGATGCAGGCGTTACCCATCGGGCGTGGACGCTGCATGAGCCAAGGCGAGGGCGTAGCGGTACTCTGTATCGGGCATATCGGTAACGAGGTCATTGAGGTGATAAACCATTTGGCGGAACAAGGCATCAAAGTGGGTCACTACGACATGATCTTTGCCAAGCCCCTTGACGAGAGCATCCTGGAGGAAGCCACCACCCGTTATCATAGCCTAATCACAATCGAAGACGGCACCGTGGTGGGCGGATTCGGGTCGGCAGTCGCCGAGTGGATGACGCGTCACCACAAGACCAACCGTCTGAGGATGCTGGGTGTGCAGGACGAGTTTGTGGATCAGGGAACTGTAGCACAACTGTATGAGCGATGCGGCATGGATGCCCAGTCGCTGGAAAAAGCCATCAGAGAGGAGTTAGAAGTGAAGAGTTAGGAGTTAGGAGTTAGAAGTTAGGAGTTAGACGCAAAATTTTTGCGTCTCTACAAACTGAGAATAAATCATATACAACGATGAGAATAGTAATTGCCGGTGCCGGAGAAGTCGGGACACATCTTGCCAAGATGCTCAGCAATGAGGAGCAGGACATCATCATCATGGATGTCGAGAACAGGAAACTCGAGCCCCTCGAGAACTACAACCTGCTGACTCATCAGGGCAGCGCCATCTCGTTCAATGACTTGAACGCCATCAAGACAGGTATTAGCGACCTGTTCATTGCTGTGACCAAGAGCGAGGCCCGCAATATCCTGGCATGCTCAATGGCCAAGAAACTGGGCGCCAAGCGTACGGTCGCACGCGTCGATAATGACGAGTTCTTCAGCCCCAGATGGCGTGACCATATCACCAACCTGGGCATCGACAACCTCATCTATCCCGAGCGGTTAGCTGCCCGAGAGATAACCAGTGCCCTGAAACGCACATGGGCAAGAAACTGGTTTGAGTTATTTGATGGCGAGCTCATTGTAGTGGGCGTGAAAATCCGATCCAACGCTCGTATCGTCAACCAGATGCTTAAAGATGTCTCCAAGATCAGTCACTTCCTGCATGTGTCGGCCATCAAGCGCAACCGCGAGATCATCATCCCCCGTGGTGATGACCGAGTACTGAATAATGACATTGCTTATATCGCCACTACACGCGACCACATCGATGAGGTGCGTGACGTGTGTGGCAAGGTGCAAACTCCCGTCGATAGCGTGCTCATCGTCGGCGGCAATGACATTGCCGAGCAACTCATCAAGAACTTGGGCAAGAACATTGACATTAAAATCATCGAGCCAGACCTCAACCGTTGTGACGAACTGGCCCAGCGCTATCCCAATTGCAAACTGGTACAAGGCGACTTCCGCGACACCGAGTTGAGCGAGGAGGAAAGCGTGAGCAATTATGACGCCTTTATTGCCCTGGGTGACAACAGTGCCGTCAACATGATGTCTTGCATGATTGCCAAGACCAACGGCGTGCCCAAGACCATCGCCCAAGTTGAAGATATTCAGTTTATTAATGAGGCCGAGGCACTCAACATCGGCACCATCGTCAACAAGAAACTGCTGGCATCGAGCCGTATCTACCAAATCCTGATTGACGCCGATGAGGACAATGCCCGTTGTCTCGCCCTCCCCGATGCCGAGGTGGCCGAGATCATTGTTCAGGAAGGCGACCGCGTGACCCGCGCCCCGGTTAAGGACTTGAAACTGAGCCGCGATTTCACGATAGCGGGACTCGTGCGTGACGGCAAGGGCTATCTCGTGGACGGTAACACCCAAATCCAGGCTGGTGACCATGTGGTGGTCTTCTGCCTGCAAGGTGCTATCCATAAACTCGACAAGTATTTCTCATAGACCGCTATGCCCAGGCTCAAGAACCAAAATATCAATTTCGCCATCGTGATGCGTATGCAGGGCTGGCTGTTGCTCATCGAGGCAACCTTCATGCTCTTGCCGCTTGCCGTCTCCTGGTGGTTTGACGAATTTTCATCAATGCGGGCATTTATCTACAGCACCCTGATCACTGCGGGAGCTGGCGCCCTGATGGCTTTTGGCATCAAGCCGCATAGTTCCTCGATGCACAAGCGCGAGGGGCTGATGCTGACAGGAATCATTTGGGTGTTCTTCTCGGTCTTCGGCATGTTGCCCTACCTCTTCTCCGAGACATTCAACAATGTAACCGATGCCTTCTTTGAGACTATGGCAGGCTTTACCACAACTGGGTCCAGCGTTATCCGTTATGTCGAGGAAATACCGCGTGGCGTGCTGTTCTGGCGTGCCATGACCCAATGGATCGGAGGTATGGGAATTATCCTGTTCACCCTTGCGGTTATCCCCATGCTGAACCAGAAAGGCGGTATCGCGCTGTTCAATGCCGAGGTGACGGGCATCACCCACGAGCGGTTACGCCCGCGCGTGAGTCAGACAGCCAAGGACTTGTGGCTCATCTACATAGGCCTGACCATTTTGCTCACGATATTACTCTGCCTGGGTCCCATGGACTGGTTTGATGCCGTGTGTCATGCCATGACCACGACCTCGACGGGCGGTTATTCCACCAAGAACATCGGTCTTGACTACTGGCAGTCCAGCTACGTATTCATCGTGGTTATCATCTTCATGTTCATCGGTGGTATCAGTTTCTCGATCATTGCCGCTGCCATGCGTGGCAACTTCAAGCGCATCAGGAACAACAACACCCTCAGATGGTACTGCATGACGGCACTCATCACCACGGTGGTCATTGTTGTCTATATGGCCTACATGTCATTTCTTGACAACAACTTCGATCGCTTTGTCTATGGCGCATTCGACACGATTTCGGCCATCACATCGACGGGCTTCTCCACCTTTGACTACGAGAACAGTGGCGAGTTTGTCACCGTGATCCTCATGGTGATGATGTTCTTTGGCGGCATGGCCGGTTCCACCTCGGGCGGCGCCAAGATGGACCGCCTCATCGTACTGCTCAAGCATACAGCCAACGAGTTCTACCGCGTGCTGCACACCAACTCGGTGCGCGCCGTCCACATCGATGGCAAACCCGTTCCCAGCCACGTGGTAAGCAAGGTCAACACCTTCTTTACTGTTTACATCGGCATCATTATGGTGGTAGCCTTGTACCTCACGTTCTATGGCATCCCCGTGTTTGATGCCATGTACACCTCCATGTCCGCCATTAGCAATGTGGGCATCGGTCACGGGGTCACGGGCACTAACGGATCATGGGTCGCCTTGCACCCTGGAGCCAAGTGGGTACTGGCTTTTGAGATGATGATCGGCCGTCTTGAACTCTTCACAGTTCTGGTCATCTTTACCCGCTCATTCTGGAAAAAAGACTAAGTCTTGAATTTTTTTTTGAAAAATAATTGCGGTTTGCGTTTGTAAACCAATTTTATTTTGTAATTTTACACCCCTAAATCTTATCGATAGCAAAATGAGCAAGAATAAAAGCAACCAGAACAAGAAAATAAATGATAATCAGGGCATTTACAACCCTGATATCAGTGGTGTGAAAAAGTCGGACGACTACCTCAGGCTACGCGAAGCTGAAGAAGCCATCGCCAACGAGAATGTCACCAAGTGGCAACGCTTTATGGCTTTTTTCCAAAATGGCCGCATCAAGGTGGGTATGGGACTCATCATGCTATTTGTTGCCATCTACCTGCTGATCTCATTCCTATCATTCTTTATTGCCGCAGGAATGAGTGACCAGAACCGCGTTGCCAATTACTCGATGATCGAGAACGCCCAAATGCCCGAGAAAATACGCAATGCCGGTGCCGCAGTCGGCGCCTCACTGAGCGACTTCCTGATCGCCAATGGCGTGGGCGTTGCCGCATTTATCATTGTTATCTGGTTCGGCACCTTGGGCATGAGGCTGCTGATGAAGAAGAAAGCTCACTTCTTCTCCTATTCGCTCGTTTGCCTGTTCAGCATTTTCACTTTTTCGATGGTCGTTGGTGCTGCCACTTATTTCATGAAGCCCATTACCTTCTTCCCCTTGGGCGGCTATTTCGGTTTTTACGCCAACAAGTGGTTGTTGGGACTGGTAGGCATCTATGGCATGATTGCCGTCAACCTGGCTATCCTGATGCTCTGGTTCTTCCTCACCTACCAGACTTTCAAGAACCTGTATAACCAGTTGCAGAAGGGATTTGAGAATAAACGCAACCGCAGCAAGGAGAAAGCCGAAGAGGTGATTAGCGAAGCCGGCCAATCTGTTTTCCTGGGAGGTGAGCAGAAGATTGACGAGGAATATGCTCAAGACAGAGATACGAACAGTCCATTATCACCCAGCAAAATCATCAGAAAAAGAAAGGCTAACCCGAAGGCATCTTCCAACCTGGCTGACACCGATTCATCGGAGGCCGTCCACCTCAAGCCTATCATGGCAAGCAAGGATGTCAGCAACCCACATGACCCCACCGGCGAGTACATGCACTACCGCTTCCCCACCCTCAACCTGTTGCAGGACATCCGCATGAATCCCAACAGCGTGGACAAGCAGGAGCAAGACGAGAATAAGGAACGCATCCGCGAAACATTAAGTAAATATGGTATCGAAATCAAGGAGATCATGGTCCATGTGGGTCCCACGGTCACCTTGTTCGAGATTGTGCCCGAGGACGGTGTGCGCGTGAACAGAATACGTGGCCTCGAGGATGACATCGCTTTGAGTCTTGCCGCATTAGGCATCCGCATCATCGCGCCGATGCCCGGCAAGGGTACTATCGGTATTGAGGTGCCTAACCGTGACCCACAAGTGGTACCCATGCGTGAAGTGTTGGGCTCCCGAGCGTTCCAGGAGAGCCGTGCCAAGTTGCCCATGTGCCTGGGCTGCACCGTAAGCAACGAGGTATTTATCGCCGACCTGACCAAGATGCCGCACCTGCTGGTTGCCGGTGCCACCGGTAAGGGTAAATCGGTGGGCTTGAACGCCATCATCACGTCGCTGCTCTATAAGAAGGGACCATCGGAGTTGAAATTTGTCCTCGTGGATCCCAAGCGAGTTGAGTTTAGCGTGTATGCCGATTTGGAAAAATACTTCTTTGCTAAAACACCCGGAGAGGAGAAGGCCATCATTACCGACACCGACCGCGTCATCAAGACGCTCAACAGTCTTGTACAGGAGATGGAGGACCGATACTGCCTGCTCGAGGAGACAAAAGTGCGCAACGTCACGGACTATAACGACAAGTGGCGCCGTGAGCTGCGTAACGTGCGTGACGAGCACGGCAACAAGAAATATCCCTACATGCCTTATATCGTGGGCATCATCGACGAGTTCAGCGACATGATCATGACCGCTGGCAAAGAGGTCGAGACCCCGCTTGTGCGCATCGCACAAAAGGCCCGTGCCGTGGGTATCCACATGATCATTGCCACGCAGCGCCCGTCGTCCAAGGTCATCACCGGCCTGATTAAGGGTAACTTCCCGGGCCGCATTGCTTTTGCAGTGGCCCAGGGTATTGACAGCCAGATCATCATCGACCGCAGGGGTGCCCAGCAACTCATCGGCCGCGGCGACATGCTGTTCCAGATTGACGGCGAAGTGACCCGCCTGCAGTGCCCGTTCGTCGATACGCCCGATATTGTGCGCATCTGTGACTTTATCAAGGAACAGGAAGACAATGACCGAGACATCAGCCACGAGGAGCCTTACATGCTGCCCGAATATGTCGGCAAAGACGAAGGCGGAGGCAGTGACGCCAATGTGGGCAACGTCAAAGACCGTGACCCGTTGTTTGAGGAGGCTGTGCGTTTCATCGTCATGGGCAACACCGCCAGCACATCCTCGTTGCAGCGCCGTTACGAGATTGGCTACAACCGCGCTGGCCGCCTGATGGACCAGATGGAGCATGCCGGCATTGTGGGTCCCGCCCAGGGCAGTAAACCCCGTCAAGTGCTTGTCAGCCCCATGGACATTGACCAGCTATTCTCGTAATTAAAAGCGAACAATATCAAGAGTGCCAGGGTTGGCACTCTTTTTGCAATCTAGATAAACTAGATGTTCTAGAAAAACTAGATTTTTATAATCGACAACAATGATAATGAAAAGAATCCATATCGCAATCCTCATGGCTTTGGTAACGATTGTTGCTATGGCCCAGACACCGAGTGCAATGCTTGACAAGTGCATCGCCGCCATCAATGCCAATGGTGGCGCGACGGCATCCTATAGTATCACGACGCCAGATGGCACCAGCCAGGGAACAATTGCCATGCAGGGCAACAAGTTCCGCGTCATCTCCCCCGAAGCCAAGTGCTGGTATGACGGCAAGACACAATGGTCATGGTCTCCCTTGACCGATGAGGTTAACATCACCACACCCACGCCCGATGAGTTGCAGATGACCAATCCCATTTCTGCCGCACAGCATTTCAAAGCCAACTTCAACATGAAGAAGGCGAAGGCCAAAACCGCTAAGACTTACGTCATCAAACTTACACCCAAAGCCAAGAAAGATGCAATCAAGACTTTGTGGCTCTATTTTGATGAAACGACCTCTCTGCTGCGTACGGCCCGTTTTGAGATGAGCGACAAGTCGGTTTATGTCATCAAAATCACCAACTACAAACACAAGTCTCTTCCTGCCTCGACCTTTACTTTTGACAAGTCGTTGGTGCCCGCTGGGACGCAAGTTGTGGATTTGAGATAGTTTAGGTTTTTATTCTATGTATCATTATCTTATAGGTCCCGCCGTGGGCGCTGTGATTGGTTACATCACCAATGACATCGCCATCAGGATGTTGTTCAGACCTCACCAGGCCAAGTACGTCATGGGCATACACATCCCGTTCACTCCTGGCATCATTCCCAAGGAGAAGGCGCGTATCGCCGGATCTATCGGCAAGGCAGTGAGCGAGAATCTGATGAACCGCGAGGTGCTGGAAAAGAGCCTATTGAGCCCTGACATGCTGGCCAAGATGAGCGACGCCATCGATGAGTTTGTTGCCACCCAGAGCCAAAACGATGAAACCATCGAGCAATTTGCCAGCCATTATCTGACACAAGATGACCTTGATGCCATGAGACAAAACGTCACCTCGGGTGTAGTCAAGATGATTTCCGGGAAATTGCAGGACAGCCAGTTGGGTGACAATATCGCCCATATGGCCATCGAGCATGTCATGGAGAAAACCCGCAAGAGCGTGGTGGGACTTTTCGGTGCCGACAAATTTGTTGCCGGACTGGCCCTGCCGATTGAAAAACTGCTGGCCAAGCACATCAACGAGATCTTGCAGAACAACTCACACCAGATGGTTGAGGGGCTTGTCACCGATGAGTCTGAGAAATTGATGGGCATGACCATGAGCCAACTGGTTACGGGGCACGATGAGCAAGTGGCTCAAATCAAGAGCGGCATACAGAGCGCTTACAAAACCATTATCACTGAGCACCTGCCCCGCATCCTGCAGGATATCGACATCAGCACCATCATTGAGCAGCGCATCAACGAGATGGACATGAACGAGGCCGAGGCCATCATCCTTGACGTAATGAAAAAAGAGCTACGCGCCATCGTTTGGCTCGGTGCCCTCCTAGGCAGTATCATGGGCACCCTGAACGCCATCCTATGACATTCGGTTCTAAAGGTATTCATATAAAATCAGCAGAGACACTTTTTTTTGTGTTTCTGCTGTTTTTTTTATAATAATATTTGGATTATTCATTACTAATTGTTATTTTTGCGACATTATTAGCTATAATACATAGCCTGCATTAATTATTAACCATTAAATTCTTAACAGTATGAGAAAATTTTACATGATCCTTGCAGCAATCGCTGCATTGACGATGTCTGCCCAGGCACAGAACTATGCCACCATCAATGTGGGCGACATGGACGATGCCGTGGTTTACAACGGCTCTTACTTTGACATGGCACCCACTACATTCTATGTGGCTCACACTGGCTGCCAGATGCTTTACACTCCCGACCTGCTGGCCGACATGAATGGCAAGCAGAATGTGCTGATCAAATCTCTGGACTTCTGGTTCAGTTGTGAGACCTATGAGGAGATTGCCCGCAACGTGAAGATTTATCTTCAGGAAACAGATGCCACAGAGTTCGCTATCAATGAAGAAGGTGTTAAACAGTTCTTCGAGTTTGGGGAACCTGTCAAGGAGATGGCAATTAACATTGACATGCTCTCCTATTATGGAGAAGACGTATGTCTCAATTTTGACTTTGAGCCGTTCGCCTTCACTCCTGGCAAGAGCTTGCTGATTACCATGATCTTTGACGCCGAGGATGACGACAACTGCACTATGGGTAGCGACTATGCTGCCTTCTATACCTCGGGCATCCGTAGCCATGCCATGACCTACACCAACAACACGACCAGCTTCGTTGACTATGCCAATGGCAATGACTTCCCCGATGCAACTGCCACGCTGGGCTGCGGCACCAATGTCGAGCTCCCCGTGACCAGGATTGGTTACAACTACGAGGAAGCCATTCCTGAGCCTCAGGGTATCGTTCCTGCCAACCCGACCGCTGATAACTGGTATGACTGCGGTGACGAGAGCGGCTTCTCGAAGTTCTACTTCACCCTGCCCACCACGGACGTAAACGGCAATGACCTCAATCCTGAGAACCTGAGCTATGCAGTTTGGATCAATGACGGTTTCGGTGAAGTATATCAGTTCACCTTCCCTGCCGAGGACTATCGTTATGACCTGTATTACGATATTGACGAGGTTCCTTACTGGCTCTACAGCAGTGCTGTTGACTTCAGGGACTACTTCGTTTACATGTATCGTACCAATGAGAACGACAATCCTCTGTTCGTTCGCGATGAGGAGCACAATGGTAACATCGGTATCCAGGTATTCTATACTTCGGAAGACCGTGCCAAGACCGCATCCGATATTGTATGGCTGTATGAAGATGAGACTCCCGAACCTCCCGAGCCTCCCACGCCCACCGAGAGCGTTATTCTTGTCATCGTTGACCAGGATGGTGTTGAGCACTTCTTCGAGTTGGCAAAGGGTGACAATGGCGACTTCACGACCACTGTTGCCATGACCTACGTGCCTTACGGCCAGGAATACTGGGATCCCAACCTGACCGATGAGGAGAACGAGGCTAACCGTCCTATTGCTCCCTTCTACTTCATCATCAATGACCAGCGCTACGGTGCTGAGGGTATGAGACCGACCGTTCTGGGTCTGGCCTTGGAGAATCCTCTGGATGGCGAGGCTGATGGCTTCTACACCATTCCTGTGGGCTTCAACTACACCTTGGGTGTGGCAGTCAACGAGAACGAATACTATGTATATGCTGCTGTAGCCTCCTTCACCGGTGTTGACGAGCTGAACGCTAACAAGCCCGTTGCCGGTGTGCGCTACTTCAACATGGCAGGTCAGGAGATGGCACAGCCTAGCGGCTTGACTATCGTAGTGACCACCTACACCGACGGCACCACCAGCGCCGTTAAGGTGATCAAGTAAGCTCTAATGCTTTAGCGTTTCACTAACGTATAAATTTCAGGCGGCCTCATCACGAGGTCGCCTGAATTATTCTGATTATATCCTACTCTACCTAAAGCCTAATCCACTTGCCAGGTGTCACCAGCCATGATGACATCCTCAAGACAGGTGAAGCCATGCTTGGCCTTGGCTTCTTCTACCTGCTCAGCTACACAGACCTCATAGGTAGGAGCCTCGACGGCACGGATGACACCGAGTGCCACGGGAAGGTCGGTACCGTCCATCATAGCCAGCATCTGGTGCAGGAAGAAACTCTCGCAATGGGCATCATGAACGAGCACATCGTCGATGGTGTAACCATCCTCACCGATGGTCACGGCCTTGAGGCCGAAACCGTCCTGTACGAGACCACGGTTGTTGTCCTTACCGAAAATCATCTTCTCGCCATGGACAAGGTGGAT
Source organism: uncultured Prevotellaceae bacterium (assembly GCA_947306175.1). Taxonomy (GTDB): domain Bacteria; phylum Bacteroidota; class Bacteroidia; order Bacteroidales; family Muribaculaceae; genus Sodaliphilus. Next base: position 34,927 of record CAMZFV010000019.1, read on the forward strand.
GGTGCGGTCGGCACGATTCTCTCGGTCGGTGATGTAGTTGTGGATACCGTTGTTGAAGATCATGCAGTTCTGCAGGATCTCAACGACCGCGCAACCCTTGTGCTGAGCGGCTGCCATCATCACTTCCTGGCTGATGTCCAGCGCCACGTCGAGACTGCGGGCAAAGAAGGTTCCGCGTGCACCAAAGGTCAACTCAGCGGGGACAAACGGATCCTCAACGGTGCCATAAGGTGACGACTTGGACTTGAAACCACGCGCACTCGTGGGAGAGAACTGGCCCTTTGTCAAGCCATAGATGCGGTTGTTGAGCAGCAACAGGTTAACGTCGATATTGCGGCGCACCTCATGGATGAAGTGGTTGCCACCGATAGCGAGACAGTCACCATCGCCCGTAATCTGCCAAACGGTCATCTCGGGATTAGCGGTCTTGAAACCAGTTGCCACAGCACCACCACGGCCATGAATGGTGTGGAAGGCATAGGTCCTGGTATAGTAAGGCAGACGTGAGCTGCAACCGATACCAGAAATCACAGCGGTCTTCTCGCGTGGGATGCCCAGATGCGACATCGCCTTGAGCAGTACATTGAGTACAGCGTGGTCACCACAACCGGGACACCAGCGCACGGGCTGATTATTCTTGAAATCCAGGGGCTTCAAAGCCATCTCTTGATTATTCATATTCTTTTCCATTAGATTTCCTCCTCCATCATGATGTTCTTAACTCCGTCAACAATTTCCTGAACCAGGAACGGCTGACCTTGCACCTTGTTGATGTGGCAGATGTTCAGGTTGGGAATCTTGCTCTGCAGGTAGCTGGCCAGTTGACCAGTGTTCAACTCGGCGACAATCACCGTCTTGAAGCGGCTAAGCAGCTCAGCGGTGTTCTTGGGCAGCGGGTTGATGTAGCGGATGTGGGTCATCGCGATTCTGAAGCCCTCATCGTTCAAGCGGTTCACGGCATCGAGGATATGGCCATAAGTACTGCCCCAACCCAGGATGATGGTGTCGGCACCCGAGTCACCCTTGAGTTTGAGTTCGGGAATATCGTTGGCCACGTTGGCAATCTTCATGCGGCGCGTCTCAACCATGTGGGCATGGTTGATGGGGTCGTTGCTGAGCACGCCCAGGTTGAAGTCCTTCTCCAGACCACCGACCACGTGCTCCAAGCCCTTGGTGCCAGGGATAGCCCAGTAGCGGATGCCCAGTGCGTTACGCATGAAGGGGGTCCAGGTGGGTTTCAGAGCCTCGGGGACATAGTTGGGCTTGATGACGGGATACTCACCCTCCTCGGGGATGCGCCATGCCGACGAACCGTTGGCAATAAAGGCATCGGTGAGCAGGATGACGGGGGTCATGTGCTCAATGGCGAGACGGGCAGCCTGAAAAGCCATCTTGAAGCAATCGGTGGGCGATGCTGCAGCAAGAACCACCAGGGGGCTCTCACCACTGCGTCCATAGAGTGCCTGCTGCAAATCGGTCTGCTCGGTCTTGGTGGGAAGACCCGTTGAGGGACCGCCACGCTGCACGTCAACGAGCACGAGGGGCAACTCGGCCATAACGGCCAAACCCAGCGCCTCGCTCTTGAGCGCCAAACCGGGACCCGAAGTGGTGGTCACTGCCAGATGTCCGGCAAAAGCGGCGCCGATGGCAGAACAGATACCACCTATCTCATCCTCCATCTGAATAGCCTTCACACCCAAATCGCGGCGCTTGGCCAGCTCATGCAGTATGTCGGTGGCGGGAGTGATGGGATAAGAACCCAGGAACAAGGGGCGACCGCTCATCTCGGAGGCCTTGATCAGGCCCCATGCGGTAGCCTTGTTACCGCTCACGTCGGTATAAGTGCCCGGACGGACCTCGTCGCTCTGGATACGGTAGGTCGATACCGTGGCGTGGATATTGTGTCCGTAGTTGTAACCGCCCTTGATCACAAGTTCGTTAGCGGCATACACCTCGGGCTTATCGGCAAACTTCGCCTTAAGGAACTTCAACGGAGCCTCCATGGGACGGTTGAAGAGCCAGCACACGAGACCCAGGGCAAACATGTTGCGGCACTTGAGCTGTGCCTTCAGGTCCATGCCTGTGTCCTTAAGCGCCTCCTTGACCATCGTGGTGATGGGGGCTTCGATAACCTGAGCCTTGAGATTCAGTTCCTCATAGGGCTCATCGGTCGTGTAGAGTGCCTTGTCGAGGCCAACCTGGGTAAAGGTGTCGATGTCAACGATGGCGGCACCACCCTTGCGCAGGAACTGTGCGTTCACCTTGAGGGCCGCGGGGTTCATTGCCACCAGAACGTCGCATTCGTCACCAGGGGTGTGCACACCGTGACCGATGTGAACCTGGAAACCAGAGACACCGCCCAACGAGCCTTGTGGGGCGCGCACCTCGGCGGGATAATCGGGGAAAGTGGAAATGCGGTCACCAAGTCCCGCACTCACATTAGAGAAAATGTTGCCAGCCAACTGCATACCATCGCCGCTATCGCCCGAGAAGCGCACGACGATGCTCTGACGGAACTGGACTTTTGCTTTTTCTGCCATTTTGTTAAAGTACTGTTGATGTAAACCTTCTAAAACCGCCGCAAAATTACAACTAATTTCCCGAATAAAACATTATTCATGAATAATTTTGCGCATATTTGTCACAATACGAGCCATTTGTCATGGTCAAGGGCTGACATAAGGGAAAAAGTGACCATAAAAACGGGAAAAAACACATTATTTAAATAAAAAAAGAACGTGTTCTTTTGTTTATTATAAATAAGTTTCCTAACTTTGCAGATTATTGTGGAACGAAAGCTTCACGATAGCAATGCAACAATTATAAACTGAGATTATCACTTTTATTGTTTTATAATTTATTAATCATTTCATGTCTATGAAAAAATTCTTTACTTTACTGTCAATGGTAGTAATGCTGGCCTTCTCTTCGCAGGCAGCATTCTATCTCGTCGGAAATGAGCCATTCGGCAAAGGCTGGGATCCTTCCGCTGGTGTCGAAATGACCATGAACGCTGACGGCACCTACAGTTACAAGGGTACCATCAATGGTTCAATCTGGTTTGTCATGGCTGATGGTCTTGCCGATGCAGGCGACTGGGCCACGTTCAACGACAACATGCGTATCGGTCCCACCGGTGGTGACGAGACCGTTACCCTTGACACCTGGACCACCACCCAAAAGTCTGGTGGAGACCATGGTGCTTACAAATTCACCGGTTCAGGTAGTGAGTACACCATCACCTACAACCCCTTCATCAACAAGTTCAAGATTGAGGGTGAGTATGTACCTGTGCCCATCTCCACCTACACCGTAGCCGGTGCACCCGCATCGATATTCGGTACCGAGTGGGATCCCACCAACACAGACAATGACATGACCCAGCTCTCGAATGGCTTCTATGAGCTGATCAAGACTGGTTGTGAGTTGGCCGAAGGCACCGATGTTGCCTTCAAGGTGGTTGGTAACCGCGACTGGGGTACCTGCTGGCCCGCCGAGAACTTTGTTTACACCATTCAGGAGAGCGGCATTTATACGCTGAAATTCATCTTTGATCCCAGCACTTCGACCATCTCGCTGACTGGCACAATCGAGACTGGCTTTGACCCCAAGACTGGCTTCATGTACATCCTGGGTCAGGTGAACGGTAATGGTTGGGATCCCAGCGTGGGCGTTCCCATGGAGGCTGTGAACGAGAATGTATTCAAGGCCACCTTTACCGCTGCTGGTGAGGTCATCGACGAAAACGATGGCATCGGCTACAGCTACTTCTCATTCACCAGCAAGCTGGGTGAGAACAGTGACGACTGGAGCGGCATCGCAGGCTATCGCCTGGGCTCTATCGAGGATGGCTTCCTCCTGAGCGAGGATATGATGGGTATCGAAATTGGGCTGGGCGGCTTCGGTAAGCCCAACAGCTTCAAGGTTCCCGCTGGCGAATATGAGGTAGAAATTAACCTCGAGACCATGACCATGATCATCAATCTTGTTAAAGCCGAAGAGGAAACTTACAAGATGGAGAAGATCTGGGAGGTTAGCGATGTGTCCTTCCTGACCACCGCTGACGTTCGTCAGGGCTTCGGTATGAACGGACGCTTCTATGTGAACGACAAGGCCACCCAGACCATCTACGTGATTGGCAAGAGCGGTTTGACCAACACCAGCTATCCCGGTGGCGCCAACTGCGGTCTGACCCGTGACGAGGCCGGCAACCTGGTTGTCAGCAACGCCACCTTCCCCGATCCCTGGAGCGCTGAGGCCACCATCAAGGTCATCAACCCCGAGACCAACGACATGAAGGAATATGTTGTTCCTCAGGAGTGCGGTCTGGAAGGTCGCTGCGACTTCCTGGGCTTTGCCAAGGGTAACCTCATGGAGGACGGTGTTCTCTATCTGGTTGGTGGCACTACCAGTGGTGTTGCCATCATGACCATTGCCGGTGGTGAGGTAAGCATCGACGAGTGCTATCCTGCTACTTGCGACGGTCTGACTCCCACCACTTCAACCGTTGTTAACTACTTCAAGGATCTGGCTGGCGAAGAGGCTCTGCTTTATGTAACCCGCAATGCCAATCCCATGAAGCTCATCGCCGACGGTGACAACTTCGTGGCCAGTGCCATCGCACTGCCTGGCAAGGGTACTTGCAACGGTGTATTCCCCTTCGTTTGGGACGGCAAGCAGTACTTCCTGTATCCCCAGGCTCCCAACTACCAGAATGCATTTGCTATTGCTGAGGCTGGTGCCGAGGAGCCCCTCGTAGCTATCCCCTCAACCTTCGAGGGCAACGCTAACACCTATCAGGCAGACTGGCTGAACGCCGAGGCTCATGACAATGTTGTCACGATCTATCAGTACTATCCCGGCGGCAACTTCACCGTTTACCGCTTGACCAAGAACGTTCCCGAGCCCGAGCCCACCACTCCTCCCACCATCACCACCGAGGAGACCGAGGATGGCATCGTAATCACTGTAACCGGTGAGGGCGAGATCCACGTTTATGTTGATGGCAATGAGGTTTCCAACCCCTACACCATCCCCTTCGGTGACGAGGAGCAGACTGTTACCGTTACCGCAACCGCTCAGGGCGAAGGCCAGGCAGTGAGCGAGACCACCACGCTCGTGGTTGTTATTCCCGCCAAGCCGCAGCCCGGTGAAGAGGGTTATGTTATTGAGAAGGTTTGGGACATCACCGATGTATCCTTCATGACCACCGCCGACGTTCGTCAGGGCTTCGGTATGAACGGCCGCTTCTATGTGAACGACAAGGGCACCCAGACCATCTACGTGATTGGCAAGAATGGTAAGACCGACACCACCTATCCCGGTGGCGCTAACTGCGGTCTGACCCGTGACGAGGCCGGCAACCTGGTTGTCAGCAACGCCACCTTCCCCGATCCCTGGAGCGCTGAGGCCACCATCAAGGTCATCAACCCCGAGACCAACGACATGAAGGAATATGTTGTTCCTCAGGAGTGCGGTCTGGAAGGTCGCTGCGACTTCCTGGGCTTTGCCAAGGGTAACCTCATGGAGGACGGTGTTCTCTATCTGGTTGGTGGCACTACCAGTGGTGTTGCCATCATGACCATTGCCGGTGGTGAGGTAAGCATCGACGAGTGCTATCCTGCTACTTGCGACGGTCTGACTCCCACCACTTCAACCGTTGTTAACTACTTCAAGGATCTGGCTGGCGAAGAGGCTCTGCTTTATGTAACCCGCAACGCTGCTCTGATGAAGCTCATCGCCGATGGCGACAACTTCGTTGCTGGTGCAATCACGTTGCCTGGCAAGGGTACTTGCAACGGTACATTCCCCTTCGTTTGGGACAACAAGCAGTTCTTCCTCTATCCCCAGGCTCCTAACTACCAGAACGCATTTGCTGTAGCTGAGGCTGGTGCCGAGGAGCCCATCGTAGCTATCCCCTCCACCTTTGAGGGCAACGCTAACACCTATCAGGCAGACTGGCTGAATGCCGAGGTTGATCCCGATGGTGCTGGTGTTACCATCTATCAGTACTATCCTGGTGGCAACTTCGCCATCTACCGTCTGACCAAGAAGCCGGGTGCTGTTGACGAGCTCATCAATGATGTTGACAAGGTTGTAGCCAACGTTCGCTACTACAACATCATGGGTCAGGAGATGCAGGAGGCTAACGGTCTGACGATCGTTGTGACCACCTACACCGACGGCAGCCACAGCGCCGTTAAGGTCATCAAGTAAGAATTAGCTATTAGCTTTTAAGAAAAACGGGCGGTGCATTGGCATCGCCTGTTTTTTTGATAATACTGCAGCCCTATCACTACTACCTAATCTCTCGCTAAGCCGCTAGGCGCTAAGATTGTTATAATAACTAACCGGCCACCCAACTGTTAACGTATGAAAAAAAAGTCGGAACATTATTGGTATTGATAGCGTTTTTCATTATTTTTGCAAATTCTAATTCATAATAAGATTATACGTTTATTCTATCTCTGAACAACGTAGTATGAATCAACAAAATTAACACTTAAAACAATTAGATTATGAAGAAAATGCTACTTTTAGCTGTCCTCACGTCAATGGCAGCAAGTCTTTACGCTCAAGACCATGACTATCAGTTAGTGGTCACCAGTTCAAGCGGTGAAATTGTGAAGTATGAACTTCAAGCAGGTAGTGTTGAGAATATTTACGGCACCACGATTAGCACAGACTGGTTAAGCGGCTGGTATGATGACCCTTGGGCTGTGTATCCTGACCTTCCAATCTATTTTGAAATCGACGGCAAGCATTATGGCCCTGCTGATGACATGACTTCAGCCAGTGAAACACCATATATCCTTCCCTTGTACGAAAATAATAACTCGTTTAATCTTCCTGCTGGATTTGGACACGAAGCCTATAACATCGGCGTTGAAATCGACACAGTGACAAACAATTACAAGATGATAGCAGTATTTGCTTTTGCACATGATTGGCCTATTCAGGCTCCATCGATTACTTATCAGACCACCAATGATGCAGTTATAGTTAGCGCCACATGCAGTGAAGGCTACATTAGGATGATGGTTAATGGTGAAATCGTTGATAATCCCTGCACTATCACACGCGGTACAGAGGATTCTGCAGTTACTATTACCGCCATCGCACGTGAGTTCTACAAGCCAGAGAGTGAACCTGCGACACTGGAAATTACTATTCCTGCCCGTGATGTTGCTCATGACACGGGGCACTGGCTTGTGCTTATCGACAAAGATGGTAATGAGATGTGGTACGAGCTTGAAAAGCAATCGGTGGATTATGATTTCTTCCACACAATAGTTGGATTGGATCACGAAACATACAGTAATACCCCAGATTCTAAAGAACTGTCTTTAGCCAACTTTAATTTTGCCATCGACGGAATTAGATATGGAGCTGAAGAAAATCTGCTTCCAATCATCTTAGGTGTTGCGATAGATAATCCTTTATATCCTAACAACAACTACTATACTGTTCCCGTAGGTTATAACTATATATTTGGAGTATGCTACTCCCCATACGATGGAACTCCGTACGCCTATGTTGCACAAGGCTGGAATGATGTCGATGAGATGAGTACTGATGGAACTATTGTTTCTAATATTCGCTACTACAACATCATGGGTCAGGAGATGCAGGAGGCTAACGGTCTGACGATCGTTGTGACCACCTTCACCGACGGCAGCCACAGTGCCGTTAAGGTCATCAAGTAAAAATTAGCTATTAGCTATTAATAAAAAGAGCGGTTCCTTTGCGGAACCGTTCTTTTTTTGTTATTACTATGGGTTATTGGCGCTTGTGGTAGGTGTCATCATCGAGATGGTCAATAAAACCTTCATCAACAAGGAAGGAGAGCGTTGAGATGATTTCGTCCTTGGGGAAAGAGAGGGTGTTGAGGAATTCTTCCAAGCGGCGGGGACGCAAGCCTGCCATGTAGAGGATGCCCTGCTGCACGTCGGTGGGCTCGTGGTCACCACGCTTACGGCGGTCAATGCACAGGTCGCAACTGCCGCAATCCTCGTCTGATTTCTCACCAAAGTACCCCAACAGCATGCGCTCGCGGCAGCCCGTGTCGCTATAGGCATAGTTGATGATCGCCTCGATGCGGTCGGTCATGCGCTGGCGCAGGTCCTCATAGACGGCACGTGGAATCAGCACGTGCTTGGGTTCCTCACGAGAGGTGGTATATATTATATAAGGTGTACGCTTGCGGGGGACATAGTGGAGAATACGCATCCTCGTGAGTTCGAGCAACGACTTGTAGATGGTTTCCTGGTCCAGCCCTGTGCGGAAGGCGATGACATCCTCGTTGATGAAAACGTAGTCGGCAAACAGGCCCGTGTACAAGCGGAGGATGGCTTGCAGCACTTGGTCGGCGCCCGGAGTGGTAGTGTCAAGGTCGTAGAGTTCCTCCTTGCGGGCATGGATCATGACACGCGACTGGGTCTCGATTTCCTCGACAAACTCGATGTAGCTTGCCTGGGTGAGGATTTTCAAGGCGTTGTGGGTGGGCAAGACGGGCAAATCGAAGGTGCGGCAGAAAAGATTGAAATTGAAATCAAACATCTGCTGATAACCCTCTCCGATGCTCACACCGAGGAAGTTGCCCACACGCTCATAGACGTTGCGGATATAATCCTTGTCGGGGAAGGCTTCGGTGATATGACGGCGCAGGGTGCGTTGGTCGGTGTGCTTGACCAGCAACACCGCGTAGGAGCGCTTGCCGTCACGGCCTGCCCTACCCGCCTCCTGATAATACTCCTCCAGCGAATTGGGAATATCAACATGTACAACCAAGCGGACATCGGGTTTGTCAATGCCCATGCCGAAGGCGTTGGTCGCCACCATCACGCGGCATTGGTCAGTCGTCCACTTGGCCTGTTTGTCCTCCTTGTCCTCGACGTAGAGTCCAGCATGGTAATAGTCGGCATGGATGCCTGCACGGTTGATTTCATCGCTGATCTGCTTGGTACGCTTGCGGGAGCGCACATAGACAATCGCTGTACCGGGCACCGATCGCAGGATGTGGATCAGCTCGGTGACTTTTTCCTCGGTGGGTCGCACAACATAGGAGAGATTGCTGCGCGCGAAACTCATCGAGAACACGTTGGACGTCTTGAACTTCAGGCAACGCTGGATGTCATCGACCACGATGGGCGTGGCGGTAGCGGTGAGCGCCAGCACAGGGACTGTGGGAAAAAGTTTGCGCACCTCAACGATACGTAGGAAAGACGGCCTGAAGTCATAACCCCACTGCGAGATGCAATGCGCCTCATCGACGACAATGAGACGGACAGGCATCTGGCGCAAGCGCTCCAGGAAAGACTGCGACTGGAGGCGCTCGGGTGAGACATAGAGGAATTTGCAATTACCGTAAAGGCATTTCTCGTAGGTGCGGTTCACCTCGGCCCGTGTCAAGCCGGCGTAGAGGTAGGTCGCCTTAATGCGCAGGGAGCGCAGGCGGTCCACCTGGTCCTTCATCAGCGAGATAATGGGCGTGACAACAAGGGCCATGCCATCCATAGCCATTGTTGGAACCTGAAAAGTGATGGATTTGCCGCCACCCGTGGGCATCAGTCCCAGGGTGTCACGGCCTGCAAGGACTGACTCGATAATGTCCTGCTGCAGCGGCCTGAAGGCCTCATAACCCCAATACTTCTTGAGGATATCAAGAATTGGCTTGCCCTGGCTCGGCTTCTTCATGGAGTTTTATGGCCTTCACCATGAGCTGCACCGTAGTGCTCATGCGATGTCGTGTTTCCTCGATCGTGTAGCAAATGTCAACAGGCTTGCCCGCCTTGAGGGCATCGCTGTAGCTCGCGAGACCAAAGGCAATGGCGTTATTGACCTTATTGCCTTCCTCGTCAATGAGGTCAAGCTTGATGTGCTCCATCTTCTTGCCGACGACCTTGCTTGAGCCAGCATCATAGACCTTGCGGGTGATGAACACCGGCTTGCTGTTGCCGGGGCCGTACGGATTGAGCATACGCAGGTAGCGCAGCAGTGCACCGTTGATCTCGCTGAACTTGATTTCGCAGTCAATATCCATTGCAGGGGTTACCTGCTCGTCCTCGATGTGCTGCTCGACATACTCAGTAAGACGGCGACGGAACTCCGAGATGTTCTCCTCCTTGATCGAGAGTCCCACAGCATTGGTATGGCCGCCGAACGTCTCCAACAGGTCACGACATGACTTGATGGCAGTGTAGATGTCAAAGCCACGCACCGAGCGTGAGGAACCTGTGGCTATGCCGTCGGCATAGTATGTCAACACCACCGACGGGCGGAAATACAACTCCGAAAGTCGTGCCGCCACGATGCCGATGACGCCCTTATGCCAGTTGCGGTCATAGATGACGATGGGTTTCTTGCCGTCAAGCACCTGGGCGTGACGGTCGATAATCTCGTTGGCCTCGACAGTCACCTGGCTGTCCAGTTCCTTGCGGTTGTTGTTATACTGGTCGATGCGCTTGGATATCTCCATGGCGCTCTGCATGTTGCGCGATACCAGCAGCTCGACAGACTCCTGACCAGACTCCATGCGGCCCGAAGCGTTGATGCGCGGACCGATCTTAAAGATGATGTCATTGATGGTGAGTTCGTGCCGGTTCAGGCCACAGGTGCGGATGATGCTTCGCAGGCCCACATTGGGATTGTTGTTCAAACGGCGCAGGCCATAGAACATCATTACCCTGTTCTCGCCAGTGAGCGGAACAATGTCGGCAGCAATGCTCACGGCAACGAGATCGAGCATGGCCTCCAGGTTATACATCTGGCCCAGGCCGTTGCTCTTGGAAAACGCCTGCATGAACTTAAAGCCCACACCACAGCCAGACAAGCCCTTGTAAGGATAGGTGTCGTCAACCAGCTTGGGATTCAATATCGCCGCAGCATCGGGCAAGACGTCATCGGGGACGTGATGGTCACACACAATGAAGTCTATGCCTTTTTCCTTGGCATAGGCAATTTCTTCAACCGCCTTGATTCCGCAGTCGAGCACGATAATCAGACTCACTCCGATCGATTCCGCATAGTCGATGCTTTGCAGCGAGATACCATACCCGTCGTCATCACGTGTCGGGATATAGTACACCAGATCGGAGTAAATGTTTTGAAGATACTTATAGACGAGCGCTACGGCAGTGGTTCCATCCACATCGTAGTCTCCGTACACCATGATCTTCTCTTTTGCCCCTAACGCTTGATTCAACCTTGCCACTGCCTTGTCCATGTTCTTCATCAAGAACGGATCGTGCAGTTGCTGGAGCGATGGGTAGAGGAAGTCGTGGACTTCGTCCGCGGTCTTCAAGCCCCTGAGCACCAACAACCGAGCGATCGCGGGACAGTTGGGGAACTGGGTCTCCAGCTGCTCCTCGGCAATGCGTTCGTCGGATGTTAGAGGTAAGTAATTCCATTTACTTATCATTTATGTTAGTTTTTTAATATACAATGACAGGGGCTCACTACCGCAAAGCAATGAGCAAGTGGAGAAGAAATATTATATCACTGGGAGTCAATTAATTAGAGTATCGGTTTTCAACAAGCACCGTCGATAGGATGCCACCAATATCCTCATACCCCCTATTTCGTGCCACAAAATTACTGCATTCGGAAGATTTTTCAAAGAAAAACGCGCACAAAATCACATCATTTCCACTCTTTTTATAGAAATTTAACAACATTAGTGACACTATTATGACACAATGCCAGGTGGAACCGGATGTCGATTATTTAAAGTGTTACTTTAAGGATTTGCGCTGGATGTATTGAAAAGAAAATCGTTAACCAGTCAAAATGACCAATTAACGATTCCATTTGTGGAGGTCGCTAGCGGATTCGAACCGCTGTGCCCGGTTTTGCAGACCGGTGACTAAACCACTCATCCAAGCGACCCTTTGTGATTTTAGCGGTGCAAAATTACCGCGATTTTTTGACCTGTGCAACTTTATCGGCACATTTTTTCACAGAATTTTTCTCCGGTCTCTGGCAAACATCCTTCAATTTGCATGCAGCACAGGCAGTTAAGGCCGTGTTCTTGTTGCGTGAGGCGCGTATGACAGCACGCACCGACGCGATTACCGCCGCGGCCACAATGATAGCGACAAGAAGATATTGGATAGTTTCACTCATTTCATTAGAGAGCTTGATTTATTTGGCTTTAAAGTTCTTCTTCACCAGACTCGACAGGCGGGCTGGGGTCAGATCAGCCGGATAATCTGTGAACGGCAATACGGTGTGGCACCCGTTCTTGTACTCGCTGCAGCCAAAGGCCGTTTTACCCTTAACCAGATGACCCTTGCCGCATACAGGGCACGGTATCTCCTCGATACTTTTCACGCGGGGCGCGCGAGGTTTCTTGGGCTTTGCTTCTCCACCCGAGGCCGACGGCGACTTGGGCTTGGCTGGTTTTCCCTGCTCAACGGCAATGCTGCCGCTGCTGTTGTCACGCAAAACATTAAGGACAATTTCGCCAATCATCTTCTTGAGCTCATCAATGAACTGGGCAGCGCTATATTCACCACGTTCTATCTCACGCAACTTTTTCTCCCACAAACCCGTAAGTGATGCACTCTTAAGTAAAGGTTCATGAATTGTGTCTATAAGCTGGATGCCAGCAAGCGTGGGGGTAATGCTCTTGCGCTCCTTGCGGATATAACGGCGCTTGAACAGCGTCTCGATGATGGCAGCGCGAGTCGAAGGTCGACCGATGCCGTTCTCCTTCATCGCATCACGCAGTTCCTCGTCATCGACCGTTTTGCCTGCAGTCTCCATCGCACGCAGCAGAGTGCCCTCGGTGTAAGGTTTGGGCGGTTGCGTCGTGCGCTTGAGCACCGACGGCTCATGCGGCCCGCTCTCCCCTTTCTCGAAGTGCGGCATCACGCCATTGTCCTCATCCTCAGCCTTTTCCTTGTTGTCATCGTCCTCGTTGCTCTTCTCCCCAGGCTTATTGAACAATTCACGCCAACCCGGCTTGAAGATTTCTTTACCCGTAGCCTTGAAACCATACTCGTCCACCTGCGCCATCACAATGGTCGTATTGAACTCACAATCAGGATAAAAAGCGGCTATAAACCGCATGGCAATCAGGTGATAGACACGCTTCTCGTCGGGCGTCATCGCCACCGTGGCAGGATTAACGTTAGTGGGGATAATCGCATGGTGATCAGTCACTTTGCTATTGTCAAAGACCTTTTTTGTCTTGGGCAACTTGCTCAATGCCAGCACAGGGGCCGTGAGATTGGCATAAGGCACCATTGCCTTGAGGATGCCGGGCACCTGCGGATAGATATCGTCACTCAGGTAGGTCGTGTCCACACGAGGATAGGTGGTCACCTTTTTCTCATAGAGCGACTGGATGGTCTTGAGTGCCTCGTCGGCCGACATGCCGAACTTCTTATTACATTCCACCTGCAAACTCGTCAAGTCGAACAGTCGAGGGGGCGCCTCGCGGCCCTTCTTGGTCTCGACCGAGGTAACTTCAAGCGGCAACTGCTTGATATTCTCAACGATAGTACTCGCCTCCCCCTCGGTCTTGAAGCGCCCGCGGGTACTATTGAAGGTCACGCCACGGTACTTGGTCTTGAGCTCCCAATAATCCTCGGGAACAAAATTCTCGATTTCGCGATAGCGGGCAACGATCATGGCGAGCGTGGGCGTCTGCACCCTGCCCACCGAGAGCACATCGCGCGAGCGGGAATATTTCAAGGTATAGAGTCGCGTGGCATTCATGCCCAGAATCCAGTCACCAATGGCGCGTGAAAGACCCGCAAAATACAGATTATCAAAGTCTTTGCCGTCTTTGAGTTGCTCAAAACCCTTGCGGATGCTCTCGTCGGTCAGCGACGATATCCACAAACGCTTAACAGGCTTGTCGCAACCGGCTTTCTGATATACCCAGCGTTGAATCAGCTCACCTTCCTGACCGGCATCGCCGCAGTTGATGACCTCTTCGGCGTCAGCAATCAGGTTCTTTATCACGTTAAACTGTTGCTCGATACCTTTATCGTCTTTCAGCTTAATACCAAAGCGTTGCGGTATCATGGGCAACTGCCCAAGGCTCCACCATTTCCACTGGTCGGTGTAGTCGTTGGGCGCCTTAAGTTCGCACAGGTGTCCGAAGGTCCACGTCACCTGATAGCCATTGCCCTCGAAGTAGCCATCGTGCCTGTCATTGGCACCAAGCAGGCGGGCAATGTCACGTGCCACACTGGGTTTCTCTGTAACGCAAACCTTCATTTAGTTAATAGTTATTAGATAATAGATAATAGATAATATTTGATTATCAAATTATTTTATTCAAAATTTTAAAGTGATACTTTAAATTTATTCGCCTAGATGGAGTTTCTTGGCTTCATTCCAGAGTTCATCCATTTCGGCGAGAGTCAGTTCGTTGACGTGGCGGCCTTGCTCATTGGCCTTCTGCTCGATGTAGTTGAAGCGGGCGATGAACTTGCGGTTCGTACGCTCCAGGGCGTTATCGGGTCGCACATCGTAGAGACGGGCGGCATTGATGAGCGAGAAAAAGAGGTCACCGAACTCCTTTTCACGATCCACATCGCTGTTATTCTTTAATTCGGCCTCCACTTCGTTGAATTCCTCGCGCACCTTATCCCAAACGTCCTCACGCTTTTGCCAGTCGAAGCCCACATTTGCGGCTTTCTCCTGAACACGTTCGGCCTTGATGAGAGATGGGAGACTGCGGGGTACTCCGCTGAGTACCATCTTGTTACCATCTTTTTCGCTCATCTTAATCAGCTCCCAGTTTTTGAGTACTTGGGCGGCAGTATCGGCCTTTTCCTCGCCGAAGACGTGGGGATGACGGTAAACGAGCTTGTCACAGAGGGCATCACACACGTCTGCGATGTCAAATTTGCCCTTCTCGTCGCCAATCTTGGCATAGAAGACAATGTGCAGGAGCACGTCGCCCAGTTCCTTGCGGATGGTATCGTCGTCCTCGGCCATGATGGCGTCGGCAAGTTCCATAGTTTCCTCGATGGTGTTGGGGCGCAGACTCTCGTTAGTCTGCTTGCGGTCCCACGGGCACTTCACGCGCAGTTCGTCTAGAATGTCGAGCAGGCGTCCAAAGGCCTCCAATTTCTTCTCTCTGCTGTTGTTAGGCATGATTTCTCACTGTTATAGTTATTTTCAAACCACAAAATTACTCATTTTTTTTGAAAAATACAGTAATTTTGCCGTATGAGTAAAGTCAGACTGATACTGTTGGGATTGCTGATGAGCGTGGCAGGAAGCTTGAGTGCACAAATCCTGTCCAGGGAATTTGTGTTTGAGCCCAAGGCATTTAAATCGTGCCATGCATCGACTATCGCCTGCCTGCAGAACGGAGACCTGGTGACGGCATTCTTCGGCGGCTCTTATGAGGGTTGCCCTGATGTGTGCATCTGGGTCTGCCGCAAAACTGCGGGCTCCAACTGCTGGACTGAGCCTGCAATCGCAGCTGATGGTGTCATTAACGACACTTTGCGCAAAGCATGTTATAATCCCGTGCTATTCCAGATGCCTGATGGCGAGTTGTGGCTGTTCTTCAAGATTGGCTCGTGCGTAGCCGACTGGAGCGGCTGGCTGACACGTTCCCGCGACAACGGTGTGACATGGAGTCCACGCGAGCCATTGCCAAATGGTTACCTCGGGCCCATCAAAAACAAGCCCGTACTCATCAACAACCGACTCATTTGCCCCTCCAGTACCGAGAATGACGGTTGGAAAATCCATTTTGAGATTTATGACCTTGAGACTCGTCAATGGCACAAAACGGCTGATGTTGAGGCAGCTATGGTCCCATCACTGCAAGAGCCCGGCAAAATGACTCCTATCGGTACTATCCAGCCCTCGATTATCTGCCTAGCAGACGGTACGCTACAGGTGTTGTGCCGTACCCAGAACGGCAAGATCGCCACTTCCTATTCCCACGACAATGGCAAGAGTTGGAGCCGCCTAGAATTGACCGACGTTCCCAACAACTGTTCTGGCACTGATGCCGTGACCCTTCACCCCACCCTGCATGTGCTGGTCTATAACCCAGTGGAGTCCATTTTGGGCGACTATCGCGACCCACGCACACCCCTTGACGTGGCGACCAGCATGGACGGTATCTATTGGAACAAACTGGTCACCCTTGACCATGAACCCGGTAGCGAGTTTTCTTACCCCGCTGTCGTTGTTGACCCTACCGATAGCACACTACATATCACCTACACCTGGAAGCGACAGAGGATTGTCTATGTTCACGTGAAGCCTTGAAGAAAACCGAGCACTGCTTGACTAGTGGGGATTGCTGAAGGTGGCAGCGACAAAATCGCTGCCCACATTGACCCTGACATTGACCCTGCCACGGGTGCTGTGCTAGGTAAAATCGAGGTTTTAATAATAATTTTGGATTTTTATTTTATAATGTGGGGAATTTGGATTACTTTTGTCGGTAGAATTAAGAGACATGATGAAATATCTGAGTCTGCCTGACAATGCGACGCGTATCCTCCCGTTTTATTTGGCGATGGAGGAATATGCGGCACGTATAATTGGAGAGGAGGACATCTTCTTCATGTGGCAGGTGGACCCCACGGTCATCTTCGGGCGCAACCAGCTGATTGCAAGCGAAGTGAACGTGGATTATTGCCGCGAGCACGGTATTGCATTTTATCGTCGCCGCAGCGGTGGCGGCTGTGTGTATGCCGACAAGGACAACATCATGTTCAGCTACATCACGCGCAGCGACGAGGTGCAGACGACATTCACACGTTACACCAGCGCCGTGGCAGCGATGTTGCGCGGTCTGGGCCTGGATGCCAATGCCAGCGACCGCAACGACGTGCTTATCGGCAACCGCAAGGTGAGCGGCAACGCGTTCTACCACATCCCCGGGCGCAGCATCGTGCACGGTACCATGCTGTTTGACACCAACATGGAGCACATGCTCAACGCCATCACGCCGTCGCGTGAGAAGTTGACGAGCAAGGGAGTGGAATCGGTGCGCAGCCACATCACGATGCTGAGTGAGCACCTGTCGATGGACATCGAGGCGTTTAAGCGCTATGTGCGCGAAACGATGTGTGACGGTGAGATCCAGCTTACTGCCGATGATGTGGCTGAGATTGAGGTTATCACGCAGGCCTATCTGGAGCCGTCGTTCCTGTGGGGCAACGACCCGTCGTGCGAGGTCCAGCGCGGCGGCCGCATCGAGGGCGTGGGCAGCATCCACGTCGCCATCGAGCTCAAGGGCGGCACCGTACAAGACCTTCACCTGAAGGGCGACTTCCTGCCGCTGTGCGAGGATGTGCGCCAGACACTGCTCGACAAGCTGCGTGGTGTGAAACTCACCGAAGAAGACCTGCGACAAGCCTTAAACGGCTGTGATGCAGGCCAATGGATACTGAATTTAACAAATGAGAAATTAATAACACTATTAACCACAATTTAAAAACCATTTTAAACCGTGACTGAAGAAATCAAAGTAACCTGTCTGCATGACAGGCACGTAGCGCTTGGCGCTCTCATGTCCCCCTTTGCTGGTTACGACATGCCCATCCAGTATGTAGATATCACCACCGAGCACAACGCCGTGCGCAACAAGGTGGGAGTTTTTGACGTTTCGCACATGGGCGAGGTGGAAGTCACCGGTCCAGAGGCCGCCAAATTCACCAACTACATTTTCACCAACGACATCACCACAATCGAAGATGGCCAGATTCTGTACGGCATGATGCTGTATCCTGACGGTGGCACTGTTGATGATTTGTTGGTCTATCGTGTTAACGAGAACCACTTCTTCCTTGTAATCAACGCAGCCAACATCGACAAGGACGTGGCTTGGATCATGGAACAGGCCAAGAACTTTGATGTAAAGGTTGAAAACCAGAGTGAGCAGTTCGGACAGATTGCCGTTCAGGGTCCCCAGGCCGAGAAGATCATGCGTGAAGTATTTGGTTTTGATGGTTCAATCCTGAAGTTCTACACTTTTGTCAGAGGCATGCATTGGATTGACGACACGTTTGTTTGGGTAAGCCGTACCGGCTATACCGGCGAAGACGGATTTGAGATCTATGCCGCTCCCGAGGGCATCCGCTGGATGTGGGACAAATTGATGGAGGCTGGTGTTCAGCCCTGCGGTCTGGGTTGCCGCGACACCCTGCGTTTTGAGGCTGGTCTGCCCCTGTACGGCGACGAGTTGACTCCTGAGATTTCGCCTATCGCTGCCACCTTTGGCATGTTTGTGAAGCTCGACAAGGAAGGCGGTTTCATTGGACGTGATGCCTGCGCTCGTCAGAAGGCCGAAGGCACTCCCAAGAAACTCGTGGGTCTGGAACTTGAAGGCAAGGCTATCCCCCGCCATGGCTATGAGGTGCTTGACGGCGATCAGGTCGTTGGTTACATTACCACTGGTTATCACAGTATTACGCTGGACAAGAGTGTCGCCTTCGCACTGGTTGACCGTTCGGTTGGCGAACTGGGCAACACCCTGAATGTGCGCATCCGCAAGAAAGTGTTCCCCGCTACCGTGGTGAAGAAACGCTTCTATACGCCGAATTATAAGAAATAAGGCTTTAGGTTTTAGGCTTTAGGCTTTAGTAAATAAACGATTATTATTACAAACAAATATTTAACTAATTAATTTATAACACAATGAGTAAGATTATTGACGGACTCTTTTACAGCGAGTCACATGAGTATGTAAGAGTAGAAGGCGATTTCGGTTACATTGGTATCACTGACTATGCACAGCACGAGCTGGGTAATGTGGTTTATGTTGATATGCCCGAGGTGGACGATGAGGTTACCGCAGGTGAGGACTTTGGCGCAGTTGAGAGCGTTAAGGCTGCCAGCGACCTGATGTCACCCGTTAGCGGCACCGTTGTTGAGGTGAACGAAGCCCTCGAGGACGAGCCCGGCCTGATCAACAAGGATGCCTTTGAGAACTGGATCATCAAGGTGGAGATGAGCGACAAGAGCGAGCTCGATGCCCTGATGGATGCAGCCGCCTACAAGGCCATGATCGGCGAATAATTCAGAATTAGGAGTTAACATCTGCAACGTAGGAGACGCAAAATTTTGCGTCTCTACAAACTGAGAATTAAACAATAATGAGTTATAAATTTTTTCCGCACACCGACGATGAGATGCAAGCCATGCTGAAGACGGCAGGCGTCAAGTCGTTGGACGACCTCTATCAGGACGTGCCCCAGGAGCTGCAACTCAAGAAAGAGTATGAGCTTCCTGAGGCCATGAGTGAGATTGAAGTGCGCCGCTTCTTTGACCAGCTGGGCATGGGCAACATCACCATGCGCACCTTCCTGGGTGCCGGTTACTATGACCA
>CAMZFV010000020.1 GCA_947306175.1 uncultured Prevotellaceae bacterium
CCCTGGTTTCCGCCGTGAGAGGGCGGCGTCCTAGACCACTAGACGATATCTCCATCGAAAAGCGTTGCAAAATTACTGCCATTTTTGATACTGGCAAAATTTTTGAGCACTTTTTTTCTTAAAAAATCCCAAAAGCACCATTTTTGGCGGTTTTCGGTATTTTTAAGACGAAAAACCTCGCGTATATAAGATAAATTTTGTACTTTAGCGGATTGATACAAACTATCTTTTGAATTTTACATTTTTCTATTATGGCAAGTAAGAGACAGATCAAGAAAGCTATCATGAATGCCTGTGGCGACATCGCAGGCGAGTGCATCTTTGCAGAATCCGCATTTGGCGCCGACAAGCGCGAGGAATGGGACAGCATCATCGTTGACACCGCCCTGCTGCAGCAGGAGGCCATCAACCGCGTGAGCAACCAGTTTGGCAAGAAGGTTAAAGAGTTTGCCAACCGCAAGGAATATAACAAGGCCCGCCGCGCGTTCTTCAAGCAGTGCGAGAAGGAACTGAGCGAGTACTTCCGCGCCGAGGTGGAGAATATCGCCAAGCGCATGAACGAGCTCATGCCGTCAAAGAAGTAATGAACCTTTCTGGTTGGATATTGAAGAAGGCTGGGTGGACTTTCAAGGTCAACCTCACGATGCCCGATAAGTGCATCATCGTCATCGCGCCGCACACCAGCAACTGGGATTTTATCCTGGGTGAGCTGGCTATTCATTCTGTGGGCATGAAGGCGGGGTTCCTGATGAAAGACACGTGGTTCTTCTTCCCGCTGGGCCCGATGCTGCGCGGCTTGGGAGGCGTTCCAGTCAACCGCCGCCAGCACAGCAACCTTATCCAGTCAATCGTCGAGGCATATAACACAACCCCTAAGCTCGCTATCGGCGTTACACCCGAGGGCACACGCAGCGCCAACCCCAATTGGCACAAGGGCGCCATCTTCATGGCGCGAGATGCCAAGGTGCCCCTGATACTCGCATACTTTGACTACGACAAAAAGGTGGTGTGCATCGATAAGGAGTTTGAACTCAGTGATGATGTGGATGCCGACTTGATCCGCATCAAACAATACTTCATGCAACACGGCAGCGGAAAGTATCCCGAGAAGTTCGTCACAGGACTGGAGTAAAGGATGCAGTCGATATAGTATCGTATTAACAACCAACACTAACAACTAATAACTGATAAAGTGATTTCACGCAACCTGCGCGTCACGCTCATCGAGGACGACATCGTCTGGGGCGACCGTGAAGCCAACATCAAGCAACTGGAGCGCAACCTGCGCAATATGCCGGATGACACCGACCTGGTCATCCTGCCCGAACTGTTCACCACCGGCTTCATGACAGGTGACCGCGAGCAGGCGGCAGCTGTCGCCGAATGGAACAGCGGCGACACGCTGAGGAAAATGCGCCAGCTCGCCGACGAGTATCACGTGGGCATCATCGGCAGTTTCCTGGCCAACACGGCTGCTCAACTCTACAACCGCGCCTTCTTCATCGAGCCAAATGGCGACGAAACCTACTACGACAAGCGCCATCTGTTCTCTTTTGGCGGCGAGGACAAAGTGTTCAATCGCGGCTTGACAGCATCGCCTATTGTGCGTTTCCGTGGTTTCAACATCAAGTTCGTGGTGTGCTATGACCTGCGCTTCCCAGTCTTTTGCCGCAACGTGAACAACAACTATGACCTGCTGGTTGTCATTGCCAACTGGCCCAAGTCGCGTGAGAAGGTATGGAGAACGTTGCTGGCTGCCCGTGCGATGGAGAACGAATGCTACGTGTGCGGTGTGAACCGCTGCGGCACCGACCCCGCTGGCGTAGAGTACCCCGAGGGTTCTTCATTGATTATCGACTTCAAGGGCAAGGTCATCGCCCAACGCATGACCAGTCCCGTCATCACTGCCGACCTATCGCCTGCCCAACTGGCACAGTTCCGCGAGAAATTCCCGGCCTGGCGTGACGCCGACCCCTTCACTCTGAACATCTGATAATTCTCCGTTTCTTCCGTCATTTCCGTCAACCATGTTCAAGCCCGTTGACATAGAATTGCTGGCGCCCGCCCGTGACGCTGACATTGCCATCGCCGCCATCGACCATGGCGCGGATGCAGTGTACATGGGGGCGTCCCATCATGGCGCCCGTGCCGACGCGACCAATACGCTCGACAACGTGCGACGCGCCTGCGACCATGCCCATAAATACGGGGCACGCATCTATGCCACGGTCAACACGCTCATCTATGACGACGAACTGATGGAAGTGGAACGCCTGGTTCACGACCTGTACCGCATCGGCGTGGATGCGCTCATCGTGCAAGACTTAGGGCTGTTGCGCCTCGACCTGCCACCCATCGCGCTTCATGCCAGCACGCAATGTGACCTGCGCACACCCGAGAAAGCCCGTTTTCTTGAGGCCCTCGGGTTCTCCCAGCTCGTCATGGCCCGCGAACTCACTCTCGAGGAGATTGCCGCCATCCGCCGTGTAACCACGGTGCCGCTGGAGGCGTTTGTCCATGGTGCACTGTGTGTGAGCTACAGTGGACGCTGTGCCATCAGCCACGTACTGAAAGGCCGTAGTGCCAACCGTGGCGAGTGTGCACAAATGTGCCGTCTGCCCTATGACTTGGTTGACGGCAAGGGACATGTGCTTGTGGAGGGCAAGCACTTGCTGTCGTTAAGGGATATGGCACGTCACGACCGGCTTGAGCAGATGATGGCAGCAGGCGTTTCATCGTTTAAGATCGAAGGGCGGCTCAAGGACATAGGTTATGTGAAGAATGTAGTGGCTTACTACCGCCGTGCCTTTGATAAGGTCATCGAGCGCCAACCCGAACGCTACCGCCGCGCGTCTTTCGGACAAGAGGAATTCACCTTCGAGCCAGCCATAGAGAAAAGTTTTAACCGTGGCTTCACCCACTATTTCCTTGAGGAGCGACATCCCAAGGATGGCACCGCCATGGCCTCAATCGACACGCCCAAATCCCAAGGAGAATACTTGGGACGCGCAGTGCGCTGCAACGGTAACGCGCTCACCATCGATACCCGTACCACATTGGCCAACGGCGACGGATTGAGTTACTTTGATGCCCAAGGCACCTTTACCGGTGCCCGTGTCAACCGCGTGCTGGGCGGCGGCACTGTATTGTTGCGTGAAGCAGTTGCCATACCCCGAGGCACAGCCATCTACCGCACGGCCGACAAAGCCTTTAATGACCTGTTCGACAAGTCTTCGGCTACACGCACCATCGCGGTGAATGCCCATTTGCGCTATACCAGCGGACTGCTCGCCCTCACCCTTGATGACGAGCGCGGCAATCAAGTGACCCACACGCTGGAGTGTGACCTGCAACCCGCCTCAAAGCCGCAGGCCGAACGGCAAATCGCCGAATTGGGCAAACTGGGCGGCACCATCTACCGTCTCCACGAGGCACAGGTAGCAGGTGACACGTTTGTCCCCGCTTCGCTGTTGGCACGGCTCCGCCGCGAGACCGTCGAGTTGCTTGACCGGACTCATAGCATCATCCGTCCCATAGACAAACGCCGTCCCGAAAATCTGTCAGTGCCCTACCCCCTCAACACGTTATCGCCAGCCGACAACGTGGCCAACCGCCTTGCTGACCAGCTCTACCGCGACCACGGCGTGACAGAAATCACTCCCGCCCTTGAAGCAGGGACACAAACCACATCCTCTACCCCATTGATGCACACCCGCTACTGCCTGCGCCGACAACTCGGAGCCTGCCTCAAGGAGAAAAACGCCGCAGCGCTTCCCAAGGAAATCTTTTTGAAAACCGGCAGCACAATACTCAAGCTCACATGCGACTGCAGGAACTGTGAAATGCTCCTCACGCTCCAAAACTGATTAATCATTCACGATTGGTTTTAGAACATGCGCATTACAAAAACTAATGCAGAATGCCTCATCGCCTATAACCTATCATTACGTCAACTTTGGCGGTTTCAAAGTGAAATCAATTTATGGATAAATGTATTATTTCGGCGATTTTTCGGCGATTTTTGCTAATTTGTGTTAAATATCATCATTTTTTTGCTGAAAAATTAGGTTATAAAATATAAACGGCATTATATTTGCATCGGTTTTCATGGTATTAGTTTTTAAGACAATGGTTTATCGATCGTCGTGAGACCCGTAGATTTACCCATAAATGTTTAAGGTTTATGTTAATGGTATTAGAAGGTTAATTAGTTAAAAACAAGTCCTTGACGCTGAGTCAAGGACTTGCTGTTTTTTTTCTTTAAAGAAAAGATGTATCACTTTCGGCGTAGGACGATGCGTTGATCGTAGGCTTTTTTGACGGCTGTCTTGAAATTGCGCAAGGTATTGTACTCGGTAGCGGGATAGCGTCCGTCTCGCATCAAGTAGCGTGTAACGATGGTTATCGTGTTGTCTCCAGCCTCGAAGGTCTGCGACAACTCACCAAGGGGCGACACCTCGTTGACCTGCTGCGGCAAAGCCTCAATCACATAACCTTCAGGGACGGTTACCACCATCGTGTCGACATCGACATAGCCATAGTCGATGTGGACGGGCTGGACGCGTTGCTGCAATGCCCGTGGCACAGTCACTTTGTGGAAGATTCCCACGGGAACAAACATGCGCGAGCCAGTGATGTTTGCCAGTTTGCGTGACTCAAGTTGCATGGACACATCGATGTGTGGTGTGGCATAGCTATCCTTGTGCTCGGTGAACGAGAAGTCGCCAAGCATGACTGCCGACAGGTTGAGCGCCCCAAGCATGGCATCGCGGCGTTGCTGCTCGGTACGCGACATCAGCGGCAACATGTCCTCATATTGCCGACACTCATATTGCATATCGACATTTACCTTTGCGCTGCCATCGTCTTGCAGCATGATATGTGCCCTATTGTAAGACACATTCTGCTCGGGAGAATAATTGGGCAGTCTGACCAAATGACCGCCACCCTCGTCAATCAACAGTGCATCATTACCGGCTATGCTTTCATGCACATATCCCAGCGGCACAAAGGCTGATGCTGTGCATTCGAGCCACAACGTGTCGCCAGGCAGCGGCACCTGGGCGATGACATGATTAAACTGGTTGGACGGAAACTCCGTGACGAGATGACGCTGGCCACTCCTGATGACCACATAGTTGGCTGGCACGCCCACCTCGTGCAGCATGGCGCACAGGTAATTGGTCAAGCCCTTGCAATCGCCGAACCCTGTGCGACACACCTCACTGGCAGGGAACGGCTGCCATCCGCCAATGCCCAGCTGGATGCTCACATAGCGTGTGGTTTGAGCCAAGTATCGGTAAATGACATCCACCTTGCTGCGGTCGTTAGCGCAAGTATCGGTCATGGCGTGCAGCTGCGCCTTGAATTCGGACGACAGTTCTTGTCGCCCCGTGAGCAACGAGTGGATCCATGCTCCGAATCCCTGCCATGAGGACATATCGCCAGGCACACCATGGAACTCGAACTTGCCCGGTGCCCACAGGATTTGCGGCATGATTTCGCGAGCAGGGGGTGAATAGGGCTCACTGTCGATGGCGGGCAGGTTCTCCAAGTGCGCTTCATAGCGGATGCGTCCATCGGCTAAAGTGCTCTGCGTCACCTGCGTTGCCGTGTTTCGGCACAGGTAGCGACATGCCATCTCGGCGGGCGCCGTGAGCACATAACTGGCATGGTCCACTTGGGTGTTGTAGGCTTCAACGGGTGCAAAAGTCGGGAAACCGAAATTGCCGTTGTTGACTTCACTGACCACGTTGAACTCTATCGTAATGGGATAACTGGGCGGCGTGTAATCGAGAGAAAGCGTATAATAGTCATCGGCAAAACCGCTGCTCAGATCGCTGCGTTTGAGTTCGCCTTTCTTGAACTTGCGGATGACCTTGCCTGTGGCATCGGTCACCTGACCATTGAAGTCACTCAACTTTTGCCACTTGTTGCACCCTATCTCAAAATGCGCCATGTCGCTGGCCCGCTCATTGAGCAAGCGATAGATGCGCTGCTCGCTGATGCGGGTGCCCTTCATGTCACGGCAGTCAACTTCGGTGGTCGATTGTAGCACTACCGCATCTACAGTCTGGGATGCAACAGGCAATACCCAAGCCAACAACAAGAGTATGGAAATTAATCGTTTCATGGCGCTTTTTTAATAACGATGACATCTTGCAGTCGCTTGCACACCTCATCCAGAAAGTTTTTCACAATGGGATACTCGTCGGGGGCGAAGAAAATCTTGCCGATCTGTATCTGGCACCCTGACGACAATGTCGAGCCATCCACGTCCGAGGCAATGACACAGCTTAATGCGCCATCATCACTCTTCAGCACCAAGGGTTGAGGCAAATCCTCAACCACATACCCCTCGGGAAGGTTCACTATCGTGGTAAGGTTCTCAGTATTGATGTATGGGAACTCGACAGGCAGCGTGCGTTGCTCCTCGGTCAAGGGATTTTCGGTCATCACATTCAGCACCCATGGGTTGAGGTAAATCATGTCGCCCGCTGCGTCGCACTGTTTGGTCACATGCATCTTTCGCTCGACTTCCTGTCCATATCCGTGATGGCCCCCAAGCGTGAGAGATTCAATTTCACAATTCAGTTCCTGAGCCAATTTTGACACAAAAGTAGCACTGTCGGTAGCCATGCGGAACTCCCGACGCAATGAGGCGGCCTCAGAGCCCGAAAACTTCGTCTGCACGTCGGCATGCAAGGTGCCATCGGGCTGGAGTTCGGCATTGACCATACTACGTTCCTTGCCTCCTGACAGCTTTGATAAATCAACCCATTCAACGGGTTTTTCCTTGCTCACGATACGGGCGCGATCGACCAGCAGATGGTCGGGCAAGACATCAAGCCAACCATCCTCAACCGACCCGTCCAAATAGTGAAGCGAGTCACCCACCTTTACTGCTACGACAAAAGTGTTGAGCTCGTCAACGGTAGCACGGGAAACAGTCAAGATTCCCTTGTCGCGGGAGCGCATCACAGCGGGGTAAGCATCAAATCCAGCATCCCTGAGCATATTGATCAGGATGAAGTTAATGCTGGCGTTGCTTCCCGAGCGTTCTTTCAGCACCTTGCCTGCACTCTCAGCATAGAGTGTGTATTTCTCGTTCCACTTGACACGGTCCTTAAGCAGGCTATAGATGGCCATGATACGTTCTACTGGGTCGGCGATATCGGCCACGCCCGCCTCTTGCATCTCGGTCTTGAGCGGATTCTTGCCTATCCGCACGCCGAACTCGCTGTTTTCTAATAGCCGCTCTTCCACATTTGCCCAGGTGCTAGAGTAGTTTTTGTACACACGACCTGGTATCTGAACAGCACTCAACTCCATGGACACACGCTGCCCATAAGACTCCGGCGCATAGAGTAGTTTCTTTTTGCGCAGTGCCGGCATGTTGCGGCCAATAAACTGATAATGCCTACCTCCACAAAGCAGTTTGTCGTTACCAGTGCCCACCGACATACTCATGTTAGTGTCCTCAATCTTTCGTTCCAACGGATAGCCGCCGAGTTCATCGATGCTAAAGGTAAAATACTCAGGAACAGTTACGTCAAACGAGGTGTACAAGACCGGTATATCACTCTGTGCCCTCCAGTCATCAATGTAGTTAAAATCACTCTCTATCTCATATTCTACCTCGATGACGGTACCCACTGTCACCTGTGGAACGGTGTATTTGGTCAATCGCACCGTCTTGTTCACATCCTCATGGTTGACCATGTCGCCTTCCATTTTGGTCTTAACCAGTTTCCCGTCAACCATATTGTAAGCAGTGGCTTTGAGTTTAACCAATTGTTCGCAATTACCCAAACGATGCCCGTTGTACATGTATGAGATGGCACCATTGGCTTTGTCTTTTCCTTCTTCTTTAAGAACCTTGATACGCTTTTTAGTGGATCGTATCAGTTTGAACGAACCAGATGACAAGTCATACCGCAGAACTGTCTGACCACACAGCACCACGGCCTCGGCTTCCGGGTCGGGCGCATAAGTTGTCATATTCAGTTCAGCATCAGTGGGCTTTCCCCATTTGAGGTTGGGCTCCAGCGTTTGTGCCCATGCCATTGTTGCCAGGCACAACATCACACTTAAGAATGTCAGTCTAGTGGTCTTCATATCGTTAAGGTTTTAGTTCCTGCTGCAAAGATAGTGCAAGTCGAGCGTAGAACAAAATTTATTTTGATTATACCAAGACGCCGCCTATCTTTTAGCCTCCTATTTTTAACTATAAATAGCAGCTATTGACATATGTGAAGATTAATGATGATATAAATAAGAAACAGCGTCCGCATTCCCTTTGACCGGAATACGGACGCCTTTAATTAGTGTAATAAGTAGTTTAAAAAATTAATCCTCGGGGGCCTCGTCGATGAGCTCCAAGAACTCTTCGAGCTTGGGCGTGATGATGATCTGGGTGCGGCGGTTGCGTTGCTTGCCCACGGCAGTGTTGTTGTCGGCTACGGGATTATACTCACCGCGTCCACCAGCCGTCAGGCGTTTGGGATTAACACCATAGTCGTTTTGCAGGGCCTGTACCACCGACGATGCGCGCAGGCACGAGAGGTCCCAGTTGTTGCGGATGTTCTCACGGCGGATGGGCACGTCATCGGTATTACCCTCGATGAGCACGTCATAATCCTCGTAGTCGTTGATGATCTTGGCAATCTTGGAGAGCGTTTCGGCAGCACGCTCGCTGATCTCGTAGGAACCGCTCTTGTAGAGCATATTGTCGGCCAGGGAGATATAAACCACGCCCTTCAATACCTGCACATCAACGTCCTTGAGTTCCTCCTTAGACAACGAGCGGGTCAATTTGTTGGTCAGAGCCAGATTGAGTGAATCGCTCTTGGTCTTCAAGTCGGTCAGGTGACGGATGTATTGGTTGCTCTCGTTGATCTGGTCCACGAGCTTCTCGATCGATACATTACTTTGATTGGTGTTGACAAGGCTCTTGTCCAATGACTTCTGCAGACTCTCATAGGCGGCTTTGGCCTGAGCCAGCTGTTCCTCGAGCGAGGAGACGCGCACATTGGCGGCAGCGAGTTGTTCCTTTGCCTCCTGGTAATTCATATTCACTTCCTTGTAGGATTGCATCATGCCCAGGTTACGCTGCTTGCATTCCTCCAAATCCTTCTTACTGGCACAACTGCTCACGAGCACAAGACCTGCCAGCAGGGTCATCATCAAAATACTTTTTCTCATAATTCGTTCAAGTTATTTCAATAGACTTATTTTACTTAGACGAAGAAAAGTAGAGAATGTTGCATCTGTTTGAATGTTTTAACTAACAACGATTAGATTATCACACTTTTTTACATTCCATAGGCTGATCAAGAGGCGATTTTCAATGACCTGGAAGTAAAAATGAAAAAAAATATCCTTTTGCATGAGAAAAATGATTGTTAATGTATATATAGGCAAAAAAATCACTACCTTTGTCGATTAATTTAAACGTAAATGGACGCTCGCGAGAAAAAACAGTTGTTGCTCGACTCCAGATACCTGCGCATGACGCAGATCTGGGCCGAAAATTCCTATTGTAAACGCCGTCAGGTCGGCGCGTTGCTGGTGAAGGACAAGATGATCATCAGCGACGGCTACAATGGCACGCCGGCAGGCTTTGAGAACGTGTGTGAGGAGGATGCCGACCACTCCAAGCCCTACGTCCTGCATGCCGAGGCCAACGCCATTACTAAGGTGGCGCGCAGCAACAACAGTAGCGACGGTGCTACGCTCTATGTCACCACATCGCCCTGCATGGAGTGCAGCAAGCTCATCATCCAGGCTGGTATCCACCGCGTAGTGTTCGGTGAGTACTACCGCATGCATGACGGCGTGGACCTGCTGTGCCGTACCGGCATCGAGATCATCCACCTGTGGGAGCGCGACGGTGAGTATCAACCAGTCGTCATCACCACCGAGAACAGCGAGAGCCATTATCAGGAAGTCGCACAGTATTTATCCACCCAGCAATAACCCGTCTCGACACCTCATCCAGACATGACACAGAAGTCCACACGTCAACCCATCTGGTTACCCCTCGCCATAGCCGTGGCGGTGGTGGTGGGCATCTTTATTGGCAGTCGTTTCACCGCCAACAAACCCGTTGCCGAGAACGACCGCAAACTCAACGCCATCCTCAACCTTATCGCGCAGGATTATGTTGATACGACCAACCTGCACGACCTCATCGAGTTGAGTATTCCTGAAATCCTTAGCAATCTGGACCCCCACACCAGTTACTTTAGCGCCGAGGACCTGAAAGCCGCTACCGACGACCTGAACGGCTCGTTCAGCGGCATCGGCATCTCGTTTGTGATGGTCAACGACACCATCGGGGTGGTGGAAGTCATCCCTGGCGGCCCGAGCGAGAAAGTGGGCATCATGCCTGGTGACAAAATTGTCATGATTGACGACTCGGTGGCCACAGGCCCCAAGATGAGCAACGGTGAGGTGATGAAACGCCTGCGCGGCGACAAGGGCAGCAAGGTGAAGTTAGGCATCAAGCGTCAGAACTCCAACAAAATACTGAACTTCACAGTCACTCGCGGTGACATCCCCGTCAATACAGTGGATGCCTACTACATGCTTGACAAGAACACTGGATATATCAAGATCAACCAGTTCGGCCGCCGCACCTATGACGAGTTCATCACTGCGATGGCCAGCCTTGCCGAGGAAGGCGCCAAGCGCTACATGATAGACCTGCGCGGCAACGGTGGTGGTTTCATGGAAATGGCGGTACTCATGGTCAACGAGTTCCTGCCAGCCGACCAGCCCATCGTGTTCACCAAGGGCCGTTACAAGCGCGATGACAGCGAGGTGTGGAGCGATGGTAACGGCTCGTTCCAGGATGCCGAAGTCGCTGTACTCATTGACGAATTCAGCGCCAGCGCCAGCGAGATCTTTGCAGGCGCCTTGCAGGATAATGACCGCGGACTGATTGTCGGTTGCCGCTCATTTGGTAAAGGCCTGGTTCAGAAGGAATTTGTTCTGCCCGACAGCAGTGCCATCCGCCTGACCACGGCCCGCTACTACACGCCCAGTGGCCGCTGCATCCAGAAGGATTATAAGGAGGGTGCGCTCAACTACGAGAAAGAGCTCATCGACCGATACATGAACGGCGAGTTGTACAGCCGTGACAGCATGAAGATCGACAAGGACCAAGTGTTCACCACCTTGCATGGCCGCACGGTCTATGGCGGTGGTGGCATCGTGCCCGACCTGTTCGTCGCCCGCGACACAGCTGGCATCACCAGTTACTATGTCGATGTGGCTAATGCCGGACTGCTGCAGCGGTATGCGTTCAACTACTGCAACAATAACCGCGAGGCGCTCTCCAAGATGGAGGATTACAACCAGTTCCTGCGCACGGCACCCAGCGACGAGGCGTTGACCAAGGACTTCGCCGACTATGCTGCGGCTAACGGCATTGCACCGCGCTGGTACTACATCAACCTGTCTCGGGATGTGATTGTGACCAACCTCAAGGCGCTGATTGCACGGGATATCTATGGCAGCCAAGCGTTCTATCCCATCCTGAACCGCAACGACAAGACCGTTCAAGCCGCCCTCAAGGCCCTTAACAAGCACAAGGCGGCCTTCCCCATCACCGATTAAGGAATCCCAACGACTGACAACAATGAATAGAAATCTGCCCATCTGGCTTACAATCGCCATCGCCTTCATAGCGTTTGCGGCAGGTTTACTCATTGACCGTCATTACCTGAGTTCCACATCCAAGCCCGAAGGCGACGACCCCAAGGTCAAAGCCATACTTGACCTTGTTGCACAGGAGTATGTGGACACCGTGAACACTGACGATTTCTTGGAGCGGAGCATCCCTTTCATCCTGAGAGGACTTGACCCCCACACCAGTTACATTGATTCCCAGTATTCCAAGATCACCAAGAATCATCCCGACGGAGTTATTCCTGACATCGGTGCTGTCCTCATCATCTTCAATGACACGATCCACGTGGAATGTATTGTCCCCGCAGGTCCAAGCGATATTGCCGGTATCCTGCCCGGAGACTGCATCGTGAAGATTGACGGACAACCGACCGCCAACATCAAGAAATCCACAGGTGAGGTCTATAAACTCCTGAGTGGACCCGATGGGAGCCAGCTCACGTTGAGCGTGCTACGCCATGGCTATCCCAAAGTACTTGACTTCATCGTGACCCGCAACAGGATCGTAAAGAAAACCTTGGATTCCTACTACATGATTGACAAGAACACGGGATATGTCAAGGTCAACCAGTTTGAGCGCAGCACACATAAGGAATTTGTGGAGGCTTTAACCCAACTGCAGGCCCAAGGTGCCAAGCGCTTCATGATTGACCTGAGGGGCAATGGTGGAGGCTATATGGAAATTGCGGTACTTATGGCCAACGAGTTCTTGCCAGCAGGACAACCTATCGTCGCCACACGAGGCAGACGCAAGCAGTACAATCAGCCTTACAAGAGTGACGGGAAAGGTGCATTCAAGAATGTCGAGCTTGCTGTCCTTATCGACGAATACAGCGCCAGCGCCAGCGAGATTTTTGCAGGTGCCATCCAAGACAACGACCGCGGACTGATTGTGGGACGCCGCTCCTTTGGCAAAGGACTGGTTCAGAATGACTTCATCCTGCCCGACAGCAGCATCCTGCGCCTTGCAGTGGCCCGTTACTACACGCCCAGCGGCCGCTGCATCCAGAAGGAGTATAAAGGATATGACCTCAACCAATATATCGTGGAACTGCTGGAGCGCTACAAGCACGGAGAGGCCTACAACAGCGACAGCATCAAGATAGACAAGAGCCAGAAATACACCACAGCCCATGGCCGCACGGTCTATGGCGGTGGCGGCATCATCCCCGACATCTTTGTTGCACGGGACACAGCTGGAATCACCAATTACTACATTGATGTTGAAAATGCCGGTCTGATACAGCGCTTCGCCTTTACCTATTGCGTGAAAAACCGCACGACCCTTGAGCGGATGAGCGACTACAAGCAATTCCTGCGTACGACGCCGATCGACAATGAGCTGATTCAAGAATTTGCTGATTTTGCTGCAGAAGGCGGCATCGCACCACGATGGTACTACATCAACCGGTCCCGTGATCTGATCTTGACCAAGATAAAGGCAATTATCGCCCACGACATCTTCGGTCCAGAGGGCTATTCTGCCATCGTCAACCGCAACGACAACACCGTCCAGACGGCCCTCAAGGCCCTGAACAGGCACCAAGCAGCCTTCCCCATCACCGAATAACAGCCGCCAAATGAAGTTGACGAGGCAGAGGTGATCTGTCTCGTCAACTTCATTTCATTTCTTTTTAGAATCACTCACTGGAGGATTCCTTAAGGTTTCACTCTTCTTTCTTCTTCTTGCGGATGGTGACCGCTCCGTTGCGGAAGTTGTATTTGTCACCACGCGGAGTGAGGAAGTCGATGCGCTTGCGCAGGCGCGGACCCATCTTGTCCTTTACCACCCACTCGCCATTGATGGCGGGGGTTGACTCACTCTCCACAATAATCACGTCGCCCATTTTGAAGCCATGTTGCTTGAACATGTCATGCGAGAGAGCGACCCATCGAATCTGATAGTTTTTCAACTTATCATAATTGATTCGGTCTCCACTTGCTGTTACCCAACCAGCACCACCCTGTCCAGGGTGATATTTGGTGGCATGCAATTTGAATTCCTGCCCCACGGCAGACATAGCAATTACAACAGCAAGCGCTAAAAAAATACGTCTTAGCATAAGTTGTTAGTAATTGGTTCGTACCGCAAAAGTAGGTAAAACAATCGAACTGACCAAATTTTTCGCCCACAAATTACCCTCCCCTATGCACAACTATTTGTCACAACCAACTTATTAACAACTAATTACATAACAAGTAATGGTCGCCCCAAGAGGCGGCCATTACTATCGAAAAGCCTTATCAATTTCGGTTACTTGACGACTATCTTGTAGCCCTTACCATTGATCACCACCACATAGACGCCAGCCTCAAGGTCAAAGCGATTAACACCGGCCTTGACATCAAGGTCATACGTGATGCCGTTGATGGCAGAGATACGGGCAATACCGGCTTGACGTCCCTCAATGCACAGGGTGTGTCCCTCGACCCAAACGCGCTCAGCACCTGCTGTCAAGTCGTTGACGCCAGTGGAATTATTCACGCGGGCGGTGCAGTCGGCCACACGCCAGGCCTTGTTATCGGCATCAGCCAGGACTACATTGGTCAGCGTGATGTCGCTCTTGGGAGCAAGAGCCGCATCGGCCTGGACTGTCATGGTCAGTACGGGGAAGCCATCACCCACAAACGGGCGTTTGCCAAGCGAGTAGTCCACAACACGTGAGACATTCTCATCCATAGCATCAGCCCGGCTTATATGGCCATCCATCGATGATACGCCAAGCAGTGTCAGCCCTGCAGGCAGCACGATATCGCATTGCATGGCGCTGTAGCGGTTAGCATCATCAAGTGTCACGTTCAGGATGCAGACGTCTCCAGGTCGCATCGTCACATCATCCATGTGCAGCAGGTCATTTCTGTTCACCTTAAGCCTGATGCGATTGCTCGGGCTCAAGATGATGTCGAGGACAGCATTGATGTCGGCGATATTTACCTCACCATCTCCATTCACATCAGCACGGGCACGGGTATCTTCATTGGTGTTACCGCCCAAAATAATGTCAATCAACGCGTTGATGTCGGCAATATTTACCTCTCCATCTCCATTCACATCACCGCGCAGACCGCTGCTCACACGGTAAACGAAGGTGGCCACATCGCTGTCATACAGGTCAGGAGCCGTAGCCATCGCCTTAATGGTCATATTGGCATTGATGATGATGGGAGAACCGTCATAGACCATGCGGGCGGGCGTATTGTCACACGGGCAAGAGCCGTCCAACGTATAGTAGATAGTAGCGCCCTCAGTCTTGCAGTAAAGATAAACCGCGGTGCCCTTCTCCACCTCGCTGCCACTGGCAATCGAGGCGGCAGGTGTGGCCACAGTCATTTCACTCTCCATCATCACATTGACGAGGGTGGCAGCACTCAGGTCGTAGCCGTCAACACCAAACAGGAGCGACCCCATGCCGGGCAAGTCTCCATGAACGGTAACAACAGCCTGACCGTTGTTGTCGAGCGTATAAGTCTCGGTATCGGTACTGATAATCATAGGCGAAGCGGTGCGCACGTTCAGCGTCTTGCCCTTGCTTGCCATAGCAGGCAGAACGGTCACAGTCATCGCGCGGCTGTCACCATAGAGGACATTGATCGTCGAATCGGCAACAATCTCCTCCATCTCATATTCAATGGGCAGGGTCACCACATAGTCCTCAGCCATCTGCAAATCGGCATAGTTCTTCACCTCCTGCTTGACGTGAAGTGTCACTTGGTCTGCATTAAACGGACTATTAGCGTTGAAGCGCACGCGCGAAGCAAGTGTCAAGCCCGTGCCTGGTGCACGGCGGATAGAAGTGATGGCAGTGGGATCATCCACCTCGGCATTCAGCATTTCGATGGTGCCACCCACGGCAGCGCCATTGACGCTTACGGTAATGTTGTCGCTGGTCAGTGTCTCGGGCAACATGTATTTGTCAAACTCAAATTCAACAGCCTGGGGATATGCGCGCGCCTTGATGACCTCGGGCTGACGCATCTGCACCATACCGATGTTCACGTCGAGTTGAGGCGGCGGAACGGGCAACCAATCGCTGTAGGTCGTCTCATAACCCACCTTCTCATACTTCACCTGCCACATGCCGATAGGCACATCCCAACGGTAGTAACCGTTCTCGTCAGTCAACAGCGGATTCTCCTGGCCATACTGCTCAGCATCCCACAACACAACCTCCTCATGCGTGTCACCATACATATCCTCCACCGTCTCCTTAAAATAACAAGTTGCCGTCACACCCTGCAACCTATTCGAAGGCACACCCTCATAAACAAATCCCGATGGATCAATGCAGAATGTCATATCAGGACCAGGATACAACTGGCCGCTATACATTGATTCTGCATCTTCATCATTTGATTCGCAATTATTGTACAAGGATTTTGCGTCTTCAATCAATCTCAAATACGCTTTCATGATACCATCTTGCTGCAGTGGAGCCCATTCCCCAAAATCCCTTGAGATTGCCTGAAAATCGTTTGCTTCGGGATTAAAAATTTCGGATATCGATTCGAACAACATACATGCACCTAGCGATAGAGAATTGGCTACACGATCTCGTGTCAACGGATTTTTAGTAGGCAAAATAAACTGAAAATAATTGGCATTCTTTGAATTCTTCATTATTTTACCAGCATATGTGCCTTTCCCAATAAGTTTCCCAATACCAAAAGACACTAAATTAATTCCAACATCATATATTACTGAATTAAATAAAGCATCATGATATTTTGTTAAAAACTCTATATACTTTCTATGAAAGTTATCAGCGACACCTTCAACTTGTAATAATCTGTTTGATAGTATTTCACGATTTTCTTTATCAATTTTGTACTCACCGTTAGGACATTGTGCTATAATTGATTTCAATGCGGCATCACGCATTTCTATATCCCAATCATCGTATTCTTCTAACATATCAACCCAGACTTTAAAAGCAGAGTTTTTTCCAGCGCATTCAGCATATTTATTAAAACCTAAAACGTCATTGAATAAATTGAAAACTTCAAGTCCATTGCAAAGAATATCACCATTCTGATTTTTAAAAGCATTAATTGCATTCTTTACCCAACTATTCTTTACTGCTTTTTTTATTGTAGAATCATTCTTACAAATATTTAATGAATCCATTCTCAATTTCCATGCGCACTCTTCTCTTGTATCAATGATTGTTACTTCATATGATGTACCTATGATCGTATCACGTACACAGAAATAACCAATGCTATCTTCAGCAAATGTAAACTGATATTCTGATAAAAGGCTATATGCTTCATTGTAATCAAGTGAATCTAAACGCATCTGTAATGATTCTTGTGACCGTCCGCCATTCAACTTGAATTCTGAATATGAATCTTCATCTTTTACAAGAGATAGTTCAACATTGTTTGAAATTTGTTCTGCACTAAATCGATTAATCTCTTCAAGATTAGACATTTCCTCATCAAAAGCAGCAGTATTATCTATTGGTTCATCATTCGTACAAATATAATCTACTGCAATATTGACAGGTAAATCGGCATTCTGGCTGTTTCCAAATTCGCCAGCAGTTATCCATAGATCCTTTTGCTCATCATAAGTAGCCTCAAGTGGCCACCAATGATTTTTAGCAGTTCTGACATATAGCATCACATTCGACACTGCTTGGTTATTGGTAAAGATTATGGTATATGTAAAAGTCCTATGATTATCATACATATCATAGCTGTAATGTTGACTTGTAGCGGACGGATTCAAGAAATCAAACGTAATCAAGTAAGGCGTTGGACCACGCTGCTCATTATATTGAGTCGCCGAAGAGACTATTACCCAATTCCTGTCATAAGTTGTTTCCACCATTTCTGTAAGCAGTTCTAGTCCATGTGGAGTAATCACTTTTGCATAAATCTCATGACGTGACATGTTATACGGTTTGTATAACTCACAATTAGTCATCCATGAACCATTTGCCAATGATTTTGTGTGCCCAATAAGCACTTCGTTGTCATATATATTGATATCGCACACTCCTGTAGCTGTACCAGAAACAAGAATCGTTGTTTTTGCTGTCTTTGATGGGACGTTAATCGACATTATATCTGCTGTAAATGGAGCATTTCCAATAGGTTGTGTGATATAATCATCATTGCCAATCAGTTTAAACTTAATGTAAGCGCTGGGGAAAAAGTCTCCAGAGACTGTAGGAATAGCGCAGAAACGAACAACATCATCAAAATCTGACATTGGAATAGTGATTCGGTTCCCATTTAGCGTATAGACTCCTTCAGTAGTTCCCACTAGTACAGAGTTCTCATACAAAAAACACGATTCTGGCAAGTCGATGATCAATTGCACATCACTTACCATATCATTATATATATCTTTAAAATCAATCCGCGATCTAAAGGTCAAATAATTACCAATTACTATATTCGGCTTATTGACACTGAATGATGTCGGATACTCCGTATAATAAAACTTACTCTCGTCAAAGAAAGGCACTTCGTCAATCGTCACTTTACTAATCGAGCCACTCTTTATATTAACAACACTTTCCACAAAGTCTTCATTAACCTGAAGACCAGTTGCTGCAAACTGATTCAAATCATAGATAGAGTTAAAAAAGTCACTCTTGCCCATTGTAATCAGTCGATAATTTCCATCAGGCAAATCATCAATCGTCAGTGAACCATTTGAATAGTCAGCAGACTTGACCAGTTTATTATCAGTATCGTAGAGTATTCCCACCACCTTGGGATTAATATTTTTATTGAAAGTCGCAGTGACCGAACCCAATTCCATGATGTCAAATATGGCAGTAGCCTTTTGCTCGGCAATAGTAGCGGTAGTCTTGACGGGATTGAACGCACCCTTGCGGCTCGATGCCGTCAACTCAAGTTCATCACCATCGTTGACATCCTCCATCAGGACGATTTGCGGATACTGCACGCTGATGTCTGTGATGGCACGACTAGAGGTTTTGTTATAAACCTCATAGTCCACATTATTGTAATCACTATACCAGTTCTGCGTCTCTGCACTCTCGTCCTCACTATGAGCGGGAGTGTAAGTCAAGTTGACGTTGACCACAGCCCCGGTAATGGGGTTAAGTGCCACATCAGACAAGGTCACGTTACTGTCACCAGTCATCAGGTCATCACAATCTACAGTTTGAGTGATATAGCCTTGGGCGGCTACAGTCAACTTCGTAGGGGCAGTCAAAGCATCCAAGTTATATACACCCTGATTGTCAGTTGTTGCAGTGATGGTCTTGGTATTACCACCAGCAAATGTCTGGGTTGCCGAAACGCTTGCTCCATATAGCGGCATGTTAGTAGTTGCCTCCTTGACCTTACCACTCAGTTGGGTATGAGTGATAGCCGTCAACTGGCAAACAACAGTATTATCACCATCTTTGACAGTATAGGTCATATTGGCTGGCAAAAAATAAGCTGTTGCTAGCCCTTGGGGTAAGGTGACACTATAGATTAGTATGCGACCCGCAAGCAGACCAGCGATTTGGTTGCCCTGAACAAGCAGTTCGCCGTTTTCGTCTTTCCAAGAGACTTTTGCCTGATCAGTGACATCTTGACCACTAGACAATTTCACAGCCAAAGTCACAGTCTGCGGTTTCTTTAACGACGGAAATGAAACGGAAACATCCTCCTCGCCAACCTCAACATTCTCTATCTTACCATACTCATCTCCATACTGGTTGATTAACGTTACATCCCAACTCGAGTTTTGCTCTATTCCATAAAACTTATAGCTCGTCTTGTCCGTTATAGTATAATGAGATGTCTTATTCCCATCTGTGCTATTAATATATAACTGCAATTGATTATAATCTTCTACATTTATATTTTCTGGAAGATTGACAATTAGACTAAGTTCATCGCTAATTGAACATATCTCAAATTCTTTCCATCCATTTGCCTCTTGATAAATACTTACGGAAGAAACTGGTACAAATACAACCATATCAGAAGAGACTTGATAGAACACGTAAGAACCTACTAATGTGGGTGGTTCAATCGCCTTGCACGTCATAATAGTCAATGCTGTGCAGTTAGAGAAGGC
This sequence comes from uncultured Prevotellaceae bacterium, assembly GCA_947306175.1. Lineage (GTDB taxonomy): Bacteria > Bacteroidota > Bacteroidia > Bacteroidales > Muribaculaceae > Sodaliphilus. The sequence continues at coordinate 19,748 of CAMZFV010000020.1, forward strand.
ATAAGAGTTGATTGTGGTGACAGATTTACCAATGCAAACATTGGTTAGTCCTGTGCAACCATTGAACGCATTTGATCCTATTGTTGTAACGGCATCTGGAATATTTATGATGTTGAGACTGGTACAGCCATTAGCAAAATAGGCAGGAATACGCTTAACCGTCTCACCTATGATGAATTCCTCAGTAGTTTTTGGGAAAATACTACTTGTGAAATCATTGCAATTCTCAGCATTAAAATAAACGGATTTAACCCCAGAACAGCCTTCAAATACAGTAGAGCCAATTGAAGTAACTGATGAGCCTATCGAGACATTCCTTATTCCCGTGCAACCACTGAATGCATATTTTCCGATAGAAACGACGGAATTAGAAATCAAAACACTCGACAACCCTTGGCAACTATACGCGAAATAATTGGGAATCCGTTTCACATTATCCCCAATGACTATCTCTTCAATTGTTGACGGAAATAGACCACTAGAAAAATCACCGCATTCTATTGCATTAAAACAAATAGCCTTTAGCCCCGTACAACCAGAGAAAGCGTTTTGATTGATAGTTGAAACAGAATTACCGATGGTGGTACGGATTAAACTAGTACAATCCTTGAAAGCACTATTGGGGATCGATTTTACCTGATCGGGAATTACAACCTCTGTGATTTTAGAGCCTTTAACGAAATTGGCGGGCAAATCCTCCACTTCTTCACCTATAGTGACAAACTCAAGATTAGGAAAACTAAGACCTTCCATTGAGGTACAATTCTTTGCATTCCAAGCAAGTGTTTTTATATTATTGCACCCTGTGAACGAGCTACTTAATATACGATTAACCAAAGCGCCTATAGTTAAATTTTCCAGACTAGAGCACCCAGAAAAAGTACCATAATTTACAGATGTTACACCATCGCCTATTACTACAGTCGAAATATTGGAACAGCCATAGAAAGCGTAATTTCCAAGAGAAGTAACTGAATTGGGAATAACAACACTCGTTAATCCAGTGCAGCCAGAAAACGCATACCCTCCCAAATCAGAAATCGAATTGGGAATAATTACGCTCATTAAACCTGAACATTTCTCAAATGCGTTACTTCCAATCGTGCTAACACTATTACCAATTGACAACTCAGTTAGATTTGTACAACCTTGAAAAGCGCCACTCCCTATAGAATTCACCGAGTTTGGTATCAATACTCGATTAAGTGCTGTGCAACCAGCAAAGGCCGAACCTTCAATCGTTTTTAAGCCATCATCTATCGTTAGTTCAGTCAATGCAGAACAGTTGTAAAAAGCGCTATAACCAATTGAAGTAACCGAACTAGGTATTCTCACACTTTCAAGACTAGAATAGCCATAAAAAGCACAACTACCTATAGAAGTTACCGTACTTGGTATATTCAAATCTGTAACTTCTTCACCATTCAAATACAGATGTTGCGCGTAATACAGAGGACTACTGCTTTCAGATGAAAATGAGATCTGGCACCATGACTCAATACTCGAAATATTTACTTTTGTAAGATTTGAACAGCCCTCAAAGGCACCAGCATTAATTGAAGTGATACTGCTAGGAATTGTTATACTTGTGAGACCAGTACATCCACTAAACGCATTCTCTTTAATAACTGATAGTGTATTTGGTAAGACTAAATCAGTAATCTCAGAGTCAATAAAATATAGATGATGAGCAATCGTGAGAGGGTTGGTACCAAAATCAATATTGCACCATGCTGCCAAATCGTTTATGATGACTTTATTAAAATTTGAACACCCTTGAAATGTTCCAACAAAAGAAGTATAAGAGCCACCTGGAGCCCAACTTTGATATTCAGCACCCGCTTCAATATACTGTAAAGAGTTGGGTATCGACAAAGAAGTAATATCGCACATGTAAAAAGCGCCACCGCTAATGCCAATTACATCATACGTTTTACCATCATGAGTAACTTTACTTGGAATAACGACATCACCGCTATAACTGTAAACATAGACAGCACCAAATGAGTTCTGGAAGCACACTTCAACGGTGGTGGAGTCTTCAAGAATCTTGTAAAACACATTGTCTTCCATGAAGTCGGCATATTCATATTCCTGCGCCAAGCAAACTGGCGCAATGAACATCAATACAATCAACAACAATGTAGATCGCAGGGTTTGTAATCGGTTTTTCATAAATCACTCATTTTATGGCCTACATCTGGTCCTCATCAGGCGCGGCGGGTTAATGGGTATCGCGGTTAATGGCATATAATAAAAGAAGGGCGTGAGGACATCGTTCTACCAAAAATGATGAAGAGCCGCCTTTCCTTTATCCTAAAAAGACTTGACACAATGGTAAATGAGATTTCACCGTTGAATCGCCACAAAATTACGAAAAGTAGGGAGAAGAGCAAAGAAAAAACTCATTTTTAATTTGCTTTTCCGAGACGAAGTAGCTACGGCTAAACCTAATTAAACAAAATGTTATTTAATCATTGAATGACTAGTTTTGTTTAATTTTGATACAAATTTTTGTTTAATTTCTCGGGCGTAAGCCCGATCATCATTCCATGCGTGTATTCCAGCGCGATAAGGTTCCGTAGTGCGAGCCATCGGCTCGTAAGCCCTATCGTCGTCAGTGTTTATCCGTGCCGTGACTCAGTCACGGCCCCCATCATCCCTTCTCCTTCGATTATACTTCTGCTTTTTGACATTGACTTAATGCACATGGGTCACGTACATTTGCAATAGGGGTCTTTGACATGCCTTTAACATAAAATAACAATCCCGCACCACCCCTTTTGTTTTGAACAAGACAAAACAACTCTTGAAAATCAACAGGTTACAAAATCAACCACAAAAACCACCCATTGCTTTTCGACAGTTGAAGACAACTAAAAAAGTTGTCCAACTTAGTCCCCAAAGTTGTCCCTGTTGTCTGATAAAGCAGGCGGATGCCTTTAGTTAAATTCGTGAAATTTGTAGTTTAGAACGAGTAGTCGAGGATCGTGGGGTTGAAGTGGATTTCGCGGTTAACGAAGAGGCGGTTCATGGCGCCATCAGCGACTAATTGGGCGGTGGTTCCTGTGATGACCTCGCGGTCGGTGGTGATGAGCCAAAGTTCATCGGCGAGCATGAGGGATTGAGAGATGTCGTGGCTGGAGAGCAGCACCGCTTTGCCACGGTCGTGGGCGAGGGTCTGCAACAGGCGCATGGTCTCGATGCGGCTGGCGACGTCAAGGAAGGCCGTGGGCTCGTCCAGGATGATAATGGGAGTCTGTTGGGCCAGTGCACGGGCGATCATTGCCTTCTGGCGCTCACCATCGCTAAGCGATGCCATGTATTCATCGGCCTTATCGATGATGCCGGCATCAATCATCGACTGGCGGACAATTTCTCGGTCCTCGTCATCCAATCGCCCCAGGAAACCCGTATGCGGCTGACGTCCCAAGCCCACCAGTTCACGAACGGTGAGGGCTCCCGCCTGGATACGGTCCGTCGAAACCAGTCCAATGATACGAGAACGGTCTTTTTGGCTCATTTCCATCAGGCTCTTGCCTTCAACCGTAATTTCGCCCTCTAATGGACTCTCGTCACAGGTAAGGGCACGCAGCAGGGTTGATTTGCCTGCACCGTTCTGTCCCAACAATGCGACCAGTTTGCCTTTCTCAAGGCAAAGGTTAAGTCCACTAAGCAGCGTAACGGCCTGGGTGCCGTTGCGGTAACCCACGGCAAGGTCACGGGTCGATAATATGGCGTTGTTCTCTTTCATTACTAAGTTCTCAGTTTCTAGTCCCTAGTTTCTAGTTCTGTAGCTAAAAGCTAATAGCTAATAGTTAATTAAAATACTGGATACGGCGGCGGTTCAGGATGATGTACAGGATGATGGGCACGCCGATGATGGGTGTAATGGCATTGATCGGGATGATGCCATGTGGGCTGCTCACGCTTGCCAACGAGCATAGCAGGGCGATGTCGGCACCCGCCAGAATGGTGGCAGGAACTAGTCGCGAATGGTTGCTCGTGCCCAATGACATGCGGGCGATGTGAGGCACTACCAGACCGATAAAGCCGATAGGACCGCAGAAGGCTGTGACCACAGCGGTCAAGACGCCCGTAATCATCAACAGGATGTTGCGCGTTCTCGACACATTGATGCCCAAGTTGCGGGCATAACGTGTTCCCAGCAGCAGTGCATTGAGCGGCTTGACCATCAGCGCCGACGCGATAAGCGCCAGAATGATGATACCCGCATAGACAGGCATCTGAGCCGCACTGACCCCTGAGAAATTGCCGAATCCCCATGCCACGTAGTTGTGTACTCCTTCCTCGGTCGCCACCGAGTTGAGCAATTGCACGACACTCGACGTGAGGTAGCTCACGAGAATACCGATGATGAGCAGCATCGTGTTGCTGCGAACCACCGCCGAGAATGCGATGAGTACAACCAGCACCACGCCAGCGCCCATCAAGGCGCCCACAAGGATGGCGATGTAACTGCCCACATTCTCACCCAGCAGGCCGCCCAGCGAGCCGCCCATTGCCAAGATGACAATGGCGACACCCAAGCCTGCACCCGACGACACACCCAGTATCGAGGGTCCCGCCAAGGGGTTATTGAAAGTCGTCTGCAATAGCAGACCCGAAATGGACAAAGCCGCACCAGCCAGCGCCGCCGTAGCGATCATGGGGATGCGGGATTGCAGGATGATGATTTCCCAAGCCTTATTATCACTGCCTTTGCCCGTAACGATGTCAGCAATACTGCCCACGGGGATATCCACCGAGCCAAAGACCAGGCACGCCAGAGCGAGCACCACCAGCAGCACCGTAAGGGCGATGATGGTAATGACATAGCGGCGATATGACATGGGGCTATCAGTCAAGGTGGTGGTACATTTGCGGTTTCACATCAGGGAACAACTCAGGGTGCAAGATTGCTGCAAACTCCCGAAGCAAAACATCAGGATGGAACGGGATGCGGTCAAAGAAGCGGGTCTTGTCGGTGTCGCACACATAGACGTGCTTATTCTTGAAAGCCGCCATTTCCTTATTTAGGTCATAGGCGCCCTGCAAGTCCTTCAGCGTATTGATGTTGGTCCACTTGATAAACCAGTAGTCGGCATTCTGTGCCACGGCCAGCACCTGATTGAAATCCAGTGCAAGTGATCCCGTATTCTTGTCATCAGCCCACAAGTAACGGCCCCCTGCATCCTTCAAGATACGCGCCATATAACTCTCTCCGCCCGGGACATTCCACACGCCACTGATGACCATCTCGGTGACCACAGTGGGACGGCTCTTCGCCTTTGCGGCAGTCTCTTTCATTGTGTTGTAGGCGTTTACGATGACATGGTACAGGCTATCGGCCTCCTGACGTTTCCCAAAGAGTTCACCATAGAATTTCATCCACTCGGCTCTGCCCAGCGGGTCATACTCCAGATAGTCGGCACACTCGATGATGGGGATGTCTAGGCTGGCAATCTGGCCATAGCTGGCGTCCTGGTAGGGCGACAGCAGGATAGCGTCGGGCTGCATGTCGATGACCTTTTCCACGGTGGGATTCATCGAGTTGCCGCAGTCGGCGATTCTGCCCGCAGCAACACCCTCGGTAATGAACGGGTCGATGAAATATTGCTTATCCACTACCCCGCGCACAGCCTCCAGCGCACCCAACTCGGCCATCAGGCTCGTGTGCACCGACGAATAGACCAAAGCCTGTTGTACAGGCGTGCGCACCACGGTACCCTCGGGCAAATCTTCAGGCAAGGCAGCATCACGCGGCACGAGCACGTAACGGTGGAGCACCCCACCCTTCCACGGGTCGCCCACGGTAACAACAGTGTAACCTGCTGTACGCTGCATCGACAACAATTTGGCGGCGGTTATTACCGAGTCTTGTGTCTCCAGAACATTGCCGGCACCGCGGCCACTCTTGAAGCAGGAAGTCAGCAGCAGCGGCAGGAAAAGGAGGATAATCAGGGTTGTTCGTTTCATTGTAGTGTCATCAATCAGTCAAATCAAGAATATATGGGCGCATGATGTCATCTGTTGCCCTATCCACAAACATATAGAAATAGTCCTGTATGATTTCCCGCTTCTTGTAATCCTTCATGCCCTCATAGCGCATCTGCAGGTCGTGATAACTCTCAAGCAGGTCTGATAGCACCGATGGAGTGACCTTGAGCACCTTATGATTAAAGAAATCGATATAGTAGATATCGACGACCTTGCTATAGTCAATTTCATCATCTAAAGTGCCAAACAGCATCTGTTTCACACTCAGATTCTCGCCATAGCGGACATAAGTAAGGAATGCCACCTTGTCGTTAAAGAACACAGGGATATATCCATCAAGCTTGCCGGCGTCGCCACCAAAGTGAGACTTCAGATACGTGCTGTTAATGAGCCAGATACTGTCACCCAAGGTCGCAGCGATGTATTCCTTACGTATAAGTTTGTCGGTTTGCTTCTCTGCCGTATAAGGATAAATCTCAAATGGGGTCTCCATCTCGATAAAGGGATCCTCCAGATAGGCATCAGGCTGTTGGGCCAACATCTGTTCCCACGTCTTATAGAAATATATCGTGTCATGAGGCACCTCAACGGCTAACGCGTCGAACGAACTCACCATGGTGATAATAAAAACGATATAACAAAACCAATTCTTCATTTTGTTTGATTTTTACTCTTCATTTAAAAATATCAAGGATATTGGGACGCATGAAATCCTGAGTCAAGCGATCGATATACTTGAAGTAATAATCCTCAACAATCTCATGCTTCTTGTAGTCCTTCATGCCCTCAAAACGCATCTGTAGGTCGTGATAGGCGTTGAGCAATTTGCTCAGGTTGTCGGGGGTGACCTTTTTCACCTCGCGGTTCACAAAATCAATGTTATAATAATCGGCCGCATGGCATGTGTATTCAAAATCTACAGCACTGCCAATGAGGCAATCCTTCAAGCTTAACTTGCCCTGCTGAGTGATATAGGCAGCCTTACCGTTAAAGAAAACCGGTGCATAACCATTGAGGTGCTTGACATCCCCAGTGAAGTGCTTCTTAAGGTAAGTGGTACTAAGGAGCCAGATGCTGTCGCCCATCGAAATGGCAAGATGGTCATCAATGAGTTTTCTGTCCAGTTTCTCGTTGCCGGTCACGATATAGATTTCGTGGGGCGAGACAACATCAAACAATGGATTGATTACCATTTTCTTAGGTGTCTTGTCAAGCATCTGCTGCCATGTATCATAGATGTACAATGTGTCGTTAGTCGCAGTCAAGGCGGCGCTGCGCATGGTACACATCACTGTGGCCAGCACCATTAACGCCAATTTAATATAGGTCTTCATAACTTTTTCCCTTCAATTAAAATGTTTTCAACAATTGGTATAGTTTACGTGTGGGCAATCCCATCACGTTGTAGAAATCGCCATTGATGCCCGAAATGCCGATGTTGCCTATCCATTCCTGGATGCCGTAGGCACCCGCCTTGTCAAACGGGCGATAATGCTTGATGTAGTAATCAATCTCATCGTCGGTGAGTTCGGCAAAACGGACAATACTGGTGTCCGAAAAAGCCTCGGTGCGATCGGCTGTAGTCACACACACGCCGCTGGTGACCCTGTGGTCACGCCCCGAAAGGGCACGCAACATGCGATGGGCATCAGCCTCCCCAACGGGTTTTCCCAGCACTGTTTCGTCGAGTACGACAACCGTGTCGGCGGTAATGAGCAGCTCGTTTGCCTGCAATGGATGACCATCGGCCTTGATGCGGGCGAGATAAACGGGAATCTGCTCTACGGGCAGGTTTGCGGGATAGGTCTCGTCAATACCCTTGATGGACTCGACACGGAAGGTGATGCCCATGTCATTGAGCAGTTCACGACGTCGAGGCGAGTTACTGCCCAACACCACATCATATTTTTCCAGATTATTGAGCATTATCGTCAAGTGGATTCCGGTTCATTATGGATTGCGTCAATAGTTCGTATATTTCGCGTTTATCGCCGTCGAGCATCGCCAGGTGACGGTCAATCACTTGGGAATCGTGGCGCATGGCTGGGCCCGTCTGGGACTGGGCCGGAGTGAGACGTTCCAGCTTATCAACAGTCGTACGGATAAGCGGCTTCATCGCATCAAAGGACAAGCCGACATGGGTAAGCACCTCATCGGCAAGCGTCCACATGTGATTGGCAAAGTTGCAAGAGAACACCGATGCGATGTGTAGCATGCGACGTTGCTGGCTATCGGCATCAACGACGTGTCGAGAAATCGATTCTCCCAGTTCACGCAGCATGACATGTGATTCAGCATCACTGGCTTCGATAAAGAAGTGCACCTCATCAAGGGGAACGACTAAATCACGCGAGAAAGACTGCATCGGCCAAATCACGCCATAGCGAGAGCGATGGCCTTCAAACAAGCTAACGGGTTTGCTGCCCGACGTGTGTACCCACAAGGCACCGTTATCGGGCGAGGCAGCAATGACATTGGCAATGGCATCGTCGCGTACAGCGATGATATAAGCATCAGCATCAGTAACAAGCGCCTTCAGGTCGCAAGTCGCATTGGGGCAACCTATGGCTGTGGCTAATGACTGAGCATGAGCCAGCTGGCGGCTGTAAATCTGAACCACCTCACAACATGCCGCCAATCCATGCGCAAGACTGGTCGCCACATTACCAGAACCAATGATTACCACTCGTTTCATATAACCTGCAAAATTACAGAAAGTCTAACAATGTAGCAAATAATGCAGCTAAAACCTATAATACTATTAAGACTGAGCAGGGGCAAGAAAGTTTAAACATTTTGCTTGCACAAGCCATTGGCTTTCATTACCTTTGTCCTTATAAATTATACTTATTATGAAAGAGATATATTTTGCAGGAGGATGTTTCTGGGGTACAGAGCATTACTTTAAACTGGTCAATGGCGTAGTGGAAACTGAGGTGGGCTATGCCAACGGGCATATCGACAACCCGACCTATCAGGACGTGTGTACCGACAAGACGGGGTTTGCCGAGACTGTTCGCATCGTCTATGACCCCGAGGTCGTCTCGCTGGAATTCCTGACGGAGATGTACTTCAAGGCAATCGACCCGACGAGCGTTAACCAACAAGGGCACGACAAGGGCACACAGTACCGCACGGGTATTTACTATACCGACGAGGCCGATGTACCGACGTTAAGGAAAGTCTATAACCGTGTGCAGGCTGAGGTAAAAATACGTCTCGCGGTGGAACTGTTGCCGCTCAAGAATTTTTACAGTGCCGAGGAATACCATCAGGACTATCTGGACAAGAATCCCGACGGGTATTGCCATCTGCCACTGGAACTGTTTGAAATGGCGAAACGCGCAAACCGATAAAAGACCATGCAAAAACGACTCGAACACCTCAAACGACTCTTTGGACAATGGACCGACCGTGACAACCGCTGGTTGGCAGTGCCTTGCACCTTCGCAGCATTGCTCGTGCTGCTGGTAATGGTCAAGAGTTGCCAAGGCATCGTCTATAATTTCAGTAACGAATGTAAGATCTATAAACTAGGCTACCCCATCGAGGACGCCCGCACCCTGGTCGCTGTACTGAGTGAAGAGCAAGAAGACTCGCTGATTGCCCGTCAAGAACATGACACGATTGCCATCCCAGTCATACGTGCCCGCTATTTTATTCCTGACAATTTTGATCGCTATCTCGCCTTTCACAAGACGGATACTACAGGTGCCACACTCGATGACATCATCGCCCTGGTCAACGTGGGTGCCGACCAAGACCGAGTCACGAATTCAGTACCAAGCGACACCAGCAAGGGCACCCTGATGCTGGTCAATGGTCGCCATTACCTCGACGAGCACTACACGCCCGACAACCTGTCAACGTTCAACAAGAACTGCTGTTACGAGAACCAGAAGGCACAAAGTGCAGTGGTAGATGCATTCGTAGGGCTGCAACAGGCATGTGAGGAACAGACCGATGCCCATTTAATGGTCAACTCGGCTTATCGCTCCTATCAGGATCAAATAGGGACATACAAGCGTAATGACAAGAGATATGTCGCTGTACCAGGATACAGCGAACATCAGACAGGCTATGCCATTGATGTCACGTCACTGCAACATCCCGAGAAATGGTCTTTTGGAAAGTCCAAAGAAGGCGTATGGATGCGAGAACATTGCCATGAATACGGCTTTATCATACGATATCCCGAGAAACAGTCACACCTCATGGCTTACAGCTATGAGCCGTGGCACATGCGCTACGTGGGCACAGACGTGGCAAAACGCATCCACGACGAGGGAATCACCTTCGACGAATACTACGCCTACTACATTGACTATGATGGCGCTCACGCTAAACCACAAAGTCGCTAAGAGATTTTTATAGAATAACCGGATTTGCTGGCGATAATCGAAAAGTTACCGCGCAAATTATGGCGGCTACCCATAGCTGCTGTGACCATACCCATCGTCATACGCAAGTTCACCTCTACACAGGGATTTAGTGCTATTTTTCCATTATTATCGCGGTAGAGCATCATGTCGATGCCTAATGGTCCGTCATAGTGTGGAGCAATAATGGTATTCAATGCTTTTATCACTTTCTCTACCACATTGTCAAGGTTAGGATATTGCCTGAGCAGGCATTGATGCAGCTCCTCCATCGGAGCCACCCTACCCATCCCGAATTGGCTATGAAAGTCGCTGTCAAACACCGAGTAACCTATCAGTTGAGTATCGCCGTCTCGACACTCGCACTCGATAGCGAAGTCCTGCAACCTCACCAGTCCAACCTCACACAGGAGCGAGCCCTGGCGACGCAAGGCACCTTCTATCCAGCGTGGCACATGGTTGTCACCCTGCGGGTCAATAACGCGGTAGATGCCCTTTCCGCTACCCGACCACGGCATCTTCAAGTAGCAGCCGGGATGCTGGTTCATAAATAAGACCACATCTTCCTTAGTGCTCAGTTCCAAGGGGCAAGGTGAAAATGCCTCGTCAAGAGCCTGATGGATAGCTATAGTCGTGCGGCGGTGTGACAGGCGACGGATTGAATCTAACTTTTCGTCTGTCGGTAAATATTCGGCAGATACTCCGCAAGTCAGCAGTTGGTAACGTAAGGTGGCATCCCATCCCCAAGGGTGGATGCGGCAAGCGCCCAAATCAGCTATTTGGCTGATAGGAATTGGTGTAACGTCAAGGTGATTATCGAGAAGCCAACGTCGATCCTCTTCTAGCGGTGCATCATCATGCACAGCGATGAATGAACCAGCATGTGCCACCCATGCAGGCAGCAACCTCAGATCATGACGGAACTGGCGCGCAAAGGGCGGCGCAGTATAGTTGTGCGCCCCATGTGCCAACGCCAAGTCATGCTCAGGATTGAAAAGATAAACGTCAACCATCAATGTAATCCAATCCCTCTCTCAAAGTTACTTCACAGTGATATTGACGGAGGATTTCAGGCCCGTGGCAGGATCCTTGACGGTGAGGGTCATCACACCTGGGGTTTTACCTGCTTGACATACAACCACCAGCTGGCCGTGGAAGAGGCTCATCTGCGGCTCGGTGAACGACTCCAGCGAGGTGGCGTCGCCGTTGCAGGCAGCACGGTAGGTGCCAGCACCCGATACACTGAATTGCAAGCGGTTGGCGGCATCGGGGCATAGGGTACCGTTCTTATCCACAAGGCTCACGGTAACAAAGGCGAGGTCGTTGCCATCAGCCTTGATGGTCTTGCGCTCAGGTTCCAGCAAGAGGCGCTTGGGCTTGCCTGCGGTGCGGACAATCTGCTGCCCAGCCTTGTTACCCTGCTCGTCATAGACCACGACCTTCAACTCGCCTGGCTGATAGACCACGTCACGCCAGCGCAGGCGGTAACGGTCAAGGCGCGCGGTGTCACTTTTGGTAATACGGCCTTGGCTCTTGCCGTTGACAAAGAGTTCGGCGCTGGGATAGTCGGTATAACAATAGACAGGCGTCACTTTACCTTTGCGGTCGGGCCACGTCCAGTGGGGCAACAAGTGGATGGTGTGCTCCTTCTTGTTCCAATGGCTACGATAGAGGTAGTAGCGGTCCTTAGGCAAACCAGCCAAATCACAGATGCCGAAGTAACTGCTGCGCGAGGGCCAGTATTCATCGTATGGGGTCGGTTCGCCCAGATAGTCGTAACCTGTCCAAACGAATTCGCCCACCGTCCACTCAAAGTCATCCTGCATCTTCCAGTCATCGTCAGGCAGATTGCTCCACCAGCAGTATTCCACGTCATAGCCAGAGCACTGGCCGTCAGGCCAAGCCTTGTTAGTAGCGATGGTATCGGGGAAACAGTAATGGCCACGTGTGCTGACGGTTGATGCCGTCTCGCTGCCCAAAATAAAACCTTGCGGCAGACGCTTGATCATTTCCTCGTACTTGTGCACGCGGTAGTTATAGCCTGGCACATCGGCCATTTGGGCAAAACCGCACCAGATGGTACCATCGGGTTGGTCCATACCGCAGGTCACCATGCGGCTGGGGTCATACTTATGGCAAAGGGCAATAAGTTCCTTGTAGCGCTGAGCGCCCTCGGGTTTCCACTGCTCGGGAATTTCGTTACCCACGCTCCACAGGATGATGCTGGGATGGTTGCGGTGATTGAGCACCAGGTTGCGGATGTCCTGCTGCCACCACTCGTCCCAATAGCTGCCGTAACCGTTGCGCACCTTGGGCTCTTTCCAACCGTCAAAGCTCTCGGCCATAACCATCATGCCCAAGCTGTCGCAAACTTCCATCTGCATCGTCGAGGGCATATTGTGACTAGTGCGGATAGCATCGGCCCCCATCGATTTCATCATCTCAATTTGACGGATGAGAGCAGCCTTGTTTACAGCAGCGCCCAGCGGACCCAAGTCATGATGGAGACATACACCCTTGATGCTGCGGCGCACGCCGTTAAGCTGGAACCCACCCTCCTTGCTAAAGGAAACGGTTCGGATGCCTACACGGGTGCTTTGGCGGTCGATTTCCTTTTGGCTTTCAATATCTTCGCCTTTACGGGTCAACAGTACCGTAATCGTGTACAAATAGGGGGTCTCGGGAGACCACAATACGGGATGATCAACCGTCAAACGGGTGGAAAAGTGTCCCAATCCGTCTGGGCGGGTAACCTTGCTGGACACGGGACTGCCAGCTTCATCTTGAAGAATGATCGCCAGTTCGTAGTCCTCATCAAGATTGGATGGCGCATCCAGCTGGTGCTCCACCTGCAGCGTTGCCTTACCGCCATCAATGCTCAATGTGCGAACGTATAGTCCCCATGTGTCAAGGGCAACATTATCTTGTGTCATGACCAGCTTGACGGGACGGTAGATGCCACCGCCAGGGTACCAGCGGTTACTCTCTTCCTTATTCTCAAGACGTACCTCCAAGTCATTGGGAGTACCATCGGGATGGATGAACGGTGTCACATCAACGATAAACGCATTGTAGCCATAGGCCCAATGTCCCGCCTCACGACCATTGACAAAGACGCGCGGATCGGCCATCGCACCGTCAAACACGAGTTGGGCACGGTGATAATTCTTTGGCACCGTGAACGTGGTCTTGTAATAGCCCTTGCCAATCCAAGGCAGCGCACCCGAGCGGCCTGACTTCTCGGTAGCGACGTCCTCACCGTTCTCCTTGATAGCGACGACCTGGAGGTCCCACTTCTTGTCAAACGGACCACTGATGGCCCAATCGTGGGGCACAGTCACGGGCTGCCAGTTGATTTTATCGCGGGAGAACTGCCAACCATCGTTCAAAGTCACTTCACGGTGACTTTGAGCCACCGCGACCACGGCCACAAGAGCCATTGCCAGAGATATTAATGTCTTTTTCATCGTTTGCGGGTTATTATGGATATATAGCAGCTATAGATTCTATGTTATTGTTTCAGTTGTTGGTTGATGCTGTCGATGTAGTTCAACAGGTCGTCACGGCCGCGGGCATCCTCACTTGACGTCATGAAGACGGGGGGCAGTTCCTCCCAAGTCTTGCGCAACACCTTCTTATATTCTTCGACAGCAGCTGGACCGGCCACCTTGCCAAGCTTGTCCATCTTAGTGAACACGATGGAGAACGGCACCCCATGTTCACCCAGCCACTCCATAAATTCCAGGTCAATCTTCTGTGGCTTGATACGGCTGTCCACAAGGACAAAGAGGTTGGTCATCTGCTCACGTCCCAGCACATAGCCTTGAATCATGCGCCACAGTTTATCACGATCCTCCTTGCTGCGCTTGGCAAAGCCGTAACCCGGCAGATCGACGATATACCAGTCACCATTGATGAGGAAGTGGTTGATCAACATGGTCTTGCCAGGGGTGGCACTGGTCTTGGCTAAGCCTTTGCGTCCAGTGAGCATATTGATAAGCGACGACTTGCCCACGTTGCTGCGGCCAATAAAGGCATATTCTGGCAGCGACGTTTCAGGGCACTTGCGGTAGTCACTGTTACTGATCTTGAATTCGGCAGATTTGATGTTCATATTATATTTTACAGTTTAGAAGATGGTTTCTAGGTAAAACGAGACGGGGCGGAAACCGTCATTGCAGGAGATCATCGCCGAATGGGGATTCTGCATCCACCCGTCGAAAAAATTGCCCTCTCCACGGGCCAACGCTTCGACAAAGGGCTTCATCGACTCCCAAGCGCTCTCGCATAAGCCATCAGGACATTTTCCATCCACAGAAATGAATACTTGGCCCATGGCAATGTCGCAGGCGTGCTCAATCGGATTCTCGAATTGCTCCATGAGGTCACGATATACCGTTTGACGCATTGCGGTAATACGTACCGACTTCAGAGTTTTATTATCCCGTTGATCGTTCATACGTGCAAAGTTACAACAAATCCCCTAAAACACAAAAGACGAGACGGGAAACCTTCCACAGGCTCCCCGTCTCTACAGGTAATAGATGATATGTTAAGAAACTGTAATAATTATCAGTTCAGATAAACTCATCATTACGAGTTCAGGATGATGTCGATAACGGCATTGATGTCAGCAATGTTCACCTCACCGTCTCTGTTTACATCTGCGCGGCCCTCAGAGTTGTCAACACCACACAGAATAATGTCGATGAGAGCGTTGATGTCGGCAATATTCACCTCACCGTCACCATTCACGTCACCAGGAAGGCCAGGCACGGGCACGAACTCACCCTGCATGAACTTGTACTCCATGTAATCACCAGGAATCTCGAAGCGAACGATAGCCTCACGATAAGAAACATCGTCGGGAAGAGGATCGGCCATAAAGTATGCAGCCGTGAAGGTACCAGTCTCAAAGGTTTCGAGGTCCTCTATCTCAAGGTGGAGCCACTCGGGCAATTCCTCATCACCATTGCAGGTAATGGTCCAGTCACCATCCTCGTAGGGATAGCAGCAGAAGAAGGCGAGGTAATCGACTGTGATGGGATCGGGATCACCATTCTCGTCAACATAGTCATAGGTCCTCTGGAATACGCCGCCCTCGTCGGGGAAGGTATATTCACCCGGATCCAGCTCATAATAGAGGCTGATGTAGGGATTATCAACCGTGATGAAGATAGTTAAACCAGTCTTCATCTCCATGGGGCCAGAGAAGAAGTTGTTCAGACCACGCCAGTAGTACTCACCAGTGAAGTTATAAACAGCTTCACCCTGCTCATTCTTCACGGTATCGCCGTTCTCATCCAACTCAACTTCATAAACCGGGTACTTGAGGTAAGCAAGCTCACCATAACCCTCATCGGTATTCCAGTCGGTTGAGACGAATGCTGAGAAGTCCTCAAGAGCATCCATTTCGGGGTCATTGTAACCCTCGATACAGATCATGATGGGATAGTCAACGGTCGGAGTGTACTCGTAGGTCAGCTCGGGGTCATCCTCATCAAAACCGTAGAGGGTAAAGGTAATCAGACCATTCTTGTCCTCACCAGTGGTGGGGGTAAGCAAAGCCTCACCAGTAACGATCAGTTCACCAGGCTCCAAAGGCAGACGAACGCCACCGCCATCCACGTAATCGGGAACTTCATCCAGCTTGTAAACCTTACAGGTCATCTTCACGTTTTCGCGCACCTTCAAGTCGGTATAAGTCTGGAGATAAACGTTCTTCAGCATGTAGGGGTGAGAGGGTTTCTCAAATACCTGAGCCATACCGTCGATGTGCTCACCATTCTTACCGAACCACCAGCCATACTGGTTGTTCCCATAAGGATCAGCGCCATAGAAACGGGTGATGGAGCCATCAGCAACGTTGGCAAAGCGTCCACCGTTAACCATAGTTTTACTGGACACCAGGAACTCTGAGCCTTCGTCACCAAGCATTGAACAGATCATTTCATCATTGGTGGCAGATGCTACATAAACAGCCGATTCACCGGTGGGTATAGGATTCTCATCATCATCATTCATGGCGTAGTACTTCATCTGGTAAGGCCACCAAACTGAACTCTCATCATAAGGATCACCCTCAACCATAAAGAAGATGGGAGCATCATCCAACCAGAAGAAGCTATTATAGGTCAGTTCCTTGGTATTTATATCAAAATACTCATTATCCCTGACCCAGAACTGCCAAACGTAGGTGTAGCTACCGTCATCACCATAAGCATCAGCCTTCCAGGTGTAATCGCCAAAGGGTTTGGTCAACAAGAATCGCGTATCGTGATCGGCACTGCCATAGGTATAAAGACCTGCACCATCCACAGCAATAAACGGGCTATAGAAAGCACCAGCAGGACGCTGATAATAAGGCTCAATGTAACCAGCTTTGTGGGGAGCCTTAAACGGAGACGACTTATAATTGGCGATCTCTTCAGGAGTAGCCATCTTCATCTCCATAGCTGATCCAACAGCGGTCTTCACGCATTCGCGCTTAGATAAATTAATCTTAGCAGGCTTCACATCCTTGCGAAGTTGGGCATTAGCTCCAGAGAAGACGAGCGCCGCTACTGCTAAAAGTAAGAATTTTTTCATAAACTTTTAATAATTTTGATATGTTAATAAATAGTGAATTATAATCATTGAAAACAGTCAGGGCCTGACTTCAGGGCAAGCCCTGACTGTTCAAAAGTCATCACATTACTGGAGATTCCAGACAACATAGTTATTCGCATTATCAGCCTCGGTAGTCGTCATATTGACTGGAGCCAACAAGGAATTGGCCGAGAGGTTGATAGTTCCAGCGCCCAGCGCATCAACAAACGCACGTACAGACGGGCACTTGGCGGTATAGGTTTCACCCATCCTATCACCCTCGGCAGCTACATTAAACTTCACCTGGTTGTCACCAATAACCTGCATCGTCAGGTAATAAGTGGGGTTGTACTTAACAGAGCCCTTCTTGATATTGAAGGAGAATTCATACACCGCATTGTCCTTATTATAAGCAATCTGTGCATACTGCAATGTGGATTTGTTATAGGCCTTCAATTCTTCAGCGATTTGAGCCACCAAATCGGCATACCTGCCACCCACCTGCTTGAGATCGGATCTCCAGACGAGGTTGCCATTAGAGAACACTACCGAAAGGTGATCGGCAGTCATCGTCGTCTGGTTGTCTTCGCGGCACAGCAGCGAGCCATCAGCCTGACGGGTAAAGTTCTTGATTGTGTAACCATCGATGGTTAAGGGATCCATAAACGAGAGTCCGTCATGAGTGATGATCACATTGTGTTCCTCGGCTGTCGAGATTTCATCAGCATCCTCACGGAAAATCTTCAAGATGCTTGTGGCACCGTTCTTAACGATCCAACGCACACCATTGGGCAGGTTAATGTAAACCTGGGGTACCTTGGAGTTGAAGAACGAGTCGGCCATAGCGACAACCTCGTTCATATAAACCTCGTCATCCACACCTTGGTCAACACGGGTCATAATCATGTTAATGAACCTATCTGACTGGGTGGGCTTCTTACCAGTGAGGAACAAGGTATCACCTGTAGCAGATTCAACATACTTCATGATATCAAACTCATAGTTGCCCTCGTGACCGTAGCCGTTCTCGTTGACATCATCGTCGGAGGTAGCACCACCGAGGGCGGGAATGTCGTAGGGATCGGCAAACAGATGAAAATACTTGTTGTAAGTATTGAACGAGAGAACGGGACCGTTGTCGGCAATCACCTCCCACATGGACACTTCACTGCCATAGGCCGGAGTGTTGTTGAGAGAACCGGTTTTGATGTAGTTGATCCACTTGTTATTGCCAGCGATAGTCACCGAACCGTCCTGAGAAAAGGTCATCAGGTAAACATAGCCCTGCTCGTTCTCATTGGCAAAATACTCTAACTGCCACTTGCCACCCTTGTCAGTCAAGATCCTGGAATACTCGGCTTTGGCCTTATCCAAGCGGATAACTGCATCCTCATCAAAGATGTTGTCAGTCTCATTCTTGCACGAGCCCAGAGTGAGAGAAGACAAAGCGACGAGCGTCAACAATGAAATATTTAAAAACTTCTTCATTTTCTTTATTCTTCAGTTAAAGGTGAAACATTACTGAATGCCATAGACCATTTGACGCAACTCATCCATGTTGTAAGTTGCCTGACGGTTCTGTACCTCTTCACGCAGGGCGTCGAGGTCCACATTCCAAGCATCTTTAAACCACTGACGGGCAATCTGTACCTTCTGTAGGATTGCTTCAACGCCATCGATACCGTCCTTGTCCTCAACATCATAGACTACGATGCGGTTACCCTCCTTGTCACGCTCGGTGCGATAGTACTTGTGAACAGTACCATCAGCGTCGGTAACAGTGACCACATAGCGCTCATCGATGTAGGTGGGATCGTTCTCGCTGTCATTGTTGGCGTAGTAGTAGAAGCTGTAATATACAGCATCGAGGTCATCCTCACTGGCCGAAGTAGCCCAACCGCGTGATGCCAGTTCAAGCATCCTGTTCCACTCAGTTTCGGTATAAACGATGAAGCAGGCGATGGTCTCGGCAAAGTCCTCACGGTACTCACTGGAGGCATAGTTGGTCACGAAGCCCAGCGAAGTCACCTCATTGCCACGATACTGCCAGTTGTTGGGATCATAGCGACCTACCGAAATGGTGTTGAACTCGGTGGGATAGGTCTTGGTCTGGTGCAGGATGTGAGCAAACTCATGGTGCATAGTGTGGAAATAGAGTTCGTTCATCATCTGGAAATTGGTGATATCCATCGAATTCACCTTGAACAACGTGATCTTGATACCACCCTCGGCAAGACCGACGGTCTCAGAACCAGAGTCAGCGTTGATGGCAGGCGAACCCACCAGAAGGATAATGCGGGGGCCATAGAGCTTGAGGAAGTCATTACCGGCCACCTTATCATACACGTCAAACCACAAGTGCTTGCACAGCACGGCCAGGTCAACCGAGTTGGTGTACTCGGCAGGCACCAGGTTATAGTTCATGTTGGTGCTGATGTCCGGCATCCTGTAGAGGAACGTCAAGTTATATTTCTCAAGATAGTTGGTCCTGAGGAACTTGTCAAGCTGATAGCTGTAGGAGCTGGGATCGAGCGACTCGTCAACATCGGGGAAAATCGTCGGGCCCAAATCATCCTCACTGCATGAGGATAATGACATGGCAGCAACTGCCACGAGCAGCAAAGCTGAGATATAATATTGAATCTTTTTCATTGTACTACTTCAATTATTAGTTTTGGCGAACATAAGCACCCTTGTCCACAACAAGGCTGTTTTCAGCCTTCACGGTCGTGCGGGGGTTGGGATCCAAACCGGCACCAACTACCTCACTCGGGATCTGGATGGCATAACGGTCATCAAGCGATTCAAGGTGGAGAACCTGGTCGATACCCATCTTGTGGGTCACGTCAAAGCCATAGCGCTTGATGTCGAACCAGCGGTTACCCAGGTGGATCATCTGGATGCGGCGGAAGTGCTGTAAGCACTGCATATAGGGTTCAATCTCTTGAGTCAGATGATACTTGTCGCTCGGGCACACTTCATCGATGTGGAACTTCTTGACGATACCGAAGCCGGGATCGCGGCGAGCGGGGTTGTCATAGTAGCTGTAGAAGCGAAGGATCTGCTCCTTGGTCAACTCAGTCATCGAGCCATTGCGCGATTCATCGAGCAGCAGGTGCTCATGGTTCCAGAGCCACAGATCATCAAAGGCAGCATCAATGTTGCCCAGGAAGATGTTAGCCTCGGCACGCAACAGGATTACCTCCTGGCTGGTGAACTCGGGACGTACCATGTGAACGTAGCCGATACCAGCCACCTTGTCGGTGTACTCAAACTGCTCGAAGCAGTTACCTACGAAGAAGGCACCATACTCCATACCGGCACTTGCGCAGAAGTACTGATAGCAGGGCATCATCGAGAACGAAATCTTGTCCTTACCATTGCGGTAAGTCCACTTGCAGTTCTCCCAAGACGGACCAGGACCCTGGATAGAGCCACGGAGGGCGTCACGGTTGCAGGAGAAGCGGTATCCGTAGAAACGACGGTCCCAAGTGCTGTAGGTACCGATCATCATGAAGTTACCGGGACGGTCAACACTGCTGTAGTAGCGTGCGATGTCGCTGTAGTAGTAGAAGTCGGTCTGATCCCAGAAGTCATTACGCATGGTGCTGGGGTCATTACCCTTGAAAGCAGCGGTAGCATATTCTACCACCTTGTCATACTCACGCTTCACAGTATAGAAGCGGGCAGCAAAGGCGTTGGAAGAAGCCACATTGAAGTGATACTTGGGTACCTGATAGAAGTCCTCGGTGACATACTTCAGACCAAGCAAGAGGTCGGCCTCGATCTTGTCATAGGTCTCCTGCAGGGTACCACGGTCATACTTGGGATCCAGCTCGGTCTCAGGCTTGGTGGCATAGGGGATACCAGGCAAGGTCTTGCTGATTTCCGGACCACGATAAGGCATACAGAAGATCTGAGCCAGGATGTAGTGGTGATAGGCACGGATCATGTAGGCCTCACCCTTGATGGCATCCATGCGAGCCAGATCGCTTGCAGAGAGGGGCTCACCCTGGATTTCGCCAGCCTCGGTGAACTCTTCAACCTTCTCAAGAACAGCATTGGCGGCAGCGATAGCGGCATAGCAGCCACTCCACACGCCCGAGGGGCAATCACTGTCACTAATGTCCATGGTCACGTCCTCCCAGGCATAAACCTGCTCATCGAACTGGTCATATGAACTCAAGTGATAACGCACACCTTCATCACTGGGTGAATTGTTGTCAACCACATTATCGCTCGACATTTCACCTACCAGAGCATAGTTGTTCATGGTATAACCAGTAACAAGCAACTGCTCAAGCTGATCAAGGTTCACCAGATATACACGGGTATCGGGCACTTTCTCAAGGAAGTCCTTGCATGAGGACAGAGCAATCAGTGCTAACCCAACGAATAAGATTTTATATCGAAGTTTCATAATCTTAATATTATATATATAATGTGGAACATCAATTACATGCCCAAACGCAGGGTAAGGGTAAACTGCTTGGGAGTGGGCGAAGCAACACCACCACTATTGAAGAACTCGGGATCCTGTCCGTTGAGTTTCTTGTCGGCATAGAGCAGGCAGATGTTGGTGGCTGCCAGCTTGACAGATGCGGTGGTCATGCGCAGGCGTGCAATCAGCGACTTGGGAATGTCATAGGTCAAAGCAACTTCCTTCAGGCGGATGAAGCCACCATCGGCGATGCGCACGGTGCTGTAGTTATAAGCACTGTAGGCCATACCCAGGTAGTTGTTGGAGTAAATCTGACGACGCGATGCGATTGCAGGGATGTCGGTTACAGCCTCATCACCGGGGAGAACCCAACGGTTCTTGAAGTCCTTGGAGAATGAGGTCAGGTCACTATAACCAGCGGCGAAGGTCGGGTCAAGACGGAGCTTGTTACCGAAGGCGTAGGTCATGAACACGTTCAGGTGGAAGCCCTTCCAATCGAAGTTGTTACCAAAACCACCAGTGATCGTGGGATCAACGGGACCCTCATACTTAAGGAAGCCCAGATTGTCGAAGTTCTGGAAGTTAAACCAACCATTGGTGATGTCTCCGTTCTCATCATAAACCATGGGCATACCATGGGCATCCAGACCAGCGTAAGGAATCGAGAAGATGGCACGGTGGGGATAACCCTGCAAGGGGAAACCGCTACCGGTTACCAGGTCGATGACACGCGAGCGAGACTGCAGCTTGGTAATCTCGGTCACTGCATAGGAGAATGTCCAGTCGGTGCTCCAAGCGAAACCGCCAGCACGGCTGGGCTCGATGTTGCGTGAAGAAATAGTGAACTCCACACCATGAGACTTCATCTCGGCCACGTTACCATACTTGTTGGTGTCACCACCGACACCCTGGGTACGGATAAGACCAATCAGGTCGAAGTTGTTACGGAAGTACCAGTCAAATACCAGGTTGATGCGGTTGTAGAGGAAACCGAGGTCAACACCAAGGTCAAACTCATGCTTCTTCTCATAGGTCAACTCGCTGTTACCCAGACCGCTCAGCTGAAGTGCCATCTCATAGGTGGTAATCTCCTGACGCCAGGGACGGGTGGGATAATAGAGAGCCTCGGCGTTGGCCACGCTGGTGGGGCCGCTCTCGGCGGTCAGCGAGTAGCTCAGACGCAGCTTAGCATAGGTCAGGGCTTTCTTGCTAAGTGCCAAGTTCTGGAAGAACGGCTCATCATAGATATTCCATGCTGCCGATACGTTCCAAGTGGGGAGCCAGCGGCTCTGTGAGGTTTTACCCATCTGGTTAGAACCCTCATAACGCAGGGTACCGTTCAAAATGTAGCGGCCCAGCAGTGCGTAGTTGGCGTTGGCAAAGTAAGCCATATCGCGGCGGTGGTATTCACCCACGCTGAAGTAGCTACCGTTCTCTTCCTGCATCTGCTTGAACAGCTTGTAGTTCATGAACGGCAGGTTACCATTGGAATAAACAATGCCCCACGCATCAAATGCCTGGCTGTAACGGTCGAAGCGGATAGCCTCCATACCGGCGAACAGGTTCAGGATGTGCTGGCCATTGTTGAAGTCCTTCATGTACTGACCTGAAGCACGGAAGGTGAAGGTCTTATTGTGATACTTGTTGTAGAACAGCATACCACCCTTGTCGAGAACCGTCTCGGGAAGACCGTTCTTGACATCGGGGTCAGTATAAAGGTAAGAGTTGGACGAACGGATGATGGCGTTCTCGGGATCGATACCGGCGCGATAAGCCATAGCCTGGTTACTGTTGTCCAACACATAGTGGTTCTGCTCGGTGGTAGCCACACGCATCGAGCCCAGCAGGTTGAACTCGAGCGACTGGTCCTGAGTGATGATGGGCTTGATGTTAAGCTCACCCTGGAACTTCAGGTCGGTCACGTTCAAGTCAATATAGTTCTGCTCTAACTCATCAAAGATGTTGAAGCTGGTATAGTTGCGCACATAGCGCTGGTTGGGGTCAACGGTGCGGGCGGTGTTCAACGCAAAACTGTAAGGGTTGATATCGAAGTCACGCCTTACCTCACCGTTCACAACGTCAACGTTCTGGCTCAGTGTACCGGGAGCCTTCTGCTCACGGAAACTGTCGCTGTTCAAAATCTTAATCCTAATCTTGTCAGTCAAGTTGTAGATGGCGTTGGCATTGAAAGTGTAACGCTCAACGCGGCTACTCTTGTACCATCCCGGGTCGGTCATAACCGAAGCCGAGGTGTAGAACGAACCCTTGTCGGTACCGCCCGAAACACTGATCGAGTGGTTCTGCAGAATGTTGTCGTTGAACAACAGGTCGAACCAGTTGGTGTTACGCATCTCAGCTTCACGAAGATACTGGTTGCGCGCGTTCACAGTGTTAGGCAGGGCATAAGTTCCCGTTGTCGGATCGTATGTGTCCATCAAGGTGTACATCTGGCCATAGATACCAGAAGTGGTGCTGTTCACGAGGTTGGCATACTCCAGCCAGCCTTTCTGCTCCATTTCACGCAAAATACTCATCTGCTCCTGTGAGTTACAGATGTTGAAGTCACGGTAGTTGGGCTTCAAACGATAAGTGAACTCACCGGTGTAGCTGATCGAGCTGGTACCCTTGCGACCCGTCTTGGTCGTGATCACAATCACACCAGCGTTAGCCTTGGCACCATAGATTGAAGTTGCGGAACCGTCCTTCAGGATCTGGAAGCTCTCGATATCGTCGGCGTTAAGGCCAGCGACAGCCGAGGCAATCAGCGTGTTGGCATCACCTGACGACAGATCGTCGGCGCTGATGTCAACGTTGTCCTCAAGAACAACACCGTCCACTACCCACAGAGGCTTGGAGCTACCGTAGATTGAGGTAGCACCACGCACGCGGATCTTAGGAGCCGTACCGAAGGTACCTGACACGTTCTGTACCTGTACACCCGAGACGCGGCCTTCAAGACCACGGCTGACGTCGGCGACACCCGAGAGTTTGGTCTTCTCGGCGTCAACGCTCTGGGTTGCACCAGTAAAGAGTCGTTTGTCCACCTTCTGGTAACCAGTTACTACGACCTCACCGATGGTTGTGGTCTTGAGCTGGAGAGTGATGGTCATGCCAGCCTTACCGGCAACAACTGCATCCTCATAACCCAGATAAGTAATTTTAATCTTTGTGCCCACTGGCACATTCAAGGTGAAATGACCGTCAATGTCGGTGACAACGCCGTTCTTGGGATTGCTCTGCTGAACGACCGAAGCGCCGATGACCGGTTCGTTGTTCTCATCATACACCGTACCACTCACCTGTGCCGAAACACCAAGCGTGGCAAGTGCCATGACAAGGAACAAGAGAAAATGTTTTAGACTCATAAATTTTAGTTTAATTGATTAATTATTAATGTTTTATAAGTTTGCAGTTATTGGTTTTCCATCTTTTATTCGACTGTATCGCTTCAAAACATCAGATTTCCTTTCACCTAAAATGCGTGTTCAATAGCAGGCGACAAAATGATATTTGCATCAATCCCTACAACAGATTGACATCAATTTATCCTCGTTTCTTAACTACACATCTATAAAAGAAGGCTTGCAAAGTTATATGTTTTTTTTTAAATAAAGTGTAAAAGTGTAAAAAACTTTTCGATTTTTTTTATCAAAATGCTACGTAAAAGCCAATAATCTGCTCAAAATCAAAAAAATAACCGATTTCAGTAAACCCTTGATCAGTTTTTTGTCTACTTTGCAAGCATGAATTTGAGGAAAAGAATGTAACTTTGCACTGCGAACCACCAATGGTGAGCGCTATCATCTACTGTGACATGGAAATCGTATATGACGACAACCACATCATCATTGTCAACAAGAGTGCCGGCGAACTGGTGCAGGGTGACCGTACAGGTGATCCGACGCTCATCGACTCGGTGAAGGCGTGGATCAAGGAGAAATACAATAAGCCCGGTAATGTGTTCCTGGGCGTGACACACCGCATCGACCGCCCCACATGCGGACTTGTGGTGATGGCCAAGACCAGCAAAGGTCTGTCACGCATGAACGAATTGTTCCGCAAGGGCGAGGTACACAAGACCTACTGGGCTGTGGTGGGAAAAGAGCCGCCCGAACCCGAAGCCACCCTTACCCACTACCTCAAGAGCGTGGAAAGCAACAATAAAACCCACTTGAGCATCGTGCCGCGAGAGGGGTACCAGAAGGCCGAACTCCGTTACCGCGTCATCGCCACAAGCCAGCGCTACTGGCTGCTGGAAGTGGACCTGATCACTGGTCGCAAGCATCAGATTCGAGCACAACTATCGGCCATCGGTTGTCCCATCAAGGGTGACCTCAAGTATGGCGCACCGCGTAGCAACCCCGACGGTGGCATTTCGCTACAGGCCCACCGCATCCGCTTTACCCACCCCGTTAGTGGCAAGGAAATCGACATCACGGCTCCCCTGCCCGACGACTTTAAGCGATCAGGCTTTGAAGAAACACCAGAGAATTGAGAAATAGGCTGGTCCCTAGATTTTGCTTATTCTGAAAATTATGGTTATCTTTGCGCCAAAGAAATCAACAATTAACAACATAACTTTAAAATCAAATTATGGCAAACAACCCTGAATTCCGCTATGCGCCCATGTTCCAGTTGGGCAAAGATGACACCGAATACTACAAACTGACCAGTGACTATGTGTCAGTCGGTGAGTTTGAGGGTAAACCCATCCTGAAAATTGAGCCCGAAGCGCTCACAATGCTTGCTCAGCAGGCGTTCCGCGATGTGAACTTCCTGCTGCGCCGCTCCCACAACGAGCAGGTGGCCAAGATCCTGCGTGACCCCGAAGCCAGCGACAACGACAAGTATGTGGCACTGACCTTCCTGCGTAACGCCGAGGTGGCCGCCAAGGGCCAACTGCCCCTGTGCCAGGACACCGGCACCGCCATCATCCACGGCGAGAAGGGCCAGCAGGTGTGGACGGGTTTCTGTGATGAGGAAGCCCTTGCCCGCGGTGTCTATAACACCTATACCCAGGAGAACCTGCGCTACTCGCAGAATGCCCCGTTGAGCATGTACGAGGAGGTGAACACCCGCTGCAATCTTCCCGCCCAGATTGACCTGGAGTGCGCCGAAGGCATGGAATACCACTTCTTGTGCGTCACCAAGGGTGGCGGCAGCGCCAACAAGACTTACCTGTACCAGATGACCAAGGCTGTCTTAAACCCCGCTACGCTAGTGCCTTTCCTGGTCGATAAGATGCGTACCCTGGGCACGGCAGCATGCCCACCCTATCACATTGCCTTTGTCATCGGCGGCACCAGTGCTGAGAAGAACCTGCTGACCGTCAAGCTCGCTTCGACCCACTACTACGACAACCTGCCCACCACGGGCGACGAGACAGGCCGCGCCTTCCGCGACGTCGAGCTGGAAAAGCAGGTGCTTGAGGAGGCCTACAAGATTGGTTTGGGCGCTCAGTTCGGCGGCAAGTACATGGCCCACGACATCCGCATCGTGCGCCTGCCTCGTCACGGTGCATCCTGCCCCATCGGCCTGGGTGTGAGCTGCAGTGCTGACCGCAACATCAAGGCCAAGATCAACAAGGACGGTGTATGGATCGAGAAACTCGACGACAAGCCCACCGAGCTGATTCCAGAAGAGCTGCGCCAGGCTGGTGAAGGCGACGGCATCAAGATCGACTTGGACCGTCCGATGAGCGAAACTCTTGCCATCCTCGACAAGTATCCCGTATCGACCCGCGTTTCGCTGAGCGGCACCATTATCGTGGGCCGCGACATCGCACACGCTAAGTGGAAAGAGCGCTATGATCGCGGTGAGGGCATTCCCCAGTACATCAAGGATCATCCTGTGCTGTATGCCGGACCAGCCAAGACACCGCAAGGTATGCCGTGTGGCTCGATGGGTCCGACGACCGCCAACCGCATGGACCCCTATGTTGACCTGTTCCAGAGTTTGGGCGGCAGCATGGTGATGATTGCCAAGGGCAACCGCAGCCAGGAGGTGACCGACGCCTGCAAGAAACATGGAGGTTTCTATCTGGGCAGCATCGGCGGCCCTGCTGCCATCTTGTCTCAGGAGAGCATCAAGAGCATCGAGTGTGTTGAATATCCTGAACTGGGCATGGAAGCCGTGTGGAAAATCCGCGTCGTGGACTTCCCCGCCTTCATCCTTGTGGACAACAAGGGCAACGATTTCTTCAAGAAAATCGGCCTGTAAAATCAGCAT
Organism: uncultured Prevotellaceae bacterium; assembly: GCA_947306175.1. Lineage (GTDB taxonomy): Bacteria > Bacteroidota > Bacteroidia > Bacteroidales > Muribaculaceae > Sodaliphilus. The sequence continues at coordinate 47,384 of CAMZFV010000020.1, forward strand.
CGATATTTGATTCGCGATATCCACCGCGCAACCCATCAAACAAGGGTTGCGTGGTGTTTTTTGAGATAATTTGCCGCGAAAACACTACTGTTTTCAGTAAAAATATGTTAAATAGCACATTTTTTGGCGAAAATGCCTTGTCATGTTTTGAAAATGTAGTAATTTTGCACTCGCAAATTGCGGGATGGAGCAGTGGCAGCTCGTTGGGCTCATAACCCAAAGGTCGTCAGTTCGAGTCTGGCTCCCGCTACTAAGAGGAGGTTGAGCGAATGCTTGACCTCTTTTTTTTGTGCCATTTTTTCAGAATTGACACTCCCATCTTGCACAGGTGGCAAAAGATGTGTAAATTTGCTACACAAAACCAAACCACAGTGCTATGAAACAGATTGCAGTACTCTTTGAGGGTGACATCAACCGACGGCTGGGTGTATTCAATGCGGTCATCAACCGCGTGAAGCACCTGCAGCAAATAGCTGATTACAAGATAGATGTGTACATGCTACAGGTTTATGACGGCTGGCTGATGCGCCGTGTGCGCCACACCAAGCGCGTGGCTTTCCGCCCCGACGAAATCGACGCCGACGGCGTGAAAGTTCACGTTACCTGGTTCCGCCGCCGCTGGAGCGACGCCATCCTGCACCGACTTTTCCATAAGCCGCCAAGGGCATTGATGCGACGTCTTCACCGCCTGGGCTGGGAGATGCGTGGCCATGATCTGGTGAGCGCTCATGACCGCATCATGGGCCATGCCGCTGTGTTTGCTGGCGAAAAGCTGCACATACCATGCTTCATCACGTGGCACGGTGCCAGCATCTATACTGACCCACCCCGCGACCCGATGATTAAAGAGATGACCATCAAGCTGTTGCATAAAGCCACTTGCAATTTCTTCGTCAGCCAGGGCCTGCTTGACAAGGCGCATGCCGAATTGACCGACGGTTTCCCTGCCGAGATCCTGCTCAATGGCGCCAGTGAACAGTTTCAGCGCTATAGCGACGAGAAACGCACGCATATGAGAGAAAAATATGGCGTGAACAACGGCAAAAAAGTGGTCGCCTTTGTGGGCCGCTTCGAACCTGTCAAGAATGTGACATTATTGCCAGATATTTATCAAAAGATTGAAGAACGATATGGCAAAGAGTTGGAATTCTGGGCAATAGGCGACGGCATTCAACTGGAAGAAACCAAGCGCCTCATGGCCGCCAAGGGCGTGAAGTGCCACTTTACCGGCAAGGTACCGCCCGTGGAGATCCCCGACCTGCTCAACTGCGTTGACCTGCTCGTGTTGCCCAGCAGCCTGGAGGGCCTCCCACTTGTAGTCATCGAAGCATTATCCTGCGGTGCCCATGTTGTTGCCACCAACGTCATCGGTACCGCCGAAGCAGTTGGGCGTGAAAACGCCATTGACCTGGGCGACAATTTTGTGGACCGTTTCACCGCTCGTGCCGTTGAGTTACTGAGTGATGGCATTGACCAGCAACTGCCCCCCGAAGTGAGTTGGACAGCCACCGCCACCAAGGAAAACGAAATTTACCACAAATATCTTGACTAAATTATTTATTGAATTGTATAATTGCGGTTTATATCATTCAATTTAAAGTAAAAAATTAAATCAAAAATAGTCATAATAATTTATTTTATAAACTATAATTGACGATATTTTATTTATTGATTATCATATAAAATAAATTATAAGTTTAAAGTAAAAATTTAAGTCAATCCAATATATGCCCAAATTTGCTGAAACATTGCTTCCTTTAGCCCTACCCGGCACCTACACCTACCGCATTCCCGAGAGCATTACGCTCTCCATCGGGATGCGCGTGTTGGTACCATTTGGCCGTAAGAAAATCTTCACTGCCATAGTGGTATCCTTGCACGATAGGGAACCTAAAGGATATGATGTGAAAGAGATTTTGGGCACCCTCGATGAGAAACCAATCTTGCGGCATCCGCAACTGGATTTTTGGCAATGGATTGCCGACTATTACTTGTGTTCGATGGGAGAGGTCTATAAAGCCGCTGTTCCCTCTGGGCTGAAGGTGGAGAGCGAGACCACCATCAGCGTCAACCCTGACTTTGAGGAGAGTGAACCCGGCCAGTTGACTGATCGCGAACGTGTCATTCTGGACTTCACCGCCCAGCGTGGACGCGTCCAGATTGCTGAAATTGCGCGTGCGACAGGATTCAAGACCGTTGAGCGCAACGTCAGCCACTTGCTTGACCTGGATGCTCTTCACGTGAGCGAGCGTGTGATCGATAATTACCGTCCCAAAACCGAGCCGTGTGTGCGCCTGACTATCGCCCGCGACAATGAACAAGCTCTGCATCAACACTTTGACCAGCTCAAGCGGGCGCCCAAGCAGGAAGCGTTACTGCTCGCCTATCTGGATCTGTCACACTGGCTGCAGAGCGGAGATGTGCGGGAAGTGAGCAAAGATAATCTCTTGAAGCGTGCCGGAGTAAGCAGCGCGGTGCTAAACGAAGCGGTGAAACGCGGCATATTTGAGGTTTACAAGAAGGAGATTAATCGTTTTGCCGACCTGGGCAGCGTGCTGGAGGAGCCGCCCATGCTGAGCGATGAGCAAAAGCGGGCCTACGACGAGATCCATCAGTCGATGCGGGAGCATGACATTACCCTGTTGCATGGCGTAACCAGCAGCGGCAAGACATCAGTCTATATGCACTTGATCTCTGATGCCTTGAGCCTGGGCAAGCAGGTGCTCTATCTCGTCCCTGAGATTGCATTGACCACGCAGTTGACTCGCAGGTTAAGGCGCGTGTTTGGCGACAAACTGCTGATTTACCACTCCAAGTTCAGTGACAACGAACGCGTGGACATCTGGAAACGCCTGTTGGACACGAGCGAACCCTGTGTGGTTATCGGTGTGCGCTCATCCGTGTTTCTCCCCTACTCCAATCTGGGTCTGGTCATTGTCGATGAGGAGCACGACAGCAGTTACAAGCAGCAAGATCCCGCGCCACGCTATAATGGGCGCAATGCCGCACTGGTGCTGGCCCAGATGCACGGAGCCAAGACCGTGTTAGGCTCGGCGACACCTGCCATCGAGGTTTATTTCCATGCTTTGGCGGGCCACTATGGGCTGGTGAAGCTGATGACACGATATGGCGACATCAAGATGCCGGATGTCAAGGTCATCGACACTATCGACGCCCGCAAGCGCCGCGAGATGCATGGCATGTTCAGCACTGAACTTATTGCCAACTGCCGCAAGGCATTACAGGATGGCGAACAGGTCATCCTCTTCCAGAACCGACGCGGCTATGCGCCGATGGTGCGCTGCAAGGAGTGTGGCAGCGTTCCCAAGTGCGAAAACTGTGACGTCTCGCTCACCTACCACAAGCACAGCCGCAGCCTGGTGTGCCACTATTGCGGTTACACTATCCCCCTGCCCGACCTGTGCCCAGCGTGCCAATTGCCTGGCATTGAGATCATCGGCTACGGCACTGAGCGTATCGAGGACGATATCGACGCCATATTCCCTGGCGAGAAGATCTCGCGCATGGACCTGGACACCACACGCAGCAAGAACAGCTACGACCGCATCATCGACGAATTCTCGGCACATCGCACCAATATCCTAGTGGGCACACAGATGGTGACCAAGGGACTGGACTTTGACGCCGTAAGTATCGTGGGAATCCTCAATGCTGACACGATGATCAACTTCCCGGACTTCCGCAGTCATGAGCGAGCCTTCGACATGCTGGAGCAGGTATCTGGCCGTGCCGGTCGCGCCCACAAGCAAGGGCAGGTCATCATCCAAACCAGCCAGCCTGACCACGATGTCATCAAGTATGTGCAAACCCACGACTACGAGGGCTTTTACCAGCATGAACTGGCAGACCGCAAGCAGTTTGGTTACCCGCCGTTCACCAAGGTCATCAATATCTACCTCAAACATCGCGACGACGCTACCGTGGGCGAGTTGGCTGTGAGATACAGCGGCTTACTGCGGCAAGTCTTCGGCACACGTGTGTTGGGGCCTATGGCGCCCTTCGTAGCCCGCGTTCAGAACCTGTACATCCGTCAAGTGACCCTCAAGATGGAGACTGCCGCTTCGATGACGAAGGTTAAAGCCATCCTGCGCGACCTGTATGAGCGGATGCTCGCCGCCGATGCCCGCATGAAGTCCATACGTCTCTATTACGACGTCGATCCCGTATAACACTCACATGGGTATGAAAAATAACGACAATGAGCAATATCTAATCAGCGATGGCAAACTGCACGTTGAAGGATTAAGTTACAAGCAACTGAAGATGTACATCGACAGGTTTGCCCTGTCTGAAAGTGGCGACGGACTGGACTATTGTGCCTCTATTCAAGAGTTGCAAACAGATGAAGATTATCTGGTTACATTCCACGGTAGAATGCCTCTTGAATCCCTAAATGATTTAGTCTGGGAATTGCATAAATGTGACAACGCACAGCGAACAATCACAGCTTACACCAACTGTAACTGTTATGGCCTTCCTGCTAACGCCATGTTATGCATGAATGAAAAAATCGACGATGCTGAACCTATAGCCGTCGACAATCAAGGTCACGTCTATATCTATGACTATGAGAGCAAATCCCTTAACTACAAATTAACGGACAAGACTACTCGTTACAAATCATGCCCCAGGACGAAAACGGTTGAGAAAGACATTATTACCGTGACAGCCGAGGACGACGCTGATGAACCAGCATGGTGCGGCCTTTTGCAACTAGCATTCTGGATTGCATTCTTCGCTTTATTAATAATGGGACCATCAAAATGGATGGAACTGCCCAAACTTCTTTATTTTTTAGATGATTTTTTATTTGATTCGGTACCAGGTGGGATTATCGTTTTCAGCTTTCTCATGTTAGGCTTCTTCATGCACGGAAAGGGATACATCAAGATAGGACCGTTCACCATACTAGCACTCATTGGTTTTCCTTTTGTCCTCAGTATTTTTGCGAATTATTATATCACTCCAGAGCAGCATGAACGAGTAGCAATCATCACCGACAAGGACATAGCCGATGACAGCAACTGGATTGAATGGAAATATACTGACGACAACAGTTCATTTGGCGTTAATGATAATGACATCCATGATCAGCTCCAAGTCGGTGACACTTGTATTGTGGACTGGCGCCATGGAGTGATGGGCTGGCCTGTTGTTCGTGGGATCGTGAAAAAATGAGGACTAGCCGTGACGACATTTAACAACAAAACCAGCAGCATAATTGAAAAGTTGGCCGTAAAACCATCCAAATTCACAAAAAAATGAGTAATTTTGTGGCTTGATTTTAAGCGACAATTAGTAAACAACTGATAAAGAGACGATAATGAAAATAATAGATGGAAAAAATACTGCTGCCGCCATCAAGGAAGAGATTAAAGCAGAAGTGGACCAGATGATAGCATCGGGTATGAAACGCCCGCATCTGGCTGCTGTGCTTGTGGGACATGACGGTGGTTCAGAGTCTTACGTAAAGAACAAGGTGATTGCCTGTGAGAAATGCGGGTTTAAGTCGTCACTCATCCGCATGGAGGAGGACGCCACCGAGGAGCAACTGCTGGAGTGCATACGCAATCTCAACGAGGACGCTGACGTTGACGGTTTTATCGTTCAGCTGCCGTTGCCCAAGCACATCAACGAGCAGAAAGTCATTAATGCCATCGATTACCGCAAGGACGTTGACGGCATCCACCCGATGAATGCCGGCCGCATGGCGCTGGGCCTGCCTAGCTTTATTTCAGCAACGCCCCTGGGCATCATCACCCTGCTGCAGCGCTACAACATCCCCACCTCGGGCAAGAAGTGTGTGGTGCTGGGTCGCAGCAACATCGTGGGCAAGCCGATGGCACAGCTCATGCTCCAGAAGCAGTATGGCGACTCGACTGTGACCGTCTGCCACAGCCGCTCCGCAACCCTTAAAGACGAATGCCGCGCCGCAGACATCATCATCGCCGCTATCGGCCGTCCCGACTTTGTCACTGCCGATATGGTGAAGGAAGGTGCCGTGGTCATCGACGTGGGTACCACCCGCGTTCCCGATGCTAACAGCAAGACGGGCTTCCGCCTGAACGGTGACGTGAAGTTTGACGAGGTAGCTCCCAAGTGCGAGTACATC
>CAMZFV010000021.1 GCA_947306175.1 uncultured Prevotellaceae bacterium
TTGCGCTGTTGGAACTTGAACTTCTGGTAGTCCATCACGCGGCACACGGGGGGCTCGGCTTGGGGGGCAATCAGGATGAGGTCCAGCTCTTGCCCTTCGGCGATTTTGAGGGCTTCCTCGATGGGATAAATGCCCTGCTCCACGTTGTCACCCACCAGGCGCACCTCTCTGGCACGAATTTCATCGTTGATCAGGTTGGTGTCTTCTTTTTTGCCGGCCATCTGGCGATTTCGGCCTCTTGGCCTGGTGGCATTGCTCGGGCGCTTAGGCCCTGGGCGATACGGTTTTTTGTTCATTCAGCAGTTTTACAATTGTTAGTATTATCGTGACAATCAAGCACTTCCATACGACACACGTCGCACGGAAGTGGCTTAAAAGTTGGTCATTTCTGCCACTTCGCGATTAATATCGGCCGCAAAGGTAGTAATTTTTTTCGAACCTTGATCACCTTCGCCCTGTTTTCTTATAGAAATTTCTTCACATCCTGCTTCTTTTTCACCAACGATGAGCAGATAAGGGATGCGTTTGAGCTCGTTGTCACGGATCTTACGGCCGATTTTCTCGTTGCGGTCATCGACGATGGCACGCACGTCAAGTTTGTTCAGCTCGTCAGCCACATGGTGGGCATAGTCGTTGAACTTCTCGCTGATGGGCAGCACGACGCACTGGTCGGGAACCAGCCACAGCGGCAGCTTGCCGGCGGTGTGCTCGAGCAGCACGGCCACGAAGCGCTCCAGCGAGCCGAAGGGGGCACGGTGGATCATCACGGGACGGTGCTTCTGGTTGTCGGCGCCGGTGTATTCGAGCTGGAAGCGCTCGGGCAGGTTGTAGTCCACCTGGATGGTGCCCAACTGCCAGCGGCGGCCCAAGGCGTCCTTCACCATGAAGTCGAGCTTGGGGCCGTAGAATGCGGCCTCACCCTGCACCTGCTTGGCGACCAGACCCTTTTCCTCACAGGCCTCAACGATGGCGCGCTCGGCCTTTTCCCAAACCTCGTCGGTGCCGACGTATTTCTCCTTGTTGTTGGGGTCACGCAGCGAGATCTGAGCCTCGTAGTCGAAACCGAACACCTTGAAGATGAACGAGATGATATCCATCACACCGAGGAACTCCTGCTTCAGCTGGTCGGGCGTGCAGAAAAGGTGGGCATCGTCCTGGGTGAAGCTGCGCACGCGGGTCAAGCCGTGCAGCTCACCACTCTGCTCGTAGCGGTAAACGGTACCGAACTCGGCATAGCGGATGGGCAGGTCACGGTAGCTGCGGGGCGATGTCTTGTAGATCTCGCAGTGGTGGGGGCAGTTCATGGGTTTGAGCATGTATTCCTCGCCCTCCTCGGGAGTGGTGATGGGACGGAACGAGTCCTTACCATATTTTGCATAGTGGCCACTGGTTACATAGAGCAGCTTGTTACCGATGTGCGGCGTGATGACCTGCTGGTAGCCGTAGCGCTTCTGGATCTTGGCGAGCATGTCCTGCAGGCGGTTGCGCAATGCGGCACCCTTGGGAAGCCACAGGGGCAGACCCTGGCCCACGTTCTGGGAGAAGGCAAACAGCTCCATCTCCTTGCCGATCTTGCGGTGGTCACGTTTCTTGGCCTCCTCAAGCAGCACGAGGTATTCGTCGAGCATCTTCTTCTTGGGGAAGGAGATACCATACACGCGGGTCAATTGGGGACGGGTTTCGTCACCGCGCCAGTAAGCGCCGGCGAGCGACATCACCTTCACGGCCTTGATAGCGCCTGTCGAGGGAATGTGCGGGCCACGGCACAGGTCGGTGAAGTTGCCCTGGGTATAGGTGGAGATGTGACCATCCTCGAGGTCGTTGATGAGCTCGCACTTCAGGGTCTGGCCCTTGTCGCCAAAGAACTTCAGTGCGTCAGCCTTGCTGATTTCAGCACGCTGCACCGTCTCGTTCTTCTGCACGAGTTCCATCATCTTCTTCTCGATCTTGGCGAAGTCAGCGTCGGTCAAGGGGTTGCCACCTGTGTCGATGTCATAGTAGAAACCGTTCTCGATGGCGGGACCGATACCGAACTGGATACCATCATAAAGTTCTTGCAATGCCTCGGCGAGCAAGTGTGCCGAGGTGTGCCAGAAGGCGTGCTTGCCCTCGGCGTCTTCCCACTTGAAGAACTTGATATCGCCATCCATACAAATGGGGCGTGAGATATCCCATTCCTCGTCGTTTAATGATGCGGCCAGCACGTTGCGTGCAAAGCCTTCGCTAATGCTCTTGGCAATGTCGAGAGGGGTCACTCCACTCTCATATTGACGTACATTGCCGTCAGGAAACTTAATGTTAATCATAATAAGTTATTGATAATTAATGGTTTGCGTTGTACCCTACAACAGTACAACATATTTTAGCCTGCAAAGTTAGTAAAAAAGGCTTTAGGTTTTAGGCTTTAGGCTTTAGTTTTTTGGCTGACGCGTACTTTTTTTTCAGACAACAGGAACAACATTGAAGACAAATCGTTGACAACACTTCTTTGTTTTTATGTTGAAAAGCAATGGGGTGGTTTTGGGGGTGGTTTTGCAACCCGTTGATTTTCAAGCCTTGTTTTGTCCGCTCCAAAATAAAAGGGGTGGTGCGCGATCATTAATGAATGTTAAACGTATTTCAAAGACCTGAAATGCAAAGGTAAAACCCTCAACAACCACTCCACCATGTCAAAAAGTTTTTAGTCCCTAGTCCTTAGTTTCTAGCTGGCTGGCGCGCTCTTTATTAGAAACTACGAATTACGCTAATTTTGCTAATTTGCATCCGCATTCCTTTCTTCAAACAATGTTTTTCAAACAACATTTACAACGTTGAACAATGTGAACAACTTTTTTTTATAACAACTGAAACCTCTGAATTATCTGGGCTGACGCGCTCCTTGGGTCAAATAAACTGGGACAACTAAATTGTTGTCAAGCCCCTAAGCCAAGACCTTTAGTCCCTTAAGCAAAAAAACATTACCTTTGTGGGTGGAATAACAAAAATGATATCTGTTTATGAAAGGGATTTTAAAGATAGCCTTATACTTGTTCATCGGGGGGCTGGCTGGATATTTCATCGCCATTATGATTATCGCCTTTATTGAGGGTGAACCGATCACTTCGGCTTTCAACCCAAATCATGGAGTCAAAGGCATTAAGCTGGTTTACCTCGTTGCAGTAGCCTTATTTGCCGCATTGATTGGCTTTATGATACAGCTTATCATCCACGAGGGCGGCCACCTAGTGGCAGGACTGCTGACTGGATACAAGTTCGTGTCATTCCGTTTCCTGAACTGGACGATCATCCGCAAGGGCGGGCGCCTGCAGTGGCGCAAATATGAGTTGGCGGGTACGGGAGGCCAGTACCTTCTTGCCCCACCCGACAAGCCGTTAGAGCAAATCGACACGCGCTGCTACAACGCGGGCGGCGTATTGGCCAACATCCTGCTCTCGATTATCGGCATCCTCTTGCTCGTGTTCGCTGACATGCCCACATGGCTGAACATCTTTTGGGCTGTCACCAGTTTCGTGGGGATCTTTATCGCTCTTACCAACGGCATCCCGATGAAGATGGGCGGCGTGGCCAACGACGGCAGCAACCTGTTCCAACTGGAAAAAGACTTGCCAGGGAAGCAGTGTTTCTGCAACGTGCTCGAATTCAACGCACGCAATCAGGAGGGCGAGCGATACGGCGAAATGCCGGACCGCCTGTTCGAGGTACCACAGCCCATCGACTGGAAAAACAGTATGCATGTTGCCGCAGTACTCGCATCAGCCACACGCATGCAGAGCATGCCCCAGTGGGAAGAGTCCTACGAACTGCTGACCGAGGCCTGCAACCACCTAAACGACATGATGCTCCTGTATCAGTTGGAGGTGAAGAACCTGATGACGCTGGCCTGCATTGCAACAGGGCGCGACGAGGAAGCACGCCAGCACTATACCCCCGACTTGGCCAAGCACGTCGCCCGCCATGCCGCCACCCAGAGCGACAAGCAGCTGACCCTCATGGCCGTTGCCCTCGCCCTCGACAGCGACCGTCCTGCGGCCGAAAAGATTTACCACGACCTGCAGGCCAACCGCGACAAGTACATCCACCAGAGTGATGTCGCCATGAGTCTCGACCTCATGCAGTGGCTGCTGGGAGTTAGGAGTTAGGGGTTAGGAGTTAGGGGTTTGCTGTAGGGGATCATCAACAGAAATGGCCATGGATAATCATTCATGGCCATTTATTGTTGTTTTCAAAGAGGGGTTTCTAATCTAGAGGGCGAGGCGCAGTCCTATGTAATTGGCTTCTCTCATGGGAGGAGAGGAACTGCGGTAGGTCACTCGGCAATACTTGGCAAAGCTGCTCCAGCCGCCACCACGCAGCACGCGCTCGGTGCCGGTATCGGGGCCAGTGGGATTGGTCTGTGCCTGGTTGGTGTAGCTGCCATACAAGTCCTGACACCATTCCCAAACGTTACCCGACATGTCATAGAGGCCCAACTCGTTGGGCTTCTTGGTGGCCACTACGTCGGTAGCATGGGCTATATTATGGGCACACCACATCACATCCTGATAGGTGTCGCCACCGGCATAGACAAAGCCCTGGCTCTTCTTGCCACCACGCGCGGCATATTCCCATTCGGCCTCGGTGGGAAGTCGGAATTTCTTGCCCGTTATTTTGTTCAGTTCGGCGATAAACCTCTGGCAATCGTTCCAGGAGACTTCTTCTACAGGATATAGCAAGTTGTTGGCGTAATAGCTGGGGTTGCTCTCCATGACGGCAGACCACAACTCCTGTGTCACCTCGGTCTCACCGATGCAGAAAGTCGATACCGTCACCTCGTGTGGTGGCATTTCGCAATCAAGTGCCATAGTGTCCAGATCGGTCGTGGTGCCCATCGTGAAAGTGCCGCCCTCGACGCGTATCATCTTGAATTTCACGCCATTCACATTAAAGGTCTCAACAGGTTCGTAGGACGTCGGTGCATCATTCTCATCAGTGCATGCCGTTAATGCCAGCAGGACCAGCAGCATTGCCGTGAGTTTCCGTGTCATGTTCATAATATTACAACAGATTAATAATTGCTTTTTTGGTTTGTTAGTTTATGTGTTCGCGATGTTGTTTTTCGCAGTACAATATTAAAAACTGCCCGGCCGTGGTTTTATTGTATCCATTATCTTCTTTTAACATAGCTTGGCAGATACCATTGTGCTTGTTGCCTTTCTTATTCACCTTTTTTATATGGATGCCGATGCCATCCAGGAAGTAAATGTGTTTTATTTGTTGTACCTTTGCGGAGAAAATGAGTCACGCGTCAGTCATAGCACAGCTGCAACAGCAGCGGCATCTGCTCCAACTGGAATACCAGGAGGAGAAGGAAGCCTATCGCCAGCAGACCGAGAGCATCGGGCTGGCGCGCAAGGTGACGCGCGGCGATGCGTGGTATCCGCTGCACCTGGGCCGCACCTACTACAACTCGATTAACCAGTACTGCATCGAGGCGACCCGCCATGGCGACGAGGAGATTGACCACAACTTCGAGTACGGCAAGCCCGTCGTGTTCTTCAGTGCCGAAGCGCCTGCAGGCGACCTCAAGCAGGCGACCAACATCCATTACTTCAACTTCACGGGCACCATCTCTTATGTCGATGGCAACCGCATGGTCGTCGCCATCCCCGAGGGGCACACGCTGGAACTGCAAAACACCCAGCATCCCGTGGGCCTGCAACTGTTCTTTGACGAGACGAGTTACCGCTTCATGTTTGACGCGCTGGAGCGGGTCATGAACGCCAAGGGAAACCGCCTGGCCTACCTGCGCGACCTGTTCTACAGCCACCAGCCTGCCGGGACGTTCACCTTTGAGGCGATGCGCTTCCCGTGGCTCAACAAGAGCCAGGAACGCGCCGTCAACGACGTGTTGCGTTCCAAGGACGTGCGCGTGCTGCACGGCCCACCAGGCACAGGCAAGACGACCACGCTGGTCGAGGCCATCAACGAGACGCTCATGCGCGAGACCCAGGTGCTCGTGTGCGCCCAGAGCAACACTGCCGTCGATTGGATCAGCGAGAAACTGGTGGATTGCGGCATCCCCGTCCTGCGGCTCGGCAATCCCACGCGTGTCAACGACAAGATGCTGAGTTTCACCTATGAGCGCCGCTTTGCCGACCACCCCGACTACCCCAAGCTCTGGCAGGTGAGGCGTACCATCCGCGAGATGCGGCGCAAGCGGCGTGAGACGGGCGAACGCTTCCACCAGCGGCTCGACCGCCTCAAGGAAGTAGCCGTCGAGCTGGAGGTGCGCATCAACGCCGACATCTTTGGCCAGGTACGCGTCATTGCCTCCACCCTCGTCGGGGCGGGCAACAAGCTGCTTGATGGTCATAAGTTCGGCACCCTGTTCATCGACGAGGCCGCCCAGGCCCTCGAAGCCGCCTGCTGGATTCCCATCCGCCGCGCCAGCCGCGTGATTTTTGCCGGCGACCACTGCCAGCTCCCGCCCACCGTCAAGTGCCTCGAGGCCCTGAAGGGCGGCCTGGGCAAGACTCTGATGGAGCGCATCGTCGAGAACAAGCCCGAGTGCGTCTCCCTGCTGCAGGTGCAATACCGCATGAACGACGAAATCATGCAGTTCAGCAGCGACTACTTCTACCATGGCCAGATGACGTCGGCTCCCGAGGTCGCCCATCGCCTCATCCACGAGGGCGATGCGCCCATCCTGTGGTTCGACACCTCGGCCATCAACCTGGGCGAAGACGAGCGGCAAGACTTCAGGGAACAATTCATCGGGGAGTCCTTCGGGCGCGTCAACAAGGGCGAGGCTAACCTGACCATCAGTCTGTTACAGATTTATTTCCAGCGCATCGGCAAGCAGCGCATCCTCGATGACCGCATCGACGTGGGCATCATTTCACCTTACCGTGCCCAGGTCCAGTACCTGAAGCGCCTCATCAAGAAACGCGCCTTTTTCAAGCCCTACCGCCACCTCATCTCGGTCAACACCGTCGATGGCTTCCAGGGGCAGGAGCGCGACGTCATCCTCATCTCGCTGGTACGCGCCAACGACGCGGGCCAAATCGGCTTCCTGCGCGACCTGCGGCGCATGAACGTCGCCATCACCCGCGCCCGCATGAAACTCTTCATCCTGGGCGACGCCACGACCATGACACGCCACCCCTTCTACAAACGCCTCTTCGACTACATCCAACAAGTCAGAGGTCTAAATTGAAAACAATAAATACAACAAATACAAATAGCTGTCCAGCAATGATTTCGGACTGGATAGCTTTGTAATTATTGTATTTATTGTCTTCTTTTTTACGTGGTGGGGATTTTTTTGAGCCACTGGCGGTAGCCCAGGACGGCCATCACGGTATAGAAGGCGTAGAGGCAGGCCGTGAAGGGAATCTGCTTGTAAACGTAGAGGACGGTGCACACGGCATCGACGACGAGCCACAGCAGCCACTGCTCGGCATACTTCTGAGCCAGCGCCCACAGCGCCACCATACTGAGCGCCGTCGTGAAACTGTCGCACACGGGCACGCTGCTGTCGGTATAGGTAATCAGCACCCAATAGATGATGCCCCACAGCGCCAAGCCCACAAGCGCCACAGGCAGCACACGCCGCAAGGGGAAACGGGTGATGGGACGTTCCCCGCCTTTAGGAGACGCAAGATTTTGCGTCTCTACATCGTCGGCACAGGTTCTTCTGCCCCACCGCCATACGGCGTAGCCATAAATGGCGGCAAGCACGTAATACACCTCCATGCCGAAGTCGGCATACAGTCCGCGCGCCCAGTACAGATAGCCGTGCACGATGGGCATGATGACGCTCACCAGCCACAGCCAGATGCTCGCCTTGAACTCCAGCCACAGGTAAATGAGCCCCAAAACCAAGCCTGCCAGGTCAATCGCCTTGACCCAGGTGAAATCGCTGAAGTATTGAACAATCGTCTCCATCAGGTTTTAGGTTTTAGGCTCTAGGCTTTAGGACGCGGATGCCACCTAACGCCTAACACCTAATGCCTAATGCCTCATTTTTAGAAGCGGAGGGTTAGGTTGCCTAGAGCGTTGATGCCTGCCATGGGATAGAAGCGGGGGTCGCTGTACAGGCTGTATGGGTTCTGCTTGCTGCCGCCGGGATACAGGGCGCAGGTCTGCGAGTAGCCGTTGGTCTCGTACTTTTCGTCAAACAGGTTGTAGATGGTGACACCCACCGTGATGCTGCGGATGTGCGGCAGCTTGAAGGTGTAGGCCAGGTCCAGGTTGTTGACGAAGTAGGGATCCAGCGAGTCCTCCTTGCGCTCAAAGTTGTCCAGGTACTGGCGCGATACGTACTGCGAGTGCAACGAGGCGGTAAAGCCCTTGTGCTCCAGGGCAAGCATGCTGCCCACGGTCACGCTGGGCGAGAAGGCGATGGTCGTGTTGCCCGCATGGATTTCGGTCTGGGTCCACATGTCGTCCCATGTGTCGCCATCATAGTCGCTCACGTAACCCACATAGTCCTTGATGCGGTTGCGGCTCAGCGTGGCGTTCACGTCCCAGCGCAGCCAGTCAGTAAAGCGGTAACCTGCCATCAGCTCGATGCCCATGCGGTAGCTGTTAGGCACGTTCTCGGCCATCAGCTCGCCGATCTCGTTGATTTTGCCATTGAGCACCAGCTGGTCCTTGTAGTTCATGTAGTAGAAGTTGGCGCCAGCGGCGAAATTGCCACTGCGGAACTCATAACCCGCCTCCCAGTCATAGAGCTTCTCGCTCGTGGGATGCTTCACAAACAGGCCGTCGGTATAGTTGTTGCGCGTCGGCTCCTTTTGAGCCACGGCAAACGAGGCATACAAGCGGTTACGCGCGTCGATCTGCCAGTTCAAACCCGCCTTGGGGTTGAAGAAGTTGAACGGCTCGTCGATGTCAAGCACCTGCAGGCGCTCGGGGTCGGCGGTCCAGTCCCACTTGTCGTTGTTGCCCGTGATGCGGTAGCCGATGTGGCGGTACTGCAGGTCGGCGTAAGCGCTCAAGCCACCCGTGATCACGTAATTCCCCTTGATATAGATGTTGAAGTCCGTCTTGCGGCCATTGTTGCGGTAATACTCGTGGTCGGGCGCCAGCGGGCTGGTGTAGTTCTCCACCCAGATGACCTGCCCGAAGTGGTCGTTGCTGTAGCGGTTGATGCCGCCGCCCAGCGTAGCTGCCAGCCGTTCCCCGCCATACTGCAGCGAGAACACGCCGCCGCCGAAGTCGCTATCCACGATCTTCTTGCGCACCAGGCTCGCCTTCTTGAGGGTCCCCGTGGCGGTCTCCACGGGCAGCAGGGCGTATTCCTTCAACGTGCGGTTGTTCTTGTATTCCTGGTAGTAGCCGTAGCCGTCGGTATAGTGCAGGGCCACCTTGAGTTTCCACATCGGACTGAACGTCTGGTTCCAGATCAGCTGGTAATGGGTCTGACGGTAGATGTCCTTCTGGTCCTTATAGAAGCCCGTCACCTTGCCGTCATGCTTGATCTCACCGTTGGGATTGTAGGTGCGGTTATTCTGCAGTTCGTCGCGGCTGATGCCGTCCCACGCGTGGTAAGTGTCCTCCTTGCCGCCGTAGGTGATGAAGCGCAGCGACGTGCGGTCGTTGAAGTAGCCCAGCTGGCCAAAGTAGCTCACCAGCTCGCTGCTTGCGCGGTCGCGGTAGCCGTCGCTGCCGATGTGCGACAGGCGCGCCTCAACGGCCCAGTGGTCGCCCAGCTTGCCGCTGCCCACGCGCAGCGTCTCCTTGTTGGTGTTAAACGAGCCGTAGCTGCCCGAGAAATCCGCATAGGGATCACTGGCGAAGCCCTGCGTACGCAGGTTCACGCTGCCGCCAAAGGCGCCCGAGCCGTTGGTCGAAGTGCCCGCGCCGCGTTGCACCTGGATGTCGCGCACCGACGACGCAAAGTCGGGCGTGTTCACCCAGTAGATGCTATGGCTCTCCGCATCGTTCTGCGGAATATCGTTCACCGTGATGTTGATACGTGTGGCATCCGTGCCACGCACGCGCATCGACGTGTAGCCCACGCCCGCACCCGCGTCACTCGTCGTGATCACGCTCGGCGTCATCGTCAGCAGGAAGGGGATGTCCAAGCCATGGTTCTCAGCCGCCAGCTGTTTGCCTGAGATGTTAGTGAACGCCACGGGAGTGTTATCATTGGCACGTGTGCCCAGCACCTCCAACTCGCTCAACGCGATCGAAGGCACCGTGTCGGTCGCAGTCGTCTGTGCCGCCGTAACCAGGCCTGCCAACATCGTGGCAGCCATCAAAAACGTTTTCTTCATTGCTTTCATTAATAAGTTGTTCTCTACGCCGGCATTGTCCGGATCAGATTCCATGGGTATGATCTCAGCCCCTCAGGGCACCCCAAACTCATTGAATCACGGCCGCAAAATTAGTGCAAGTCGAGCGAAATGCCAAATTTATTTGAGCATTTCCGAGACGCCGCCTAATTTCGACCAAAGGTCAACGATACTAATAAGTTTTCAGTTATTCGTTGTTAGCCGTCAATTTTTCATTCCCAACGCCCCCCGCGACAGGGTCCCATTGCGCAGCGACTCCGTCGCTGCGATTGCCACCCCCGTCAGATCAGTGCAAAACCAGTAACGTTGTAGTAGTGCAGTGCACCGCGCTGTAAAAACAAAAAACCAAAAGCAGAAAACTGACAACTGAAAACTTTTATGTACCTTTGCGACACTAACATAACTAAAACTCAATGGAGCGATGAAAAAGAGATTGTTGATGGCCTTAGTGGCCTTGATGGGCATAATCGTGGTGGCTGACGCCTGCACGTCGGCTATCGTCAGCGGCAAACTCACTGCCAACGGGCGTCCATTGTTGTGGAAAAACCGCGACACCAATGACCTGAACAACCGCGTGGAGCGCATCGTGGCACATGACGGGCTGATGGAGTTTGTCGCCCTGTTCGACGCACGAGACCTGCAGGATACCGCCGCTTGGATGGGCTTCAACGAGGCGGGCTTCGCCATCATGAACACGGCATCCTATAACCTGAACGGCAACGACGGCGTCAAGAATATGGACCGTGAGGGCGAACTCATGCGCTACGCGCTGGAGCGATGCAAGACGGTAGACGACTTCGAGGGGCTCTTGAAGACCCTGCCCAAGCCACTCGGCGTCGAGGCCAACTTCGGCGTCATCGATGCACAGGGCAACGGCGCCTACTTCGAGACAGGCAACTATAAATATGTGAAGTTTGACCTCGCCGATGCCCAAGACGGCATACTCGTGCGCACCAACTACAGCTATAGCGGCGTGAAGGACAAGGGCTTTGGCTACGTGCGCGAGAAGAACGAAAAGACGCTCCTCGCCCCACATGTCGCAGCCCAGGACATCACCCCGGCTGTCTTCACCGAGGAATTGTCCCGCACCTTCTACAATTCGCTGCTGGGCAAGGACTTCACCCGCAGCGGTGACACCTGGATCGTGGACCAGGACTTCATCCCGCGCCGCATCTCCACCGCCAGCGTGGTCATCGAGGGCATCATCCCCGGCGAGAATCCACGCTTGACGACGATGTGGATCGCACTGGGCTACCCCCCCTGCGCCGAGGTATATCCCGTATGGGTGGGAGAAGATGGTGTGGCACCCGAACTCACAGGCACGACAGCCGAGAACCACTCGGTGCAGTGTGACAAGGTGAACAAACGCAAGGAGGAGGTCTTCCCTGTAGTCCGCGGCAACGGCAAACAGTACCTCAACCTCTCCAAACTCTACAACAACGAGGGAACAGGCTACTGCCAGACCCTGGCGCTCAAGAACCGCAAAGCCTACCAGCGCGGCTACGAGGAAATCGCCCGCCGACGCGCGCTCTATAACAAGGCCAAGAAAGGTAAGAAGAAATAGTAACGATTCATCAACCGGCAGTTATCATGACTATCGGAAACTGCAGTGTCACAGCGGGGTGCTACATGAAAAAACTCTGCGCCTTGTTCCTTGCAGACAACTGGCTGTGGATGGTGGCACCCATTGCCGTCTGTGCGCTGCTGGCAGTGTGGATCGACGTGCGCTTCGTCATCGTTGCGCTCATGGTGCTCTTCATCGTCCTGCCCATGATCCTCTCACTGCTCTATTTCTATTATGGCTTCTCGCCCGAGGCCCGATGGTCCATCATGGAAAAACAGGCCGATATCGACCCCGAAGGCATCACCCTCACCTTCACCGACGAGCGCATGAAAAAGCACGCCATCCGTTGGGATGACGTGCGATATATCATTGAAAAGGATGATGTGGTCATGCTGATGCTCAAGGGCAGGCAATACACCTGCCTGATGTTCCCGGCATCAGTTATAGATCCAGACGTCGCGCAGGCGCTCAGGCAATTCACTGCGCAAACCCATTAACTGCCCGTAGTCATCACTACGTGCCACATACACACACATCATGCCCTTGTAGTCCAGCATCTTCATGTGGGGCACGAGGTCAGGATAGCTGCTCTTGAAGGCATTCAACTCCTGCTGGTTGCGCAGGGTGGCAACAACCATATAATACTTGCCTGCCGCACTGCCCACAGCGGCAATACCCGGATAGGCCTCGACCGGAGTCACAGCCTGAGGCTGCACGCCCTGCTGAACGGTCACACCGCCCAACTGCTGAGCCTGCGGCGCCGTTACCGTGGGCGCAATGGCCGCCATATCCTGATGGCTGCGGTCCACAATTATGGGAGTCGAGAGCACGATACCCAAGCCGATCAGCACCGCAATCGAAGCGGCAATCTGAGCCGCCTTGCGGGAAAACAGGTTACGGCCCTTGGGCACAATGGCACGCTGTTCGTCAGCCTCACGCTCGGCACGCTCAAGCTCCAGTGCAGCCACCGTCTTGATGGGCAGATTGTCAAGGCCAAAGTACTGATCACAGGGATTGGTGTTGCAGAACGGCACAAACTCGATGTAACGGCCCTGGTTGCGGCGGAAATAGCCCAAACGGCCCATCGACACCTCACAATCCATCGCCAACTGCTGGCGGAAGGTGGTCACACTGTCGGCAATGAAGCGCATCGCCTCCTCATAGATCAAACCCTCACGACGCATGAGCGACTGAGCCAACAAGCCGTCATTGTGGTTGACGCTGGCATTGAAGCCCAAAGCACGATGAGGACGCTCCAGCAAGGAGACCGCATCGTCATACCGTGGGACGCTGTAATTAGCGATAAAAGCGCCCCATCCCGGCACGACCACGCAATCGTGACGCGTCATCAGATATTCTATATGTTCAATAATCGAAAACATCACACAAAGGTAGTCATTATCTCTACCATGACAAAATTTTGACCCCCAAAATTCAGGAAAAAAGTTATTAACAGGCTTGCCGAAACCTCACCGCTGGAATATCACCCGGTAAGCTTCCGCCTTCTTCTCAAGCGCCAAGGGATAAGCCCTTGACGTGGAAGGCATACGCCATAGCCTGAAGCCGTGACCACCCACCCGGCAATCCACAGGCACCCCAATGGAAGGCACCTCAATCCCAGCCTGATGGGCAATCACGCCTGTCGCTTTCTCACCAGTCGTAATCACCTGTGATATAGATGGATACTCATCCAGCAACCGAGCTAAATCTATAGGCTCAACGATCTCCAGGAACTTGTCGCTGGCGTTGTCCCTGAGCCGCCTCACCGCCATCGCCGTGTCCCACAGAGCAATCTTCTCCCCCTCAAGCAGCAACTTGATGGCAGCCAGGTCAAAACGTTTCTCCCTACCATCCCACAGGGCCTCCCGGTCCCCAAAGAAAATCATTCCCATCACCCGCCAGAAGTCGTTGATCCGGTTAGGGTAAAAGAATGGCATCGACCACCGTTCAGGCTTCGGAGGAAATGTCCCCAAAAACAAATACTCAGCCCCCTCAGGCACAAATGCTGGCCAAGGATGCCGCTCTATCGCCGATTGATTAGTATTCATGCCTACAAAGGAATAGAAAATTTACCTATCAAAACATGTTTTTCCAGAAAAAAACAGTCATTATTCCAATTTTTATTAATTTTGCAGGTTAGAACAACAAACATATAATTAAATATCATCATGAAAGTTTACAACCTATTACTTCTCGCAGTGGCCTCTTTGATGCTGGTTGCATGTGGCACCACGGGCCAGGAGGTAGTTTACATGCAGAACATTGACCAAATTCCTGCCGCCGCATTGACAACCGTAACCACTCAGGCAGGTGACTTCACCATCAAGGCCGGCGACATGTTGCTTATCAACGTCTCAGCTTCTAATGCTGATGCTGTCAGACCATTTAATAAAATCCAATACATCCCCACCGCAGGTAGTGGTGGCGGTGGATATGGTTATACAATGGCCAACACATCAACGCTATACTATCTAGTTGATGATAATGGCAATATCGAATTCCCAATTTTAGGATCGTTGCATGTGGGTGGAATGACTAAAGCGCAGTTACAGACATATATTGCTAATCTCATCTATCCTCGTTACCTCACTGAGATGCCAGGCATAGAATGCCGTATCCAGAATTTCCGCGTTTACTGTCTTGGTGAATTCGGTCATGCAGGTGTGATTCAAGCCGAAAATGGCCGTCTCAATCTGATTGAGGCTATCGCCATGTCAGGTGACCTGCAAATGTCGGGGCGACGTGACAACATTTTGCTGATCCGCACCGATCCTACGGGGCAACGCATTGTAAAACGTATTGATATTACTGATGCTAGTTTTATGTCCATGCCTGAATTTGAGCTGCAACAGAATGATGTGCTCTATGTAGAGCCCAACAAGTACAAGAAACGTTCTATCTGGAGTTTGCCACCTCTTTACAATGCAGCGGTTGGCATTTTTGGCACAGCCGTATCGGTCATCAATTTCATATTGCTGCTGAGCAGAACATAATATGTTTCATTAACTGAATCACAGAGCGGCTCTTCCATAAAGGGAAGGGCCGCTTTTGAATTACTGCCATTTTGTCAGTTTTCCCTATTTGGTATAAATGTTGAGATGATAATGGAGTGTCTTTTAGAGACCATTAATAAGCAAATGAAAGGAGAAACAACTATATGAATTTCAACAATTTTACTATCAAAGCACAGGAAGTTGTCCAAAAAGCTGTTCTGCTGACACGTGGCAACGGCAATCAGGCTGTAGAGCCTGAACACCTGCTCAAGGCCGTTATGACCGAGGGCGATGCCGTGGTACGCTTCATCTTCCAGAAGTTGGACATCAACCCTGTTAACGTAGAGCGGCCGTTGGAAGCCGCATTGAAGAGTTTGGCGCACGTCAGCGGTGGTGAACCTTATTTGAGCAATGACGCCAGCAAGGTGCTGGAGAAAGCCAACGATATCGCCAACAAGGGCGGTGATCAGTATGTGACCGTCGAGGCCATTTTAATGGCGCTGTTTGAGGTCAAGTCTTCGGTGTCCTCCATTCTCAAGGATGCAGGCATGACCCGTGATGACCTGAAGGCCGCTATTGACGAATTGCGCAAGGGCAAGAATGCTACTTCCCAGAGTGCTGAGGAACAGTACAACGCCCTGAACAAATATGCGATTAACCTCAACGAGCGTGCCCGTCAAGGCAAACTCGACCCTGTTATCGGACGTGACGATGAAATCCGCCGTGTGTTGCAGATTCTCAGTCGCCGTACCAAGAACAACCCCATCCTCATCGGCGAGCCGGGTACTGGTAAAACCGCCATCGTCGAGGGTCTAGCGCAACGCATCGTACGTGGTGACGTACCCGAGAACCTGAAGATGAAACAGGTCTATTCGCTCGACATGGGCGCCTTGATTGCCGGAGCCAAGTATCAAGGCGAATTTGAGGAACGTCTCAAGTCGGTGATTAACGAGATCACACAGGCCAATGGCGAAATCATCCTATTTATCGATGAGATCCACACCCTCGTGGGTGCCGGCAAGAGCAGTGGTGCCATGGATGCCGCCAACATCCTCAAGCCTGCTTTGGCCCGTGGAGATCTGCGCAGCATCGGTGCAACAACCCTCGATGAGTACCAAAAGTACTTTGAGAAGGACAAGGCTTTGGAGCGTCGTTTCCAGATTGTCATGGTTGATGAACCTGACGAGGAGAGTTCTATTGCTATCCTGCGTGGCTTGAAGGAGAAATACGAAAATCATCACAAGGTTCGCATCAAAGATGATGCCATCATAGCTGCTGTGCAGCTGAGCCAGCGCTACATCAGCGACCGTTTCCTGCCCGACAAGGCGATTGACCTTATCGACGAAGCAGCTGCCAAGTTGCGTATCGAGATGGACAGTGTGCCTCAGGGTCTTGACGAGATTTCCCGCAAAATCTCACAGCTCGAGATTGAGCGTGCCGCCATCAAGCGTGACGGTGACGAGACCCGCATCGCTGACCTGGATAAGCAGATTGCCGAGCTTAAGGACCGCGAGAGCGACTACAACGCTAAGTGGAAGAACGAGAAGGAGCTGATCAACAAGATCCAGCAGAACAAAATCGACATTGAGCACCTCAACTTTGAGGCTGAGCGTGCTGAGCGCAACGGCGATTATGGTCGTGTGGCTGAGATCCGCTACTCCCTCATCAAGCAGAAACAGGACGAGAACATCCAAATTCAGGAACGACTGCGCAACATGCAGGGTGACAAGGCGCTCATCAAAGAGGAAGTCGATAACGACGACATCGCCGAGATCGTTTCCCGCTGGACGGGCATCCCAGTGACCAAGATGCTCCAGAGCGAGAAAGAAAAGCTACTCCACCTTGAAGAGGAGTTGCACAAGCGTGTTGTGGGCCAAGACGATGCGATCAAGGCCATCAGCGATGCTGTGCGCCGCAGCCGTGCCGGTTTGAACGACCCACGCCGCCCAATTGGTTCATTCATCTTCTTGGGTACGACGGGCGTCGGCAAGACCGAGTTGGCCAAGGCTCTCGCTGACTATATGTTCAACGACGAGAACATGATGACTCGCATCGACATGAGCGAGTACCAGGAGAAGTTCTCGGTGACCAGGCTTATCGGTTCGCCTCCCGGCTACGTAGGCTATGACGAAGGTGGCCAATTGACTGAGGCCGTTAGGCGCAAGCCATATTCGGTCGTCCTGTTCGACGAGATCGAGAAGGCCAATCCCGATGTGTTCAACGTCCTGCTGCAAGTGCTCGACGATGGCCGTCTGACCGACAACAAGGGCCGCACAGTTAACTTCAAGAACACCATCATCATCATGACGAGCAACTTGGGCTCCAGCCTCATCCGTGAGCGCTTTGAGCACTTGACTGAGACCAACCGTGACGATATCATCGGCCGCACCCGCGACGATGTGATGGAGATGTTAAAGAAGACCATCCGTCCCGAGTTCCTCAACCGTATCGACGAGATCATCATGTTCACGCCGCTCGATGAGGAACAGATCCGCCAGATTGTCGCCATGCAGCTCAACGGCGTCAAGAAGATGCTGGCCAAGAACGGTATCACGCTCGAGGCCACCGATGCTGCCATCCAGTTGTTAGCTAAGGCTGGCTATGATCCCGAGTTTGGCGCACGTCCCGTCAAGCGAGCCATCCAAGGTCTGGTGCTCAACCAGTTGAGTAAGGATATCATCGCCATGAAGGTCAACCGCGAGCATCCCATCATCATCGATGCCGATGGTGACCAGCTCATCTTCAAGAACTAACGGTTAATCCATCCTATTCAATAACGCGGGCGACAGTGAAAAACTGCCGCCCGCTTTTTATATCTCTATGGTAGTGGTTTAGAAGCCCAGGAATTCGGGGGTCATCTCTTCCAATGACATGCCTTTCAAGTCCTTGTCGCTGAGGACCATGTCATCGCGGTCGATGCGCCAATCGATAGCCAGGGCAGGGTCGTCGAAGCGGAGGGTTGCCTCGCTCTGCGGCGCGTAGATGTTGTCCACCTTGTATTGGAACTGGGCGACATCGCTCAGTACTACAAAGCCGTGGGCAAAGCCGCGAGGAATGAACAGTTGGCGGCCCGTCTCGGCATTTAGCTCGACGACAACGTGTTTCCCCCACGTGGGGCTGCCGTGGCGCAGATCAACGACCACGTCCAGGATGGTGCCTTGAGAAACGCGCACCAATTTGGCCTGGCTCCACTCGCCACGCTGGAAGTGCAGACCACGCAGCACTCCCTTGGTCGAGAACGACTCGTTGTCCTGTACGAAATCTACATGACCGACAATCCCGTCGAACTCCGCCTGCTTGTACACCTCACAGAAGTAGCCCCGCTTATCGCCAAATCTCTTGGGCTCAATCACCCAAACGCCTTTAATGTCCTGTTCAATAAATGCCATGCCCCATTATTGTTAACAAAAATGTGGTGCAAAGATAGCCATTTTACCTCATCGATGCAACATTATTCAAGAAAAACCAGTACTTTTGCCCCGCAAATCTAAAATGTGACACAATGAAGAAGACCGTCCGCAATGTCATCCTCTTTGACGACAACGAGGTGCGCAAGCAACTGTTGCCGTTTACATATACCCGTCCCACCGCCATGTTGCGCTTGGGCATCACCACCATCAGCGAGAAATGGCAGGCTGTGCTCGGTGAGGCCACCTACAGTTACCTCACCGTGCCTTATCTCAAGAAGAAGTTCCCGCTTCACGTGCGCCGCACCACTAACCTGATGGTCGCTGGTCACGTCATTCCCACACCCAAGCTTGCTGAGATGGTACTAGCCCTTGAGCCAGGGGATGCTCTCATGGTGGGGGAGGAACTCATCGCCTTCAACGGCACAGCACGTGACTATGACATGCGGCACTATACGCGTGTGCTTTACCCCAAGCGCAAGCCCATTGTGATCCGTCACCTTTATGACATCTTTGAGTTCAATGGCGAGGTGCTTGCCCAGGACTTCAAGCGTCTCACAGCAGGGCGTGTGTCACAGCCTCTGTCAGCGACCAATACGGTTATCGGTGACCCCGCAAAAATCTTTGTCGAGGAGGGCGCATACGTTGAGGGTGCCATGCTTAACACCAATGGTGGCCCCATCTACATCGGCAAAGATGTTGAGATTATGGAAGGAGCTTGTATTCGAGGCGGCTTTGCTGCTTGTCATGACGCCAAGGTGCGCATCGGCGCCAAGGTCTATGGCGCGACAACACTCGGTCCGCATGTTAAAATCGGTGGCGAGGTCGAAAACACTATCTTTATCGGCTACAGCAACAAGGCGCACGACGGCTTCCTCGGCGATGCCGTCATCGGCGAGTGGTGTAACATCGGCGGCGGCACATCGGCTAGCAACCTCAAGAACGACTACGGCGAAATCAAGCTCTGGAACTATGCCACCAAGCGATTTGAGCGCACGGGCCTGCAGTTCTGCGGCCTCTTTATGGGCGACCACAGTAAGATCGGTGTCAACGGCATGATCAACACCGCTACCGTCCTGGGTGTTGGCGTCAACATCCATGGCGCGGGCTTTCCCCGCAACTTCGTTGCATCCTTCCAGGAGGGCAGTTCTGCCGCAGGTTTCAAGGATGTTCCCCTCGAGACTTTCTTCACAATTGCCCAGCGCGTGATGGCCCGTCGCAACATCCCTCTCACCGATGTGGAGCGCGACATCTATAAAGCAATCTACAATATCCGCGACCGCTATAAGTAGGCTAATAGGAATCCATGTTCATTGAAAGACGAGAGACGCAAAATTTTGCGTCTCTATAATTCTTGTGGTAAACATTAAGCATGTAGCTTAGAAGCCTTTCCAGGTTTGGAGCCAAAAGTCGTGGGCGAGTTGTTGCCAACGATAGGCGGCGGCTCCTAACATGTCGGACGTGTAATCATTGAGGTATTTTGCGGCTTTCTTGCTATCCTCGCTGTTGATGTCCTGCCATGTCTTTTCAACCATGGGGAGCTCGTGGAGACCTTTTTGCAAGAAGTGGTCGCGAGCGGGTTCCAGAGTTTTGCGGAATACACCCCAACGGAGTGAAGCAAGACGATTGGCCTTACGGAATTGCCATAGCACAGTGTTGTCGTCTTCGGCTTTGTGTCCACAAATCTTCATCGATGCAGGCAAATCGGTGTTGCCGCAGAAAACGGGGAAGCGGGGGCTCTGACCAGGGTTATCAAAAGCTATCCACGCCACTCCGCCAATTTCATCAGGGAGCCATGACCGCAGTTGGATGACGGTGCTATATGAGCACCATGGCACGCTGACGGTGCGTGTCCACTTCATTGCCGAGTCACCCATGGCATAGAACATCGCGAGCTGTTCGTTGGTAATCCAGGGGTTGGCAACGGGAGAGACGATACTGTCCGGCTCATTCTCAACAAGGTTACCCTGCTTGTCCTTGCGCTTGGGATTGGGAATCTGATGGCGGGCGCTTAGGTCAAGCGATGTGCCCTCATAGTAGCTACCAAGTAAACGCGACACATCCTCTACACTCACCTTCTTGTCGGGCTTAACACTCACGGGCAGATTCTCGATACTGTCCGTCAGATTGAGTGATGGCGCAAGTTGCTGCATGATGTAGAGTTCGCGAATGCTGTAGTTTTTGACTTGCTTGAGATAGTTAGCGCCACTATATGCTTTCCAGAAACAGAAGGGTTCCTTGCCGTCCCACAGTTTTAGCTTCTTGGCCACATCAAACACGTTGTCCGAGGCCATATAGTGGTCTGGGTCATTCAAGTCGAGATAGCCGATGCGGGAAATGTTGGCCGAAACGGCAATCTCGTCGTCAGGAATGCGTACGGCAGCCCATACGCCACCCACCTTCTTGGGGCCCTCGCCGAAGATCTCAAACAGCCAAGCCTCATCCTTATCGGCAATGGTAAGGCACTCGCCACTATCGCCATAGCCGTATTTCTTAACCAATTCGCCCATCAGGCGGATAGCATCGCGGGCGGTAGTACAACGCTCCAGCGCAATACGTGAGAGCTCCTCAATCATAAAAATGCCCGCCTTGTTGCGCAGAGTGTCACGTCCCGATATGGTAGTCTCACCCATGGCCAACTGCTTCTCATTGAGGCAGGGATAGGCAGTATCGAGGAAGCGATAGGTGTGGCGCACCTGCGGAATGACACCAAGGCACGGCATCGATGTGCTGTCGGCGGCTGATTGGGTGTGAAAGCGGTTGCGATAGACGGCAGTTACCGTGTCTCGCTCATAGTCACGGGCGGGCACAATGGCCATCCAAGTGCGGTAACGGGCATCACAGGTGTGGGAAGTGATGACCGATCCATCGGCGCTGGCCAGCTTACCAACCATGATACTGGTGCAGGATTCAGTCAAACGCTCAGCCTCGTGGGCATTACTGTTTACGCTAAGGGCCATGATCAGGATGG
Source organism: uncultured Prevotellaceae bacterium (assembly GCA_947306175.1). Lineage (GTDB taxonomy): Bacteria > Bacteroidota > Bacteroidia > Bacteroidales > Muribaculaceae > Sodaliphilus. Next base: position 21,216 of record CAMZFV010000021.1, read on the forward strand.
CAAGAAGGAAGGTCGGTTTCATATTTTTAGTTATTAGTTTCTAGTTGTTAGCGGAGTTGCAAAGATAGTGATTATTTGGAAAATGGGCGCATTGGAGACATGAAAAAGCAGCCCCGCACTCATGTGCAGGGCCGCCATATTAAAATCTCAATCGGACTGAAGCGGGTGAATTACTTCACATAGTACTTCACGCCGTTGTGGATGTAGATACCGGGCTGAGTGGGAGCAGCAACACGACGACCGTCGATGGTGTACCATACGCCGTTATCCTCGCCGTCAACATTCAACTCCTTAACACCGGTGTGCTTTCTCGTGATGCTGAACGTGCCGATCGAGGTCTCATCGATGCCATAGTAGTGGTCGGTCTCGGTAACAATCACGAATACCTCATAGGTACCAATCTCGGTAGGAGGCTCGGTTGACCTCACATGTGTGGTGGTGTTCTCATAGATTACAGTGAGTTCGCCATCACCAACAACCAACTGAACGTCCACACCATGGGGTTGGCCATCATGGGTCACATCCTGAGGTTGGTCATAGTCGATTAAGCTCTGAATCTTGTAAATGGTGAAGGTACCATAAGATGTGTTGGGAAGGTCATTGTAGTTCACAGAGTTGATTACCTCAACGAATACCTCATAGGTACCAGGCTCAACGGGAGCATTCTCAGTAGCCTCGCGGGTATCCTTTTTCACATAGGTTATCACAATATCACCGTCGCCAACCAAGAGCACAGCGGTTGCAGCATGTTCCTCGCCATCATATACGCAATCCTCAGGGATGGTAACACTGATTACAGTCTCAGCCAGGCCTATGGTGAAGGTGCCATAAGAAGTATTGGGAAGGTCATTGTAGTTCACAGAGTTGATTACCTCAACAAATACCTCATAGGTGCCAGGCTCAACGGGAGCATTCTCAGAAACCTCGCCAGTCTCGGTGTTCTTGTAGGTTATCACAATCTGACCGTCACCGACAACGAGTTCAGCAGTGGCAGCATGCTCCTCGGCATCATAGATGCAATCCTCGGGGATGGTAACATTGATTTCGCTCTCACCCTTCAGGATTGAGAACTCTACTTCGTTAATGCCGATGGTATTATCGGCAAATACACCCTCGATGCCGTAGGTGTAGTCACCGGGCAAGGTGTAGGCTCCATCCTCACCAATGGTGAAGGGTTCAACGTTATCAATGGTTACCTCGTAGATCTGAGGCTGGCCATTGTAAATGCGATCCTCAAGACCGTTGACTTCAATGGAACGAACGTCAATCCATGAGAGGCCATTCATTGGGGTGATGTTGTCCAGACCGTCGTTGAAGCGGAGCGCAAGCACGTGGTCGGTGTCACGATTCTCGTTGAAGAGCATGTTGAAGTTCAGATCAAAGTTCTCACCAGAAACCAGAGCTGTGGGGATGCGGTGCCAGGTGTTCTCGTCATCTACCTGATACTCGATGTAACCATTCTGGCCATAGGGGTGCTCATAGTAGCCCCATACGTGAGCGGGATGCTCAACGCTGAGGTCATTCCACCCATCAAAGTTGATGGCCTCAACCTCATACTCGAAGCGGTCGTCACCGGGGATGAAGGGTTCCTCATACTCAATCTCACCAACGCTGATTACCCAAGACAGTACAAGGGTTTCGTGTGGGCCGATTTCGCGGTTCTTCCAGCAGAAGCCCAGACCACAGTCATAGCTATTGCTATTCTCCACCATGTAGTTATCGATGTCGGTATCATAGTTACCAACAATCTGGTTAGGGGTGTAGTTGTTCGCATAAAAACCGAACCAATAGTCATCCTTGGGAACTGCACCCGTAACCCCTTCGCCAAAGAGTGCGCACAACAGCGGCGAATTGGCAGCAGTAGAGTGTTTCATCTTGATGCCGTAAACATCGTCCAGAGAGTTTTTCAGGCGCTCCAACGGAGCACGGTCGTTGTCACCAATCATGATGTCGCCCCAAACGCCCGCATTGATTTTCACAGCTTCATCGTTGTCGTTGGTAAAGGTGTAAATGATCCTTGCAGCCACATCACCTTGAGGTTCAAGGCTCGTTAAGCAGGTCACACCATTGGAGTAGGTACCGGTTTCAGCGTTCACCTGAACTGCAGGGTTGCCATCAACCTGGAAAGCGCTAAGGAAGCCAGCACCAGCTCTTTTGGGCCAAATACCAAAGATAATACCATTTTTCTCATAGGTCGAAGAATAGTATTGGCCATTGATTTCACCCAGGATGCTGACGCCAACAATATCACCAGGGCCTGCTGCATTACGTTCAGTGATGCTGTAATAGATGGAGGTGTTACCCAACTGCGTGAACCCCGAGGGGAGATCGTCAAAGATTGCAGAACGCATCGGCTCCTTCTGCTGAGCATTCATAGCGAATGAGCCAGCTATCAAGAGCAGCAAAAGAATGGAATTTTTTTTCATAATTACAATGGTTTTAGCGTTGTTAGTAAAAGTTAATAAATTCATTTATAGTATTATAGAGTAAATATCTAGTAAACATCCTATCTGCCACTCATTCATCCATGAAATGACTGATACAAAAATACACTAACTATTCAAAAGAATAGCAAATAATTGTGTTAATAAATTATAATTTGATAGTTTTTTTGGCGATTTGAATAAAAAAACTATAATTTATACCATATATCAAATGAATTATAATCTTTACCGCATCAGGATTTCAACAATGGTATCCACTCCCGTGGGAACGGCAGGAAGCTGGACAGTGATACCGTCACCAATGGATGTGTAGCGTAGTTTTTCCTTTCCACTGAAAAGTCTCACCTGCTTGACACGTTTACCGTTCAATGGCAGATAGAGGGCATCGTCCTTGAGATTGAGGATGTGGACATAGAGGGTATTGCCACGCTGGGTGGTCACACCCCAGTCGTGAGGAGGGATGATGCCGCCTCGCGTGCCGTAGATACTTTCCCCATTGAGGCGCATCCACTCGCCCAACTGGTGCAATCGTTCAACAGCCTCGGTGGGCAGGCAACCGTCAGGACGTGGTCCCACATTGATGAGCAGGTTGCCGTTACGTCCCGCTGCACGCACGAGGGTGCGGATGATCTCGTCACCGCTCTTGTAGTTCTTGTCGGTAATGCGGTAACCCCATGTGCGGTTCATCGTCATGCAGGTCTCCAAGGGCAACTGACTGATGCCGTTGTCGCCTGAATAGCCTGCGGTGTTCTCGCCAGGGACATCCTGCTCAAAAATCTGGATGTCTTCTCCTGGGAAAGGCACCTCGTGGTGGTTGTTGCCGATGAGGCAGGCGGGCTGCAGGCGATGGATGAGGGTATATTGCTCGTCGAGCTGCCAATCAAATGGAGTCGGGTCGGTATCGTGTTCCCACTTGCCGTCGAACCAGATGGCGCCGATGGGGCCGTAGTTGGTCAACAACTCGGTCAACTGGTCGTTCATGAACTTGTAGTACTGCGGCCAGTTGTTGGTAGAAGGGTCGTGAGGCAGCTCCTTCTGGTGACGGCCCAAAGGATAGTCCAAGCGGTGCCAGTCGAGGTGGGAATAGTAGAAATGCAACTTGATGCCGTGGCGCTGGCAAGCGTCAGCGAGTTCCTTGAGGACATCACGCTTGAAGGGGGTGGCATCGACTATATTGTAGTCGCTAGCTGCGGTCTTGAACATTGAGAAACCGTCGTGGTGGCGCGAGGTAATGGTGATGTAACGTGCGCCAGCGTCCTTGATAGTACGCACCCACTCGTCGGCATCAAAGCGTGAGGGATAGAAACCCGCAGGCAGCTGGGCATACTCGTCACGGTCGATGTGCTTGTTGAGCATCACCCACTCACCATCGGCCAGCATGGAATACACGCCCCAGTGGATGAATACACCCAATTTGTTGTCTTGGAACTCCTGACGGGCACGCAAGTTCTCTTCGGTGGGTGTGTAAACGGTCTGCTGAGCGGCCATACCCAGCCATGCTGTAAACGCCAGCGCAAAAGCTAAAGAGACTTTACTGAGAAACATGAGTTGAACGGTGTTTAGTAATCATTTTGTTTTTTCTCTTGGACGAGCGACCGAAGCGGAAGGCAAGCCAAATCAACAGCAAGAAGAGCGCAATGAAAGCAAATAGGGCAATGCCGATATACCACGGCGCCTTGTCCAGCAAGTCGCTGAAGATAGGCGAGATATATTCTTCCATGAGCGGCGCTATCAACTTGCGCTGCTCGGACAGCGGGTCATTCTCCAGCAAGATGTTGTCGCCCAATATCATTGTCGCGCGTTGTGTGGCCTCATAGGCGGGCCAGTGATGAGTAGGAGTGCTGGGATTACCCGTCACTGCAAAGTTCACCCACATGCGCTGCACATCTGCGGCAAGGAAGGGATTATGGTGATCTCCATTCTTGATCTGGCGGCCCGTGTTGAGCACATAGGACACCTCGGAGCCATGACAAGCGCCATAAATGGGGTCGCTCAACGCCTTGGCCCAATAGTACATATAGGTCCTGCCGCCCGATGCCGCGTGACGCTGCGCCATCTCAATGGCGGGACCGCGGAACATCAGGTCGTTCAGCAGTTCGGCCACGGGCCAAGGTTTTTCTTCCGGGACAACTTTCAGAAAGCGATGCACACAACTCCTCTGGGCGCTATCGAGCGACATGGCAATATAGCGACGCCACAAACGGACAGCCGCACCGAACTGTTCCTCACCACCCATTGCATCAATCCAGTAGTGCGTCTCGTCGGCAGTCGAGCCGATGAGCATATCTATGCCGGCATTGAAGCCATCAAAGCGGCTGTAGGGGTCTTCGGGGATGAGGCTACCGTCACGTTCGGGAAAACGGAAGAACTCGCCCACCTCGTCGTTGAGGGCGATGATTTCATCTTGTGAGAGCGCCTGAAGGTCGGCGACGGTCTTGGCGCCTGTAGCATCGAGCACTCGTTTGGTTAAGCGCTGGCAATCCTCGCGGCTGCTGGTAAAGGCGACGCTGCCGCTCTGCATGATGGCACGTTTGAATAGTCCCTGCGCCTCATCGATACTGGAAAGAATGGCCACACTGCCCGCTCCCGCCGAGTGACCAAAGATGGTCACGTTGTCGGGGTCACCGCCAAAGGCCGCGATGTTGCGCTTCACCCACCGCAACGCCTCCACTTGATCTAGAATGCCCAGGTTGCCACTGCGGGCAAATTCCTTGCCATCGGGCAACGAGGAGAGGTCAAGGAAGCCCAGCAAACCCAGACGATAGTTGATCGAGACAAAGACGACCTCAGGGTGTACCTTGACAAATTGATCACCCCAGTCACGGGGATTGACTGAGCCGCTGCTCACGTATGAGCCACCGTGAATCCATACCATCACAGGGCGCCGTGCCTGCCGCATGCCGTCGGCAACAGTCCACACGTTGAGCGTCAGGCAGTCCTCACCTTGAGGATAGAGCGAGGCGGCATTGTGATCGGTGCGGAACTGGATGGCACTGTGACCGAAATATTTGGCTTCTCGTACCAAGCGACTATCGGGCTCAGGTTTTGCGACCTGCCAGCGGCGGTCGCCCGTGGGCTGGAGAGCATAGGGTATGCCCTTGAACACCAGTAAAGATTCGTCGCGCTGCCCCACGAAAATGCCGTTAGCGGCTTCGACCGCAAGCGAGTCGGGAAAGTCACCCTCGATAATCTTGTTCTCGCCATAAAGCGCTGTCATCTCCTGTTCCAGTTCAGATGGTCCTGCAGGCTCCTCGGCCTGCTTCTTGCCACATGCCGCCAACATCAGCAACACCATGCCGTATAATGCAATTCGTCTCATATCGATTGATCATTAAAGATGCGTGCAAAGATAATGAAACCTTAGCACAAAACAAAAATCGGGGCACACTATCTGGGCAACCCCACCGAATTTTTATCGCCCTGCGGGCGAGAAATTAAACAAAATTTTGTTTAAAAATTAAATAAAAATCAATCAATTACTTAATTATATTGTTGTATTATGCCGAACTGAGCTAAGTTGAGCTACAGTTTCTCGGGCGTTCGTCCGATTAGTATGCCTGCGATGGTAATAACGTTTTTGGGGTGGTTGACCTGTTTTTCTCCAGTTTGTTTGCCATTGTGCTCGGCTTGCAGTACCTTTGCAGCCAAATATCAAAAATCATTTACTAATAATGGGACTGTTTAAGAAATTATTCTCTCGTGAGAAGAAAGAGACACTCGATAAGGGTCTGGAGAAGACCAAACAGGGTGTATTTGAGAAAATTAAATATGCCGTAGCGGGAAAATCGACCGTTGACGACGACGTGCTCGACAATCTTGAGGAAGTGTTTGTCACCAGCGACGTGGGCGTGGATACCACCGTCAAGATCATTGACCGCCTGCAGGAGCGCGTGGCACGCGACAAGTATGTGAGCACCGAGGAGTTGAACGAGTTGCTGTGTGACGAAATCTCGCAGATGCTCGCCGACAACAATAACTCTGAACTCGAGGATTTTACTGTTCCCGAGGACAGCAAGCCCTATGTCATCATGGTCGTGGGTGTTAACGGTGTGGGCAAGACGACCACCATCGGCAAACTCGCTTACCAGTTCAAGCAAGCAGGCAACAAGGTGGTGCTGGGCGCTGCCGACACTTACCGTGCCGCTGCCGACGAACAACTGGAAATCTGGGGCAACCGCGTGGGAGTTCCCGTGATTAAGCACAAGATGGGTACCGACCCTGCCGCCGTGGCCTATGATGCCGTGCAGAGCGCTGTAGCCCAAAACGCTGACGTGGTCATCATCGACACTGCTGGCCGCCTGCACAACAACGTGAGCCTGATGAACCAACTGACCAAAATCAAGAACACCATGCGCAAGGTGCTGCCCGACGCCCCGCAGGAGGTACTGCTCGTGCTTGACGGCTCGACAGGTCAGAACGCCTTTGAGCAGGCCAAGCAGTTCTCGGCAGCGACCGAGGTCAACGCCCTGGCCATCACCAAGCTCGACGGCACTGCCAAGGGCGGCGTGGTCATCGGCGTGAGCGACCAGTTCCAGATTCCCGTGAAGTACATCGGCCTGGGTGAGCAGATGACCGACCTGCAGATCTTTAACAAGCGGGAGTTTGTGAAATCGCTGTTCGGGGTGACCGAGGAGTGAGAATACTATAGCCTGAAACTTTGATCGAGCTTCGCTCGAGAAATTAAACAAAATTTTTATAAAAATTTAAACACGCTGTTTCTATCTTCTTGACTTATTGCCAATTAGGGAAATAATAGCCGTGACAGATGAGGAAGAATAAGATAGATATTATCTCGCTGGGGTGCTCAAAGAATCTAGTGGACAGTGAACACTTGTTGCGGCAACTGCAGGCGGCAGGTTATCGTGTTGCCCATAATGCGGAGCGCATCGACGGGGAGACCGTTGTGGTGAACACATGCGGCTTTATTGCCGACGCCCAAAAGGAATCTATCGATACTATTCTGCGCTTGGGTGAGGCCAAACGTCAGGGCAAAATCCGCAACCTGATTGTCATGGGTTGTCTTGCTGAACGATTCCGCGCCGACCTGATTGAAGCATTGCCCGAGGTGGATCGTTTCTATGGCAAATTTGACTGGAAAGGGATGCTTGCCGACCTGGGCAAAGGCTACCGTGACGATCTGGCCAATGAGCGCCTTCTGACCACCCCACCCCATTACTGCTACATGAAGATTTCGGAAGGCTGCAACAGGTTCTGCGCCTTCTGCGCCATTCCGCTCATCACGGGACGCCACACGTCGGTGCCGATGGAGCTGTTGCTTGACGAGACACGACGGCTGGCCGAAGTCGGCGTGAAGGAGTTCAATATCATCGCCCAAGACCTGTCATCCTACGGGATGGATCTGGAAGACCGCATGATGCTGCCCGAACTCATCGACCGCATGGCGGACATTGAGGGCGTGGAATGGATCAGGCTGCACTATGCCTACCCCACCCAATTCCCTTATGACATCCTGCCCGTGATGGCGAGCCGCAAAAACGTTTGCAGCTATCTCGACATCGCCTTGCAGCACATCAGCGACAAGGTGCTGACCAACATGCGACGCCACATCAGCCGTCAAGAGACTCTTGATCTGCTGGCACGCTTGCGCCGTGAGGTGCCGGGCATCCACATCCGCACGACGCTGATGGTGGGTTTCCCTGGAGAGGGGGATGAGGAATTTGAGGAACTGATGGAGTTTGTGCGTGAGGCAAGGTTTGAGCGCATGGGGGCGTTTGCCTACAGCGAGGAGAACGGCACATGGGCTGCCGAGCATCTGAACGATGAGACGCCGCTGGAGGTGAAACAGGACCGCCTGCAACGCCTCATGGCGCTGCAGGAAAGCATATCGCTCGACATCCAGCAGCAGAAGGTCGGCCAGACCCTGCGCGTCATCATCGACAGCGAGGAAGACGACTACTACATCGGCCGCACCCAGTGGGATAGCCCCGAAGTGGATCCCGAGGTGCTTATCAAGAAAGACAAGCCGCTTGACATCGGGGAGTTCACCCAAGTTAGTATCGAGCAGGCCTTGCCATTTGAGCTAATCGGCTCCAGCATCTAACAACACAACACCAATCTCTTTTCCCATACGTTAGTTATTGATTATAACTAACGCAATCGTTTGCGCAATTATTTGAAAAAAAAGTTATATATAATTATGTGTATTTGGAAAATGTTTGTAACTTTGAGCGACCAAAATGTTACGGGTTAAATCAAGAACAAACCAACTTTATTCGCATGTTTAATTATAAAATCTTTTCATTACAAAACATGAAGAAATTAACGTTAATTTTATCAATGATGATTGCGCTCGTTGGCTTCAACGCCAACGCGACAATCTACATTGTTGGTGACGCTCCCTTCGGTGGCTGGCATACCAACAGTGGTACACCTATGGTTGACAATGGTGACGGTACATGGTCCTATACCGCCACTATTAACAAGACTATTTACTTCAGCTTTGCTGATGGCTTGACCCAAAACGACCAAGACTGGTCTGGTTTCGAGACATACCGTTATGGTCCCCCAACCAATAATGAATCAGTCGAGGTTGGTAATTGGGTTAACACTCAGCACAACGGCAACTCTTACAAGTTTTATGGCGATGGCGAGTATGTATTCACCTTTGATCCCAACAATGGCTCCCCGAGATTTAAGATTGCGGGTAAAGAAGCTATCATTGAATACACCAGTTTTACTGTAGCTGGTAACAATGCCGCCATCTTTGGCACAGCATGGGCTCCTAGCGAGACTGCCAATGACATGGTGCTGGACGAGACCGACGGTCTGTACAAGCTGGTTAAGGAGAACGTTGAGATTACTGGCGCTCCCTACACCCTTGAATACAAGGTAGTGGCCAACCACAGTTGGGATGTTGACAGTTGGGGCAAACCTAATGGCCAGAACCAGGACTATGTCTTCAACGAGAACGGCATCTACAACCTGACGTTCAAGTTCAACTTCGACACCAAGGAAGTTACTATGGACGCTGTGCCTGTTCAAGCAGGTGGAGACACCGATGTTTTCATCTTCGGTGACCTGAACAACTATGCATGGGATCCCACCCTGGGCCTGCAGATGACCTTAGAAGATGGCATTTACAGCGCAGAGGTGACCACTACCCTGCGCGAGGGCAATGAGTTGGCTTACATTGGCTTCACCAAGATGCTGGCCGATCCTGAGAGTGAAACTCCTTGGGACGACATCGCTCCTTATCGCTTCGGCGCCGTGAGCGAGGGTGCATTTGTGATGACTGAGGACCTGCTGGGTGAAGAGTGCTCACTGGCTACCGATGGCAGCAATGAGTCTATCGCCCTTCCCGAGGGTACTTGGACTGTTACCGTTGACCTGGCCAACAACAAGTTCACCGTTAATGGCGAGTGGCCTGTAGACACTGTTACTCCCGAGCCCGAGACCAACGTTTACATCATGGGTGAGGTGAACGACAATGGTGGCTGGTTCACCAACAAGGGTGTGCAGATGACCTTCAACGAGGGCATTTACACCGCTGAGATCACCACCGCTGGTGAGAATGACGGTCTGAGTTACTTTGGCTTCACCAAGCAACTGGCTGACAGCGCCGCTGACTGGGATGCTATCGCTCCCTACCGTTTCGGTCCTGTGAGCAACGGTGACTTCATTATGGCAGAGAATCTGCTCGGCACAAGCATTGAGCTTGATCTGGTGGAAGGAACCCACGAGTCTATAGGTATCCCCGAGGGTACCTGGACTGTTACCGTTGACCTGACCAATGGCATCCTCAAGATTAATGGCGAGTGGCCTACCGACACTGTAACTCCCGAGCCCGAGACCGAACTGTACATCATCGGTGAGGTGAATGACAATGGTGGCTGGTTCACCAACAAGGGTGTGAAGATGACCTTGAATGAGGGCGTTTACACCGCTAACATCACCACCGTTGGTGAGAACGAGGGCAAGAGCTACTTCAGCTTCACCACTCAGCTCGCTGACAGCGCTGCTGACTGGGATGCTATCGCTCCCTACCGCTTCGGTGCCGTTAGCGAAGGCGACTTCATTATGACCGAGGAACTGCTGGGCGCTGACTGCGCTCTGGTTGCCGGTGGCGAATCCATCGCTCTGCCCGCTGGTGAGTGGACTGTAACCGTTGACCTGGTGAACAACACGTTCAACATCAATGGCGAGTGGCCTACCGACACTGTTGTTCCTGAGCCTGAGACCAATCTGTACATCATCGGTGAGGTGAATGACAATGGTGGCTGGTTCACCAATAAGGGTGTCCTGATGACTCTGAACGAGGGCGTTTACACCGCTAACATTATCACCGCTGGTGAGAACGATGGCCTCAGCTACTTCAGCTTCACCACTCAGCTCGCTGACAGCGCTGCTGACTGGGATGCTATCGCTCCCTACCGCTTCGGTGCCGTTAGCGAAGGCGACTTCATTATGACCGAGGAACTGCTGGGCGCTGACTGCGCTCTGGTTGCCGGTGGCGAATCCATCGCTCTGCCCGCTGGTGAGTGGACTCTTACCGTTGATCTGGAGAACAACACGTTCACCATCAATGGCGAGTGGCCTGAGACTCCTGGTCCCGAGCCTTATGACGGTGATGTTTACATCATGGGTGAGGTGAACGACAATGGCGGTTGGTTCACCAACAAGGGTGTCCTGATGACCCGCGATGCTGAGAACAACGTCTACACTGCTACTATCACCACCGTTGGTGAGAACGAGGGTTACAGCTACTTCAGCTTCACCAAGCAGCTGGCTGAGACCGATGCTGACTGGGATGCTATAGCTCCCTACCGCTTCGGTGCCGTTAGCGATGGTGACTTCCTGGTAACTGAGGAACTGCTGGGTACTGATCTGGCTCTCGAGATGGGCGGCGACGCCTACAAGATTGAGGCCGGCACCTGGAACCTGACCCTGAGCGTTGACAACATGACCCTCAAGATCGAAAAGGCTCCTGCCTATGTTCGTGGCGACGTTGACAACAATGGTGAGGTAGGTATTGCTGACGCTACCGCTCTGATTGACATGCTGCTCTCTGGCGCTGAGACGCCTGCTGCTGCCGATGCCAACGTGGACGGTGAGGTCGGCATTTCCGACGTGACCGCCATCATCGACTACCTGTTGAGTGGCAGCTGGCCCGAGTAATTCCCATAATTGAGAATTAACCTGACTTAAAAAAGCAGGGCTCCGATTTGGAGTCCTGCTTTTATAGTATCAGGCGATGGGTCAAGTCACACAGGCCAAAAAACTGTGGTCAGCAGTTGTAGTCCACACAGGCACGCAGCTGCTTCACGTCCTTGATGATGGCAGCGGCAGCCACGTGGGCGGGATGCTTGGCGTAGATAGCCACATCGGCCATAGTCGGCACTATAGCGGTCAACACGATATCCCAGTCTTCGGCGGGATTCTCATTGAGAGCGACCTCAATGCTCTGGAGCACGTCAATCTGCTCGGGGAGGGCGTCGAGCGCTGCTTTGAAGCGCAGGGCGGTCTCACGACGCAGTTCATCGGTGCCCTGCAGTTTGAACATTACGATATGCTTGGTCATTGTATATAATAGTTAACAGATAACAGTTAATAGTTAATAGATAATAGTTAATAGATATTAGTTGCTGGAGGTGAGAAAAAAGACACCGGCCTTGTGGAGAGGACCGGTGTCTTCGTCATTATCATGTTGTTTTATTATTCTGCGGCGGGAGCCTCTTCGGCAGCAGCCTCACCCTCAACGGGAGCCTCAGCCTCTTCCTCGGCGCCTTCCTCAGCACCTTCCTCGGCAGCCTTAGCGGCAGCGAGTGCAGCCTGGTGGGCAGCCTCCTCGGCCTTGCGTGCAGCACGCTCAGCAGCGAGTTCCTCGGCGTTCTCGGCGATTACCTCGAAGGGGATCTCAACAGCAACCTCCTTGTGCAGGCGCACGATGGCGGTGTACTTGCCAGGGGTCTTAACGGTCTCGTGCACGCTGACGATCTTGCGGTCAACATTGTGACCAGCAACGAGCAGAGCCTCGTGGATCTGGTTAGCGCCAACCGAACCGTAGATGGTGCCCGTGGGGCTCACCTTAACGGGGATGGTGAGGGATACGCCCTCAAATGCCTTGGCAGCCTCTTCGGCATCAGCCTTCACCTTAGCCAGCTTGTGAGCCTGCTGACGCAGGTTCTCGGCATGAACCTTGAGTGCGCTGGGGGTAGCCAGGACGGCCTTGCCCTGAGGAATGAGATAGTTGCGGCCATAGCCGTTCTTCACTTCCACGACGTCGTTCTTGAAACCAAGATTGACGATATCTTCTTTCAAAATAATCTTCATAATTGTTTCCTCCTTTGTGTAATCGTGTTGTTTATTTCATCAAGTCGGTCACATAGGGCAGCAATGCCAGATGACGGGCACGCTTAACGGCCTTAGCCACGCGGCGCTGGAACTTCAGCGAAGTACCGGTGATGCGGCGGGGCAGGATCTTGCCTTGCTCGTTGAGGAACTTCTTCAAGAATTCGGGATCCTTGTAGTCGATGTACTTGATACCACTGCGTTTGAAACGGCAGTATTTCTTCTTGCGGGTGTCAACTGACAGCGGAGTCAGGTAACGGATTTCGCCCTGGTTGTTGGGCCTCATTTGTTCTTGTGCCATTGTTTTTTACTTCCTTAAATTAAGTTTTATTCGTTTGGTTTTTCTCATGCCTCGGCAGCGGGTGCCTCATCGGCTACGGGAGCTTCCTCAACTACTACGGGAGCAGCCTCTTTCTCAGCAGCTTCCTGAGCAGCGCGCTCTTCCTGTTTGGCCTTGCGCACGGCGCGACGCTTAACAGCGTACTCAGCAGCGAACTTGTCCAGACGGAAGGTGAGGAATCGGATGACCTTCTCATCACGGCGGTAAGCGGTTTCCAGCTTGCCAACGATGGTGGGCTCACCCTCAAACTCAATCAGGGTGTAAAAACCAGTGTTCTTGTTCTCGATGGGATAAGCGAGCTTGCGCAATCCCCAGTTCTCTTCGTTCTCGATGTTGCCACCATTGTCGGTGAGCACCTTCTTGAACTTTTCTACCGTTTCCTTCATCTGATCATCAGACAAAACGGGAGTCAAAATGAAAACGGTTTCGTACTTGTTCATAAATTGCTAATAATAAATTAATTAATAAATGTTTTGCTAAAAAGCGGGGCAAAGTTACAACAATTTTCTGAATTGACAATGCCCCGCTTCAATTTTTCCAAATTTTTCCAGATTAAACCACCCATTTTAACCTTTTCGATATTTGATCTTTCCCGGGTGTAATCATCTGAAACCAATCCGCTTGATGACTAAACAAAGAAATCCATTACTAAGACATCCCAACAATTCACTTATCAAGAAAGCGTCATTCAATGATCATTAGGTCTCATCAATAAATATCTCGCCATCACTACTTTTTGTTTTTATCACTTTGGGTTATTTGGAATGATTCACCACTCAAAACACCAGTAATATGCTCTCTATTATAAGCGTTATCAAATGCTGACAGGTCAACGTTCCATTCATCTTGTTTGGATTTTTTTCTAGACGCTTCCACTTTCTTCAAAGTTCCCGAAAACTGTTTTGAAGTCCCTTCTTTTACTACAAGATAACCCAAAACATAATCAGAAGACCGTTCCGTCTTTCTAATAAAATAGAAGATCGAATCTTTAGTCAAAAATTTACCCACAGAAAGATTGCCGCCCAAAAGATTGTATCTGTTCAAACGAGCAGAGTCAGCCTTTTGCAGAACGTTCTGGATGCTATCCGTTGAACCATACGTCTCGTAGTATTTATAAATAGTCTGCTGAGTTTTTAACAGTCCATTATATCCACTAAACTCATCCCTGAGAGCCAATTTTATACTACCCATCGTAAAGAAGTAATCTTTGTCTTTACTCAGTCTCTTCAATATGCTATCACCCAGTATTTCAAATGGTTTGAACTCATTTTTCAGCACATAAAGAGATTGGCCTTTCAATTCTGAGGAATCGTTTAGGTAGAACTTAAATTCTCCATTTTCATCGGTACGTGCCACATGGTCATCTAAAACAACTATCACGTCACGAATAGGAATGTCATTTATTGTGGCTATTCCCTTAAATTTAAAAACAGCATCTTCAGAGCGAGTTAACGTAATTGTTCGGGTAATCATTGTCAACGAAGTGTCAGTCTTCTCTTTCCATGTCAAGGCTATATCAGCAGTCTTTTCTTTACACAACTTTTGAGGAATCACTTTTAATGTCAGACCAACTGATGAATATGATTCCAACTGTTTGCGAGGGATTATCAGGTTAATTGTATCTGAGAAGAACTGCTTATCTATCCGTGCTCCCACAGGAACAGTATCGTTGCTACGGACATAGCAAACCGTATCGTTAATTGTCCTTTTTACATGCAATGCCGAGTCAAGGTCAAAAACAACCCCTGCCTCCCAATCATATCCATCCAGTGATTCATCTGGTGTGAGAACAATCTGAACCATGAGATCATTGCCAGTCTCAACCTTATTCAGGTACTTATGTAAGAACCAACAGGCAAAAAAAACGGCAATAATCGAGGCTGGGATGAAAATCCAAAGCAACCTTTTCCTTCTCTTAGCTCGCTTGTTGGCCTCCATCGCTTTATCTTGAGCATCTTGAGCATCTTTTTGAGCTTGGTCGGCTTCTTCTTTGGCACGGACTGCTTCTTCTTGAGCTTTATCAGCCTTCTTTTCAGCGCGTTCAGCATTTTCTTGTGCACGGACTGCTTCTTCTTGAGCTTTATCAGCCATCTTTTCAGCGCGGTCAGCATTTTCTTTGGCACGTTCGGCTTTTATTTCACTGATTACAGTGGGAAGGATGGCCGCAAATTTGTCATGAATGATTTCAACCTGTGGCTCAGTATTAGGGATCTTTATTACTTCCAGCAATCTTGAATCCTTACCAAAGAGAGCCGAAACTTTTCCTGCGGGAATTTCCCCTAAATCGGATTTGTTGCATTTTTTCCTACGACCATCGTCTGTGATCAGTAATTCACAAAATTTTTCGAGCTCGTTGGTTTCCCAATTCTTTAGAAACTCTTTGCAATAGTTTTTTAAGGTAGCTTGTCCTTCCTGGCGAACCAACTCGGAAGTTATCTTTCCATTTCCCTTGGCAAACAAACGATTGCAAAGCAACGAAATCATTAGAGAGCTAATCGTTTTATTCTCATTACGGGTGAGATCTACAATCTGGTAAGCGACATCGTCGATTTCAGCATCATCGATACACTTATATTCTTTTCCAGGTAAACGAATGATGTCGGCTGCCTTTTCGGGAGACAGTTCTTTTAGTCGATACCTATTATTTTTCATGCTCTGGAGTTGACATTCGTCAATCACATCTTCCAGGACACACAAATCATCTTCACGAATGGTCGCAACAAACCTATAATTTGTGCTGTCGGAATAGCCTGGTTCTTGCGGAACTATCAGATAGTCATCCAATAAGGCATATATTTGCTGCAAAAACAATTTGGCCTTTTCAGTATTTTCCTTATTATTCTTGTCAAAAAATATCTCTTCAAATTGGTCAAAAACGAAAACTGGATAAATCTCTTTGCCATCCTTACCATCCTTGTCCTTAAAGCTTGTAGTCGTGAAATACTTCCAAAGATATACTATTGACTCGGGATCGTCATTATCAAGTTTCACATTCGCACTCGTAACCAACCCGCTGGACTGAATCTTATTGACAAGAATTTTAGCAAAAGGAATAGAGGGATCTTCTTCTGAAAAACGAATCGAGATGGGGAAGTAGCTCAGTTTTCTTAACCGCGGAAACACACCTGCATTTAATAATGAGCTCTTACCCACCCCGGTTGGACCATATAAGGTAACAAACAGGTTATTATCAATGAGTCGCA
Source organism: uncultured Prevotellaceae bacterium (assembly GCA_947306175.1). GTDB lineage: Bacteria > Bacteroidota > Bacteroidia > Bacteroidales > Muribaculaceae > Sodaliphilus. Next base: position 37,511 of record CAMZFV010000021.1, read on the forward strand.
CCATGTCAATTGTCTCATTGACCCTACCGCAAAACATAAATCCGCCATTTCCACTTTGAGGATCCTGATAAGTTGCCGAACCTGGCCATGGATTTAAAATCTGTTCCATCATCATTACTTTATTTGATTTAATTAGTCATTTTTCTGATTCTGTCTACAAGATCACCAGTATCGGCCCTATCATGTGCTTCGTGAACTCCTATTTCATTAAGCATTGAGTCGAGATGTTCATTTCCAAAGAAATGTTTCCTTTCATTATTACGACCAACAATTATAGGAAGAATCATCATTCTATTAAGGCAATTATTATTTTTATATCGTTCTTCGGCCCATTTCCATTCTTTCATATAGTATCTATCCTTTTCATTTAAGCCATTCTTTAGATCATTCTTTACCTGAGTACTTAGTATGGGGATAAACACTTTACAAGCTCCAATTGCATCCTTTATGCGTTTCTCGACTTCATCTCCACCTTCAATTTTTTCTTTATCAAACCAAACGTTAATGCCTTCATTTCTGAGTGTGATAAACAAATCCATTGCTATACAAAAGTCCTCAGAAGCATAAGAGATGAACACTCCACGACCATATGTCACTGGCACTTCTCCAAGGTTTAAAGACGTATTAATTGCCTCAGACAAATATTTCATGAACGTTCTTGCATTATCAAAATGCCCGATTTCTTCATTATTGAGGAATTTAAGCAACCTTTTATCTTTATCTTTATTCTCATCCAATTCGACGACTACTTGTCCCGAATCAAGATTTTCCACATCACCAATGAGGATGAACCAGAAGAACCTGAAAAGCCAATCATCAAACCGACAACCAATAGAAAGCACTTTATTTGCACGTATGTACTTTCTTAGATTCTGGGGGCCCGATGATGAAAACCATTCGGAAACAGCTTGCATAGCATCATTTTCTGTTAATACGTAACTTTTATGACTAGGCTTGTCTTTGTCTTTAGCTTTGTTTTTAGCTTTGTTTTTTTGATTCTTAATATTTCCGAAAGCGTAATACAATATTGGTTTTATCTCATTAAATTCTCCCGGCTTGAGATCTTTGTCATCTATATCTTGATTATTAATTTTTTGGACATTAATCTTGGGGCCAGCAGTACTCCACAAACTCTTAACTATATAATTATTTTTTCCCCATACCCTTTCCATCGCTTTTTCTACAAACGGGTCAATAGTCGTAGTCAAAACAATACGGAAACACTTTGTCTCCAACAAATCAATCAAAGACTTTTCAATCTTATTTGTGTCAAATGTTTGGTCGGCCTGGTGAGATTCTGTCATATCATATACATAAGACCAAATATCAAATCTCATTTTATGAGTTAACTGGGTGAAATCCTTGCATTCAGCTGCTGTCTCTGCTGTAATAATTTTCTCATTGAAAAGATAATCCGTTGTTATCTTATAGAGATATGCTAAGCTGTCTCCATTTGCTATAACATTCTCAGCCAATACCGCCTCACTACCTATGACCAATATATATTCATTATTAATGCATTCTGGGGAAAGTTCCTCCACAAATGATCTAAGATTCTCCAGATTAGAATCTAAAACAGTATTTGTAGACGAATCATTGGCGGCTACCGTTTCGTCCCCGGGTTTGTTTACTAGTCTATCTGCCATAATTAATTAAGGTTTATGATTTGGGTTTAACTTAACTATATTTACAACAATTACTCAATAGAGTTGACTTATGCTATCGGTTGAGGGCTTGGTTGAAGATGCGGATGTATTCTTGTTGGGAATAGAGGCCGACGAGTTCTTTGGGCTCACCGTCGAGGGGGCAGATGAGGAGTAGCGGGATGCTACGTATCTGGAAAGCGGCGGCGATGTCGGGGTTGTTGTCCACATTGATGCGATAAAAGTCCACCTCGCCCTTGTAATACTGGGCGATATCCTTGAGGATGGGACCGAGGCGTTTGCAGGGCATGCACCAGTCGGCATAGAAGTCCACGACGACTGGACGTGGACTGGCCATTTCCCAATCTTTAGCACCCCAATCGGCAATCAGTTCCTTGAACTGGTCCTGATTGATGGATTGCACGTTATAGGTGGTGTCTCCCCAGTCATCAACGTAATACCGCTGAGCATTGGCACCAAAGGCCAGCGACACAGCCACCAGCACGAAAAAGAATAATCTTTTCATTTCTTATTGTCTAAAAATATTTCCACGACTCATAGAGACGCAAAATTTTGCGTCTCTACATTTAGCCCTTGCATTTTACTGGTGGGTCTTACGGAGCAGGTCGTTGACCGTCTTGACGGGATTGAAGGTGTCGATGGGCACCTCGACAAAGATGGTGTTCCAGTTGCTCATCGAGCCGTTCCACAAGCCTGGCAGCTCCAAGGCCTTGATGTCCACGCCGTCCTTGCTCTTAACGCTGATAAAGCCGGTCTCGTCATCTACAAACTTGCGCAGGTCGAACTTGATGCCCTTGTAATCCTTGATGTAGCACACCAGGTCAACGGGGTTGAAGTGGGTGCCACCCTTCATCATCTCGACGGCAGCAGCGTCATCGGGATTGATCTGGGCCGATTCAAGGATCTGGGGTGAAGCGGAGCCGTCGGCGTTATATGCCAGGTAGGGGCCTCCGCCAGGCTCGCCTTCATTGGGGACAACGCCGCAGACGCGGATGGGCCTGTTGAACTTGTCGCGCAACCATGCGGCGAGGGCGGCATCGTCCATGTCATCGGTCGCCTTGTCAATGATGTTGAGCGTCTGATGCGCATAACGGAGCATCGCCTTGAGATCTGCGGTCTTAACGTTGCCCTTGTCCAGCATCTCGAGGTATTTCTTGAGCTGGCGCTGAACCTGAACGAGGTAACCGCCAATGACTTTCTTGAAGCGGGTGCTCACACTGCGCAGGCGCAGGGGCACAACATTGTCCACGTTCTTGATGAAAACGACGTCGGCATCGCGCTCGTTGAGATTGGCGAGCAATGCGCCATGTCCTGCAGGACGGAAGAGCAGATTGCCCTTGGCATCACGGTAAGGCGTGTTGTCCATGTTCACGGCGATAGTATCGGTCGAGGCCTTCTGCTCGCTCAGGGAAATGTCATATTTCACGCCCCACACCTTCTCCATGAGGGGCACCTTGGCCTTGATGAGTTTCTCAAAGCCACTGCGGTGCTCTGGCGAAACGGTGAAGTGGATGCTCACGCGGCGGTTCACGTCAGCAGCATACTGGGCACCTTCCTCAAGGTGTTCCTCCAGTGGGGTGTGAACTGTGCCAGCGGCAGCGCGATGGAATTTAAGTAAACCCTTGGGCAAGGCGCCATAGTTCATACCCTCGGGCATGAGGAGTGCCTTGAGCACATCGGCATAACGGCCAGCAGCGACCAGTTCGCTCACGTTGTTCTGGTAAAGCGAGACACAGGCCTTGTTCAACTGGGGATAGAAGGCAAACTGGGTGATGCCATCAAAGAACTGGCGCTCAAAATCGGTCTCAGGCGCCGACTTGCCCTCATTGATGAAGGCAAACAGGTTCTTGAACATGCGGCTAGCCGCGCCCGATGCAGGCTGGAATTTCTCGATAGTGGCTCCACCACCCTGGAACTCCTTCCACACCTTGATACACTGGGTCTGCTGCTTGGCGTCCAGGCGCATGATGCCCTTATCTACTGTCGCTGCAGCTTCCAACTTGAGCCAGGGAAACCCCGTCTCGAAACGCTTGAGTTGAGCCTCTATCATAGGCTCGGTGATGCCCTTTGCGGCCATCAATTGCTTGTCATTATCGTTCCACATATGCTTTAAAATTTTATTTTTGTCCCAAAATTACGTTTTTAGCCACGTTTGTGCAAGCAAATTGACACAAAAAGAGTAAATTTGCGTGATTTTTATTGGAAAACGACTCGATGGCGATGATGCAGGAATATTTCACACGTGAGGAACGGCAGGAATTGGCTGGGCTTGTCAGAGATTTGAAGGGTAAGCTGGGTGACCAGTTGTCGCGCCATGATATCGACACGGTGCATGACCTCATCGAGCGGGGCATTACCGAGGCGGACATTTTCAAGCGCGACCAATACGGTTTGAATCCCGTCATCCGTCACCTGCGTACCGCGGCGACCCTGTGTGAAAGCATCGCTCCCGACCGCACGATGGTCATCGCCACGATGATTTACAACCTGTGCCGCAAGGATTTCCTCGACGTGGAGAAGGTGAGGACCCTCTTTGACGACGATATTGCCCGCGTGGTTCACGGCCTGCTCAACGTGGCGCCGCTCTACAAGAAGCAGGCGGCTGTCGAGAATGAGAATTTCCACAAACTGCTGCTCACGTTTGCCGAGGACGTGCGCGTCATCCTCATTATGACGGTGGACCGCCTGGCGCTTATGCGTGCCATCAACCACCACCCCAACGAGAAGTTTGTGCATGAAATCGCGAGCGAGTCGCGCTATCTATATGCGCCGCTAGCGCACAAACTGGGCCTGTATGCCATCAAGACCGAACTTGAGGACATCTCGCTCAAGTACCTGAACCGCAAGGTCTTCTCGCAGATTGCCAGGCGCCTGAATGAGACCAAACAGGAACGCGACCAGTATGTCGCGGACTTCATCAAGCCCATCGACCAAAGGCTTAAGGAAGAAGGGCTCAAGTTTGACCTCAAGGGGCGCACCAAGTCGATCAACAGCATTTGGCAAAAGATGCAGAAACAGGGTGTGGACTTGAACGGCATCTATGACCTGTTTGCCATCCGCATTATCCTGGATACCACACCCAAAGACGAGAAACGCGCATGCTGGCTCGCCTACTCCATCGTGACCGACATCTACAAGGCCAACCCTTCACGATTCAAGGACTGGATCACCATCCCCAAGAGCAACGGCTATGAGTCGCTGCACATCACCGTTTATGGCCCTGGAGACAAGTGGGTAGAAGTGCAGATACGCTCCCGCCGCATGGACGAGACCGCCGAGCGGGGCGTGGCCGCTCACTGGCGATACAAGGGAATCAAGAGCGACGGCGATGTGGACAAATGGATGAATGAGGTGCGCGAGATGCTGGAGGCAAGCGGTCAAGAGGGACTGATGAGTCTGACGCGCAACATGGACACCAACCTGTATAACGACGAGGTGTTTGTGTTCACGCCCAAGGGCGACCTCATCCGCCTGCCACAGGGGGCCACCCTACTCGACTTCGCCTTCCATATCCACACGCGCGTGGGCAGCACCTGTATGGGCGGCAAGGTGGACGGTAAGAACCAGAAAATCAACTATAAACTCAAGAGTGGCGACACGGTCGAAGTCATCACATCGGCATCACAGTCGCCACGGTTGGACTGGCTCAAAATTGCTGTCACCAGCAAAGCCCGCAACAAAATCAAGAACGCCATCAACGAACGGCGAGCCCATCTAGCGCAACTGGCCCGTGAGACGCTACAACGACGTTTCAAGAACCGGAAAATAGAGCTGGATGATGCCACAATGGCGCGTATCATCAAGAAGATGGGCTACAAGACGACGACCGAGTTCTATGCCGCCATACAGGAGGACATTATCGACGTGAACACGGTCGTGGAGCAATATGAGGAAATCCTTGACAAGCAGAATGAGGCCATCGCTCATGGCACCGCCGAGGAGTTTGTGCTGCAGCAGCCCACACAACAAGAGGAAAAGTTCAGCGACGACATTCTCACCATCGGCGATGACGTCAAGGGCGTGAATTACAAGTTGGCCCGTTGCTGCAACCCCATCTACGGCGACAAAATCCAAGGGTTTATCGCCAGCGACGGAGCCATCAAGATCCACCGCACGGATTGCAAGAATCTGCGGCACCTCAAGGAGCGCTACCCCTACCGCATCATCCGCACCCGCTGGACCGGCAAAGCGGGCAGTCAGTTTGTCGCCACGCTCAAAGTGCTGGGCCGCGATGACATCGGCATTGTCGCCTCCATCACTTCGGTCATCAACAAGACCGAAAACTGCCTGTTGCGCAGCATCAACATCCAGTCCCAGGGCGGCCTGTTCGAGGGCGTGCTGACGGTCAACGTGAACAATATCACCCTACTCGACGACCTCACCAAGAAAATCCTTAACATCAAGGGCGTCAAGCAAGTGGAAAGACTTTAAGAGAGTGAAGTATGCACATTGTTTCGATAGATAAGCAGACCATCAATGAAATGCCACGGGTGTCCTTCTCGGGGCGCATTCACATCATCGAGGCCATCTCGCAGGTCAAAAGCGCCGTTACGGCCCTGCGCACCGCCCCGATTGCGGGATTTGACACCGAGACCCGCCCCAGCTTTCACCGTGGGGAACATCACAATATCGCCCTGCTGCAACTATCGACTGAGAGCGATGCCTTTCTGTTCCGCCTCAACAAGACAGGCGTCCCCGCACCATTGAGGCAATACCTTGAGGACAAGAATTGCATTAAAGTCGGCCTCTCAACAACCGACGATTTCCACCAGCTGTCACGCATCTGTGAGAGATTGAACCCAGCAGGTTTTATTGAGCTGCAACAACTGGTCAAGCAATATGAAATTGCTGACATGAGCCTGCAGAAGATCTATGCCATACTATTCCAGCAGAAGATCAGCAAGGGGCAGCAACTCACCAACTGGGAAGCGCCGCAACTGACCGATGCCCAGCAGCAATATGCCGCCATTGATGCCTGGGCATGTATCCGCATCTATAAGTACCTGCAGAGCGGCCTGTTCATCCCCGAGCAATCGCCCTACTACCACGAACTTGTCGAGGAAACCAATTGAGGTAACAAATGCCGTTTTCATGATTTTTTTAGGAAAAATCGTGACACAAAGCTTGTTTGGCACGGAAATTGTTGTACCTTTGCAGCCCGTTTACAACCGGACACATACTATTGGGGCTGACTGGCTTTGACAGCGTGTAGAGGTGGTAAGCAAGCATGCAGAGCGATAATGGCAATGCTCTTAAATATCAGTCATTGACACAATTAAATGGCGAAAACAACTACGCTCTCGCTGCCTAACCGAAGCACAGTAAGTTCGGCTTTATCGCTGCCCAAGGGGCAGTGACGAGACATCACCCAACTGCCCTCGCGCCGAGGCGGGTTGAAACGGTGGTGCAGGAATATCGGCGATAGGACAAGGCAAGCCTCGGGCCGCGTCCGAAATTTAGAGGATAAGCCGCCGGTTGGTCGTCTTGGGCCTGCCAATGGTCGAAAACCAAGCCAAGACTAAGCATGTAGAAACCTTATTAGTTCCACGTTTGGACGAGGGTTCAAACCCCTCCAGCTCCACGGATTTGAATACAAGTTATTGATTTTCAATAACTTGTATTAATTTTATTTTAAATTGGGTGCGTTTGAACCCACGGTTTTCGGCAACAATTGATTTTAGTCAAGTGTGGGGATTAATAGATTTCTAGGTTAAGTAATCTCGGGGATTGTTATTATTTACTTGAAATAAATTTGCGGGATTGATAGATTTTATATTGAATGATATTGTCTATTTCAAAGATTTTCAGTATCTTTGCATCGTTCTTTACAGTTAACGATTATGGACAATATTTTTCAGCGCAAAATTTATAATCAGATCCTACAATGGAAGCAGGACAATAATGGCAGGAGCGCATTGCTTATTGAGGGAGCGCGCCGCATTGGCAAATCCACTGTTGTTGAGGCATTCGCCAAACAAGAGTACAGGTCTTATATCCTCATCGATTTCAATAAGGCTACTGCGCGGATAAAGTCGTTGTTTGACGATTTGATGGATTTGGATTACATCTTCCTTTATCTGCAAAGCGCCTATCATACGACGCTTTATCAACGCGAGTCGGTAATCATATTTGACGAGGTGCAACAATGCCCCAAGGCCCGCCAAGCCATAAAATACCTGGTTCAGGACGGCAGATATGATTATATAGAAACTGGATCCTTGATTAGCATCAAGAGAAACACCGAGAATATCACCATTCCGAGCGAGGAAGACCGCTTAGAGATGTTCCCGATGGACTATGAGGAGTTCCGTTGGGCTATGGGCGACACGGCCACGATGCCTTTGCTGCGTCAGTTGTTAGAAAACAACCGCACCATGGACGATGAGATGAACCGACGGTATATGCGCGACCTGCGTCTTTATATGCTGGTGGGTGGAATGCCACAAGCGGTGAACGAATACCTGAAAACAAAGAATTTCAGAGATGTTGACGCTGTTAAGCGCAAGATTCTAAAACTGTATTTCGATGATTTCCGCAAGATTGATAAGACTGGGAAAATAGGAAGACTGTATGGCGCCATACCTCAGATGCTCGCCAAAGGCGTAGGCCGATTCTATCCTACATCGGTCATCAAGGGAATCGGTGCCGAAAAGATGGAGGACCTGCTTATCGCTTTGGAAGACAGCAAGACTGTAAATGTATCCTACCATACGACAGACCCGCAGGTGGGATTGGCATTTGGTGAGGATCGTAGCAGACAAAAGATATATGTAGGCGACACGGGATTAATGGTAACACTCGCATTCTGGGACAAGCAGTTTACAGAGAATATACTGTACGACAAACTGCTGTCGGATAAACTGCCAGCCAATTTAGGGTATGTTTACGAAAACTTGGCGGCGCAGATGATGAGAAGCGGTGGTAACAAACTATATTTTTACACCTGGCCAAAGGATGAACGGCATAATTACGAAGTTGACTTTCTGCTCTCTCGCGGTGCAAAGATTTGTCCTCTTGAAGTGAAGTCATCAAGCTATAAATCTCATTCGTCATTAGATGCTTTTTCCGCTAAGTTCTCCTCTCGCATCAGCAAGCGATATGTCGTCTATACCAAAGCGTTAAGACATGACGGCGAAACCATCTTGTTACCCATATATATGTTGGGGCTGATATAAGGAAGCGATCGTTTTATGAATGATAAATGATATCCCTACATATCAGGAGCTGAAGCGTGAAAGAGATTTGTTGCTTGAGCGTCTTTCCCAACTGGAGAAGGAGAATGAACGCTTACGTCACCAGCTTGAGCGATACGAGCCTCAAGACGTGGCACATGAGACCGCTGAATCAGCGATGAAACGACTGTCTTTGCAGGAGAAAGTGACGTTGTTCCGCAGTCTGTTTAGGGGCAGAGAGGATGTGTTTGCCCGTCGTTGGCAAAGCCGTACCAGCGAAAAAAGCGGCTATCAGCCAGTATGCGTCAATGAATGGAAACAGCAGCTGTGCGACAAGCGCAAATTCAAGTGTGCCGAGTGTCCGAACCGCCAATTTGCTAAGTTGACCGATGATGACATTTACCGCCATCTTGAGGGCAAAGCTATTGACTGCCGAGATGTAATCGGGTTGTATGTTCTCAACGAAGATAACACATGCCATTTCCTTTGTGTGGATTTCGACGACAAGAACTGCGATCATGGTTACAGGTTCGACGTGTTAGCGTTTGTGGAAGTTTGCAAGAGCTGGAGTGTACCATATTCCATTGAGCGATCCCGTTCGGGCAATGGTGCTCATGTGTGGATATTCTATGAGACAGCTGTTACAGCAGTAAAAGCACGGCGCCTGGGAAACGCTATACTTACCGAAGCGATGAACCGTGATGGGCGCATCACGTTCAAGTCCTATGACCGACTCTTTCCGAACCAGGACTATCTTCCCGAAGGAGGCTTTGGCAACCTCGTTGCTTTACCGCTTCAAGGGCAAGCGAGAAAACAGGGCAACAGCGTTTTTGTCAACGAAGACTTTGAGCCGTATCCAGACCAGTGGGATTATTTGCTTCATGTTGGAAAACTTAGCGAAACGAGGTGCGATGAGATCCTGCAACTGAACGCCAATGTACCCTCATTTGGCAATCTATCGACCACCAGCGAGAATAAACCATGGGAGACTCCATCTCCTCCAGTAATTGACAAGAATGATTTCAACGGCAAACTCAACATTGTCAAATCCAATGCACTCTATATCCCCCTTAATAGTGTATCGGCAAAGGTGGTTAATCATTTTAAACGTGTTGCCTCATTCAAGAACCCCGAGTTCTACAGTCGTCAAGCTATGCGGTTTTCAACCTTTAACGTGCCGAGAATTATATCCTGTTCGGAAATCATTGATGACTACTTGGTATTGCCACGTGGATGTGAGGATGCCATTGTTCAATTCCTCGAGGAGAAGTTCATAAAACATGAAATCATTGACAAGACTAATCATGGTTCGCCCATTTCCGTTACCTTCAATGGCACTTTGCGTGATGAACAACGGGAAGCAGAGAATGCGTTGATCAGTCATTCAAACGGTGTGTTGTCTGCTACAACAGCCTATGGGAAGACCATTGCAGCCATCGGATTGATCGCTCAACTTAAGATGAATACGTTAATATTGGTGCACACCAAAGCCTTGCTTGACCAATGGAAGCAAAAGCTTGAAGAATTTCTCATCATTGATCACGAGCAAGAAGAAAAAACCAACAAACGCGGCCGTAAGAAAAAATGGTCACCCATCGGTACACTGAGTTCCAGTGGCAACTCATTACATGGCATAATTGACATTGCCCTTTTTCAGTCGTGTACAACTGACGGGGAGGTGAAGTCGTTTGTAAAGAAATACGGTTTGGTGATTGTTGACGAATGCCACCATGTTTCGGCAGTGAATTACGAACGAGTGCTCAAGGAAATCACTGCAGCACGTATTTATGGCGTTACTGCGACGCCATTTCGCAAGGATGGTCACCACCCCATCATGTTTATGCAGTGTGGACCTATCAGATACACAGCCGACACTCATTCGCAGATGGCGAACCAACGCTTCACCCGTCAGCTTCTTCCCCGATTTACTCCGTTCCGAGATACGACAGACAATAACGCTTCATATCCCGTGATTATCCAACAACTCGCTGAAGACGAATTCCGCAATCAGCTTATTGTTAACGATGTCCGTGCAGCTCTAAAGGAAGGGCGTTCACCCATAGTTTTGACAAACCTGAGGTCTCACGTTGACACTCTCGTTGACATGCTAAGACCGCATTGCCCAAACGTTATCACGTTAGTTGGCTCTGCACCAGCAAAAGAAAAACGGCTGAAGATGGAATTCGTACAAAACATTTCTGACGATGAACCAATGATAATCGTCGCTACAGGGAAATATGTGGGTGAGGGATTTGATTGCCCACGCCTTGACACGCTGTTTCTGGCATTGCCCGTTTCCTGGAAAGGTATCATCGCCCAATATGCCGGGCGACTGCACCGCGACCACAAAGGCAAGGAAGAAGTCCGCATCTACGACTATATCGACATCAATGTGCCCATTTGTGAGGCAATGTACCGACGGCGCCTCAAAGGCTATGCCAATGTCGGCTATTCGCTCAAACCCGAAGGGCTGTTTGCTGATGTGATAGACGAAAGTAGCGTGATTTATGACGGCCAGTCTTTCCTCTTGCCATTCTTGCGAAACATATCACAAGTGAAACGAAGCCTCGTCATCGCATGCCCCAAAATTAAGATGAGAAAGCATTCTCAAATCATATCAAGATTACTTGACCTGGCGCTACATGGTGTCAAGATTGTGGTTTTCACACGCGAAGTCAATGAACTTACCAAACTATTGACGATGCACGGTGTAAATGTAGTCGTGAAAGAGAAACTCACTCTCAACTGCGCTATTCTTGACAGATCAAAACTATGGTACGGCAGCGTATGTATTCTCGGCTACCACAATTCCGACGATAACATCATTACCTTCCACAACCCCGAGATTGCTACATCCCTGTTAGAACAACTAAACAAGTAATCTTGTCCACTAGTGCCATAGAAAAGGGGGGAATAACCCCCTATTTGTATTCCCCCTTTTTGTGATATAATAAGCATAGTTGCTGATATGACGTTTTAATCAAAATTCTTTAACCCGCTGAAAATCATTAAAATATAACATCAAGTATTAAAAAGTCATATCATTCTCAAATTCCTCCAGCCCCACCGACTTAAGTCGCTGATATTCAGCGACTTATTTTCGTTTATTATAAAACCCTGCTCTTGAACCCACTGTTTTCAGTGAGAGATGGAACAAGAGGTTAAACTCTATCATCATCCTTCACCCTAATACATCACTTTTTCACCTCGTTGACTGTATGTAAATGTAAGAATCGGGAGGCGTATACCCCCCGATTCAAGTGCCTGTTGTGAGGCTATGGAAACTATTTCATGAAGCAGTCAGGTAATGTGGGCATGGCGCCGTTTTGGGTGCAAACGTAGGCGCTGACCTCTACTGCAAGTTTGTGGGCCTCGTGGATGGGTTTGCCGGCAAGGATAGCAGCACAGAAGGAACCCGTGAAGGAGTCACCGGCGCCAACGGTATCAGCGACCTCAACCTTGGGCGTGGCCTGGAAGGACATCTCGCCGGGCTTGAACACATAGGAACCGTTGGTGCCACAGG
>CAMZFV010000022.1 GCA_947306175.1 uncultured Prevotellaceae bacterium
TTGTTGCTCAGGAACTTATAAATAAAGTTAAATTATAGTGTTGCGGAATTAAGGTATATATGTTCTTGTTGTTTGTTCTCTAATTCGCTAAATCTAATGTTAATTTCTTTAGACGTTGCAAAGATACTAACAAATTTTTTTATGTACCAAATTTTTCGCTCACTTTCTTGAATAAAAATGCCAGATTAACGACGTGTGATTTCTTAAAAGTCGTTAATCTGACATTGGTAATGTGGCACTGTTGGCGTTTGTCGTGATTATTTCTCCCTGAAAAACAGGTTGATAGGTGTTCCGTGCAGGTTCCATTTCTCACGAATCTTGTTCTCCAAGTAACGCTTGTAGGGATCCTTGATCCACTGAGGCAGGTTGCAGAAGAAGATGAACGTGGGCACCTGGGCGCCCTTGAGCATAGTGATGTACTTGATTTTCACATACTTGCCTTTTACTGCGGGGGGCGGGAAGGCCTGGATGAATTCCTGTATCACATTGTTGAGCTGCGACGTGGGAATGGTGGCGCGACGGTTGTTATACACGTCGATGGCCGTTTGCAGCACCTTGTGGATGCGCTGCTTGGTGAGCGCCGAGCCAAAGATGATGGGGAAGTCGGTGAACGGAGCGAGGCGCTCGCGTATGGTGGCCTCGAAGTGGTCTATCGACTGCTGCGTCTTGTTCTGTGCAAGGTCCCACTTGTTGACAAGCACCACGAGACCCTTGCGGTTCTTCTGGATGATGGAGAAGATGTTCACGTCCTGGGCCTCGATGCCGCGGGTGGCGTCGATGAGCAGGATGCACACGTCACTGTTCTCGATGGCGCGGATGGAACGGAGCACCGAGTAATACTCGATGTCCTCGTTGACCTTGTTCTTCTTGCGGATACCTGCGGTATCCACCAGATAGAAGTCGAAGCCGAACTTGTTGTAGCGCGAGTAGATGCTGTCACGCGTGGTGCCGGCAATGTCGGTGACGATGTTGCGCTCCTCGTCCATGAGGGAGTTGACCAGCGATGACTTGCCGGCGTTGGGCCTGCCCACGATGGCAAATCGCGGCAAGTCTTCCTCCAATTTTTCCTCGGCCTTGGCGGGCATCTTCTTCACTACCTCGTCGAGCAGGTCACCCGTGCCCGTACCGTTGATGGCCGAGATGGAGAAGGGCTCTCCCAGTCCCAGTGCATAGAACTCAGCCTCGGCATACATGCTCTGGTTGTTGTCGTCCTTGTTGGCGACAACAATGACGGGCTTGGAGGTGCGGCGCAGGATGTCGGCAACATGGTCGTCAAGATCGGTGATGCCGTTCTTGATGTCTACGACAAAGAGGATGACATCGGCCTCGTCGATGGCGAGATGCACCTGCTTGTTGATTTCTTCCTCAAAGATGTCCTCACTGTTAACGACCCATCCGCCGGTGTCCACCACCGACATCTCCATGCCGTTCCACTCCATCTTGCCGTACTGGCGGTCGCGTGTTGTACCGCTGGTGTCGTTGACGATGGCCGCCCGGGTCTGGGTAAGGCGGTTAAACAGCGTTGACTTGCCCACGTTGGGCCTTCCCACGATAGCTACTAATCGTCCCATATTCAGTTCTCAGTTGTTAGTTTTCAGTTTTCAGTTTTTTACTCGATATAGCCGAAGGCGCGAAGTTTGTTTTCCTGGTTGCGCCAGTCTTTTTCCACTTTGACATAGAGTTCAAGGAAGACCTTCTTGTCAAAGAATTTCTCGATTTCCTTGCGGGCCAGGGTGCCGACGCGCTTGAGCATCTTGCCCTGGTGTCCGATGATGATGCCCTTCTGGCTGTCACGCTCGACATAGATGACCGCCATGATGTGGATGGCGTTGTCGCTCTCGTCAAACTTCTCGACAATGACCTGGGTGGCGTAGGGCACTTCCTTGTCATAGGTCAGCAAAATCTTCTCACGCACGATTTCGGTGACGAAGAAGCGGCTGCTGCGGTCGGTCAAGGCGTCCTTACCGAAGTAGGGAGGGCTCTCAGGCAGCAGTTCCACAATGCGCTTCATGATGTTGTCCACGTTGAAGTTCTCCAGCGCGCTGGTGGGATACACCTCGGCATTGGGCAACAGTTGCTTCCATTGCTCGATAATGCGCATCAGGTCATCATTGCCTTTCAACAGGTCGATCTTGTTGATGACCAGCAGGATGGGTATTTTCTCCTTGGCGACCTTGTCAAGGAAGTCCTGGTTCTTGGTGGGGCTTTCCACCACATCGGTAACGTAGAGCAGCACGTCGGCATCGACGAGGGCTCCCGTCGAGTACTCCAGCATGCTCTGCTGCAGGCGGAACTTGGGCTTGAGCACTCCGGGCGTGTCGCTGAAGACAATCTGGTAGTCCTCGCCATTGACGATACCCATAATGCGGTGACGCGTGGTTTGGGCCTTGCTGGTGATAATGGACAGACGCTCGCCCACCAAGCGGTTGCTCAGTGTCGATTTTCCCACGTTGGGGTTGCCCACGATGTTGACAAATCCTGCTCGATGCATGTTAGTTCTTAGTTTTTAGTCCTTAGTCCTTAGTTTCTAGTTGTGAGGTGGTTTCTATCAAGAAGCATCGCTACTCGTGTGTTTCCATTTGGAGTAGTGATGCTTCATTGATGTGTCTGTGCGCTTTACAGCGACCAGATGAGGTAGAGGGCACCCCAGGTGAATCCGGCGCCAAAGGCGGTGAGGACCAATTTATCACCCTTCTTGATGCGATGCTTGTTCTCGTCAAGACACAAGGGGATGCTGGCGGCACTGGTGTTGCCGCGATGCTCGATATTGACCATCACCTTGCTCTCGTCGATGCCCAATCGGGCTCCCACAGCCTCGATGATGCGCAGGTTGGCCTGATGGGGCACAAACCACTGGATATCATCTTTGGTGAGGTTGTTGCGCTTCATCACGTCCCTGCTGGAAGTGAGCATGTCGATGACGGCATGACGGTAAACGGCAGGGCCTTCCTGATAAACGCAATGGAAGTTGGCATCCACAGTCTCATGGCTGGTGCGTAGCGCTGAGCCGCCAGCCTTATAGACCAGATGTTCCAGTCCGGAACCGTCCACGTGAAAGACGCCGTCCATCACGCCAATGTTCTCTTCGGTGGGTTCGAGCAGCATGCATGCTGCTGCGTCACCGAAGAGGGGGCAAGTCGCACGGTCGTTATAGTCCACCATGCTCGACATTTTCTCGGCCGACACGACGATAATCTTCTTGTACATGCCTGACCGGATAAACGCTGTGGCCTCATACAGTCCCACGAGGAAACCGGCGCATGCGGCCTGGATATCATAGGCATAGCACTTCTTCTCGATGCCGACCCCGTGAGCGATAATCGATGCCGTTGAGGGGAATCGGTGATCGGGGTTGGATGTCGGGCAGATGAGCAAGTCGATGTCGTCGCGATCAGTGCCTGTCTCTTCCAGCAGTTTGTTCACTGCCTGAATGCCCATCCATGAAGAGCCCACGGGCTTCTTGAGGATGCGGCGTTCCTTGACTCCGACACGTGTTGTGATCCACTCGTCGTTAGTGTCCACCATCTGTGACAGCATCTCGTTGTCCAGCACGTCGTCTGGCAGATAAGATGCGATGCCAGTAATTTTTGCGTTCAGCATTAGATTGAAAAGCGTTTCTATGCTTCTTAAATAAAGCCTATAGTTAAATTCAATATCCCAAATGCGGATGAGAACCAATTGGTTGATTCAGCCCATTCGGGATATCTCGTTTGTTTAATCACATGTGCCGTCACCCGGAACAGTCCGTTGCCACGGCGCAAAGGCGATTTAGGCTTCCTCCCTGTTCATCACGTTCTTGCCACGGTAGTAACCGCACTCGGGGCATACTGTGTGATAAACATGCCATGCACCACAGTTACTGCACTGAGCGATGGTCGGAGCCACAGCCACATCGTGGGTGCGGCGCTTAGCGGTACGAGTCTTAGACTGTCTTCTTTTAGGATGTGCCATTTTCTTGTTGTTATTTAAAAGTTATTGTTCCTTCAGTTTTTTAAGCGCCTCCCAACGGGGGTCGGTGCCGGTTGTTTCGTTATTGTTGTCATCGTCATCATCGGGGACGGCCTCGACGCGGTGACTGTCGAGCATGTCAAGCATGTCGGCGTTGCAATCGTCCTCGCTCTCATGACAGCGCGTCATCGGAATAGCGAGCAACACCGTGTCGCGCACGATGGGCGCGACATCCAGCTCTCGCCAGTCCTGAGGCACTATCAGCAGCTCGTCGTTGCTGTCGTCCAGCTCTGTGCCCATTTGCTCCACGTTCAGGCAGTAGTTCTCATCCACCGGCAAATCCAGATCGTCAAGGCATCGGTCACAGGGTATGGTCACTGTGCCGTGGCATGCGATCTCCAGGCGGTAGGTAGTCTCGCTCTTGCGGGTCACGTTGAGCGTGACATCCACGTCGGCGCGACGCACCTCGATCTGCTCATCCAAGTTGAAAAACGACTCATCGAGATGACACTCAACCGCGTGAGTGCCAAATGGTAACGTCTTGATTTTCAACTTCAAAGCATCTACCATCTCCTGAAATTTTCGTTAAAGCGCCACAAAGGTATAACATTTCCCGCTAATATTCAACGTTTTTACAACTTTTTTTTGATTGAGGCTGTTGCAATTCATGAGAACTGAAGATGGCAATCTTGATTCATCAGCCAGACAAAACAACTTTGACAGCTATTGATTGAGAAGCATGTCCAGGAGTTTTGTCACATCGATGATGCTCACTTTATAATCCCAATTCAAATCCAGGTTGGGATGGTAGGCCGTATCACCAGATAAGATCATGTCGATGAGAACAATGGCGTCTTCGATACTGATGATGCCGTCAAGATTCACGTCGCCAGGTGTGAGGACGGTGCCGATGGGAACAATGGTGCAGAATTTTTTCCATTCAACGTCCTCTTTATAAGCGTCAACCGATCCGGCTGGAACATATAAGGTAGCATACTGATTATACCACCAATCGAAGCAGTAATCGGACATGAGTACTGGAGGAACTGCAGCTTTGCAGATGACAGTATCCAGCTGGATCGTATAGTAAAACGCACCCTCGCCGATAGTGTCCATGGTACTTGGAATGGTAACCTTCTGTAAATTCCAACACCTGAAAAATGACCTGAATCCTATTTTTTTCACCCCCTCAGGAATGTCGTAGGATGTGGGTCCTGAACACAGGTCAAATGCGTAGTCGCCGATGGCCTCGACACTGCTGGGGATGGTGGTCAACTGACCGCTTGCGGTCAGTAAAGTGTTGGTGGCTGTCTCGATGATGGCGTTGCAATTATTGCGTGAGTCGAGAATGGGATTGCCTTCCTCGACGGTAATAGATTTGATTCTTGCAGTACAGAATGCGTTTGTGCCAATCTTTCTGAGCGACTTCGGGATGAACAGATGTCCGATTTTTAGACATTCACTGATGAGTTCATCCCCTACCGAATCAAGAGAATTAGATAAGGTGAGGTCAACCAAATTGCGCATGTATGTGAAGGCTCCACTTCCAATGGTGGTTACAGTGTTGGGGATCGTCAGACTGGTGATGCTGTCGCAACTCGAGAATGCGCCACCGCCAACGGAAAGGAGCCCCTCGGGCAACTCAACGCTCTTCAAGCGTTTACATGATGAGAAACACGATGGGCTTAACACTTTGATTGTACTGGGAAGGTGCACCTCTTTGACTGCAGTGTTGCTGAACAGGTTTCTGGGCACAACTTCGACGCCTTCAGCAAGTATGATTTCAGCCTCAGGTGAAGCAGATGCCATCGACCCGGCGCTAGGGCAATTAATCGCATTCCACTGGATTTGTTGTATGTTTGTACACCTGTTGCAGATATTACCCTTGACAGTGGAAACAGATCGACCAATTGTTATTCTTCTCAGAGAAGTGTTTTCGTAGAATGAACCAGATCCTATCTCAGTGACAGAATCAGGGATGTTTATTTCTGTCAGACTACGGCAGTTATTAAAGGCTCCGGTTTTAATGATTTTCAGCGAGATTGGTAGCTCCACTGTGGTGATGTCTGCATTTTTCATGAAGTAATCAGGCAGACTCTGGACGTTTTCTCCGATATTCACGTGAGTGATGCCGCTGAAATCGCTTCCGGTTAATGTGGTGCAATTGGTGGCATTCCAGTTGATGGTAGTCAGATTTGTGCATTTGGAGAACGCACTGTCTTGTACCATTGTTGTGCTTTCGGGTATGGTGATTTCGTTCAGGCTGGTGCAGCCGTAGAAAGCACGATTTTGTAATTGCCTTAAAGAAGTGGGGATATTCACTTTGGTTAAGCTAGTGCAGCCTTCAAATGCACTGGTGCAGATGAGGGTGATACTATTGGGCAGCCTGAATTCTGATACATTTGAGCAGCCCTTAAATGCCAAATAGTAAATTCCATCAACAGTATAATTCCTTGTTATGGGATTTCCATTGATTGTATCCACAATGGTAAATTGCTCAGGGATTGTAACCGTGCCGTTTAGGTTGCTGTAGCCGTTATCAGGTGCTGGTGCGACCTTTGCATAATGTGGATTTGTGTTGGATGTGGTGTAATAGTAAATGCCATCGTGCCAGAAATAGCGTGCAGCACCGTGCATGGTGAAGATGCCCATCAGCAGGGCCAGTGTCAACGACAAATTGCGGTAGTAATTCAAGAGTCTCATAGTGATGTATTGTGCCGTGTGCTGGCCCTTCTCAGCTGCGGCTTTTCCCCATTAAGAATGGGAGTTACGACTCGGGCGCGAGGGCATTGTCTTGCGTCTCTCATTGGGAGGGTGGAGATGCAAACGCGCCTTGAATGATAGATGAGGCGATTCGATGATGAATCACCGCGGGACTCGTGAGGCTCGCAAATGCAAAGATACAAATAACTTGCGAATGTGCAAGTTATTTGTGCCTTTAAAAATCAGATGCCTTAGAGTTCGGTTTGTGTGCTGGGTTGAGGGTTGAAGATGTAGTCGTAGATGAGTTGTGTGCCGCCCAGGTGGGACTGGATGTAGTCGCCGGCGGTCTTGCCGCATTGCAGTCGCAGGGGCTCGTTCTCCAGCAGGGGGTCCATCGCTGCCGAGAAAGAGTCGGCATCGTGGATGCTCATGGCTCCGTCGAGGGCAATCAGGTCGCTGGCCTCCTGGAACTTGTGGTGCTTGGGGCCGAAGATGACGGGGATGCCATAGACGGCGGCCTCGTTAATGTTGTGGATGCCCGCGCCAAAGCCGCCTCCCACATAGGCCGCCTGTCCGTAACGGTATAGAGATGACAGGAGTCCGAAACTGTCGATGATCAGGCAGTCGATGCCGCGCAGGTTGCGTTGCGTCGCCTCGCTGTAGAAACGGGCGGGACGGGAGAGTTTGGACATGAGCACATGCAGGCGGTGACGGTCAAACTCGTGGGGCGCGATGATGAGTTTCATCTCGCGGTGGGCGTTGAAGTAGGGGATGACGATCTCTTCGTCGGCAGGCCAGGAACTGCCCATGACTAAGGTAAATTTGGCATCCTTGACAAAGGTCTCGACAAGGGGGAATTCCTTGGCTGCCGCACGCACGTCGGCCACGCGGTCAAAGCGTGTGTCGCCGGCGACAATCACATTCTCGACGCCAATGCTGTTGAGGAGCTCGCGTGACTCTTCGTTCTGCACAAACAGCGTGTCGAAACACTTGAGCATCTTGCGGAACATGCCGCCCCAGGGACGGAAGAAAATCTGCTTGGGACGGAAAATGGCCGAGATGATATAGGTGGGGATGCCGCGGCGCTTGAGGGCCTGCAGGTAATTGCCCCAAAACTCGTATTTGACAAAAATCGCCATCGAGGGCTTGACGATGTCAAGGAAGCGTTTCACGTTGCCGGGCAGGTCGAATGGCAGATAGACCACGGTGTCCACCATACTGTAGTTCTTGCGTACCTCATAGCCCGAGGGGGAGAAGAACGTTATCAGGATGCGGGCATCGGGCTGATCCCGCTTGATGCGCTCGATGAGCGGACGGCCCTGCTCAAACTCACCCAGCGAGGAAGCATGGATCCAGATATAGCCGCCAGCGGGGTCGAGTTTGCGCTGCAGCGTGCGGTAACAACGACGCTGTCCTCGCAGCATCAGTTTGGCTTTGGGATTGCGCACGGCGGCAATCTTCACGGCGTTACGGTAGGTGGCTACACCCAGGTTGTAAATCGGATCCATATGATTGGGTTTTCTAGTATCTGGTTTTAATATAATGACGGCAGGTGACCGCTTTTTAAGTAGGCGTTGTCGTGGCGGCGTTTCCACAGGTGGTTGTCGATGTAGAATCGGCACGTCACCTGTTGCCAGAAGCCCGTTGTCTTGTTCGTCGCGTGGAGCATCAATGAGCCGTTGAGGTCCACAAAGCGGTTGCTCACGATGTGGAAAATGAGGTCGGTGCGGCTGTAGGTGCTATAGCTGAAGTAAGGGTCGCCCAGGTTGAGTTGGCTGCCGTGCAACGGGTAGAGCGGCATCAGGTCCCTGCCACTGTAGAAGGTCTCATCGAGCTGCAGCCAGCGCCATCGGGCAGTCGCTGTGAGGACAACCCCGGCATGGTTGTACCAGCGGTCCTCGCCCCTGTTGCGGTCCATGGAAATCACGGTTCCTGCCGAGAATCGCAACGAGTCGAGCCACGTGCGGTGCGACAGGTCGAGCGAGACCATCGGGTTGATGATGAGGTCATCGTTGACGTGCTCTTCCTCGGAGTGGTTGCGGGACATGGCCAGGTGGCTGTATTGGATGTGGCCGCCTAGTCTCACGGGACCCGCAATGCGCCAATCGGTGTTCAGCATGAGGGTAAATGCCTCGCGTTGCTTCTCGGTCTGCACTTGACGCCAATCAACTGCCAACTCGGCATAGCCTGCAGGCTTGATGAGCTGGGTCATGATGCCGCGCATATTGGGCTGGCAGTAGTTCAACGAGTCACTCCACAGGTAGCGGGGCATACGTTCCACCATGAGAGAACGGGGCATAAGGCCCGCTGTGACGTGCCATCCGTCAGCACCGTTATAGCGATAATACAATGTGGGCAACACCTTGTAACCGCTCAAGTCATCAATCATGGGCTGGTACCAGACGACACCTCCCTTGAACACGTGTTCGGCCTCGTTGAGTGAGACGCCCATTTCGGGCGCCAGCCGCGTGAAGAAAAATGTTTGGTCGGGCGTGGTATGGTCTTCGCCACCTTCACGGTTGTTCATCACCACGCTGGCGTCAACGCTCCATTCCACCTCTTGGGCTACAAGAGGTGGAATGGTGAGTAGTAAGGTCAATATGGCTAACAGCCAGTTACGCATCGGCGGGCATCTGGATGTTCTCAATGCCGGCGTTGAGGCGGGCAAGGGTCTCATCGCGGCCCAGCAGGCGCGTGATGTCAAACATGTGCGGGCCACGGCATTCGCCGACGACGGTCAGGCGGAAGGCATTCATCACGTTGCCCTTGTGGTAACCGTTCTTGTCGATCCAGTCCATGACCAGCGCCTCGCAGGCTTGGGCGTCCTCCAGGTCGGCAGTCTCCAACAATGCGGCGAGCTGGCGCATGAGTTCGGGCGTCTCGGGTTTCCAGCGCTTGCGGATGTCCTTTTCACTGTAGCTGGTGGGACGGGTGAAGAAGAAACAGGCCTGATCCCACAAGTCGGTCACAAAGGTGGCGCGGCTCTTGACGAGGGATACTACACTGGTGATGTACTCGTCGCTATAGTCAGCCACGTTGATGCCATGTTGTGCTAGGATGGGCTTGAACAGTTCGGCCAACTCGCGGTCGTCCATGTTCATGATGTACTCGTGGTTGAACCACTTGCCCTTCTCAAAGTCGAATTTGGCACCCTTGCGCGAGCAGTGCTCGATGGAGAATTCCTTGATGAGTTCGTCCATCGAGAAGATCTCGCGGTCATCGCCGGGGTTCCAGCCCAGCAGGGCGAGGAAGTTGATCACGGCCTGGGGCAGATAGCCTGCCTCGCGGTAGCCGCTGGAGCGGTCGTTGGTCTTGGGATCGGTCCAGTCGAGAGGGAACACAGGGAAGCCCAAGCGGTCACCGTCACGCTTGCTAAGCTTGCCCTTACCGTCGGGCTTGAGCAGCAGCGGCAGGTGGACAAACTCGGGCATTGTGTCTTCCCACTCGAAGGCCTTATACAGCAGCACGTGCAGTGGTGCGCTGGGCAGCCACTCCTCGCCGCGGATGACGTGCGACACCTCCATCAGGTGGTCATCAACGATGTTGGCCAGATGATAGGTGGGCAGGTCGTCGGCGCTCTTGTAGAGCACCTTGTCGTCGAGGATTGACGAGTTGATGGTTACGTCACCGCGCAGCAGGTCGTGAACCACTACGTCCTGGTCGGGCTCGATGCGGAAACGCACCACCCATTTCGCACCACTGTCCATGAGCGCCTTGACCTCCTCGGCAGGCTGTGACAGTGAGTTGCGCATCATGCCGCGCGTGCGGGCATCATACTGGAAGTTCTTGATTTCAGCGCGCTTAGCCTCCAGCTCCTCGGGCGTGTCAAAGGCATAA
This sequence comes from uncultured Prevotellaceae bacterium, assembly GCA_947306175.1. Classification (GTDB taxonomy): domain Bacteria; phylum Bacteroidota; class Bacteroidia; order Bacteroidales; family Muribaculaceae; genus Sodaliphilus. The sequence continues at coordinate 10,489 of CAMZFV010000022.1, forward strand.
TAGGCACGGCCGGCGTCAATGAGCTGTTGCGTGTACTTGCGGTACAGGTCGCGGCGTTCGCTCTGCTTGTAGGGGCCGTAGTTGCCACCCTCGCGCACACCCTCGTCGATGCCGATGCCCAGCCACTGCAGGGCTTCGTTGATGTATTCCTCGGCACCAGGCACAAAGCGGGTGCTGTCGGTGTCCTCGATGCGCAGAATCATGTCGCCCCCGTGCTGGCGGGCAAACAGGTAGTTATACAGTGCTGTGCGCACGCCGCCAATGTGCAGCGGGCCGGTGGGTGATGGCGCAAAGCGCACTCTTACTCTTCGTTCCATGTGATAGTTGTCTCTTTATATATTATATATAATGTGTTGATTATTTTCGCTTATAGCAGCAGGTCGCTGATGGCCCCTATAGACGCGTGGTCGGTCTGATCAATGTGGCATGGGGTGACTGTGGCATAGTGGCGTTTCAGCCAGTACATGTCGGTGCAGTCGTCGTTCTCGTCAGCCATCTCGTAGTCGCCTGTCATCCAGTAGTATTCGCCGCCCATCGGATGCTTGCGCTTCTCCCACTCGTTGACCCAGCGGCCCAGGTCGCTGGTAGTGACCTTCAGCCCCTTGACATCGCCTTCGGTGAACGGAGGGATGTTCACGTTCAGGCAGACGTCCTTGGGCAGCCCCTTCTCCAGCACGCGCTTCAACACCTGCTCGACCAGCGGCTCACAGGGCACAGTGTCGGCGCTGCGGGTGAACACACCATAGGAGAACGCCACCGAGGGGACGCCGTGCATGATGCCCTCATATACACAAGCCATCGTGCCGCTGTACAGCGAACTGATGCCCATGTTGTAGCCGTGGTTGATGCCGGCAAGCACCAGGTCGGGCTGGCGATCTTTCATCAACTGGCTGATGGCGAGTTTCACGCAGTCGGCAGGAGTGCCGCTCACCTCATAGGCCGTGTAACCCTCCCGCTTTTCCACGAGGTGGGCTTTGACGGGCTTGTCAAGCGAGATGGCGCTCGACTTGCCGCTCTGATGCTCGGCGGGAGCGGCAACAAAGACGTCACCATAGCGTTGAGCCACCTTGATGAGCGAATGGATGCCGTTGTAGTGATAGCCGTCATCATTGCTGATGAGGATGAGGGGTCTCTTGTCGTCCATTGTTAGTTTCAAATTAATTTGACTGCAAAGATAGTGCAAGTCGAATACAATAGCAAATTTATTTGCTATAGTTGAGACGCCGCCTATCTTGCGCGAGTGTAATGAGCGAAAGTTACAAATTTTTATGGAGATATTGTAGAAATGGAGTAACTTTGCCCTACCAAAACAATTCTTATCACAAAATATTATGAGACTAATCATTGAACCTGATTACGAAAGTGTGTCTAAATGGGCTGCCCGATATGTGGCCAAGTGTATCAACGATGCTCACCCTACGCCTGAGAAACCCTTTAAGTTGGGCTGTCCCACGGGTAGTTCACCCCTGGGCATGTATCGTGAACTGATCGCCATGAACAAGGCTAGCGAGGTATCGTTCCAGAATGTCATCACCTTCAATATGGATGAGTACTGCAACCTGCCCGAGGAGCACCCCGAGAGTTACCACTCGTTTATGTGGAACAATTTCTTCTCGCACATCGATATTAAGCCCGAGAATGTCAACATCCTTAACGGCAACGCTCCCGACGTGGCGAAAGAGTGTGCCGACTATGAGGCCCGCATTCAGGCTGCCGGAGGTATCGACCTGTTCATGGGCGGCGTGGGTCCCGACGGTCACATCGCCTTCAATGAGCCGGGCTCGTCGCTCACCTCGCGCACGCGCCAGAAAACCCTTACCCAGGACACCATCATCGCCAACAGCCGCTTCTTTGACGGCGACTTGAACAAGGTGCCCAAGACCGCCCTCACCGTGGGCGTCGGTACCGTGATGGATGCCCGCCAAGTGATGATTATCGTCAATGGCCATGCCAAGGCCCGCGCTCTGCAGCAGGCAGTGGAGGGTGGCGTGTCCCACATGTGCACCCTGAGTGCCCTGCAGATGCACCCCCATGCCATCATCATTGCCGACGAGGCCGCAGTCGATGAACTCAAGGTGAGCACCTACCGCTACTTCAAGGACATCGAGAAGGACAACCTCTAGTCCCTCCATCTGGCTCTAAACGGCCGATCAATCATAACTGTTTCACCCTATAGCAGCTATAGAAACTATAGAAGCTATAGGGTGAAATGTTTTGTGCAGGGCACAAATAAAGCTGCTCGAGCCTAACGGCGGGAACAGCTTCAAACGTTCTGTTGTAAAGCTTTCTTGCTTTATCAGCCTTTGCTTACTCAGCGGGAGCAGCCTCCTCGGCGGGAGCAGCAGCCTCCTCAACAACGGCAGCAGCGCTGTCAACAACAGCAGCAGCGGTGTCAACTACCTCTTCAGCTACAACGGCGGTGGTGTCAACAGCCTCCTCAGCGGTAGCCTCGGTGTTGTTGTTGGTGCAGGAAATCATGCTAACGCTAGCGATAACGGCAAGAGCCAAAACTAACTTCTTCATTTTCTTTGTAATTTTAAATAATAAAACAATTAATTATCTGTTGTTAAAATCGGGTGCAAAATTATAACAAAAATTTCACCTGCAAGCATTTTTCGGATTTTTTTTATTCTTTTTTTTCAACAGGCGTTAAAATTCTCGTATTTTTGCTTGTATTAAATGCTGATAATCAATTAGATATAAAAACGGACACCATTGTGTTGGCGTCCGTTAAATTTTGTTAAGGCTACGTCGGTGGTTTCAGGTGACCACCGTTTTCGGTGCCGAAATCAGTTGCTGTAGAGGTAACGCTTGATGCTGCGCTTGGGTGTTTTGTCAAATTCTGTGGCCATCAACTGGATTTTGGCGATGCGCTCATAGGGGGCCACCAGCTTGTTGAGCTCGGTGCGTATCTCTTCCATGAGGTCGGGCAGCTTGTCGCGGGTCACGCCTAGCTGGTCCATCGCGTCATAGTCGGGATAAACGAGTGCCACGAGTTTGCCCTCACGCATGACAACGAGACTCTCGCTCACGTAGAGCATATTGTTCAGTTTAGCCTCGATTTCCTCGGGGTAGATGTTCTGGCCGCTGGAGCTGAGCAGCATGGTCTTTAAGCGTCCCCTTATAAATAATGTGCCATCGGCATTGAGGGTGCCCATGTCGCCTGTGTGCAGCCAGCCGTCCTCGTGCAGCACCTTCTCGGTGGCCTCGCTATTGTGGAAGTAGCCCTGCATCACGTTCTCGCCGCGCACGCAGATTTCGCCCGGGATGTTCTCGGGATCATCGCTCAGGATCTTGCATTCCATGATGCCCGGCAGGATACGGCCGGCGCTGTGGGGAACAAACTCACGCCACGGTGTGTGGCTTACCAACGGGCCGCACTCGGTCATGCCGTAGCCCACGGTGAACGGGAATTTGATCTTATAGAGGAAGTCCTCGACCTCGGCGTTGAAGGGTGCACCACCGACGATGACCTCCTCAAAGTTGCCGCCGAAGGCTTCGATCAGCTTGTTGCGTATCTGGCTATAGATGCGTTTATCCAGGTAAGGCACTGCCAGGGCCCAGCGCAAGGTGCCCTTGCTGATCATGGGCACAATCATCTTGCTGTAGATCTTCTCCAGCACCAGGGGCACGGTGAAGACCACGTTGGGCCTTACCTCGGCCATGGCTTTAACAAGGATCTTGGGCGAGGGAATGCGGCCCAGCAGGGTGATGTGACCACCCACGGCCAGCGGGGTGAGCATGTCGAAGGCGCAGCCGAAGGCATGTGCCAGCGGCAGGAAAGCCAAGTCCTTGGACCCCTTGAAGTGCAGACCCGAGTTGATGCCATACACGATATTGCCGGCCAGATTGTTGGCCGTGAGCATCACGCCCTTGCTGAAGCCCGTCGTGCCCGACGTGTAATTGATCTCGACCAGGGCGTCGTTAGGTACATCTGCATAGTGGATGTCGTTGCGGTAGAAGCCCTCGCCAAATTGTTCGTTGAAGGCATCTTCCAGGCCCTCCCTGGCTTTGGTGATGATTTCTTCACCATCTTTCACAGCAATCAGCTTCATGTCCTCGAGCTGGAAGACGGCACGCACGCGCGGCATCTTGTCAAACTCCAGGTTCTCCCAGATGCTCTTGCTGATGAACAGCATCGTGGCCTCGCTGTGGTTGATGATGTGCTGGGCATCGGCAGGGTTGAACTCCTGAAGGATGGGCACGATCACGGCGCCATAGGTGATAGTGCCCATGAAGACGGTGACCCAGTTGGGGATGTTCTTGCCGATGAGGGCGATGCGGTCGCCCTGCTTCACGCCGCTGCCCTTGAAGAGCATGTGCAGCTTGGCTATGTTACGGGCAAAGTCGCCGTAGGTCAGGTTCTCGCCGGTATTGTAGTCGGTTAACGCAGGCAGTTCCCAGTTGTCGATGAAACTGCGCTCATAAATCTTGATCAGGTTTTCCTTCATCATAGGTCAATACGGATTTTGTCTGCAAAGATAGTGCAAGCCGAGCGCAAAACAAAAAGAATTCATTCTTTTTTTCTCATGAGACGTTGCCTAAATTTGGTCATAATCCCCATATTCAAGAAAAACATCCGCTAATGTGCGGATGTCACTTAAAACTCTATCACTTTTGACCTTTTAGCCCTAAAGCATGCGGTGCGTCTGTTTTAGATGTCCGGGAACTTGAGGTCGGCGATTTCCATCATGCGGGAGATGTCGAAGTAGAAGCCTTCGGTATTTTTGCCCGCCACGGGTTGCACCTTGATGTAGTCGATGCCGCCGTCCAGCGTCTCGTGCTCGGTGGCGACAAAGCCCAGGAAGTTGATGATGTTGTACTCATGCTCGGGTGTGATGACCACCCAGGGTTCCTCCTTGGTGCCCCTGCCGCTCGACATGATGGCGGCGATGAGTCGGTCGAGACGGTACTGCCTCACGGCGGCTCGGGCATATTTCTTCTTCTCCTTGAGCACATAGATGAAGAAGTTCATCTGGTTCATGTCGAAGATGTTGTCGTTGAGCGACTTCTCGGCATACTTCTCGATGCTGTCACAGTCGGCACGCGAGAGGGGCTGCTTGTAGTAGAGCTGCTCGACGACGTTGCTATAGACGCTCTCGCGGAAGGGGTTGTAGTCCTCCTGGAAGGTGTAGCCATAGTAAAAGTTTCTCCAGGCCTCGATCGACAGGGTGGTGTCGTTGCTGTTGTACGCCTTCATCAGCTTGGGGTAGTAGTAGATGTTGTTGGGGTTGGAGGTGACTTCCTTGATGTGGTCAAAGTCCACCTTCTTGATGGCAAACTTGCCAGGTTGGGTGGGCTCCGGCATGGGTTGTGCCTGGGCCACCCCCGCGCTCATGGCGATGGTCGCGATGACAAGAGCAATGATATGTCTAAGTAGTTTCATCAGTTTCATTGTTGTGGAGACGCCACATCTTGCGTCTCTGGTGTTTAGTCAATGACAATTCCCATGATGGCCAGGCAGATAATCGACACGGCCACAATGGCAGGCAGACACTTGGCGGCAAAGTAGCGCCAGAACATCGTGGACGGATTGAGCATCCACTTGCCTGCGGGCGTGCGGCTATAGGCCAACTGACCCATCGCTGCCCCCAGCACCACGCCCAGCACCAGCAGGCGCGGAGCGAGCAGGATGCCCAGCATGCCTCCAGCCAGCGCCGTGAAGCCCACATACAGGTTGCTTGACCGGTGGCCGTCGGGCTCGCCACTGGGCGAGATGTAGAACAGGGCCACGGTGATGAGTGTGGCAATGCCCCAGAAGATGAATGTCATCCCGGGCACGGCGATGTAGTAACTCAAGTGCATGAACACCAGTCCTGCAAATGCGGGTACGGCGGCTACCCATCGGGGTCGCAGCACGAGCGCAAACGCAATGATGAGGCATATCACGCCTGCAATGAGTAGTATGGTCTGCAATATCATGAGTATCCAGTCTAGTTGCTCAGTATTGTTCTTATTTATATAAACACGATTTCGGGCTGGTTATTGCCTCTGCGTGTCCGATTATTTTGCTTCGTCGTCGGTTGTCGTGCCGTTGTGAGGCGGCGGGGTGGTATTGTCTGTAGTCGCTTTGACGTCGCTGGGATAGGCCACGCGCACGTGGTAGGAAGTGCGCAAGCGCTCGACAAACAGCTTCTTGATGGTCTCCACGTCACGGAAACTGATGGGTGTCTCGCGCAACAGCCCGTCGGCGACCTGGCCGTCGATGATTTTGCTCACCATGGCTGAGATGGCTTCCTCGCTATGGTCGGTCAGGCTCTTGGTTGCCGCCTCGCAGGCATCGGCCATCATCAGGATGGCGGCCTCCTTGGTCTGCGGGTTCGGCCCCGGATAAGTAAAGGGAGCGGGATCGACTTCGCGGTCGGGGTTGGCCTCACGAGCCTTGTAGTAGAAGTAGCGCGTGATGCCCTTGCCATGATGCTGGGCAATCAGGTCCTTGATGACCTTGGGCAAGCCGGCTTCCTCGGCCAGTTTAATGCCGTTGGCCACGTGGTCGATGACAATCTTGGCACTGTCCTCGGGACGCACGAGGTGGTCGTGGGGATTCTCGCCAATTTGGTTCTCGGTGAAGAATGCGGGATTTTTGGTTTTGCCGATGTCGTGGTAAAGGGCGCCGGCGCGCACGAGCTGCATGTTGGCACCAATCTTCAACGCTGCCTCACCACCCAGGTTTGCCACCTGCATCGAGTGCTGGAAGGTGCCCGGACAGTTGGTGGACAACTTCCTCAACAGCGGATTGTTGATGTCGGTGAGTTCCAGCAGGGTCATTGTTGAGGTGAAGCCGAAGAGTTTTTCCACGACAGGGATGATGAAGACGGCAAACGACAGGATGACACAGTTGGCAAAGAAATAGCGGACGTAATGCCAGTCAAAGCTGTTCAGATCACCCTCGTTGATGAGCATCATCGCCAGATAGGTGATGCAGTAGGCAAGGAAAATCGATGCGGCACACTGCACGAGCTGAGAGCGCTTGGTCAACTCCTTGACCGACACGATAGCGATAATGCCTGCCAGGAACTGCATGATGATGAATTCGGCTTGATGGCTCATGGCGATGAGCGAGCAGATGAGCGTTGTCACGATGTGGACAAAGAATGACGTATGGTCGTCAAAGAACGAGGACACGATGATGGGCACCAGTCCGAACGGAATGATATAAAGCATCATGTACCTGAACTTCACGCAAATCAATACCGCAATGACAAACAAGGTGATGAACGAGATGAGGAATGCCATCCGCCTGGTGCTGCTGAACACCTGGTTGCGTAGCATCTTCATGAAGAAGTAGAAGGCCAGCATGAGAATGCTCGCGATGAGCACCTGGCCCAGCAGTGTCAGCGATTCGTCCACATTGCGTTGCTTGGAGCGGCGCGTCAACTCGTCCTGGTAGCTCTGGATGGCAGATGCCTTTTGTGGTGTGACGATTTCGCCGCGCGTGATGATGACCTCACCACGTTGTACCGTGCCGGGGGAACGCAGGGCGTTCCTTAGATCCTCGCCCAGCCATTTGTCATTCTCTTCGGTATCGACCATCAGGTTGGGAATAAGGTAATCCCTGATATCCACCGACTTGAGTGCTTCCTGCAGGGCATAGTTGGCTTTTAGGGAGTCGGTGAGCCATTCATAGGCTTGACGCACTGTCCTCATGTTGGTGGCATCCACCACCTGCAACTCGTTGTTACCCACCATGAAACGCAGCTGTTTGCCGGCGCGGATGTCGTTGGCGGCGTCATTATCCACAATGCCGTCATTATAGAGCTTGCCGATAGCCTGCATCAGCGCCTGGCTGCCGGGCTTGCCGTTGAGTGCCCGGTACAGCAGTGCCTGCTGCTGCTCACCCTTCTTGCGGTCCATCGTATAGATCTTGGAAAAGTTCTGGTTCACGCTGTCGGTGATGTGCTTGCGGGTGGCCTCATCGACTTCAATGTCGAACTGGAAGTCAGCTTCCAGCCTGGAGTACGGCCACGGTTTGCCCACCTCAAAACTGTAGGTGGCGTCTTGCTCACGGCAGAAAAACAACGTGGTGGCAATCAGCACAATAGACAACACCAGCAGGGCGATGATGAGGATATCGTTTTTCTTGGACGTTTTCATCTCTTTAGGGAGTTAGGTTTCTTCTTGATTCAATCAATTCGTGCGGGTGGCGTTGGTCACGCCTTTCACCTTCTTGATTTCGCGGCACAGGTTTGTCACCACAGTGGCATCACTCACGAGCACGTCAAGGTCGCAGTTGAACACGCCCTGGTCGGCGGTGACACTCATCTTCTTCATGTTGATCGACATGTTGGTGGAGATGATGTTGACGATGGACTGCAGGATGCCCTTCTGATCGATGCCTATGATGTGGATCGAAGCTTGGAAGCGGTCGCTGTATTCTTCCCACTGGGTCTCCAGCAGGCGGGAACCGTAGCTGGCCTTGAGGCGTGCCAGCATGGGGCAATCCATCTTGTGGACAACAACCTTGTTGTCTTCGGTCAGGAAGCCGACAGTATCGTCGCCAGGGATGGGATGGCAGCAGTCTGCAATCCTGTAGTTGCTCACTCCGTCGCGGGTTTCCAGACGGTACACCATCTTGGTGTCGATGGCCTGTGACAGGTCTTGGGTGGTTTCCTTGGGGGCCTCTTTGCCCTTGAAGGGATTGCGTCGCCACCAGTTGAAGCGTGCGCCTTGGCCTTTCTTGTTGAGCATGGCCTCGTTAAGCTGAATCTCGTCGTTGCCGATCATAAAGTACAGCTCATCCTTACTGCCGACAAACTGGCGGGAGATGGCTTGCGAAAGGATCTCGTTGCTGAACTCGATATTGTGTTTGGCAAGAAAGTCCATGAAGCGTTGTTCACCCTTGTCGATGATGAGGCGGCGCTGGTGGCGCAATGCCTGGCGCAAGCGGGCCTTGCCCTTGGCGGTAACGACTACTTGCATCCATTCGGGCTGGGGGTACTGGGTGTTGCTGGTGATGATCTCCACCTGGTCGCCGCTGTTCAGTTTGTAGGACGAAGGCACCAGTTCGTGGTTGACCTTGCCCGCGATGCAGTGGGTACCCAGGTCGGTGTGCAGGGCAAATGCCAAGTCGAGCACCGAAGCACCTTTGGGCATAGTCATTGGCTCGCCCTTGGGGGTGAAGACGATGATTTCGCTGGAAAACAGGTTGAGCTTGATCGTGTCAAGGAAGTCGATGGCGTTGGGCTCCGGCTCCTTGAGGATGTCGGTGATGGTCTGTAACCATTTTGCGAGTTCCTTCTCTTCCTCGCCCTCGCCGAGCTTGTATTTCCAGTGGGCGGCAAAGCCTCGCTCGGCGATGTCGTCCATGCGATGGCTGCGTATCTGCACCTCCACCCAGTTGCCGTCGGGACCCATGACGGTGACGTGCAGGGCTTGGTACTTGTTCACCTTGGGCGTCGTGAGCCAGTCTCGCACGCGGTCCGGGTGCTTGGTATATACCTCGGTGATCTGGTCATAGATGCTCCAGCACAACCGTTTTTCATCATACTCTTTATCACACTGGAAAACAATGCGGGCGGCATACAGGTCATACACCTCCTCAAAGGGGATGTGCTTCATCTGCATCTTCTTCCAGATGGAGTAACACGACTTAACACGGACGGTGAAAGTGTAGTCCAGGCCCATGTTGTCGAGCCTCTCACGGATAGGAGCCGAGAAACGGGCGAACAGTTCGTTGCGTTGTTCCTCGCTGGCTTCAATCAGGCTGCTGATGCGTTCATATTCCTGGGGATGGTTGTACTTGAAACTCAGGTCCTCCAACTCGGTCTTGATGGCATACAGGCCCAACCGTTGTGCCAGCGGAGCGTAGATATAGAGTGTCTCACCGGCAATCTTGTACTGCTTGTTGGGGGGCATCGACGACAGCGTGCGCATGTTGTGCAGGCGGTCGGCCATCTTGATGAGAATCACACGGACGTCTTCGCTCATGGTGAGCAGCAGTTTGCGGAAATTCTCGGCCTGGACCGAAGCCTTGTCGCCGAAGATGCCACCCGAAATTTTCGTCAGTCCGTCAACGATTCTAGCGATTTTCTCGCCAAACTGTGCCTTGATGTCCTCGACGGTGTAGTCGGTATCTTCAACCACGTCGTGCAGCAGCGACGCACTGATGCTCGTCGAACCCAGTCCGATTTCTTGACTCACGATTGTCGCCACAGCGATCGGGTGCATGATATAGGGCTCGCCCGAGCGGCGCCTAATGCCCTGATGGGCATCGCGCGCAAACTTGAAAGCCCTATCAATAATCTCCACTTTCTTGCGGTGATTGCTTGACAGATAGCCATTTAACAGGTTCTGATAGGCCGCATCAATCATGCGGTTCTCCTCCTCGGGGTTGATATTGCTGTTCTGCATCATGAGTTATGGTCTGTATTATGGATTGGCAAAGGTACAAAAAAGTTGTTAGTTCTATGTTTCAGTTGCCAGTTTTTCGTTTTTTCATTTGGGTTCATCTTCGAAATCTAGAATCTCTAGAGTTGTTAGATGGTCTAGAGCCTTATCTGTCACGCTATCCTTGGCCTTGGCTAGTGGGGTGGGTGCCGAGGATGGGGCCGGTGACGTTGAAGCGGCGGCGCCAGTCGCTGGTGGCAGTGTAGAGCCACACCCAGCCCTGGGTGATTTCGATTTCGTTGACCGTGTCGATGCCTTCGGGCAGACGGATGATGGCGCGTACGCGGCCGTTCTGGTCACATATCTGGATGCCCATACTGGTAACGGCCCACAGGTTGCCGTCGCCGTCAAACGTGATGGTCTGGATGTCCAGCGGGCGGCTGTTGTCGTCGTTGTGCAGCCAGTAGAATGGTTCGCCATGGACTAGTTTGCTGTCTTGCAGGAAGTATTGCCACACGGCATTACCTCCAGGCGTTGGTTGGATGACGGCGACAGTGGTCAGGTCGGGGTAGATGATGCGTGTGACGGGTTTGCTGGCGCCTCCATCACCTGCCTTTTCCCAGCCCTTGTCCTCGTTAGAGAGAATTCTTTGCAGAAAATCGTTCTGTGACGTGCCCAGGGCGGGTTTAGCAGGCCAGTCCCGCCACATCCATTCCATGACTTGGGCAAAAATTTCGGTTGAACGCTTCACGTTGTGCCCTCCATCGCTCCAATCCATCTGCACGTCATAGCCTGCAAACTGCAGGGCGCTGGCCAGCATCTGATTGCCCTCATACCAGTGGCCGAACAGTGGGTTCCATGCGTCATTGCTGCCGTCCTGGATGAAGATGCGCAGGGGTAGGGGCTCGGTCTTGCGCACCAGGGCCTGCAAGTCATTGCCGCCACGCATCGCCACAAACGTGCCCACGCCCGTGAAAACTTTTCCGAACAGGTCGGGACGGTGCCATGCCGCATTGAATGCCGCGATGCCGCCGCTACTCAGGCCGAAGATCATCCTGTCCTGAGGTTGCTGTGACAGGCGGATGGGCTTGCCTTTGGCGGTTTTCAACTGCTCAACGACTGGGAGCAGCTCGGTCTCCAGGAAACGGGCGAACACGTCGGTCGTGTTGTCAAACTCATAGCAACGATTGTAACGCAGTACAGTGCCGTCCTTGGCCTTGATGATGCCTGGCTGCAGGAACACGCCGATGGTGCAGGGCATCTTCTTGGCAGCGATGAGCGAGTCCATCACCTGGGGCGCGTTACACAACACGCCGTCCAATCCCACGTAGAGCGCAGCAGGCCGCTTCCCGTCATACTGGTCGGGCACATACACCTGGAAAGTGTGAACCGTACCGGGATAAATCTCCGACTTTTCCAATGTGCCGTCGAGCAACACATGCCCAGCCGTCGCTGTGATCGCCCAGAGGGTAAGTATGAGAATGAGTGATAGTCGCTTGATCATAACAGATGGTCTTTTGTCAATATAAGTTGGCGCAAACTTAGTAAAAAAGCACCAATCCAGCAAATATTGACCGATAAATCAAGCGTGCGCCCCTCAAGTGAGAAACGCACGCTGTGTGATATGATAAAATGGTTTGTTTTACAGGACTCGGCAGGCGCCGACGTAGCGGCGGCTGTAGTAGGACTCGGTGTTTTTGCTCTCGGTGACACCGCTGTGGCAAGCCGAGTGGATGAAATGGAAAGTGTTGTCCTCATTAACCTTGGTGACAATACCCACGTGGCCTACGCCACCACGGCCCGAACGGCCCTGGAAGAACACGAGGTCACCAGGCTGCAGGTCATTCTTCTTCACGCGGACACCGTCGAAAATCTGGCCCCTGGATGAACGGTCCAGTTCGATGCCGAAGCGCTTGAATACATAGCTGGTGAAGCCAGAGCAGTCAAAACCGCGAGGGGACATGGCTCCATAACGATAGGGCGTACCACGGAAACGGTATGCGTAATTGATAACTTGGTCAACGATGTTGTTGCGGCTGATTTGCTCGAGCTGTTCGAGAACGGTGCCTTGTTTGCGATTGCTCAACTGCTGTGATTGTGCAGTGAAGCTGGTAAGGGTGATTACTAAGAGAATTAATAATGTTGTGAATAATCTTATGTTCTTAATAAAACTCATAAATTATTTATTTAGGGGACTGGAAGATGTGCCATTGCACTCACTTCTTTAAGGTCATCGGGAACGAATCCGGTGACGTGCGTCCTGGTTTGTTTTAAACGAAGATAGGTGTTGCGTCGGCATAACAAAGAACGAATTCTCGGGCTTTGTGCTCGGCTCGCACTACCTTTGACGCTGCAAAATTACCACAACCTGTCAACTCGACCAAACATCTTAAACACTTGTAAACATTTGGCAAAAATCGGGGTTTTAACAAATTGTTCCACGCAAACGCCCTCACAATGGGGGCTGACGAAGGGTCGCAATGTTTAAATTTTGGAAATGAAAAATGAAAAAGTTTACACTTTTTAACAATAAATGGCATCCTATAAGATTTATTTTTTGGATTTTTGCCACAAAAACTGTCCCTTTGTTGAAATAAAATGGCTTGTTGAATTGCAAAATGCAACCAACAAGCCTTGTTTTATTAAAAAAGTGGTTTTGCGGCATTTTTGACGTCTGTTGAAACGCCCTTGCCGTGGAACATTTTTCAACTTTTCCCCGTGCGTTCCCAGGGTGGGTGCAACGGGCTATCAGTTGGAGATGAAGTAGCCGCCGTTGCTTGGTGTGACATGGTAGGCGCGCATACCCACCTTGTTGTTGATGGCGACACCGCTGACAGGGCCTCCCGCGCCGGTTAGGGGGTTGTAACGAGATTTACATTTCGGGCACACCGCCTCAAAGTTGTCGTTATCAATCGACAGGGTGATGTCCTGGCTGGCTTCAACTGGGCATGACAGGTCGTAGGCCATCGGGGCATCGATGCCCATCATCAGCAATACGCCGCCATAGCCCGTGTAGGTGTTGACGTTGTAGGGGAAGTTGGCTGGTATTCCCTTTTCGCGGTTGAAGATGCGGTAGTCGCCCATGCCGTTCACGCCGTAGATGTTCCACATGGCATATCCGCCCAGGTCGATACGCACGGTGAAACGGGGGATTGCCTTGTTGTCAATGTGGTCGCAACTGCTCGCCATCACCAGTGTGAGCAGGGCAATCATGAGGGGAAATAATCGATGATATTTCATGATTTCGTATTGTATTTTTTACAAATAACGTAATTAATGCCTATTTGATTGTAAAAGATCGAGGAAATCTATACTTTTAGACAAATATGGTTGCGTCTTGACATAAAAATTAAAAAACAAGGCTTTTTATTTTGTTCTGTCCATGACTTGCACTAATTTTGCATTCACTAAACCATTATATAGGCATGGATCCGTTATTTTCGATCATAACCGTCACATGGAATGCCGCCAGTGTCATCGCGCCCACGCTTCAAAGCGTGCAGCGCCAGACGTGCAGTAACTATGAGATGTTAATCATCGATGGCGCTTCGACCGATGAGACGCTTGACATGGTTCGGCAGACCTCCATTGCCGGGTTGCGCGTGTTCAGTGAGCCTGATAAGGGTTTATATGACGCGATGAACAAAGGTATCGCAAGGGCCCGTGGACGTTATATTGTCTTCCTCAATGCGGGAGATGCGTTTGCCAGCGAGACCGTTTTGGCACGCTTGGCCTTGCTCACGGCTGACAATCCAGGTGTCATCTATGGTCAGACCCAACTGGTAGATGCTCAGCGCAATGTGGTAGGCCAGCGGCACTTGACGGCTCCTAAGCGTTTGACGGCAGCCAGTTTCCTCAATGGTATGGTGGTGTGCCATCAGGCTTTTGTGGCGCGCCGCGACTTGGTGCCAGAATATGACCTGCAGTATCGTCTTAGTGCCGACTATGACTGGTGCATCAAGATCCTGCGCAAGTCCACCGCCAATGCCTATGCGGGTCCAGAACCCATTATCAGTTATCTGGCCGACGGCATGACCACGCGGCACCATCGCGAGTCGCTGATGGAGCGTTACCGCATTATGTGCCGTCATTATGGTACTGTCAAGGCCACACTGCGTCATTTGGGTTTCATCCCGCGTTACCTGAAGCGCCGTTTCGGCCACAGTGCCAACAGCCAGTAACGCTTCACATCCATCTCTTCTTGAATAATTAACCTCTACTTCTTCTATAAGCACATGAACGATAAGACGACAGGAAATATCATCACCCGCAATTGGAGACGCTTCAAGATGTGGTACAAGGGTTTGTACCGTGGGCGTCCCTGGTGGGTCAAGGCGCTGGCCGCGCTGGGCACGTTCATCGTCCTCTTCTTATTATATCTCATCGCGGTGGATATCAACCTGCTGTGGCTTTTCGGCAAGTCGCCCAGCACCTATAGCATCATGCACCCCCGCAATCCTGAGGCCAGTTACCTCTATAGCGCCGATGGCAAGACCATCGGCAAATACTATGACGAAAACCGCACTCCCGTCCCCTATGACTCGATTAACCCGCAGTTTTTCCAGGTGCTCATCGACACCGAGGACGAGCGCTTCTATTCTCACCATGGTATTGACTTCAGCGGACTGGGTGCGGCTTTCAAGGATATGGTGCTCCATGGCCGTCCCCGTGGGGCCAGCACCATCACCCAGCAGTTGGTGAAGAACATGTTCCGCACCCGCAGCGACTACTCCACGGGTCTGCTGGGCTATATTCCTGGGGTGAAAATGCTCATCATGAAGAGCAAGGAGTGGATTATCGCCACCAAGCTGGAACTTTTCTACAGCAAGCAGGAAATCCTTGAAATGTATGCCAACACGGTGGACTTTGGTAGCAACGCTTTTGGCATCAAGACTGCAGCCAACACCTATTTCAAGACCACACCTCGCGAACTCAAGATAGAGGAGAGCGCCGTGCTCGTGGGCTTGCTCAAGGCCACCAGCACCTACAACCCGCGCATCAATCCCAAGAACAGCCTGCGTCGCCGCAACCAGGTGTTGAAGAACATGAAGGAGCGGGGCGACCTCACCCAGGCACAGTATGACTCCATCTCGTCCCTGCCCATCGATCTGAAATATACCACCGAAATCAACTATGACGGTGTGGCGCCTTACTTCCGTGAGGCGGTGGCCCGTGAGATTGAGGATATCGCCAAGAAGCAAGACCTCAAACTCGACCTGGAACGCGACGGCCTCAAGATTTACACCACGCTCGACTCCAAGATGCAGGAGTATGCTGAGCAGGCCGTGAGCGAGAAGATGAAGGTGGTGCAGCAGAATTTCAAGAGCCACTGGGGAGACCAGGATTGCTGGCTTGACGACAACAATCAGGTCATCGCCAACTTTGTCGAGGACAAGGCGCGCAACACGCCCGTTTATCATGAGTTGTTGGCCCGTTATCCCAATGACCTCGACTCGGTCAACTACTACATGAACCAGCCCCACACTGTCCATTTGTTCGACTACGAGAACGACTCGCTCTACATGGAGATGAGTTCGATGGACTCGGTGCGCTACATGCTACATTTCATGCACTGCGGTTTCATTGCCATGGAGCCCAACAACGGTCATGTCAAGGCATGGGTGGGTGACGTGGATTTCGATACGTGGAAGTATGACAAGGTGAGGGCCAAGCACCAGCCCGGTTCGACCTTCAAGCTGTTTGTCTATGCCATGGCGATGGAACGGGGATTGGTGCCCTGTGACCGCCGTTTGGACCAGTATATCGACACTTTAGTATATAATGAGGACAAGCATGAGATGGAGCACTGGCGCCCCACCAATGCTAATGGTACCTTCACGGGTGGAGAGATGACCCTGCGTGCCGCCTTTGCCCAAAGCATCAACAGCGTGACTGTGCGCGTGGGAAATGAAGTGGGCTTTGCCGATATTGCCCAGTTGGCGCGCGACATGGGTATCAAATCCCCGATGGATGCCAAACCCGCCCTATCATTAGGCGCAAGCGATGTGGATCTGATGGAACTTGTCAATTCCTATTGCACCGTGGTCAACGACGGTATGCGTAGTGATCCCGTCATTGTGACGCGTATCGTTGACCGTGACGGTAAGGAAATCTACAGGGCCCCCGAGCATCAGGAGCGGGCGATGAGCTACCGCTCGGCATGGCTCATGCAACAGATGCTCCTGGCCTGCCGCACCGATGCCGGAGGCACAGCCATGGCACTTAACGGCTACATCACACGTCCGCTCTATGACGTTGACCTGGGTGGCAAGACGGGAACCAGTAACCGCCATGCCGATGCCTGGTTTGTTGCGGTCTCGCCAGGACTGGTCTGCGGCTCATGGGTAGGTGGCGAGTATCGCCAGATTCACTTCCGCTGGGGCGCATTGGGGCAGGGTAGCCGCACGGCGTTGCCCATTTGCGGACGCTTCCTGCAACTCGTGTTGAGTGATCCGCAGTTCCAGCAGTATCACCAACGCTTCCAGCCAGCTAAGGAACCCATCAGTGCCGACCTTTATTCGGGCTGCTCGGCTCTAAGTCAAGTTGAAGAGTTTGACTCCACGATGCTGGACTTTGACGAGGATAGCCTCACCATCCCTCTCACTGACGACTTTATCCCCAACGAAAAACTCGAGGAACCCGCCGCCATCCCCGACTCGGTCTAGTCACATCATCGTCTGAGGGCTGAAAGTGTAAAATTTTTAGACACTTTTTGGAAAATATTTTGTTTTCGGCGTGTTTTTCACGTTGAAAGTTTGCATGTTGTCTGTTTGATATCGTAATTTTGTGAAACACGGAATGGACTTGACAGCCTTTCCCGAACATATCGTATTATTCACAATTTAATCTTATCGATAATGAAACAGAAATTACTCTTAGCCCTAATGATGGTTATTCTGACGGGATTTGCCCTTGCTGCCCAAGATGAAATGGAACAAACCGCACCTCCAATGATCACTGTTGAGGATTATGGTAGTTATGTGACCTTTGTTTTCACATGTGATGACGATGTGAACGAACTCAATGCTTACTTTTATTGTAATGGTGATTTTGTTGATTTCCGGGAAGGCTATTTCCCTTGGTTGGGCGGTGCTAAATCGTTAAGTTCTGAATATAGAATGAACCGCACTTATGAGGAGCAGAATATTGACATTGTTGCCCAAGCCAGGGCCGAAGGCAAAGACTATTCCGAAACAGTTCAGTTCAATTACGTCATCACCCCATTGCAGATTTCAGAAAAGACATCGACCCCGATTATTGAACTGCGCCACGAAGCAGCACTTCCTGATGGGTCCACTGATCAATACTACTACTATTGTGCGGTCGCATTTGGTAATACTGATGAGAGCGAAGTTGTCTTGTACTACAGGTATAACTATATCAAAGACTGGGAGACAGGTGGCAGCGGAACAGAAGTGACTTCTGATTGGAAAACTGTTAATCTGCTATCTTATGATTACCCTTACATGACAGGTATTGTTGATCCCGATCTTTTAATAGAAGATTCCGCGATCGGCTGGGTGGAAATCTATGCCCAAGCGGAGCATAAGCTTCCGAGTGATACTGTCAGAGAGGATTTCTTTTTTGAGTGCTATCCTTCTCAACATTTCCAGCGCGATTTTGACTTCATTGTTGACAATATCTATTATAAGATTCTCGATGATTCATCAGTCGCTGTTTCAAAGCGCACTGTGGATAAAACCGTTCATTTTGATCCTATTCAAGGGGCTGTTGTGCTTGACTCGGCCTATGACAACGAGGAACCAAATTGGGGCGAGGGAGAGATTGGTGATGTGATATGGGGCTCTATGAATCCATGTTATTTTGATGATGTGGTAATCCCCGAAACGGTTGACTATAATGGAAAAACCTATACTGTTACCGCAATTAAAGATTATGCTTTTGAGGGCTGCCAATTGACGAGCATCCAGTTGCCCTCCACGCTGACTTCCATAGGCCTCTGCGCTTTTTATTGTTCGTTTATTCCTGAAATCACAATTCCTGGCTCGGTCACTGAGATTGGTGACGGCGCGTTTGCCAGCTGCAATTCATTAACCAGTGTGGAAATACCAGAATCTGTCATCTCAATTGGTGACGGCGTTTTCAGCTATTGCGAATTTCTGACTAATGTGTCATTACCTGAATCAATCACAAGCATCGGTAGTGGTGCTTTTGGGTATTGCTATAGCTTGAACAGCATTGAAATCCCTAATGCTGTTACTGTAATAGGCAATAGAGCATTCAGGTATTGCTCTGAATTAACCAGTGTCACCATCCCTAGCTCAGTTACAGAAATTGGAACAGATGCTTTTTCTTATTGTACCAACTTGAATTCGGTGACCTGTCAAGCTATCGTACCGCCTGATATCGAATATGTTTTTTACTCTGCTGATCATTATTTAGGTTCATGTTATATTTACGAGAACGCAACGCTCTATGTGCCTTATGAGTCGATCATGGATTACACAAACCATTGGGAGTGGGGCCTGTTCTCGCACATCGTTCCGCTAAATTGGGCTGGACCTGGTGATATCAACGGTGATGGTGTAATTGCTGTCAATGATGCGATTAACCTTATTGATCAGTTGCTGGATGGCGCTGATGTTCCCGCTTACTGCGATGTGGATGGTGACGGCACAGTGAGCATCAAGGACATCACAACACTTATCGATGCGCTCCTGTCTGGAAACTGATTTCATCATTGAAAAATATGAAGGTGAGTCATAATTATGACTCGGTCGGTTGACCGTGCTAACGCACGGGAAATTATTCAAATTAGATTAAAATTTTATTATAAAATTATCAATATTATAATTTTTATTTCAATTTGATAAATTTCCCGCCCGTTAGGGCGGTCATTATATAAGGCAATACAATTATGACACGCCGCCTTTTATTGTCAAAGTGTAAAATAATTAGACACTGTGCTGTAAAAATTTTAGACATTTCCCATTTTTCTGCAAAAAATATTTGACAAATAGTGCTACAATATCTTAACTTTGTAACGGCCGAACGGGAAATGATTTCCTTGACTGCCAATAAATGAGATAAAAAGATGGTTAAGCTATTTATACAGACAAAGTGCTATTTTTTCATAAGCCCGTGATGCCTCGACGCGTGAGCGACGGCTCATCATGACGAAGTTGCCTTGCTATGGAACACACGCCCGAGCAAAGCCAGGAGCCAGAAAGTTGTATCAAATAGGGTTAATAAAGAATGGTTATTGATGATATCAGAACAAAAAGTCTTTTTACATCCCGGTTCCTGGCAATGCTCTTTTTTAGAAACTTTTTTATTAACCACATAAAAACTATAACTAAATGAAGAAATTACTTTACACATTACTGCTGCTCTTGACAGCAACTACTGCTTTAGCTCAGGAGCAGTTTTGGGCCAACGGTATCCACTATGAGTACCGTGGCGACAACACTGCTGTGGTCATTTCCGCTACTAGCGATACCTATAGCGGTGTCATCACTATCCCTGAAATTGCGGTTTACCACACATTCTCGATTGAGAGTGGTTCCTATGGAAGCCCGATTGACCGTAGCTTTGTTGTGACCGCCATTAATGACAACGCCTTCCGCAACTGTACGGGCTTGACGGGCATTGTCTTGCCAAGCACCATCAAGTCGATAGGCAAGAATGCCTTCTACGGTTGCTCCAGCCTGTCGAGTATTAATTTGCCAGACCATTTGAGAAGCATCGGGGAGTCGGCATTTGCCTATTGCACTAGCTTGACAAGCATGACGCTTCCCAACTCTGTCACAAATTTGGGCTGGAACGTGTTCTACGGCTGTTCCTCTTTGAACAATGTGACGCTCTCCAAGAACATCGCCGCCCTCAACGGCACTTTCGCTGGCTGCACGTCATTGCAGCGCATCGAGATTCCGTCGAGCGTGACTTTGCTGGACGGTACCTTCAAGGGCTGTACTCACCTGACCACGGTAAACCTTCCCCGTTCACTCTACTATATCGGCACAAGTGCGTTTGATGGCTGTACTGCCTTGAGGAGCTTAAATCTTCCCAACTCGGTGGAATATATTGGCGAATTGGCATTTGCTAATACTGGTCTGATGACTATCAGGATTCCTGATGCGGTTTCTTACCTGGGTGAAAACGCTTTCTATGGCAGCACGTCTCTGACTTCGGTCACCACACGTGCCATTACGCCCCCGTTGATGGCGAATAGCGACTGTTTCGCTTCCGAGACCTATGGCTCGGCCAATCTCTTTGTCCCGGAAGTCTCGTTGGCCGACTACAGGACTGCCAACTGGTGGAGCCTGTTCCAGCACATGGCAAGTGCTGCTTCTCTGAATAACCCCTACGACTTCGAAGTCAATGGCATTTACTATATCATCACTGGCTCAAATACCGTATCGGTGACCTACAAGGACAATGGATTCAGGAACAACAGCTACAGTGGTATGGTATCTGTCCCGTCGAGTGTGAGCTATGAGGGTATGAACTATACTGTGACTGGAGTGGGGAATGGCGCTTTCCGCAATTGCGGCGGTTTGATGGCTGTGAACCTTCCTTCTACTGTGGCCTCGATTGGCAAGAAGGCTTTCTATGGTTGCAGCGGTTTGTACGGCATCTCTATCCCCGAAGCTGTGACCAGCATCGGCGACAGCGCTTTCTATGCTTGCACGGGCTTGTCCGACTTGACAATTCCCGTCAATGTTTCCACCATCGGTAAGGATGCCTTTGGCGGAATCCCATTTCAGTCGCTCGTGTGGAATGCCCGTGAATGCTGGAGCAACGGCGGAATGTTGACCAATAACCTCGGTCAAGTGACAATCGGTGACCAGGTGACGGTGCTCCCTCCACACTTTGCCGACCACGCTTTGATTACTTCAATCAATCTTCCTGATGCGTTAAAGGCAATAGGTGACAGCGCGTTTTATTCCTGCACGGGACTGACCAGCCTGGTTGTCCCGATTAACGTGACCACTATCGGTAAGGATGCCTTCAAGGAGAATAGCATCACGTCACTCACGTGGAATGCCCGTGAATGCTGGAGTACGGGCGAAGAGCCTCAGTGGAACAGCTATTCGGGCTGTTTCCATGTAAATGAGGTAACGATAGGTGATCAGGTGGAGGTGCTGCCGTCGGGTTTTGTTAGTGGCTCGAATATCAGTTCCTTAACGATACCCGCCTCGGTCAAGCATATTGGTGTCTCGGCGTTCTACGATTGTGAGGGTCTCACCAGCATCGTGATTCCCGACTCTGTCGAGAGCGTTGGCGACCGAGCGTTTTATTGTTGTTTTGGTGTGTCAAGAGTGACCATCGGCAAGAATCTCAAGTATGTGGGCGATAATTCATTTGATGGGATAAATGTAAGTACCTTAATTTGGAACGCCAAGCATTGCGAGTCCCCGGCTATTCATGATTGTTATGAACTTACCAGTGTGACCATTGGCAACGAGGTCGAATGGATACCCTCTGAATTCATCAGTGGCTCTAGAGTTACATCAGTGGAATTGCCAAACTCTGTCACTGGGATTGGTGATAATGCGTTTGGATTCAGTAGTCAATTGACAAGTGTCACTTTACCCAGCTCATTGACGTCGATCGGCTCCTATGCCTTTTATTACTGTCGTGCCTTGGCTGGCGATTTGACAATCCCCAATTCGGTGACGCGTATCGGTGAAGGCGCCTTCGGCTATTGTAGTGCCCTGACTGCTCTGGATCTGCCCGCCGGCCTGACAAAGATAGAAACAAATGTTTTCCAGTCATGCACTGGTTTGGCCAGCCTCACTATCCCCAATTCCGTAACTAGCATTGGAGAATGTGCATTCTGGGGATGCTCTAGCTTGACCGAGATATCTTTGCCCAATTCTTTGGCGACCATTGAATCCAATGCTTTCACTTCATGCACTGGGCTGACAAGTCTCGTCCTGCCAGCATCCGTCACTTCGCTGGGTTATAGAGCGTTCTTTAATTGTTCGGGTTTGGAGTCCATCGTTGTAGAAAGCGCCAATCCGGTCTATGACTCACGCGATAACTGCAATGCCGTAATCAAGACGGCCAACGACAGCATCGTGCTGACGTGCAAGAATACGGTGCTGCCGAATGGTATCATTACCATCTGTGATTATGCGTTCTATAATAATACCAATATAACCGAAATGGACATTCCAGCCACGGTCACCAGCATTGGTAATTATGCCTTTGCAGGCTGCACCAACCTGACCCATCTTGACATCCCCGCATCGGTGACGACCATCGGAGAATATGCTTTCTCCAGGAGCGGTTTGACCAGCATGACCTTGCCTGATGGCCTGACAACCATCAATGACGGTCTGTTTTACGAATGTAATAGCCTGACAAGCATTAACATTCCTGGGTCGGTTACTTCCATTGGCAATGATGCTTTCAAGAATTGCAAAAACTTGTGGAGTGTGGACCTTCCCGATAACCTACAAAGTTTAGGCTCTAGCGTATTCAGTGGCTGTAACCAATTGACCAGTATGCAGATCCCTGATGGGGTGACCAGCATCAAAGATTATGCTTTCTCGCGCTGTTCAAGATTGGAAAGTTTGACGCTACCCAGTAACCTGCAGAGCATCGGATACTATGCTTTCGAGTATTGTGCTAGTTTGAAAAGAATTGACATCCCGGCAGCAGTCAATGATATTAGCAATGCAGCTTTCCTGAATTGCGGTTCTCTGGCAACAATTCTGGTTGATGAGAATAATGCAACCTATGACTCACGGGATAACTGTAATGCGATCATCAAGTCGCAAGACAATAGATTAATACTGGGATGCAAGAAAACTGTTATCCCTAGTACGGTGACAATCATTGGTCGGAACGCGTTTTATGGTTGTTTAAATATGACTAGTTTGACGATTCCAAGTTCGGTTACATCAATAGAATATGGTGCATTCTATGGCTGCTCGGGTTTGACCAGTATAAAGATACCTAATACAGTGACATCTATCGGCAGCTATGCATTTGCCTTCTGTAGAGGCTTGACCAGTGTAACGCTTCCCAATAAGCTGACATCTCTCAATAGTAGTGTCTTCCAGGATTGCAGCAGCTTGACCAGTGTGACAATACCTAATTCAGTCACTACGATCGGTTATTCTGCGTTTGAAGGCTGTGCAGACTTGACCAGTGTGACAATACCTGCTTCGGTCACCAGGATTTATGATGAAGCGTTCTATCTATGTAAAAAGGTGGAAAGGGTGGTATGTCTGGCTACTGTTCCTCCCACTGCTTACCTTTGGTCATTCTCATCTTGCTATAATGCGACTTTGATGGTGCCTGAGGCCTCATTGGAGAGTTATATGGACGCTCGATACTGGCAATCGTTTAAGAACATCGTGGGCATTGCTGGCGCTGGACCTGGTGACGTGAACGGTGACGGGGCGATCAACGTCAACGACGCGACTAACCTGATCGACCTGCTGCTAAGCGGCGGAGAACTGCCGATTTATGCCGACGTGGACGGCGATGGTGAGGTCAGCATTTTGGATATCACCATACTCGTCGACAGCTTGTTAAGCAATCCGTAATTTTTCATTTTTGTAGTTTTTGCTCTTGAGGGTGCGCGGCGCAACATGCCATCGCACCCTCAATTTTTGGTGTCAAAAATCCTCGTTTTGACACGAAGTGTAAAAAAATTAGACACTTTAGTGTAAAAAAATTAGACACTTTTGATTTTTCAAGGAAAAAAGTTTGCAGTCGCTTTTGACCTCTGCCTAAATTTGCATCAGCCAATCAGGAGAACGCTACCTGAGAAAGCTAAAGCGAAAAATTGAAATGATGATTTGGACAAAATTCTTATAAACGATCAGTAATGATCTGGAGTGCTATAATTTTTTCATAAACAATAACAATACCGCTGCGTTAGCAACGGATAAAGACGAAGCTGCCTTGCTGCAAAAACACACAACGATGGAGCAACGCCAGGAATGTGAAAAGAACTTTTTAGGGTTGAGTGAATAGTGGATAGGGTATCAGTATAAAAAACAAAATCTTCTCTCTTCCTGGCAATGCTTCTTTTTTAGACTTTAGATTTTAGACCTTAGGGTTTAGGGATATCAGCCGGGTGGCCTAACGGTCGCTCGGTTTTTGTTTGGCGTCGGTGGCCAGCAGGCGGTGCCCCAGGCGGCAGTAGATGCACTTGCGGGCCTCGCAGTAGTTGCGCCGCAGCTGAATGAGGGCTTGGCTGGTGAGGGCATCGTCACACTTGATGCCTGCACCCCTAAACATGGTCACGATGCTGTTTTGCTCGGGACGGATATCCTCGAGCAGGGCGATGGCGCGGTCAGTCATCTGGTAGTCATCGGTCATTTCGCCACGGGCATAGTAGAGTGGGGCGACGGTATTGATGAGCACGATATCGATGCTGCTGTTGCTCAGTGCCCGTCCCGCGCTGGGCGACGGCTTGCCAAAGGAGAAGTGCGTCGTCCAGTAACCGCTCAACTCCACGTCAAACAGTTGCCGCAACGCCTTGGTGTCCGTGGCTTGCAGAATGTCGTTCATCAGGTTGAAACCGCCCTGGACAAACTGCGCCAGCAGGGCGATGCGGCGATAAGGGAAGTTCTGCGGGCGGCTGCGGAACAGTTTCCAAGCGGTGCCCTCGATAGGGCGCAGCGAGAATTTGTTGGCCAGGAAGGCATACTCCCGCATCAACTGCTGGTAATAGGCCTCGTCGTTGTGTGCGCCGTTGAGCAATCCAGCTTGGCCGAACAGTAGTGCCTCGACCTGCAGGATGGAATCGCTGTGCTTGTGCAGCAGTCGCAGTGGCGTGATTCTCGCCAGCCGCTCAAATGCGTCATTGTTGATGCCGAAGCCCAGCGTCCTGGCCAGCATCACATAACAGAGATCCTCCCAGCTGCCATTGTAGCGATCATACAGCTCCCTGACACGGTCCACCTTGCTGTGCAGCCGCTCAAAAGCCAGCGCTTCGATCCACTCGGTGATGGTGAGCTGCGGCACCTCTTTTAGGCGTGCCGCGCAGGGCAGTTCCACCCGTGCATTGACCAGCCTGTCATAGCTCTCGTTGAAACGCGGCGACACCTGCAACTCGACCTGGGGGATGACCTCGCCATTGATGCGGGTAACGGGGGCGTCGTCTTTCTCAACGACGTGAAGGATGACGCTGTCATAGGCGGGGTCCTCGTCATGGTGGTGCCGCTTCCAGTCGCTGGCCCGCACGTGAATCTCGACGTTGCCCACCCACATGTGCCCGTCAATCTCGACCTTGGCGTTAAAGAAGTCGGGACCGGCATTGGTGTTGAGCAGGCCAGGGTCGATGACGCGCACACGGCGCCCGTCGTTGGTCACCATGTCCTCGCTCAGCCACAGCTTGTGTTGCCAGATGTATTGCAGCAGTCCTTCCATAATAGAGTTTCTAGTCCTTAGTCCTTAGTCCCTAGTCCCTAGTCCTTAGTCCTTAGTCCCTAGTCCTTAGTCCTTAGTTTCTAGTCCTTAGTTTCTAGTCCCTAGTCCTTTTCAACGAGCGAATTTACTGCTTTTTTGGCGCTTGTCGGCAAGATTATGGCAAAAATTTGGCATTTCGTTCAACTTGCATTACCTTTGTCACATCTTGTTAGAACAACTGCGACATATCAAGCAATGGGTCAACGGCCATTACGGCACTTCAGTGACGTGTGCCATCATCCTGCTCACGCTGTGGCAACTCATGGTGGCCACCTTCGGTGTGGACCTCTGCGACTCGGGCTATTACCTCACCTTCTTTGACAACATCTTCAAGGCTCCCGCCAGTGTGGAGTACAACTTCATGTATTATCTGAGCGGTGTCACGGGTGGTGCCATCAGCGCCCTGCTGCCCGAGGGCGGCAAGTGGCTGGCGATGCGTGTCGCCGGTGTGTTGTGCAACGTGGGTTGTATGGCGATTCTTGCCTGGGCTTTCAAGCGCATCCTTCCAGCGTCGGCAGTCATCTTGGGCTTTATGATGGTGGTGGCCTCGCTGGTGCAGTTCCCCTACACGTTCAACAACGACCTGATGAGCGCTCTGCTATGGGTTGCTGCGTTGGCGTTGGCCTTCAAGGGGCTGACGGCTGGCCGCTGGCGTCACTTGCTACTGGCAGGCGTGATTGTGGGGGTGAACATCTTTACCCGCATCCCCAATGTGCTGGCGGTTGTGCTGGCGGTAATGCCGTTTATTGCCCATTTCTACAATAAGCGCCCGTGGCGTGAATGCTGGCGCCAGTGCTGCACGATGCTGGCAGGCATGGCCGTTGGAGCGCTGGCTGTTATCGCCCTGATGATGGCTTTGGGCCACTGGGAAATCTTTAAGCAAAATATGGCCGACCTGCTGGGCGTCGCCACGGGCAGTACCGGCAGCGCCAGCCACAATGCTGGTGGCTTGGTCATGGAGATGATGGCATTCTACTGGCAGTGCATGATTGTAGGTCTTAAGGCCTATGGCCTATGGTGGGCATTTTGGGCAATCAAGCGCTATATCGATGACTTCCTGGTGCGCTCCGTGGCATGGGTCGCTGTTGCCGCCATGGTAGTCTTTTTCATGTGGCACCAGTCCCACATCATGCACCCCTTGTGGGTGATGTGTGTGGCGGGGCTCGTGTGGGTGATTTCTCAAGGAGGCAAACCTGCAGTTGCCGCTTGGCTGGGCCTGCTCATGCTGCTGGTGTTCCCGCTGGGCAGCGATGGCGCGACCAACAACGGCGGCATTATCGCCTGGATGGCGGCACCCGTGGCGACACTGTTCTGGCAGCGCCGCGAGGGTATCATCTTTCCGCTAGCCTTCATACTGATAGGCCTCATCCAGACTTTAACCGTTGGTTCCTACTTCGATGGTGGCCACCTGTGGTACAAGACGGCAGCGATCAACGACAGCCGCGCCGCCCTCGTCCGCACCACGCCTGAACGTGCGCAGATTATCAACGAGACCTTACCGGAACTGACTCGGCTGGTCAGTGAGGGCGACACCCTGCTGTGCTATGGTAGCATTCCCATGATGAATCACTTGACCGGGTCGATTCCCGCCATCAGCTGCTCCTGGCCCGAGTTGCTGAGCGCCGAAGCCCTGGCCGAAAGATTGGAAGCCATGGGTGATGAACGCCCCGCCATCCTGCGGCAAAAATTCAACAACCTGGGCCCCTACTGGAGCGAGGCGACCGACGCTTACCTCAACTCCTATTCCATCGTGGATGACAAGTTCCTGCAACAAGACAAGATGGACACCCTCAACCGTTGGATGACCTCAGCAGACTACCACATCGTGTGGCAAAACAAATGGTTTGCCCTCTATAAGGTTGACTGATAGCCGATTGTGAGCAGAAAAAACATGGCGTCGAAAAGAAATTTCATTTTTTTCTGCCAAAAAATTTGGCCACGTCAAAAAGTCGCCATATCTTTGCACTCGCTTTTGAAAGGTACCTTAGCTCAGTGGTAGAGCAGTGGACTGAAAATCCGCGTGTCCCTGGTTCGATCCCCGGAGGTACCACCAAACGCCCTGACGCTTGTTGGGGCGTTTTTCTAAAATATTGGGCATTAGCCTCTTATCTTTCGCCCGGTTAATGTCATTTTGTTAAATTTGTCGGCACAGAAACGGCATCGGAGCCTTTTGTCGGCACAAAAATGACACTAATTTATGGCAATCATTTCAATCAAGAGAAGAAGTGAGGAGCGCCGCGACGGAAGCGTTGCTCTATACGCTGTTTTCCACCTAAACCGTGAAAAAATCCGTATTCCCCTTGACTTATATGTTAAGGCTTGCGACTGGGATCCTGTAAATGAGAGAGTCAGAGGTCGCGGAGGCCTTGTGCGTGATCAGAACCTGATTATTGAAAACACCCGTGGAAAGATTAATGATGTGTTGGTGCGAGCTCGCTTGGGCGGAATCCAACTTACTAAAGAAACCTTCTTCACATTATATAAGCAACCCCATGGCGGACAAAGCTTTATTGGCTTTGCCCAGCAACGCCTAAAGAACAACCGGAGAGCTCTGGCATGCAATACCTGGCGCCAGCATAAAAGCATCCTAAAAAAGATCGAAGCCTATAAGCCAGATCTCCAATTCATTGAGGTTACACCAGAATTCCTGAAGCTCTATGCTGCGCACTTGCGACAGTTGGGAAACGGGGATGCCACCGTATGGAAAAACATGACAGTGTTAAGAGGATACATTTTGGCTGCAGTCAGAGCGGGATTTATCCTTAAGAACCCCATGGAGGTGTTTCGGGTTAAGCGTGCTGCTCCTCATATCATCTACCTTACTGAAGATGAGCTGAAACTGTTGGTAGATCTCTATAGGAGCCATGAACTTGACGACGATGATCAAGACGTGCTGCGCTTTTTCCTTTTCATGACCTTCACGTCTCTCCATATCGGTGATGCGAGAGCTATTACAATAGAATCCATTTCGGATAATGAGCTCCATTATGTTCGCAAGAAAACCAGAGTGAGAGTGTCGGTTCCTCTTTCTGCACCAGCACAGAAATTGATAGTACACTACAGGGGAGATCGAAAGCAAGGGGTATTGATCCAAGGGCTGACTACAGATCAGAACATCAACCGTAAACTCAAAATCATTTGCGCAAGAGTGGGTATTTTTAAGCCGATTAGTGCAAAGGCTGCTCGTCATACTTTTGCTACATTATATTATAAAAAGAACAAGGGCGACCTCGCGACCTTGTCTAATATCATGGGGCATTCTTCATTGGCGATGACTATGATCTATGCTCACATCAATCAAGAAAACCGAGACCAGGGCATCCATGTGTTTGATACATTACTGTGCTGATTGTTAATGGCAAGAAAAAGGCAGGTTTTATCTATTTTAAATGTAGCCCTAGTATGAACAATACAGGAACAAGATGGCCAATAACGACGAACAAGAAGTTCCTCCAGTCCGTTCCTTTGCAGTACTGGTTGTCATATCACATCTTGATCGCTCCTGCGATGATCGCACTCACAATCGATCCCCAAATACCTGCGAACAAGTCCACGTTATTAAGATAGCACGGCATACCTACCGCACTGGCGATGAGCGCACCTGCAAAAATGTGATTGATTTTGTCAGTTTTCATTTTCTTGTTCGTTGTTAGTGATTATTTCGTTAGCGTTGAAATCAAAGGTAATCTCGTCACGGGTGATGGACGGATAGACATATCCTTCGCCATGCTTGTCATACGCATCTTGTGGCCAATTCGATGAATTAACAGTATGCGCACAGGTATTAATAGGTTCTGTGCGGCCAGGAACTATGCGCTTGAACTTGATGGTCTTTCTCATGGCATCAACCGTGATTTGGTTGTACATTCCACTAGGTCTTGCGCCAGCTGTATATCCAGACACGTCTTCTGTTCGGACATCTGTAATGCTCCCCGCATGGCCAAGGCTCGTTTCCACAACACTTATTAACTGATTACCATACACTGGATGCTTTTCAATAAAATCAGCGTGCCAATGCCCGCACAAGTAGCACAGGAATTGTGCAGGCTTGTGCTTGCGAAAATCAGCTATTGCCGATGCGCCGCCATCTTTTTCTGGTGCAACGATGTCCATGTTCTCAGAATTAAGATACTTGTCAACAATCTCAGCAAGGAAATTAGGATTATATGCGACAGTACCAGCATCCTCGGTGTACCATTTCTTGTCCAACAACGATGAGCAGAATTTATTTTCCTGCCTTTTGTCGATGGGGTAAATCGGATTTTGAGCCGTTGGCTTAACTGGAGTTTCGTGCATGGCCAAGATGAAATAGTCATTTTCACCAAGTTCTTGCAACAATCCTATTAACCAATCAATTTGGTGTTGCGAATACCACCAATGCCAACCTTTGCTATTGTCGCTATTGTCGCCAGGGTAATTGTATAGGTCAATGCCTATAATCCTCAACACCCCGTTGCCAAGGTCTAAATCCGTATGCCAATAACACCCGTAATTTCCAAGGTTGTCGTTGTTGTCGCCATTGTAACCAAACTTAATGTTATCACCAATAACACCATCACCGTTTTGCATCCAATACTCTATGGCTTCACGCATCCTGACTACATTACCGCTGTAAGCATCCCGAATATCATGATTACCTGGCAAGACAAGCAATTTGTCAAGTGAGGCAACTTTTTTCATATTAGTCGTTAAGGCATTGCTTTGGCCGGAATACATGTCACCAGTTTCAACGAAACAAGCGATACTTGGATCGGCAAGCATTTTGTTATACGCATCTGAAAATTCACTGCCACCGCCACCGCCATTTGCGTGTGGGTCACTACCGTGGAAAAAAACAACGGTGCGTGGCTTGTTTTCAATGCCGTATGTGATAAAATCGTCCAACGTAATACCACCGATGTTTTCTCCTGCATTAATACCACCTATTGCAACAGGCATAATTGTACCATCGGGGAACACGGCATCACCGCTAGTGCCCATCACCTCAAAGTTATGGTTCAGCTTCTCTACGAGGTCAGCGGCATTGTCGCTTGCAAGTAACTCTTGAATGCCCGTTGTGCCGCCAAAAGCGGTGTTGATGTTCTCTATCAACTCGGTTGCATTAGTGTTGTTGTCAATCGTTTCCATCGCTTTCCTCATCTACTACGTCTGGTTTAACAATATTCGTGTTATCCCACAAAACATTACCATTCCCATCCTTTATAAACATCTGATAGTTTTCATTATCATAGTACTTATCAGCATGGAAAACAAGTCGGCAATGGGTATAGGTTTCAGATATATCGGAAAACACCTTACCTTGTTCCGTTGAACTTGACGCACTACAATATCTGATGTTACCTTCGTTGTTATATGCTATGAGCAATGGAACGTTAGCCCAAGACGGTGTTGTTTCACCACCCCAATAACTTATCGTTCTCATACCATCCACAGCAGCAGGAAGTTCAATGTCTTTACTTGTTAAGACATTCGTTGGATATTGGCTTGAAGCATTCTGCCCAAAAACTACTAAAAGTTCTGCGTGCCAATCTTGGTTAACGAATATTGCAGGGATGTTTCCGTTTGCGTCAGCCTCTGGGTTAATAAATCTTTCCACGAAATCCATTGCACCATCAGCATTATCATATTCGTTTTGACTATAAGTCCAAATAGGATTGTTTTCATCATCAGTCCAAATAATTGCAGTTTCGGCTTTTGCTTTTGCTTTAAAAGCAAAACAAATGTATTTACACCCAGCAGGAAGTGTGTAATCTCTAGGATTATACCTTTGAGTATACATGCCAAGAATGTTCAAGTTTTCATCAAATGCAATTATAGAAGAACTCGTATCAGCAGTCGAGTAATCTCCTGATTTGTAATAGATTTTTGATATGCCATCTACTGGAATAAGTTTTGAAACAAAGCCTTCGGCATAATATGCTTGCATCTTGCAATATCCGACATCTGCGGTGACAAATCTAACGTTCTTATAGGCGGGGTTGTCCTCCACCGCAGTTGCCGTGATAATAACATCGCCAGTGACTTGTTCAATGTACACACGACCAGTTGACGGGGTGTAAGCGTTGGCGACTGGTTCGCCGCCCATCGTTACAACCACATTGACTTTCCACAAGGTTTCGGCCTTGATGTAGCAGGTGAATGCGCTGCCCTTGGTTACCTGCACAACATTGCTTGCGAATGCTGTATCATTCTCATCGGTGATGGTCAAGTGCTGCACATTGGAAGGCACATTTACCTCCCAGAAGTTGGCAGATGCGCTCGCTTGGATGGTCACGTTAGTAGTCGTGCCTGTGTGTATTTTCACGTTATAACCGCCTGCGTTATCACTTTCAACCGTGCATCCGGTTGCCGTAGGAGCGGCATCAATCACATAACCATTGGCGGCAGGCTTGACATTGATAGTGTAAGGCATATCATCGGGATAGATGCTGGCCGATGAGCCAAGCACATCATCACCGTGCATGAATGTCACATGGGTGCCGTTCAACGACACAGTGATAGGTGTTTGCTTGGATGCAATGCAGACAACCTCCAGGTTGCCCGTGATGTCGGCACTCGCCACCTGTAACCTTGCGGTCTTACCGTCTTGGGCAGGGGTGTATGTGTGCGCCACGTTGGTGCTGGTGCCGCTCAACCTAACGATGATGCTTCGTGGCAAGTTGTAGTACTTGTTTGCACGGATTGTCGTGTCAAGGCTTTGCCCAGCTTGGACGCTGGTTGCGTCAATCGTGCAACCAGTGCTTCCCGTGAATATGACCGCTCTACCACTTACCGCACTTGCCGCAAGAGTGATGGGACCAGCAACGGTAATCTCAATATATCTCGACCCGTCAGCGTCACCAGTCGGGGTTGACGTAACCTGCTCACCGTTGATGGTGATGGACGTGAACACATGGCCTGCCGACTGGGGAACAAGGATGAGTTTAAGATAGCCCTCATTGACTTGTGTTCCGCTCGTCACCGCATTACCCTCGGCATCCTTTACAGGAGTGGTCGAGTTGAGGCCGCTGAATGTGCCGAAAGTCAACGTATACTGACGCTTGGCCACCGTCTTCCAATCGGGTCTTTTACCCACAAACGCAAGGTTGGCAAGACCAGACTGGGGGTCAAACAACGCTTTGAGGTTGAGGTAGATTTCCTTTACCATGCGGGCAGAAGGAATAGAGATAGCGCTACTTGCCGCATCACATTCTATGTCGTCCACAATGTCGATGTGTCGTGATTGAGACTCTTCGATCATTCTTTTGAGCTCCTTGCCCATTTCAGCGCTGAGAGCGTCGTCCTCTCCACCCTCGGTGAGGTTGTTGATGACCTTAATCTTGGCGGCACCGACTTGGATCATGTTTAATGATCTCGTGCTCCAACGGTAGAGAATGTTGGTGACCTTGTTACAGTATAAGACATTCTCGTTGCAACCGATTGTCTCATAATCATCCTGTGCAGTACACTTTTTGATTGTGGATAGGTCGGGATCATAAATGACCATGCCGGGATCTATATGGACTGGTGTACCGTCAAGTTCCTCGCCCATGCTATCGAGATAAACGACAGAACCCAAGCTTTGAATGAGCTGTTGCAGCTGGGTGATGCTGGTTGACAGATTGGTGTCAGCGGTTTGTCTTGCAGCTATTTCCGCGAGTAGCGCTTGGGCTGTTGCCGTTCCGGCGATTTTGACTGCAAGAAAGGCTAGCACAGCTGCAATAATGGTGTTGGTGATCGTTGCTGGCTCCTCCGCTTCATCAATGAACTGGATAAGCTCTTCAATCTGTTGTTGTGTTAGGTTTTCCATCTTTTTGATGCGAAATTAGTCGAATTGTTCTGAGAATTGTTCTGAGAAAAGACCTCCTCTAGCGGGCATGACGCTAGTGAAGATGCTGTCTGTTACACAGGTGTCGTTGTCCACTGGCCTGAGTTCAAGGTTGACTGCTTGTGGACTATTGGGCCGATGCGAGTAGTTCAATTCCTCTGCAGACGGTATGACCTTGATGGGGTCGCCATCGATGTCAAGGAGGTAGCACTCATCGCTGGCTATGGCATCAAGCATAAAATGGAGCTCGTTGTTGGTTTTGTATCCTGCAGAAACCTTGATAACGCTGGTAATGGCCAACCGTTGCCTCCAGGATGAGAAATCATCGATATCAGGCTCGTAACGCTTATTGGAACCCTCATCTTGATGATTATCAAATTCGGGCGCCCATTGCGCCTCTCCGGTGAGTTCAATGATCTCGAACACTCCATAACTGTTGCGAAACTTGAGACGGTAGCGCTCACGCTGCGGCCTTGCTTCCTGGATCGCGATGCGTGCTGCAGGTTTGTCGTCGACAAGAACATCAAAGACTCCAGTAATGCTTCTATACTGATCCAGGAAGTATTGTCTAATCGCTTTCAGATTCAGTGCGCATAATTGGCCATGGTAATCTGCCTCATCGTGAATAGCCGGCAAGCTGACAGTATTCCCGTTGGTGATGTCGCACAAGGTGAGCGTCCCCTGCAATGGGTAGAAGAAGACAAGCGGATAAAGTTCAGTTTCCTTGATATTGATGCGCCAATCATGGGTGCGGGTGGTGAGGAAGAAGTTGCAGACAGGATTGAGGAATCGCGCCTCAAAGATGTCGGTACCAGCCAGGCTGAGCTTGCGGAAGTTCTGCTTGGAAATACCACCTTGATGAGCGATAACATGCCATAAATACGGTTCTTGTGAACCATCATCTGCCTCTATGGTGATGCTACCGTCATGGAGCCCATAGGTGATCATGGTGTCCTGTTCTCCTGGATCGCCGATGGGTGGGATGATGGCTTCGATGAATTCTGCCAGGTTGATGGTATCTGGAGCAGCGAATTCACCTTGATAAGCCGGTTGCTCACGGGTGTACCCTTGACCGTAGATGGAAAATACGCATTGCCCCCTAAATGGCATATTGAGCATGAGGGGATTGCGGGTGAATACATGTCCCGTGGCTATGGGCTTTAAAGTGGTGGGAGGCATTATGTTGTGGTTACCTGGTTAAACAGTAGGCTGCCGTGGCTCAAGCCCGTGACCTGGACGGTCAACAGGAAGCGGATGCGTTCGCCGCTCGGCTTGGTCATGAAACAGATAAAATCGCTATAGCTGCCTATGTTGGACTCCCGCCAGACCTCAAAGAGGCTGCGGCTGTCGCTGACCTGTGGCGCTATGGTGATGCTGTTACTCATGGCTACAAAGGTCTGAAGAAAACCGTTAAAACAAAAGGACGGATTTTAACTGTACTCAGCAATCATACCGACGGTGTACTGTACATCAAAGTATCGCGTTACGCGTTCAGTTCGGCCTTGCTCATCTGTTTCTAACATGCTCACCCCGACAGATGCCTCATAGTCTTTCCATACACTTCCAGGACCTGTAGGCGGCGTCGAGAATTCCTCGTCAGTTTGCCAGGCGTCACCGTAGTCTCCTGGAACCAATTCCGGCAGAGCCTCAGGTTGTTGTTCCATGAGGCGGTTAATGAGCCTCTCAATCTGCTCATCGATATTCGAGCGGTAGAACACCCACTTCCAGGTTGGCGTGGAGGGCCCTATGTTGGGCATGATCTGTTCGGCCGCACTATCCCCGGCAGGTCTCATTGTGCGCATGATCATAGAGACTTGGACGTTGTGCAGCATGGGCAAGGTGTAATCAAAACCATCGATGAGCATAGGCTGACCCTGATATTTTACAGGCTTCAGCAAGTCAAGCTTGAGCAAGTTTACAGCCGACATCCTCATGCTGACCTCTACCTTGTTGAAGGCACGTCGCAAGAGATCGTCATAACCCATCCAGAATTGCGAGAATAGGCCGTCGCCCCACTGGAAGAGTAAAGAGAGGCGTTTGCCGGTTGCATCTGCGGGTGGGGTGATGCGTCCCGCCTGCCCGTAGGAGATGACAAAAGCCAGTGGCGTCTCGTTCTTCTCCTTGTCATTCTCACATCCTTTAATGTAGGAGTGTCGGTGAACAGCCCCAGTAATGTATCCAGGTAGATACCTGCCCTCGATGTTCACCATGGGGACGCATTCGTCCTCACTGCTGAGTTCCTCGGTCTCCACACCATTGGTCTGGGGATCCCAGCTAAAGAAGCCGCTAATGCTGTCACTATAGGCATGGTTGTTCTCGTCCCACTTGTAGAGCTTACCCGTCACTCGTTCCAGTATGAATGCCGACGGTTGCG
Organism: uncultured Prevotellaceae bacterium; assembly: GCA_947306175.1. Classification (GTDB taxonomy): domain Bacteria; phylum Bacteroidota; class Bacteroidia; order Bacteroidales; family Muribaculaceae; genus Sodaliphilus. The sequence goes on from CAMZFV010000022.1 coordinate 46,392, forward strand.
CCACCATGCTGTTGGGATTGAATTCTTCCGCCGTGGTGATGCTCGACAACGGCAACGTCTTGACATAATCCTCCAGCCGCTCATTGACTGGAGCAGCATTATACAGGCTCGTTTTGGCCGACAGCTTCAGCTGCTTCCGCGTCTCATAGCTTACCATCGGCCATTCGGTTTGCCATGCAGTTAGGTCATTGATTGGCCGCTGCACAATGATGTCCTTGATGAGCTCGATGCGCACACGGCGCGTGTCCTGGTTCAATAGATAGATTAGCCCAAAACGCACCTTCAGCGCCTGCAGGAACGCCTGCACCTCGCAGTCCGGCATCAGGTCGCTGTAGTTCAGGTAGCCCGTGCAGATGGCGTCGGCCACATTGTTCAGCACCACCAGCTGCGCCAGGTCGCCTGCGTCCAGTCCCTTGAACGGGTTCGAGTCGATCACATAACCCAGATCGGCAAACGCCAGCTCCAGCACACGCCACACGTACAGGAAGGCCGTCACGCCGTAGCCGTTAGGCAGCGACACGTTCATCACCGTGCCGTCCACCGGTTGCTGCTGCTGCGTGCGTGCGCGCCACACCAGCTTGCCATTGCTGTCCACACGGTTCAGCAGCCCCCAGTACACCGTGTTCACATTGTTCGACGAGATCTCCTCGCGCGCCACAGCGATGGGGAACACCGCCAGGTCATCCCCTCCGCCGTTGTCATAGGCGTCCTGCAGCAAGGCCGCCAGGCCCTCGACATCGCCATCGCCCCTCACCGGCAGCGACAGCTCATTGAGCTTGCGCTTTTTCCACGCCTCGTAGGCCTCCGAGTTGTCAAACCCCACGTTGAACGTGATGCCCTCACGCCGGCTCGCGCTCACCAGGTTCATTACCCCGCGCCGGTGATACACCCCGTCACTCACCGTGCACGACTTGTCATCGCCCATGGGGGGCTCCACACCGTCCAGACGGTGGGGAAAACCCATGATCAGCATGTTCCTCGCCGTCGACGGCACCGTCGCCGGCAGCGACTGGCTCCCGCGCTCATTCATCACCGGCGACCTCTCCTCCACCTGCAGCGTCAACTCACCGCCCAGGTCCAGCACGCCCTTGCTCGTCTCAATCTTCAGCATGATATCTACTATTTACGAGTGAACGGGGCACGAGCCTGCGTCAGCACCTCACCCGCCCGCTCGATGTCCTGATACACAATATAAGCCCTCAAGTTCCTCACCGCCTCGGTCGCAGCCCGCAACTCGGCCGCCACACCGGCAAGGTCACCCGCCTGGGCACCGCCACCCGTGTAGCCACCCTCGGCAAAGCCGCCCGCACCCGTGTCGCGTGGGCCGGGGCTCTGCCACGGTGCGCCCCGACGCTGCCGCCTGATAGCCTCGATCATCCCCACGGCATCCACCACACGCGGGTCACCCATGATCGGCTGCGGCACCACATATTCCCCACGGTGCACCACCCCCGCCACCTCAAGCCTCCGGCCCTCACCCGTGTAGCCGCCCTCGCTGTAGCCGCTCAGCACACGCTCGGCCGTGCCCGTAGCTGAGCCAGCTCCGCTCGACTTCGGCTGCAGCCGCTTGATCTTGTCACGCTCAGCCTTAGCCGTCATCACCTGAGCCACACCAGTCGCCGTCAGCATCGCAGCAGCAATCGCACCACCGATAGGCCCCAGGTCAGCAAACGCCTTCATGATCGACACAGCAGTGTCAGCCACGATCTGCGATACCTTGATCGCAAAATTCACGTCAGCATACTTCTTCTGGATCTCCAGCTTCCTGTTCTCCTTCTCCTCCTCCAGTGCCGCAGTGTCCTCACCAGCATTCTCAGCCTGGCGGATCAGCTCGTCATACTTCGCCTCACTCATTGCGATCTCAGCATCCTGGATAGCCCCGAACATCGAGCTCGCAGCACCGCTGTAGTAATCAAAATAACGCTGCACATTCTGAGCCTGCAGCTCCAGCTTCTTCTTCTGGAACTCCCTCTCCGTGATCAGCTCATCATCCTTCAGCTTCTGATATTGGGCCAACTCACGGTCATACTCCTGCTGCCACGATAACCCCAACTGCTCACGGATGCCCCACAACTCCTCCTGGTGCTCAAACTCCAGATCACGCAGCTTCTGCAGCTTCGACCGCTCCAGCTCCTCAGTCGCCAGCCCATTCTGCTGCGCAACACTGATCATCGCATCATACGCCGC
>CAMZFV010000023.1 GCA_947306175.1 uncultured Prevotellaceae bacterium
GTCCAACGCCGCACAGCGGGCACTCTTCGGGAGGTGTGTCACCCTCATGGATGTAGCCACACACAACGCATTTCCATTTCTTCATTGTCGTGAATTGTTTTAGATGGTTAATAAAAACAGATTTATTGGTTACAAAGTTACACTATCAAGTCCCTATATTCCAAATTTTTTATCGTTTTTTATGAAATAATTAGCCCCCAATCAAAAACAAAGGTAACCTGACCATATTGATGGTGATACCCGAAGGGTGACCTTTGAGTAACCCCTCATGAATCAAGTAACCGAGCATAGCGAGGTCGCTTGATTCATGAGGGGTATGGCCATATCAAAGTCTGTCGCCGACGGCGACCCCATTGAGTCCTTAAGAAACATCATCGGTTTGCTCGTTTTCCCGATTCTTATTATCTTTGTGACGTTATGAGTTATACGCATCTAGTCTATCACATCGTTTTTCGGACCTACCGTAGCATGCCTTCTATTGAGGAGGAGCATGAACGGGAGTTATATGCTTACATTAATGGTTTTGTTACTAATCATCATGCTAAACTCTACCGTATTGGCGGTATGCCTGATCACATACATCTACTGGTATCTATTCCTCCTAACATCGCGTTATCAGAGTTTATTAGAGAGCTGAAATTTGCCACTAACGGGTGGATGAAACAGAGTCCGTCATTTCCTCTATTTGCTGGTTGGGGAGAGGGATATGCTGCTTTTACCTATTCCAAAGAGCAGATTCCCATAGTGAAACAGTACATTATCAATCAGAAGGAACATCATCATAAGATGTCGTTTGCCGAGGAATACAGGAATTTCATTCTTGAAAACGGAGGAGAGATAGACGAGAGGTTTTTTCTAAAAGAATAAGTCAGAAAGGGGTCGCCTTCGGCGACAGTATCGATTGTTATTGCTCCCCGTGTGATGCTGGCAAGCCAGCTCACACGGGGTTACTCAAATGTCACCCTTCGGGTGAGACAGCGTATTTTTACTTTAGGTGCGTCAATAAAACAAACGTCTAGTTCTGAGATCGTTTCGGGATGAAAAAATCCCCACAATGCGTTGGCATTGCGGGGATAGTCGTTGAGTGTTGAGGATGTGGATTAGCCGTTGTGCTTCTTCATCACCTTGATGAGGTCGAGCATCTTGTGGCTGTAACCAATCTCGTTGTCATACCATGAAACCACCTTGACGAACTTGTCGGTCAGGTAAACACCGGCATCAGCGTCAAAGATCGAGGTCAGGGGGCAACCCAGGAAATCGCTGCTGACAACCTTGTCCTCGGTGTAACCCAGGATACCCTTGAGCTCACCCTCGCTGGCCTTCTTCATGGCAGCGCAGATGTCAGCCTTTGTTGCGGGGTTCTTCAGGTTAACGGTGAGGTCAACAACCGATACATCGAGGGTGGGGACACGCATCGAGATACCGGTGAGCTTGCCGTCGAGCTCGGGGATGACTTTGCCAACAGCCTTGGCAGCGCCAGTCGAGCTGGGGATGATGTTGCCACAGGCAGCACGGCCACCGCGCCAGTCCTTAGCGCTGGGACCGTCAACGGTGCGCTGGGTAGCGGTTACCGAGTGAACGGTGGTCATCAGACCGCTCTCAATACCGAAGCTGTCGTTCAGCACCTTAGCGATGGGAGCCAAGCAGTTGGTGGTGCAGCTGGCGTTGCTGACGATGGTCTGGCCAGCGTACTTGTCGGTGTTCACACCGCAAACGAACATGTCAGCCTGGCGACCGTCATCACCCTTCTTGCTGGGAGCAGACAGAACCACGTACTTGGCACCAGCCTTGAGGTGCTGCTCAGCGCGGTCCATGGTCAGGTAGAAACCGGTGGATTCAACGATATACTCGGCACCAATCTCACCCCAGGGGATATTCTGGGCTTCCTTCTCAGCATAGATGTGGATGTGCTGTCCATTGACGATGAGTTCCTTCTTGTCAAGGTCATAGTCAACGGTGCCGTCGAAACGGCCGTGCATGGTGTCATACTTGAGCATATAGGCCATGTAGTCAACGTCAAGCAGGTCATTGATACCTACTACCTCGATTTCGTTTACGTTCTCGGGCTCAAATGCTGAACGGAAAACGAAGCGGCCAATGCGTCCAAATCCATTAATACCGATTTTGATCTTCTCCATAATGATTTTTTTAATGATTTTTTAATAAATAATGCAGTTATATAACTATAATGTTAATTTTTTACTATCTTTGCATTGCGTTTGTCGCAGAACAGTCGCTTTGCGACTGCAAAGTTAACAAAATTATTGGATTGAAGTTGACTTTGTCTGGCAAAATGCTATTTTTGACTCTTAATTAAGATTGTTTAATAGATATATTAACTTTTAAAATTAAAAGATTATGGGTTTTGTAAAAGAATTTAAAGAGTTTGCCATGAGGGGCAATGTAATGGACATGGCTGTCGGTGTTATCATGGGCGGTGCCTTTGGCAAGATCGTTAGCTCACTCGTTGACGATGTTCTCATGCCGTTCATTGGCATGCTGACTGGTGGCGTTGACCTGTCGGGTTTGAAGTATGAGGTGATGTTACCCGCAATTGATGGTGGCGAGGCTATCGCAGGAGCTACAATCAAGTACGGTATGTTCATCCAGAACATCATCGACTTCCTGATCATCGCCTTCTGTATCTTCTTGATGATCAAGGCTATGAACAAGCTTATGCCCAAGAAGGAAGAGCCCGAGGCTCCCGCTGGTCCCACTCAGGAAGAGCTGCTTACCGACATCCGCGACCTGCTCAAGGAGAAGAAGTAAGCCCCAGAGACTCCAATTCACCTAACAACCGCGCCCGCCATCAACGTCAGTTGAAGCGGGCGCGTAGTTTTCCTGTCCATGTTGAGTAAAAAAAGAAAGCTATGCGACGAGCGCATAGCCTTTTAACTAAACTGGTAGGGTAATGTTGTTAATCGTTAATCTTTAACAAGCCTGTGCGGTAAGCCTTACCTATGAGTTCCGCTACATTGCGAGAGTTGGTTTTGCGCAACAACTGTTTGCGGTGATACTCCACAGTGTTAGAGGAGATGAAAATTTTCTCTCCAATCTCCTTGCTGTTATACCCTGCTGACAGCAATTCGAGTACTTCCTTTTCTCTGGAAGTCAGTTCAATCTTGGGGGCACTCATAATATCATGATTTTTGATAAGATGCTTATTTTAATATAGTTGCAAAAATAGATAGGAAAATGCATCAAACCAAACAAAAACGCAATAATTTCGACAAAATGATAGCAAAACTATGTATTTCAGTAGAAAATTTTTAGCAATTGATACTAATTGTCGCTATCTTGCTCATCATCCTGAGCCACCTTTTTATAGTGGTTATCGCTAACGGCCTGCCATTTCCTGGTGGCAATATCAGTCGACATTACCCTTAGATGTTGATGATGGCGGTGTGGTCGTTGATGATGGTCTCGTGCTTGGTGCCGATGTCGTTGCGGTCCTCGAGTATGCTGCGCAGCACGAGACGGAATGTCTTGGTGCTGCGTAGTCTCAAGGCGACTTTAACGATTGGGCGCATGATCCCTCTGATGGTTTCATCGATGACATGACTGACACCATCAATGAGATCTTCCACGAGTTGACGATAGTCACGGCCGCCCTCGTTGCCCTCGGCAAAGGCGATGTAGATTCCTGTAACGGGCTGTTGCAAATGTTTGAGCAAGAGTTGGGCAATGTCATCAGGGTTGTCAGGCAGATTGACGTAACGCATCAGCAAGGGGTGCTTGTTGCGGTAATTGTCGATGGCTTGGCTGATTTCTGGCCAGTAGCGGTTGAGTACGCCACGGGTCATGGTAGGAATGCAGTTCTTGAACACTTCGCGGGCATGTTCGCCGAAGTTGGGGTCTGAGGGTAGGCTGTGTAGTGTCACGCTGCGCAGCTGCATCTTGCCTGCCAGCGTATTGCAGGTGGCCATGCGCCACTGGCAGGGATATCCCACAGCAGCAGCGGTGGCGATTTCGACCATCTCGCCCTGCTGACGGCTCGTATGGCTGATATCGCTGATGTGGAGGTGTCCCGTGAAGATGACGTGAACGCCCGCATCAATCAGGCGCTGGCACAAGCTATGGGCATCATCGACCATATAGGGCGAAGCCAGCGTTTCCTCCATGTGGAAGTGGGTGACGAGGTGGTGGTGCATCATGGCGATGACATGACGGCCCGCTGCCGTGGCTTGCTCCGCCTGTTCCACTAGCCATTGCTGGGTTGATGCTTCGAGGCGTCCGCTGGTCTTACAGTGGTCCCTGGCATCGCCGCGCGAGACAAAGGTGTTGAGCCGGTCCATGCAGGCATCGATGCCCAGAATGGAAAGTTTGTCAGTAATGTCACGGCAATAGCTCAGCGTGTCATTGTCGCGTCGCGAATGCTCGTCATAGCCCATGTTCCTGTAGATGTCGGCAAACTCGTTGCGCGTGATGGTGTCGGCAGGCATGGTGCTGTCGCCGTCATACACCTTGGCATCGGGATTGTTGATATCGTGGTTGCCGGGAATGACCAGCACTTGTATGCCTTGATCAACCAGGCGTTGCAGTTGCTTGGCAACCAAGAGGTGGCTCATGCGCTCACCGTCCTTGGTCAGGTCTCCGGTGACGAGCACGAGGTGCGGTTGCTGCTCAATGATGTCGCCCACGAGGGAGTCGAGGATCTCGGCGCTCTCGCGCAGCATCTTGCGGTCACGGTTCAGGTATTCCTCAAAGGCGGGGCCATCGTTGACCAACAGTTGCGGCGCCATCACATGCAGGTCGCTGATGATGGCGATTTTTACGATAGGGTTTAGGTTATGACTCATAATATGAAGGTGTTATTGGAGGAATCACGCCAGTTACAAGGTGACCTTGAGGCGCAGGTCGTCGGTATGGGACTCCAGCGGAGCGCCCACGGCGTTGCGGTCCTCAAGGATGCTGCGCACCAGCGGCTCCAGTTGGGGATAAACGCTGCTCTGGAAAAACTCCCACAGGTTATCGACCTGGCTGGGGGCCACTTCCTCGATCATCGCGCGGATGCCTTGCTTGCCCTGCTCGATGATGTCCTCGATGTCCTGGTCTTGTTCGTTACCCTCGACTACGGCCAGCAGGGTGCGCGAGAGCACTTCCTTGAGGTGACGCAGGGCCAGCTGCGTCGCCTGCTGCGGATTTTCGGGCAGGTTCACCTCGCCGCCGCCTGCTTCCAACATCGCCTTGAGTTGTCCCATGTGGCTGCCCACCTTGCTCCAGGCTTTGCCCGAAATCATTGCGGCCACTCCGGGGGTGGAGTTGATGATGCGCTGCCTGCCCTGTTCGCGCAGGGAGGGGCAGGCATCGGTGGCTGTGAGCCAGCGGGTATCGATGTCGAGCGAGTGCTGATTGCGGTCAAGGGTCGCCGTCCTAATGGCAAATGGATAGCAGATGGCCGATCCTGTGGCGACCTCGACAATGCTGTCGTTACCATCATTATTATATAATGTGGCGACATCGGTCACGTGCAGGTGTCCAGTAAAGAGGGTGTGGACACCTGCGTCCATAAGTTTAAGGGCGACGTCGTTGTGATCGTTGACAATGTAGTTGGTCAGCAGACGGCTCTCTTGGTCAAAGTGGGGTACCAGGTGGTGGTGCATCATGGCGATGACCTGTTTACCCTCTTGCTTGGCCTGTTGTGCCTGGTCGATGACCCACTGCAGCGTTTCGGGCTTGATGCGCCCGCCGTTGTGGTAGGTGCTTGCGCTGTCGCCCCGGCTGGTCAAGGTGTTGAGTTCGTCCATATTGCTGTCGATGCCAATGACGACAACGCCCTCGATGGGCTCACAGCAGTAACTGAGCGACGACGGGTCGCGGCGGGAGTCCTTGCCATAGCCGTAGTTGCTGTAAATCTGTGCAAACTCCTCGCGGGTGATGCTTGCGGAAGGCACGGTCTTTTCTCCGTCATAGCGCATCGAATAGGGGTTGTTGCAATCATGGTTACCTGGAATGACCAACGCTTGAATACCCTGCCCAGCCATGCGTTCTAAGTGCTGGGCCATGCGCTCGTGGCTGGCCCGTTCTCCGTTGTGGGTCAAGTCACCGGTAAGCAACACGACAGCAGGCTTGAGAGCGATGATGCTGTCGGTGAGTGCGCTCATGATGGCGTCGCTCTGGGCCATCATCTTCACTTCGGCCGCATCGGCATGATCAATGGCACTGCCGGGAGTGATCAGCTCAGGGGCCAGCAGGTGGGGGTCGCTAATGACGACAATGCGCTCATGGGCGGTACGCGCCGTGCTCTCGAGCGCGAGAAGTGTGGATAATATCATTACTATAAGTCTTGTTTTCATATCTCAAATTCGGCTTATTGCATTTATTGTGCCAACTCTTGCCCCACCTGCTGTGGTGTATTCATTTAATTGCCGGAAAGCAGCATGTCAATCAGTGCCGTCACGTCGGCGACAGAGATGACGCCATCGCAGTTGACATCGGCCATTGGGTCGTAGTAATTGCTATTGCCACTCAAGAGGTAATCGATGAGCAACGTCACATCGGAGACAGTAATGTAGCCATCACCATTGACATCGCCTGGAGTGATGGCAACAACAATGTTGTTCCATGCGACTTCATCCTCCACCACATAGTACATGGGCTTGTCATCTGCATTGTCGCGTGTAGCGTTCACCTTCTTATAATAGAAGCGAACGAGGAAAGAGATACCGTCATCCTTGCTATCGACGGTGGCGCCAAATGCCAGTTCTTCTCCTTCTTCGCTGCCCAATTGAATATGAGTATCATGGCCCATAACCTCAGCAATGAGCGTGAAATTCTCACGGGGAGCTTCGGTATCGTTCACCCGATGGCCATAGGGATCTAACGTGTAGTTGCGGATAGAATTACACTTTCTCCAAACGCGAAACATGTATGGCTCATACTCCACGCTGGCATAGTCGGGCATTTCGGTTGCAATACTCATGATGGGGTTGAAGATGGCGCACTTCTCGCCATTTTCGTCCATCCAGCTGGTACTCAAGTCAACGACACCATTTACCGAAGCCTCAACGAGTGCAACACCAGTCTTGAGGATGGGACCACCATAGCTGTTTTCATGATGATCGACACGCTCCATACAGAAGGTCCAAACAGTGGGAAGATAGCTCATGAATTCGCCAAATTCACCCGTAACTGCGTTATTGTCATAACGGTTTATGAATCCAGGTTCTACAACCATACCATAATCTGGCAAAGAATAATTCATCTCCATAAAGGTGCCATCAGTGCGACGCTGCAAGCGGGAAATAATATCTTGAGGTATACAGTTGTTTCCACGTTCAAGTTCATAGTAATAGATCTCGGGGAGATTCTGGAGGTACATTTCGACGTTGGCATTTTTTACGCCCGGAATAAGCGCGGCGTCAATGTCTGCCATCACCTCCTGCTGGGTGTAGAAGCCGTCGATCGTGGCATCAACTTTCATGACGGGTACCTCAACGATATTAGTGCTCTTTTCGTTGTCGTAAAGCATTAAGACATAACCGTAGCGGTTGGGGTGCTGGTTCTCGGATACATCAGCCGCGAACTGGTCCACCAGAGTGAGGCTACTGAAGTCAATCACACCGTTGTTGACAGGCAAGATGCCTTGGGTGACCAGGTCAATATTGTAGTTAGGGCGATACTGTTGATTCTCAGGCAGATAGTCAATAGTATATTTCACACCATTATAGTAGTTATTGAGCCATAATTGTGCAACTGGTATCAGCACCTCAGGGCAGTCGCAATCAAATCGGTATAATGTGAATATGTTTTCACCATTGTTCACGTCATCGGTGGTCAGGCCGTTCACCTCGTCGAGGTTGGACAAGGTGAGGAAGTTGCGGTAGTAGTTGAGCTCAACGTCACGCACGAAGTCGCTCTCGTAGTGGTCAAGATACAGGGCCAGGAAGTCGTTCCAGCCGGGGATGATCACTGCGTCGGTGTTGGACCAAGTAACGAGGTCTTGCTCGCCATCCGAGTACTGACCACAGACAATATAGGAGAGAGTGTAGCTGTGCTCATACTGGGGAACTGTATAGATGAAAGTGGTCTGATCGGTCACGGCCAGCTCGTTGTAACCATATTCATCAACGATATAGACGGTATAGGTCTGAGGCACGTTCTCGCCACTAGCCATGTCGAGTGACGAAATCCAGTTAAGCACAACGTTATAGGTGAACTCCTCGGTACCTTCCTCGACATCGGCATCTAGTTCGATGGTGTAGGCATCCATTCTGGGAGTGTTTGCAGTGTTATATACGCTCTCATTAACACCATTGGCATGAGCCGACAAGCTGCCTGCCATCAGGATAGCGATAGCGCACAGCATCTTTGATAGGTTGATCTTTTTTTCCATAATACTTTTTAATTGAGATGATTTATAATACTTGTTTAAGATTTATTCTAAATAGACTGGTTTTACAGTGTAGTGACCGTGAATCCGCATTGCTCCAGGTGGCGCCAGTAGGCGGGATAGGACTTGGTGACGACATCGGCATCCTTGATGATAAGTCCGGGGAAGCGCACGGCGGCAGGGGCAAAGGCCATCGCTAGGCGGTGGTCGCCGTGCGGGTCGATGACGGGTGGCTCTTGGGTGACAGGACAGCGTTCGCCGTACCATGAGATGGCGTCCTCACTCTCGATTTTCAGGATATAGCCCAACCTGGACAACTCCTCGCGCAGGGCTTCGACGCGGTTGCTCTCCTTGAGATGCAGCGTGCGCACACCGGTCATGCGGAATGACCGCTCCAGCAGGCACAACAGCACGGCCCACGAGGGCACGAGGTCGGGTGTGGCGCTCATATCGGCAAAGCAGGAACAGCAGCAGCCGATGAAGTGGCTGGTGTCGAGGGTCAAGCCATGGGCGTCAAAGAGTGAAGCGATGCCCAAGCGTTGGCCCAGATCCACAAGGTGGGCGTCGCCCTGGATGCTGTCTGCGCTCAGTCCCTCCAGCGTGATACTGGATTGCGGTAAGAGCGCTGCCAGGGCATACCAGGGAGCTGCTGCGCTCCAGTCGCCCTCAACCATATAGTCGTTGCCCGTGTAGCCTTGTTGGATGGAAATATGATTGTCACGGATATCCACTGGTGCTCCCATGTCACGCATCACGGCGGAGGTCATGAGGATATAGGGCATCGAGACGATGTCGCCTGTAATCTGGATGGTGCCGCCACCGATGGCCGGCATAATCATCATCACGGCCGAGACGAATTGCGAACTCACGCCGCCAGGCATCACCACGTCGCCACCATGCAGAGTCGTGCCATGAATGCGTAGCGGGGGATAGCCTTCCTCGCCCAGATACTCGATGCGGGCACCCAGTGAGCGCAAGGCATCCACCAGCGGGCCGATGGGACGCTGTCGCATCCGTTCCATACCATCGAGGGTAACGGTCTCTCCCTCTCGCGTGGCAAAATAGGCCGTCAGGAACCGCATCGCCGTGCCAGCCGCCCCCACGTTGATGTCTCCGCCCTCATTGCGTGCCAGCGCCTTGACCATCACCGCTGTGTCGTCACACAGGGCGGGACGCATCACCTGAGGCTCCCCACCACACAGGGCGGCAATGAGCAAAGCCCTGTTGGAAAGGCTCTTAGATGTAGGCAACTTAATGGTCGCCCTTGCTTGTTTTGGCGCTGTCAGTTGCAGGTTCATGATACTTTAACCATCTAATATCTGTTATCTAAAATCTATTATCTAAAGTCTGTCATCTCCTCGGTGGGTACGGGTTCGATGAGGTCGCGGTAGAGTTTGAGGGAGTCGCTAGGCATCTTCTCGCTGCCCAAAACCATGGGCATCAGGTCGAGCGTGAACTCATAGGGCTTGTTCTTGAGCATGTGCTCGGTGCCGAAGGTTTCCATGTCGGGGTTGAAGGCATAGAGCAGATTCAGCACGAGGCTCAAGATGAACGCATACTTGAACATAAACAGCACTGATCCGCCTAATTTGTCGATGATACCGAGTTTAGCAGCATCCAGAGCACCCTTGAACAGCCGCATCACCAGTCTGATGACCAGCAGTACCAATAGGAAAGTAAACGCCAGGGCCACGGTCTTGACGGTGATGCTGGCCAGAGGCCATGTCGCTGCACTGGGGACGAAGGAAAGGAAAATGTCCTTGGCCAGGTCGCCGCATTTGTAGCACAGCACAATCGCCACCACCCACGAGACGAGCGATGACAGCTGGCCGATGAAGCCCTTGCGGTAGCCCAGCACCAGGCCACCCAGCACAATCAGCAGGATAATAGCGTCAACAATGGTCATATCCAGTATGTTTTATAATTGTAGAGACGCAAAACCTTGCGTCTCGATGATTACTCATTTAGGAGAATGTCATCAATCCATCCATCCTTGCGGAAGCGGCACAGATCCACGTAGGCGTCGATGCCAGGGATGATGCCCGTCTCGCTGTACTGCCAGATCGTGTACTCGCCCTCCCAGTTGATTTCGGGCTCCTCGTTGGCGTAGCGTCCGATGTACAGGTGGTGGTTGTTGAAGTGGGGGTTCAGGTTCTTGTTATAGAATCCCATCGTGCTGTAAATCATGGGCCGCACACCGTAATGGTGCTCGGTCAACTCGCAAAACTTGTCCACGCTGTCGATGAGCTGGCTGCGCGACCAGTTGCCACGCGACTCGACATCGAGCATGGGGATGAGGTCTTGCACCGACTTGAGGGCGAACTTGGAGAAATTATCAAACTGCTCGTCAATCGATGAGGTGGAGGACAGGTAATGATAACTGCCCACGAGCAGGCCGTAGCGGCGGGCCTGGGTGATGTTATGGGCATAATGGGGCGAACGGTAGGTGGAGCCTTCGGTAGCTTTGATATAGACAAAGCGGATGTCCTTGTCGCTGCTCACCTTTTTCCAGTCGATATAGCCCTGATGGCTGGAGATGTCGATGCCGTCATATTTAGCCTCCACATTGCGGGGTGCCACTTGCCGTTTGCCGCGTGCTTTACTGCCCATGCTCTGGCAAGAACACAACACGACCATTGCCGTCAGCATTACCGCCAGCAATGGTCTTATCGGTTGGTTATGTCTTGTCAGCTGTCTCATAGTTGCTGATTGGGTTATGGTGTCTCCAGCGTGGGGGCACCGTCACCCGTGACGGCAGCCCAGGCACCGCGTCTGTCGTTAATCGTTGTCGGCAGAGCTCTTGTTGGTCTTGCGGCCTTTCTGCTGGGCGGCGCGTATGCTGTCGTTGCGTTGCGACTGGGTCAGCTTGGAGGGACTGGTCTGCATGAGGCTGGTTGCCTTCTTGGTGCCCTGCTTGGAAGCATTTTTCTTTTGTTGCTCCTGTTGCTGACGAACTTGGCGTGCAGCCTCTTTGCGCTGGGCTTTCTCTTCGGCTTGACGCTTGGCTTCAGCTTCTTGAGCTTTTTTGCGTGCTTCGGCCTTTTTCTGAGTTTCAGCCTTCTCACGCTCTTTTTTCTCCTTTTCAAGCTTCTTTTGTCTCTCCTGTTCAGCTACCTTCTTGTCGTGCTCCTGTTTCTTTTTCTCTTTTTCGGCTTTCTTTTTGGCCTCTTCTTGTTGTTGCTTGGTAGGCTTAGGAGCTTCTTTGGGCTTCTGCTCAGTCATGTTGACAGTGGTGGGTTTCTCCTTATGCTCTACCGATTCTATCACGCTGGGATTCTTGGGCTTGTGCTTGCTAGGCTCATACAGGATGTCGTTGATGGAATGGCCCTTGGCAAAGCGGCTCAAGTCCACCTCACCACGGTTCTCCTTTACGGCAGCCTTAAAGATGCCACAGTCCGAAAATTGCCAAATGATCCAGGGATAGTTGATGTTGGGTGCCGAAGAGTTGTTGTACTTGGCGATGAATAAGGGATAATTGGCAAAGGCGCGGCCCAGGTTGGACGTGAAGAACTTCTCGCTGGTGTAGATGAGCGGCTTGCAACCGTAATAGTCTTCCAGCAGGTCGGCAAACACCTTGAGGCTGTCCCGCAGTTGTTGGGAACTCCAGGGCTTGAGCTTCTCGACGTCGATGACGGGCAGCAGGTCCTGCTCCTCGCGCTTGGCCGTCTTGATGAAGTTTTGGAACTGCTTGACGGCGCTGCTCTTGGTGGACAGGAAGTGGTAGCTACCTACCTTGAAGCCGTGCTTCTTGGCATTGCGGATATTCTCCTGGTAGCGGGGGTCGATGTAGTCTGCTCCCTCGGTAGCCTTGATGTAAACGAACTTGATTTTGGGATTTTTCTTCAGCTCGGCCCAGTTGATATATCCCTGATGCTTGGAGACATCAATGCCATCAAACTGCACAACGTTGGGATCCATGGGAATCTTCTTTGGAGTGGCAGGCGCAGCCTTCTTGGCCGTGTCATTAACTGGCGCGTTGGGATCCTTCACGTTGTCGTCTTTTTTGTCGACAGGCTTATCATCCTTTTTATCCGCTGGCTTGGCTGCGGCATTTTTTGTGTCAACAGCCTTGGCCGGAACGTTATTCTTGTTGTCGGCGGGCTTGGTTGCAGCGTTCTTGTTTTTATTATTGTCGGTCGTGCCCTTAGCGGCCGCGGCTTTCTTCTTGTCGTCGTCCTTCTTGGCAGTGGCATCCTTGGCCGCGTTCTTGTTGTCGTCCTTCTTGTTATTCTTGCTGACCCGCTCGCGTGTGGGCTTATTGATATCGGTGTGCTGGGGTGCTCCCGCCGCCATCAGGGGATGCAGCGAGAGTGATAAGGTAATCAGAATAATATATAAAAATGACGTCTTAAACATATCTATAAAAAACCATTGCTAATGTGTTTCGGAGTAAAGTGGCTGCAAAGTTACGAAAAATCGAGAGAAGAACAAAATTTTTTTTTGCTCTTCCGAGATGCAGTAACTTCAGCGACAGCCAATGAAATAAAGCTCAAATGTGTTTTTTCGCTAAAAAATGCGAAAAGTCTTGTCTTGTCAACTGCAATGTGTAGAGAAATCACTATCTTTGCCTAGCGGCTGCAGATTAATCATAATTAAGCAGAATATTATATATTCTCATATGGTTAAGATATGAAAAACCATTATTGGAGTATCAATAAAAGCAGTAACAAAAACGCTAGTTAAACATGAACAAGATAAAACCGAAGGAGTGCCAAAACGTAGAGTTCAAGAGGTGCTGGAATGACAAATATCTGGAGTGGATTTGCGGTTTTGCGAATGCGCAGGGTGCCGTGATGTACTTTGGCGTGGATGACAACCACGAGGTGGTGGGCCTGAAAAACACAGAGAAATTGCTGGAAGACATCCCTAACAAAATAGTCAACTTCATGGGGCTGGTAGTGGATGTGAATCTATATGAGCAGAACGAATTGGAATATATCGAAGTGGTAGTAGAGCCCAGCAATGTACCTATCAGTTTCAAAGGGAAATATTACTATCGCTCTGGTAGCACGATGCAAGAACTGAATGGAACTGCGTTGCAGAAGTTTGTCATGAAGAAGATGGGGCGTACTTGGGACGACATCCCGAATGATTTTGCTACAGTTAAAGACCTGGATCGTCAAGCCATCAAGTTCTTCCTCGACAACGGCATTGAGGCAGGACGAATTGACAAGAGTGAAGCTCGTTCCTCTACCCAGCGAGTCATCGAGAACTTAGGACTTATTACTGAGGATGGCAAGTTGAAGAATGCCGCATTGCTGTTATTTGCCAAGAATCCGCGCAAATACTTTACTTGTGTGGAGTTCAAGATAGGACGTTTCAGACATGATGAGTCTGATTTGATTATCCAGGATGTGATAGAGGGTAACATTATCCAGATGACGGATCGTGTGGTGAAAGTGTTGAAAGCAAAATACCTGACGTCACCAATCCATTATGAGAATATGAAACGTAAGGAACCACTGGAAGTGCCTGAAGATGCGTTGCGCGAGATACTCTATAATAGTATAGCTCATAAGGATTATACGGGTGCACCTATCCAGATGCGTGTATGGGACGATTATGTGGAAATATGGAACGAGGGCGAATTGCCAATGGGATTGACACCTGAGACTCTGTTGAAGAAGCATTCGTCGCATCCTAGAAACAAGAACATAGCCAATGCATTCTTCAAAGCGGGATTTATTGAATCATGGGGACGTGGCTATGAAAAGATTCGCAATGGTTTTGAGAACGCCGGTCTGCCCATGCCGAAAATTGAGGTGGTAGAAGGTGGCATAAGGGTGACGTTCAAGAGGAGAAATGTAAGTAATTCTGCCCAAACTCTGCCCAAACATCGCCCAAACATCGCCCAAACTCCGCCCGAACAGCTTCTCCAGTTCATAAAGGAAAATCCAGCGATAACCAAAAGCGAATTGGCAAAGAGGATGGGACGAGGAGAACGAACCATCCAAGATTATCTTCGCAAACTGAAAGCAGAGAATCGTATCCGTCGAATAGGCTCTGCAACATTTGGAGGATATTGGGAGATTGTGGATGAGTAAAAGAGCAACGTAGCAGCTTCGGCATAGCCAACGTTGCAAAAAACTGCTATTGACGTCATTCTCATTTGTCAAATGTGTTTTTTCGCTAAAAAATGCGAAAAGTCTTGCTTTGTCAACTATAATGTGGGGATAAATCACTATCTTTGTAGGATTGACAAAAACCCAAACGAAATAAAACAGTACAATATATGGCACGAAAAAGCGGATTACAATCGTTGAAACAGGAACGTCGTGAGTTCCACGACAGGGTCATCAACTTCTTTAATGAGCAGGGCGAGGCGTCGTTCAACTATAAACAGGTGTCGGCAGCCGTGGGTGCCAATACGCCCAAGCGCCGCATGCTCATCGTCGAGATTTTGGAGGAATTGGCCGTTGACGGCTTCCTCACCCATATGGGTGTCGGCAGCTACAAAGCGGTGAACCGTTCATCGGTGGCCGAGGGTATCTTCATCCGCCGCAGCAACGGCAAGAACAGTGTGGACACGGCCAGCGACGACGGCCTACCCATCATGGTGGCTGAGCGCAACTCGATGCATGCCCTCAACGGTGACCGCGTGCTGGTACACATCAGCGCCGCCCGTCACGGCATGGAGCCCGAGGCGGTGGTTGTCAAGATCCTGGAACGCAAGGAGCAGGTCTTTGTGGGCACCCTGCAGGTGATGAAATACTTCGCCCAGCTGGCTACCGACAGCAAGTTCCTGCCGACCGACATTTTTATCCCGCTGGACAAGCTGGCTGGTGGCCGGACGGGCGACAAGGTCGTTGTCAAAGTGATCGACTGGCCCGAGGATGCCAATGCTCCCATCGGCGAGGTGGTTGACGTGCTGGGCGTCGCTGGCGAGAACAACGCCGAGATCCATGCTATCCTTGCCGAGTTCGGCTTGCCCTACAAGTATCCCGAGAATGTCACCGAGGCCGCCGAGGCGCTGGATGCAGGCATTACCCCCGAGGAGATCGCCAAGCGCCGCGACATGCGCGATGTGACGACGTTCACCATCGACCCCGCCGATGCCAAGGACTATGACGACGCCTTGTCGATCGAAAAACTCAAGAACGGCAACTGGGAAATCGGTGTCCATATCGCCGACGTGAGCCACTACGTTACCCCAGGCTCCATCATCGACAAAGAAGCCTATGAGCGTGCCACCTCGGTCTATCTGGTGGACCGCACCATACCGATGCTGCCCGAGAAGCTGTGCAACAACATCTGCTCGTTGCGCCCCGATGAAGACAAACTCACCCACTCGGTCGTTATGGAAATGGATGCCGAGGCCAAGGTGAAGAAGTACAAGATATGTCACACGGTGACGCGCAGCAACAGGCGTTTCTCCTACGAGGAGGCGCAGCACATCCTGGAGACCGGCAAGGGTGACCTGGCCGAGGAACTGGCCGTGCTCAACGAGATGGCCAAGCAGTTGAGGAAACGCCGCTTTGAGGAAGGCGGCTCGGTGTCCTTCAACCGCGAGGAAATCAAGTTTGACATCGACGAGACGGGCAAGCCCACCGCGGTGCATGTCCATGTGGCCCAGGACGCCAACAAGCTCATCGAGGAGTTCATGCTGCTGGCCAACTGTAAGGTAGCCGAGCACATCGGCAAGGTGCCCAAGAATAAGACTGCCAAGGCGATGGTCTATCGTGTACACGACCAGCCCGACCTCGACAAGTTGCAGAACTTCGCCGACATCGCCGCCCACTTTGGCTATAAGGTACGCACCAAAGGCTCTGGCCGCGACATCAACAAGTCGATCAACAAGATGCTGGAGCAGGCCAAGGGCAAGCCCGAGGAGGAGATGCTCTCCATCCTCGCCATCCGCTCGATGGCCAAGGCTGTCTATAGCGCGACCAACATCGGCCACTACGGCTTGGCATTTGACTACTATACCCACTTCACCTCGCCCATCCGCCGCTATCCCGACTTGACGGTACACCGCCTGCTCGACATCTATGCCGCGGGAGGCAAGAGCGTTGACCCCGTTAAGCTCGAGGACCAGTGCAAGCACATGAGTGCCCAGGAGCAGCTGGCCGCCAATGCTGAGCGCGCCTCCATCAAGTATAAGGAGGTGGAATTCATGGGACAGCGCTTGGGCGGCGTGTTCACGGGCCATATCTCGGGTGTGACCGAGTGGGGCCTGTATGTGGAGCTCGACGAGACCCATTGCGAGGGTCTGGTGGGCATCCGTGGCCTGGATGACGACTTCTATGAGTTCGACGAGAAGAACTACTGCATACGTGGCCGCCGCCGTGGCAAGGTCTATCGATTGGGCGACAACATTACCATCCAGGTGGCGCGTGCCGACCTGATCAAAAAGCAGCTTGACTTTGTTCTGGTTGACAAGGAGAATCCCGCTGGTACCCACCGCATCGACCGTGAGCCCATCACCGAGCAGAACAGCCGCAGCACGGGAGAACGCTTATCGCGTGACGAGCGCCAGCGCCAGCAGTACGAAGGCGGTAGCGCCTCCCGCCGCCAGCAGCGCGGGGCCCGTGGCAATTCCACCCGCCGTCAGGCTCGTGAAGCCCGCGATGCCAGGCCCGAACGACCTGGCCGCCCCCGCAGGCCTAAACCCACCCGCTCGGGAAAACCCCGTGGCCGTAAGAAATAGGCTTTAGGTTTTAGGCATTAGGCTTTAGGTGTTTGGTTTTTGCGAGGCGAAGCCAATGTTTTTAGTTTAATTCGTGTAATTCGTAGTTATAACAACTGAGAACTGAAAAGCAACATAAGGTAAAGCTCGAGACGTTGGGCTGCAAACTTAACTTCTCGGAAACGGCCACCATGCAGTCGCTGCTGGCTGACCATGGTTTTGTGCCTGTTGCCCGTGGTGAGGTGCCCGACGTGTGTGTCGTGAACACGTGCAGTGTGACCGCGCTGGCCGACAGCAAATGCCGCCAGCACATCCGTCACCTCATCCGCCAGTACCCCGACGCCCTGATGGTGGTCACTGGTTGTTATGCTCAACTCAAGGGCAAGGAAATCGCCGAAATTCCCGGTGTGGACATCGTGCTCGGCAGCGAGCACAAGGCCGACATCGCCCAGTATGTCACCCAGTGGTTTGAGGACCGCCAGCAGCGCCTGGAGGTGACCCCATCGCTCGACATCCGCTCGTTCTCGCCCTCGTGTGACCGTGGTGACCGCACGCGTTACTGGCTCAAGGTGCAGGACGGTTGTGACTACTGGTGCAGCTATTGTACCATCCCCGCCGCCCGTGGCCGCAGCCGCAGCGGCACGATTGCCCAACTCGTCGGGCAGGCCCGCGAGGTGGCAGCCGAGGGAGGCAAGGAGATTGTCATCACGGGTGTGAACATCGGCGACTTTGGCAAGAATACGGGCGAGAATTTCCTGGATTTGTTGAAATCGCTCGATGAAATCGAGGGTATTGAGCGTTACCGCATCTCCTCGATAGAGCCTGACCTGTTGACCGACGAAATCATCGACTTTTGTGCCCGCTCACGGGCTTTCATGCCCCATTTCCACATCCCCTTGCAGAGTGGCAGCGACCCCGTGCTCAAACTGATGCGCCGCCACTACGACCGCCAGTTGTTTGCCGACAAGGTGCAGCGCTGCCGCGAACTGATGCCCGACTGCTTCATCGGGGTGGATGTGATGGTGGGCACCCGTGGCGAGACGCCCGAATTGTTTGAGGACAGCTACGACTTCATCCAGGGACTTGACGTTCAGCACCTGCATGTATTCCCCTACAGTGAGCGTCCAGGCACGATGGCATTGCGTATCCCCTATATCGTTACCCAGCAGGACAAGCAGCAACGCGCTGCCCGCATGATCGCGTTGAGCGACGAGAAGCAGGCCGCCTTCACGCGCCGCTACTTGGGGACTGTGCGCCCCGTCTTGCTGGAGCATGGCCGCGGCAAGGGTATGATGCACGGTTTTACCGACAACTACATCCGTGTCAACGTGGAACCCGACATGACCCTCGCCAACCAGATCGTGAACGTGAAACTCCTGACCCTCAACGACGACCTCTCCGTCGATGCCCAAGTCATCACCAGTTTATAATTATGTTCCAATCAGAATGAACGAGATAGAAAAAATACAGACCAATATCGAGAGTCTATATGCTGATATCAAAGTTATATTGGCGACTGCTCGTAAGCAGACTTATCATGCCATTAACTTCACGATGGTTGAAAGCTACTGGATGATTGGACAGACCATCGTGGAGCATGAGCAACATGGCGATACTCGTGCTGCCTACGGTAAAGGAGTACTGAAGGAACTGGCTGCTCGTCTGACAACGGACTTCGGTAAAGGCTTTGACGAACGCGAACTGCGCAAGATGCGTCAATTTTACCTCACATTCCGAAATCGGGACACACTGCGTCCCGAATTGACATGGTCACATTATCGCCGTTTGATTAGTGTAGAAAATGACCAGGTGCGTTGGTGGTACATGAATGAGGCGGCAGATGGTGTTTGGAGTACACGTCAACTGGATAGACAAATATCCACACTCTATTATGAACGGTTGCTGGCAAGTAGGGAAAAGAAACCAGTCGTTCGTGAAGCCAAAGAAAAGATTTCTCAAATTGCTCCACAGCATTTTATTCGAGATCCTTTTGTATTGGAATTCCTGAATTTGAAGGATTACCCGTCATTGCACGAAAATGCCTTGGAACAATCTTTAATTGACCATCTGCAACAGTTTCTCCTTGAATTGGGGCGTGGCTTTTGCTTCGTAGCACGTCAGAAACGGATGCGCTATGACGATGAGGACTTTTACGTTGACCTGGTTTTCTATCATAGCATTCTTAAATGTCATGTGCTGATAGATTTGAAATTGGGTAAACTGACTCATGAAGATGTTGGACAGATGGACAGTTATATTCGTATGTTTGATGCGCTCTTTCGAAATGAGGACGATAATCCCACGTTGGGCATAATACTTTGTTCTCAGAAAAGTGAAGCTATTGTGAAGTATTCTGTACTGAGCGAAGGCAAACAGATATTTGCCTCACGTTATAAATTATATCTGCCTACAGAAGAAGAATTCAAGCAACTGTTGGAATCCATTTGAAAACTCGGACCATTGGGTTTATACAGGACTATAAAGAAGATTATTAATATATAATGAAACAGGTTGCTGTCATCATATTGAACTGGAACGGAGCACAACTGCTGCGCCGCTATCTGCCCACGGTGATTGCGGGAACCGATGCCGCTATTGCCGACGTCATCGTTGCCGACAACGGCAGCACCGACAACAGCCTGCAAGTGCTTCAGGATGAATTTCCCGAGGTCAAAGTCTTGCGCTTTGAGAAGAACCACGGCTTTGCCGAGGGCTACAACCTGGCCATCAGTCAGACGATGTACCCCTACACGGTGCTGCTTAACAGCGATGTGCGCACTCCGCAAGGCTGGCTCAACCCCCTGCTGGACTATATGGAGGCCCATCCCGATGTGGGCGCCGTGATGCCCAAGTTGCTGCACGACAGCGAGGACGGCCCGACGATGTTTGACTATGCCGGTGCGGCAGGTGGCTATATCGACTGCCACGGCTATCCCTATTGTCGCGGGCGTGTGTTCGAGTATGTCGAGGACGACCATGGCCAGTATGACGACGGTCCCAAGAGCGTCTTTTGGGCGACGGGCGCGTGCCTGATGGTGCGCAGCCAGCTGTATCAGGACGTCGGTGGTTTGGATAAGGATTTCTTTGCCCACATGGAGGAGATTGACCTGTGCTGGCGCATCCGCCTGGCGGGCTATGACCTGATGATGTTGCCGTCGAGCCACGTCTATCACTTGGGTGGCGGCAGTTTGGCCTATGGCAACCCGCGGAAGACCTACCTCAACTTCCGTAACAACCTGCTGCTCCTGCACAAGAACCTGCCCAAGGGTGAGGGCAAGCGCCTGCTGCTGGTGCGCCGCCTCATGGACGCACTGGCCTTTGGCATGGCGGTGGCAAAATTCCACTTCGGCGACGCCAGGGCGATTATCCGTGCCCACCGCGACTTCCGCCGTATGCGTTCCCGTTACACATGTCAGCCCACTGTCAACCTGCTCAAGGCATTGTCCGAGGAACGCGTCAACATCATCACCGCCCACTACCTGCGCGGCGTGAAACTGTTCACGGACCTTAGGTTTTAGGCTTTAGGTTTTAGGCATTAGGCATTAGGCGATAGTATTTGTACTTACAACTTACAACTTAAAACTAAAAACTCAATAATATGAGAAAACTTGGATTTGGATTGATGCGTCTGCCGTTGGTCAATGCTGATGACCAGACGAGTATCGACATGGAGAAATTTAAAGCGATGGCCGACAGGTTCATCGAGCGCGGCTTCACCTACTTTGACACTGCCTATCCCTACCATGGCGGCAAGAGTGAAGAGGCCCTGCGTGAGGCCGTCGTCAAGCGCTATCCCCGCGAGACGTTTACGGTCACCAGCAAGATGCCCGTGTGGGCCATCAACGAAGAGGGTGACCTGGAGCGTGTCTTCAACGAGCAGCTGGAGCGTTGCGGCGTGGACTACTTTGATTACTACTGGCTGCATGCCCTCAACCGTGAGCGTGTCGAGGTGATGGACCGCGTGGACGGTTGGGGTTTCCTTGTCCGCAAGAAGGCCGAGGGCAAGATCCGCAACATCGGTTTTTCGTTCCATGACACTTCCGACCTGCTGGCCGAAATCCTGGACAAGCATCCCGAGATGGAATATGTGCAGTTGCAGATCAACTACCTCGACTGGGAAAGCCCCGCCATCGAGTCAAGGGTATGCTATGAGCTGTGTGTCAAGCACGGCAAGCCCGTCATCGTCATGGAGCCCGTCAAGGGCGGTTCACTGGCGCGTGTCCCCGAGGAGGTAGAGCGCTTGTTCAAGGACTACAATCCCGATGCCAGCCCTGCGTCGTGGGCCATCCGCTACTGCGCATCGTTGCCGGGTGTGCTGACGGTGCTCAGCGGCATGAGCAACATGGAGCAAATGGAGGATAACACAAGCTACATGCAGGACTTCCAACCCCTCAACGACGAGGAGCAGGCCATCATCACCCGCGCCACCGAGGTCATCCGTGACTCCATTGCCATCCACTGTACCGCCTGTCACTATTGCTGCGACGGCTGCCCCCAGCAGATAGCCATCCCCGAGTACTTCAGCCTGTACAACACGCTGCAGCAGTTCCCCGAGCAGAAGGGCAACAGCAAACTCTACTACGACCTGGTGGCCAAGAGCCACGGCAAGGCGAGCGAGTGTATCGAGTGTGGCCAGTGCGAGGCCCAGTGCCCCCAGCACCTCGACATCATCGACCACCTGAAACAAGTCGCCGAAACCTTCGAACAATAGGTTGAAGTGCCCCAAAATCCTATTTATCAAGTGGTATTACTGCACCAACAATAAATCGGCCAACACTTATAGATCGTACAATCGCTATTCACAGATTATATCTTGTGAATATGACTGGCACATCCTACCGAGTCAAGGAAACGAAAAGAATCAAAAATATACAATGAACAATAAACTTTTCGTATCGTTCCCTCCCTGCGGTCGGGCAAGATAGGCGGCGCCTCGGAAATGTTCAAATAAATTTGCCATTCCGCTCGGCTTGCACTATCTTTGCAGTGCTTATAAACTGGTGTATTTTTAAATTATTTTTTGGTATTCTTTAACGGTATAATTTATTAACTGATATGAAGAGAATTGGATTATCCTTAGTTTTGATACTGACATGTGTGATGGCTTTTGCCCAGGAAGAAGTAGTGGATTATCTGAATGTTGGAAAAACACTCAAGTTCCAAGGTGAGACGTTTGAGCTCAAGTGGTGTTCACATCCCATGGAGGCTTATTATATTCAGGAATGGCTGCCTGAGGGTTATACGTTTGACAATTATGAGCAGATGTTGACGGTCACGCTGGCCTTCTCAGAAGTATTAACTGCTCAATATGCTGTTGAGGCCAAAGTCCAGGAACTTGAGGAACGCAAGAAGATAGACTGCGCCTATTATTACGTCTATGAGAACAACGGAGAGTATGTTATTGAATTCATGGTGATGGACGGGGCGGACGGCAAGGTGAATTTTGTAGAGGTCGACATCCATCACTATAAACTTGTAACCGTCAATGGTAAGAAAGCCGTACAGCTCAATTTCTATACGCGAAGGGCGTATGGTGATGACATCAACCCCTTCATTGAATCCCTCGATGATAAAACAGATGACTGGATCAACGAACTGACACAGATGAAAATCGTCTGCAAAATGAAATAGCATTACAATTATCAAAAAAGCAAACAGAACAGCGATATGAAACAGTTTCTTTTATTTGCAACCCTCATTCTTGGCGCATTTGCGATGCATGCGACTGATGAAGCTGAATACGAGACCTATCGTATCACTTGGAGTGAAATCAGCGCCCTGGTAGATAATAGCCCTGACAGTATTAAATCCTTGATAGACCGTGCTGCGCTGGGCGATACCACCTTGAGGACAAAAGAACTATTGGTGGCTTATATGGGTAAATCTTTCTTCGGCGCTTCACCTTTTGGTGAAAGCCGCGACGCTATATCCGCCTTGAACGAGGATAACATCGACAGTGCAATGGTCTTGATAGAACAGGCCATAAAGCGCAATCCGTTATCGCTGTCCAATAACTATTACTATGTCGTTTGTGCCCTAGCTCAGAACCCACAAATCTCTGTTTCCAAAGCTATGCAACAGGACGAAAATCTGAAGCTTGCTTTTACAAGATTTAATCTGCTGCTGTCTGCCATTTATTATAGCGGCAACGGGTCTCAGAAGTATCCTTACAAGGTGACATGTGTAGATGACGAATATACCTTTATGAGTCAAGGTCTGGATTTGCCCCGCCCAACGAATCAGACATTGACCAAGGACGGCCATGACATGTTCAAATTGCCTGCTCATTCTTCAACACGATATACTGGCCAGGAAATTCACTTTGACGCCACACGCATCCTGGAGTTAGAGCAGAATCTCTTTAATCCCAATTGATACTATGAAACGATTTCTTTTATCATTCATATTGAATTTGTGCCTAATCGGTGTGGCCATGACAGCATGGTCACAGAACCTGATGTTAAATCAGAAGGAACCCGAGAACGAGATTGCAGTGGTGGGCTACTTCTGCAAGAACGACACGATGACCTACAGGCAGTCGCACATCAAATACAAGATTGAAAATAACGATACCACAGTTAGCGAGTCCTACGAGGAGGAGTTTATGATAGTGGTGACAGACTCCACCAGCAAGGGATACAAGATGAAGTACATTCCGTTGAGTTTCACCCGCCAAGATGCCGACACTGACAACAGCTTGAAAGCCATAATGACAAATGCCATGAGCCACATGATGCAGTCGGTCGTGTGCGAGTTCACCACCGATGAGTTTGGATCGCTCAAAAGCATCACCAACTGGCGCGAGATACGTGACCAGCTCAAGAAGAGTGTAAAGGCCACATGCGACTCTCTGTACAGTATTATTCCAAGCCTTAGCATCCCCCGAAAGTCGCTTGAAGATTTCCTGTTGTCCAATTTATCAACCGAGGAGGATATCCGCGACTTATATGAGGTATTGGAGACTCTCTTCGGTATGCACGGCTCTGCCTATGACATCTGCGACAAGGAAGAAGATATTGAGGAACAAGGTCTTTCTGGGCATGTCACCATCTGGGCAGGCTACACTCCCATTGAGGAGGAGGGAGACATCGAAGGCGATTATGCCTTCTCAACCCAAAAAACGTTGACTATTCCTGTCGAAGACATGAAGGATACCTTCGGCGCGCTATCAATGATAATTGGCGGCATTAGCGGCGGCATGGCCAGCGACAGCCTGGAAGTGGCTTTTGACCAGATTGTTGATTCGCTGAAAATCGCGAAGCCCAATGGCGCCGAAGTGACTTCCATACGGTATAACGGTTTTTTCCTGAACGGATGGCCTAAAATATACTATCATGTGGAAGGGGCTGACTTGGGGTTCTTCGAGCAGATTGAGATCCATGCCATCGAGTGGAAACACTGCCACTGGGAATACATCCCCGTCGCCGGACCAACCGATAACAATGACATCTAATTTAACATACAATGAAAAAGACGATCTAACTTTGCCGTAAATTAAAAAACGAACTACGATATGAAACGATTGCTTATATCATTCACCATGGCTGTCGGCATCGTTGGCAGTTTGTTCGCACAGGAGAAATTTGATTCACTCTCCTATGCGATGGGCGTTGAGTACATACGCAATAGCGACCTGAACCTCTCGGAAATAATACAGCAGTCAGTAAATGATCGTGAGGAGTTCGTCCGGGGCTTCAGTGACGGGCTAAAGAGAACTGCAGCCACTTCCTATCATGACGGCTACCGAATGGGTTTTTATGTTCTGATAGCGGATGATGTTACGCTTCCTTTGGACTGCTTGTTAGAGGGCGTGCGCAAAGTGGCCGACAATACCGTTGTCCTCCCGCGTGACACAATCGGCGCCTACCAATTATTTAATGGCTATGGTGTTATGGCCATGCCAATGGTTGATGCTGGTAACTGCCGTTTCGCGACGATGATGGGTATCCTTTGTGGCCTGAGTGCCATCGTTCCCGATAGATTAATGAGCGACTCCATTACTATCGAGGATCAACAGGCCTTTGCCGCAGGGATGGCAGATATGCTTGAAACGTCAGATTCTATGGCAGCCTATGACGAAGGTAAATTGGCTGTAGCGTTCTTTTTCCCAGATGTCATGATAATGAAGAAGAATAGGGGCTTGGATTTAGTAGATTACGATGCGATCATCGACGGTGTCCGTGGTGCCCTGGAACTGGCAGAGCGCAAAATGTCGGTTGAAGAAGTGGAAATGTGCCTCATGCAGTATTATGCGGAAGAATACAATATCCAAACAGCAGAGGAACTGGATTATAATGACGACATCGATGACATCATTATTGAAGAAGAGGCCGCCAAAGAAGCCCTTTACGACTTCGAGGTCGATGGCATCTACTACCTCATCAACGGCAACGAAGCCACCGTCACCCATAAGGATGGCAATTCCCCGAAAAATCCTTGTTACTCAGGCGAACTGGCCATCCCCGCTACCGTTACCTATAATGGCGTGACATACTCCGTCACCTCCATCGGCTCTCATGCGTTTAAGGGATGCAGAGGCCTGACAAGCATCGAAATCCCCAATTCCGTCACAACCATTAGTGATATGGCATTCAATGAATGCAGTGGCCTGAAGGATGTATATAGTTATATCGATAATCTTTCACTTGTTTCGATGGGTTCTTCGGTGTTTTATGTATATCCTGCTAAATATAACAAACGGACGCTGCATGTGCCTGTTGGTACGTTAAAGGCTTATCAAGCCGATACAAAATGGAGCGAGTATTTCGGCAATATCGTGGAGATGGAGCCGTAGGCCGTTATCTTCTGTAAATAGTAATTGAAAAGTATACCACCATTATAATCGAAAATAAACAAAGAACAACACACTTTTTGTATCTTTGCGAAATAATAACTAATGATTATGAGACACGCCTTTCTTTATATTCTATCGGTAATAGTACTCGTCATGGTGATTCCGCTTCAAGTATTGGGAAACGACAAGAAAATCATTGACTTTAACTTTCCACAGGACGTCAGCAAACTTGCCCTCGACGATCTGGACAAGGCGCTCAAGTCAGGCGACGGCCAGTTGACCGTTGACGCACTGGTGCGTTACAGCATCGCACAGAGCGGCATCTCACAGGACAACATGCCCGACATCATCGAGCACATCGAGACAACCATCACCAAGGAGAAGCAGCCCCACATCAAAGCCTTGCTCTACTACTTTGAAGCACTGGTCTATCAGGGTTACCATGCCGACAACCGCTTCAGTATCAACCGCAGCAATCCTGTCGAGGAGACCCCTGCCGACATCAGCGAGTGGGACCACAATCAATTTGTCAAGAAAATCGCTGAACTCGTAGAGAAGTCCCTTGCCGAACCCGAGCACCTCAAGCAGGTGGTTGTCACCTCGTTGCCCGGAATCATCAAGTGCAACGAACTGGGCGCGACCTATGTTCCCACCCTCTTTGAGTTCCTGTCAATGAAGGGATTGGAAATAATGGACGAGAGCGACAAGGGATGGATAACAATAGCCGAGAGCGACAAGGAGACCAAACCCATCTATGATGCCATCTACAAGCAATGGGTTGACTGCACCGAGGGCAACGTGCCTGCCCACATCTTTGCAATCTGCGAGCATAACAGAGAAGACTTCAAGGAGGCCTACGAGCGTTACCGTGACAACGAGCACTGCGGCATGCTGCTGCTCTCTGTCAACTTTAATAGCAAAAAAGAGGCCTATGCTGAATTGAAAGGCTACCTGGAGCGCTTCCCCAACTCTGTCTATTGCACCGAGGTTAAAAACAGAATCATCAAGCTGGAAAACAAGAACCTGTACGTGCGATACCCGACGGTCCGCTCCACCAGTGACAGCATCGAGGTTAAATGCTATGTAATGAACGCCAATGAGTTCATGCTCAATGTCTATCGGGTGAACGAAAATGTAAATGACAACAACCCTTTCGACCCGAACAAAATGCAGCTCATCAACCAGGTTCCCGTCAAGGTTCAGGGCACAATCCCCTTTGAGACCATTGACGTCAAGACCACATTGGCTCCGTTACCCTACGGCCAGTATGTCATCATTCCCAAGATGGAGCAGGAAACGGAACGTCTGGACATCTACCAAGACCAACTGCTGAGAGTTACCGACATAGCCCTGTTCACTGTGGTAAAACCCGGCAAGAAAGTGCAAATCACTACTGTTGACATGAGTACCGGCAAGCCAGTGCCCGATGTGACTATCAAGAGTTCCAACCAGAACAGCGTGGTCACCTGCGGCAACACAGGCAGCGACGGCCTACTCAGGACAGACGTGAAAAAGCTGAAAAGCTCTAATCCCCAGCACTTTGCTGCCAATGGTGATCCCCTGTATTATGCCATTAATGGTGATTCCCAGTTCTTTGCCGTCAGGGGTGATGACCAATACGGCCCCACCTGCGAAGTCTGGTTCCACGACGGTAACGAGAGAGATGATTACATCTGCAACATCTACACCGACCTGGGTGTTTACCGTCCTGGCGAGACCATCCACTGGGCTGCCATCGTCCAGCACATTGCCAACGAGCATAGTGTCCCCGTGAGCGGCAAGAAGATTTGGATAGGCTTTTCCGACTCCAATTATGAAGAGATCGACAGCCTCGTCGCCACGACCGACAAATTCGGCCGCATCGAAGGCTCGTTCACCGTTCCCAAGGACCGCATGAACGGCGACTTCTCGCTCACAGTGGAAAGCCGCTTTGACGACGACGAGGACGAACTGGGCGAGAAGGAGGTAACCGTGAGCGAGTACAAGACGCCGACGTTTGACGTCACCTTCCCCGACCCGTGTCGCAGCTATGTCTCCGGCCAGCCCGTCAAGGTCACCGGTAAGGCAATGACCTATAGCGGCCTGCCTGTGCAGAATACCGAAGTTCAGCTGTCACTTTTCCAGGACGAGTGGTCCTGGTGGTGGTGGCGAATGCGCGGCGATGATGGTGAATATTTGATGGACACCACTGTTGTTACCGACGATAAAGGCTTTTTCACCATCGAATTCCCTGCCGAACTCTTCATGGAGAACAAGGACTACAAGCCTGGCAAGCGTTGCTGGGCACGCTATTACTACCAAGTTGTCGCCACCGTGACCAATGACGCTGGCGAAACTCATGAGGAGAGCACCTCGTTCATTGTGGGCACCCGCCGTGGCATTGAATTGGGCAGCGAGAACGACGACACCTACTTCAACGACAAGCCCATTAAGCTGCCGTTGAAGTACAACACCACCGATGAGGAGCACCCCAACACCTATTGCACTTGGGAGATCACTCCGATCGATGCCAAAGAACCCGTCCTGACCGGTAACCTCAACACCGCCTACCCGACCATCGACCTGACCGGCCTGCCTTCGGGCCAGTACAGGCTAAATATCCACATCCTCGATGCCGAAGAGGGCGAGGAGGATGTGGATGCCGACCGCATCATCACCATCTACCGCAAGGGCGACAAGACCTCACCCGTCAAGGACTGCCCGCTGTGGCTCACGCCGCTGGAGCAGACTGTGGACAAGAAGAACGTGGGACACGTCACCATCGGCGTTTCCACGCCCGAGGCTTATATCTATTATGTGGCAATGACCAGCGACGGCATCATCGGCGAGGGATGGCTGCACTACAAGAAGGGCATGCACGACTTCACCATCCAGTTGCCCAAGGAGGCAGGCAAGGACGTTGACATCCGGTTCATCACCCACTACGGCACGCAGAATTGGACGAAGTACATCACACTCAAGAATCCCTATCTTGCCGAGACACTGAAGATAACCGCCACCTCATTCCGCGACAAACTCGTGCCGGGCGATACAGAGCACTGGACGTTCACGCTCACCGACCAGAACGGCAAGCCACAGCGCGGAGCGATGATTCTCGACATGTATGACAAGGCGATTTCCGGCATCCAGGCGAACCCATGGTACGACTGTTATCATGGTCCCTTTGACCTCTATGATGTCTATTTCAACGAGCTGCGCCTGAACGATTATACATACTCTCAGTCCTACTGGAACGGCAAACGACTTGAGATTCCCGAATCTGCCATAGACTTGATTCCAGAGCTGAACACCTACGGTCAGGCCATCTACAGCAACATCTATGGCTGCAGAAGTATCAATAATGCCCTTGTAGGCAGAGTGGATGGAGTCATGCACCTGGGCGCCCATGCGGTCGA
Organism: uncultured Prevotellaceae bacterium; assembly: GCA_947306175.1. Classification (GTDB taxonomy): domain Bacteria; phylum Bacteroidota; class Bacteroidia; order Bacteroidales; family Muribaculaceae; genus Sodaliphilus. The sequence goes on from CAMZFV010000023.1 coordinate 29,148, forward strand.
TGAAGAATATGCGTTGTTTATGCCAACCTTTGAAGGCAGAGTGGCTGGCGTTCAAGTTACTGAACATTGCGAAAAGGAAGTCGAGGTTGTCGATAAAAACCTTGACAAAGTCACCCTGCGCGAGAGTGACGTCAAGACTGCGCTGTGGAAGCCGATGCTCACCAGCGACAATAAGGGTAACATCAGTGTCGAGTTTGAGGCGCCTAACTTCAACACCACCTGGATCACACAGGCCGTGGCATGGAACAAAAAGATGCTGAGCAGCACTTGGATGGCAGAGGTGTTGACGCAGAAGCCGCTGATGGTTCGTTCCAACATGCCACGCTTCCTGCGACAGGGCGACGTTGCTACCCTCGCCGCAACGGTGCAGAACGCCACTGATGAGGCCGCAACGTGTGACGCCGTTATTGAGTTGTTTGATCCGCGCTCAGGTGACATCTATGCCACCCGCAAGTTCAACCTCTCGCTTGACCCGAGTGGCAGTCAGGCGGTGAACATCGACTGGACGGTGCCCGACACCATTGCCATGGTGGGTTTCCGCATCAAGGCCGCCAACGACCGATTTGGCGACGGTGAGCAGGTGATGGTGCCCGTGCTGACGACCATCTCGCCCGTCATCGAGACCCAGTCTTTCTACGTCGAGGCTGGACAAGGCCATTTTGAGGAGCCTCTGCCCGACTTCCCCGCCGATGCCCGCGTGACACTGGAATACTGCGATAACCCCTTGTGGTACAGCGTGCTGGCGTTGCCTACCATCTTCAGCGACCAGTACAATGTCGCCACCCATGCGGCACACAGCCTGTTTGCCCTGATGGTGGCCCAAGGCGTCGCCAAGGAGCAGCCCTTGATCAAGGAGGCGATTACCTACTGGAAGGACCACAATGAGGACAGCATCCTCGTGTCGATGTTGCAGAAAAACCAAGACCTGAAGATTGGCACCCTGCTGGCTTCTCCCTGGATGAGTGACGCTGACTATCAGACGCTGAGGATGTCGAAGCTGAACGAACTCTTTGACGAGGCCATCGTCAAGAAGGAATATGAGAAGATCATCACTGCCCTGCAATCCCTGCAGATGGACGACGGCGGCTTCACTTGGTTCCGCAACCCCGACTGCAAGTCCAACGCAAGGACCACCGGCACCGTGCTGGAACTCATCGGCGAAATCAAGCACCTGGGCTACCTGACCGACGACAGCCGCCTGAACGAGATGACACGCCGTGCCCTCGACTACTATGACAGTGAAAACGTGCGCCAGTTCAACGAGTACAAGAAGTACATAGGCGAGGAGCCTTACGACATGTTCACCGACTATGCCTACGTGCGCTCGCTCTTCCCCGAGGTGAAGCAGCACTCCGACGCCAGCACCAGCCTGTTCAAGAATGTGCTCAAGTTCATGGATAAGAACTGGAACGAGGGTATCACCCTCAAACAGAAGGGCTACTATGCCATGACGCTCAACCGCAACGGCTACCAGAATACGGCCCGCAGCATCGTCGAGAGCATACGACAGTTCGCCATCGTGAAACCCGAGTTGGGCATGTACTGGGATAACCTGCAGAAGGGCTACTTCTGGTGGGAGTTTGACAAAGTAGCTTACACCAGCACCATCCTGCAGGCCATGAACGAGGTGGATCCGCGCAAGGATGAGATTGACCTGATCCGCAAGTGGATGCTGCTGATGAAGCAGAGCAACGGCTGGGGCTCGCAGAGCCTCGCTGCCGATGCCGTCTATAGCATCCTGAGCACTGGCAGCAAGTGGCTGGAGCGCAACGCATTGCCCACTATCACAATTGCTGGACAGTCCGTCAACCTCGACAAGATGGCAGAGTGGCTCGGCTATTTCCGTACCACCCTGCCCGCCACGACCACTGGCAACGTTGTCATCGACCGCACGGATAAGGGTCCCGCATGGGGCGCTGTTTACAGCCAGTTCAAGGCTCCGATGACTCAAATCCAGGAGAAAGCCATCGAGGAAATGTCCATCAGCAAGGAATACTATGTGTATGCCCAGGACGGCAGCCTGCACAAGACCGATGTGTTTAAGGTGGGTGATAAAGTCAAGGTGCGCGTCATCATCAAGACCAACAAGGACATGGACTTTGTGACCATGACCGACGAGCGTGCCGCCTGCTTCGAGCCCGTGGACCAGCTCTCGGGCTACCGCAACGAGGATCGCGCCTGGTTCTACCAGGAGACCAAGGACAGCCAGACCAACCTGTTCTTCAACAGTCTGAATAAAGGCACCCACATCATCGGCTACGACGTCTGGGTGACCAATCCAGGCGAGTTTACCTCGGGCATCGCCACCATCCAGTGCCAGTACGCTCCGCAATTGAGCGCCCACAGCGCCGGAAAGGCCATCATTGTAAATAGTAATTGAAAAGTATATATTATTCAAGTTTCTAAAGTGTTAAGCACTTCAAAACATGAAGATTAGTGATTAGAAATGAGTGATTAGTGAAGAAAATCAGTGCAAACCGAACGCAAACAAGCAAGCTTGATTTGCTGAGGTGCAGCCTGATTTATCTAAATTTTCTTCGAAAAGTATTGTTTTTTGGTATGCCTTAACGGTATTATTCGCAATTTTTGATGGTACAGATAATCATTAAGTAACGATGGAAAAGACTGAAAAAAGCATACGTCGCATTGGAATTTATTTCCTTGTAATAGGATTCATTTGTGCCTCTGCCTCTCTGGCTCCGTTGTATTTACGCATAGTGGGGCCGATTTGTATCATTCTGATGTGTTCGCCACGTTTGATATACAAGAACAATAAGTGGGCGAGCGTACTACTTATGATAGGTGCCATCTTGTCAACAGTTGCACTGGTATATTTTGACGCAATGTTAATCATCCTATCACAAGGATTTGGGCAACAGGATATTGGCGGTTACATTATCTTGGCATTGATTACGGCTCTCGTATTGTTGAACTGTTACCTGTGCTACCGACTCTACAAGTTACTTTTCAAGACAAAACAAATCGAGTGAAGACATTTTATTATACATATCACGTTGTTTTGACCTTGTTAGGATGTTTCCTGCTCTTTTTCGTTTGTATCTTTTATATTGGAGTGCCCGAACATATTTTTCAACATGGAGGAAGACGAAAGTTCCTGATTGGGAGAGCTGTTATTGATTTTGGGTTTGTGGCCATCTATTTGGCACTTGTGACAGCTATTTCTTTGCTGATACGACATTCAACGATTCATTCAGGCTTGCGGGTCAAGACATTTTTAATAGAATTAGCGGTTTTCTTGACTGAGATAGCGATTTCATTGTATGATTGGTTCGTGACAGTAAACGAATGGTATGATCAATATGTGCAAGGAACCCTTTTGGATTTACAATAATAATGAAACATACCGGGTGGCGGGGCTTCGGTTTTGGAAGCGTGATCCTGCTGGGGTCTTTTTGACCTTAGCTTTGGTTGAGCCAGATGTTCATCAGTTGGTCCTCAACATAATAGGAACCTTCGTTATGGGTCACGATACCGTATTCTATCAGTTTTTTCATGGCTGCCTGCACGCTGCTGGCCGACAGCAGTCGGTGGCGCTTGATGAATTGTCCTGACGTGATGCGCTGGGCACGCCCCTCGGCGGCTATGGCCATCAGTAGTTCCTTCTGCGGCATGCTGAGGCGGGCCATGGTCTCGCTGTACTTGTAACTGTTCTCCTGTACCATGTCATGGATGATGGTTTCCACCATCTGCTGGTCACATGTTTTTCCCTCCACTGATAATGAGAAAGCTTCACGGAAGGTCTTCTGCATGTAGTAGGTGTTACCCTCTATCGTATGATAGGCCGTTGTGATGGCTTCAGGCGTCACCGAAAGCCCATTGGCGGCAAAATGCTGATTGATAAATTTGGCATATTTGTCCTCGCTGATGGGTGCCAGTGACAGAATTGTTGCGCTCTGGTAGAAGGGTCGGGCATAGTCTAGGAACATCTTGCCCATGATGTGCCGTTCACTGCCGGCGAAGATGAAGTTGGCGTTGGACGATTGCTGGATGTGAGTGCGCAGCAGGGCCTCCACATTTTTTTCTGGATAATTGACGATCTGCTGGAATTCATCGATGGCCACGACGCAACGCTGGTCAGCCTGTTCCAAGCAGGCAAAGATTTCTTCAAGCGTGTACACGGGATTGACGATGTCCCCCAGTTTGATGTCAAAGGTGGGCGTGTTCTGGACGGGGTCATAGCCAAAACTGCCCCTTATCGACCGCAAGGTTGTCACCAGGTTTTTCATCATGTTTTGGCTGCGGCTGCCCAATGTCTTGAACACCGTTCGGCCGAGCATAAACACCAACTCCTGCAGACTTGATGTGCGCAGGATGTCTATGTAAATAGTAGTTACGGCCTCTTTGACCTCAGGCTTTTCAAAGCAAAAGTTGATCAGCCCTGTCTTGCCCAAGCGGCGAGGCGAGATAATCACCAGGTTTTCTCCTCCTGACAATATGCTGCGGGTTACACGTTGCACTTCCTCAACACGGTCGCAAAAGTATTCCGGCTTGATTTTGCCTGTTACAATAAACGGATTTTCCATAACTATGACTTTCTTTTTGCCGCAAAGGTAATTATTTAATCTGAATTATGCAAATCAAATTATTCAATTTGAATTATTCAATTTGAATAATTTTCTTGATTTGCGGTATAATGGTTTGAAAGTCATTTGTTTGTAGGTCTTGTAGATGGGGCCGTATGTCGACTTGTGGGGTCAAGTGCTTTGGGCGTTGGGTTCAGTCTGAGTGACCATGCGGGGATACATCGGGCGTCCGGCGGCAAGGGCTTCGGCGCGTTCCTTGGCGACCTGACGGCAGTGGGCTTCCCAGGCGGCCCGTTCCTCGGCATGTTCCCGTTCGTCGATGGCGGCGGCCCGCTCGTTCATGAAGTCGTGGCGCAGGGCGGTGACAATGATCATCGGGTCGATGGCGCCATAGAAGCGGCCATAGCGTCCCGCCTTGAATCTGTGCAGGAACAGCATGATTTCGCTCACCTTCAGGTAGCCGAACTCGGTGACGATGATTCTGGCGAGTTGTGTCATCTGGTCTTTGTCCAGTTTCTCTTTCACGCCGCAGTATTCGCTCAGGTCGTAGAGTTGGGGCAGCATCCACATGGTGGCGGCCTCGTCATGGTAGGCGCAACGTAGGGCGAGTAGCGTGGGTGCCGTGCCAAAGAGCGCCTTGTCCTGATGCTCGGCACAATACTGCTGCACGCTGGGATTCATCACCGTCATGAGTGATTCCAGGTTAGAATGGGTCGCTAACAGGCTGTTGACTTTGCGCTGCAAGTTCGGCGATAGAAAGACAGACTTCTTGACGGCGGGATTCTCGCTCAAATTTTCGGCGAGTGACACTGTTGGCAATAAACTTTTGATTGTTTTCATGGTTTTGTTTGGTTTTATAGATTTTGATGATATATGGTAACTGGTTCACGAAGTGGGCCTTGGCATGCGGCAAAGTCTCCCGCACGTCCTGTTCCCTCAGGTATTTGATGAAGTCCATGACGTACATCGCCATGTCCTGCTGGCTGATGCGGCGGCTCATGCACAGCTCGTCAAACCACGGCTGCTCCCTGAGCATCTGCTCCTGCAACTCCTCCAGCGACGGCACTACCACCGGATGAGGCACGGGGTCATGCTCATGCGGCAGGGCTAAGGTTTTCTTGTCACGGTCATCCTCCCGCGCGCACGCGCTTTGGGAGGGAGTTATAATATTATTTTTTTTAATTTTTTCTTCTTTAGGGGGTGTGGGGGAAAGGTCTTCTTTTTTGCTTTTTTTTGTTGAAACCCCTTGGTCCGATGGGACGGGATGCTTGCGGGGCCGCCCGCCCTTGGCCCCATTGGCACGGTTCATGGCCAGCCGTTCCAGGCTCTCGTCGATGGCGGGACACAGCAGGGCGAAGGCGAGGCGCAACCCTGAATTGTTCAGGTATTGCTCGGCATCCTCACCGTTCATGCGGGCCTCGAGGGCGCGGAACAGTCGCCCCAACTCGCAATTCTTGAGCTGGGCCGCCACAGTCGCCATCAGGGAGGGATCAAACGCTATGTTAAGTGTTGTCTTCATGGTAAAAAGGGGTTTTATCATGGTTTTTAAGTTTTTGTTTTTCTTTGGCCGCAAAGATATATTTCGGGCACCCCTTTCCACCATGTCAAAAAGCAAATCAATGAAATGTTATAAAACATATAGGTTTTTTTTGCCCATTAGAAAATAGTGAGTAATTTTGCAGTCTCAGAATATAGCTATAGTCTCAAAATCTTTGTAGCAACTGTATTGGGTATTTGTAAATAGTTATATTTTGATACTGATACTTGTTTCGGAAAAATCGGCAATTTAGAAGAAGCAATCAAGTATTGACTTAGGGAAATAATCCTCTAAACTAACGTAGTAACACGTGGACTTTTTTGCTTAATCAATGATTGCTTAGGTGTTTGCCGATACCTCCGAAACATTGAGACTGGCATTGAAGTCCATGTTTTTTTTGTTGCATCAAAGGTGAAATGTAACAAAAATAGCATTGGAATGGATAATATTAATGGATTATTGAGTCAACGCGTTGTAAATAAGCGTTTTACCCCCCCCCCCCCCCGACGTTGCGGCTACTGCTGCAAGGGAATGAGATGGTTGTTGGGGCAGATAGGTGCCTGCTTGGATGTCGACATCCAAGTGGATTTGATGTGCGTGGCTATCATGAGAGATGCTACGGCTGTTCACGTAGCACGGGTATGGCAGGAGCCCAAAAATGCTCCTTGCCATATTTTTAATGTGATGAACAGGTGGTATAACTATTTGTTAATGTCACTATCTATGCAAAAATAAACATTAGACTACATACTACTTTCAATACTTTTCTTAGATTCTTGTTTCGGGAAAATCGGCAATTTTTGATGAAGCAATCGAGTGCGAGAATAAGTGAAGTTCCACGTGTTAGTGTGGACTCTTCATGCTCAATCTTTCATTCATAACCAAAATTTGAGGTTAATCCCGAAACGTGAGCTCCAGATGAAGAGTCCGCGTTTTTTTGTATGTAGTTACTCTTCCCCATTGTAGAAAAAGAATTAACCTAGTTAAAACCAAAGTAATCGTTGTAATTATAATTTAAAAATCGATGAAAATGAAAATTTGTACTTACGCACGACTTATGATAGCGATAGCGCTCATGAGTCTCGCAGTTCAACTCCAAGCTGCGCAAGTCTATCTGGACCCAAGTTCGTATGGCGGGTCAATTTATTCGTGGCAGATCCACGTCTGGGGTGGTCCGAGTGGTGATGCCTATATTAATGGTACCACGGTAAGGAATGGTCTCATTGAGTTCACCATCAACGATGGCGATACCAATTTGCAGTTTGTCCGCAATGGCAATCTCACTACAAGGTACTCAGTGGATTTGACCCTGGTTAAGGACGCGACCTACACAATCACAAGTGATGCCATCACCAGCAGTAGTAAGTTCAGTGTAGATGTCACCGCGCCTATCAACTACAACGCATTCTACCTTGACCCGCACGGCGTGACCGATGAGGGTAATGTATGGTATGTCTGGGCGTGGACCGCTGGTGGTAACGGCTCGTGGTATGCTCCAACGGAGTCTGATGACGTGATTGGGTTTAGGGTTCCCGACTTCAAGGACAACATTATTTTTGTCCGCATGAATCCTAATGGGGCCCCTTCGTGGGACAACGGTGTGAAACTGAGCCAGACCAATAACTTGGATCTGACGGGTCACATCGGTGGCACTTACGTCATTTACAGCCAGGGTGACTACAACACTCCCATGACTGGTGACTGGAGAGGCCCGACGCAATCGACCAAGCCCGTGTGGCAGCAGTTAGACAGTGAGAGCGCTAACTATCTCAACAACCGTCGCGCCCTCGTGGGCCGTCACTGCATGGTCAACAAGCTCGTTAACGTGGTGGGTGTGGGCTCATGGATTAATGACCTCAACAACCTTGTTGACGAGGATCTGGACAATTATGCCACCTTCCCCAAAATTGCAGATGTGGGCGTGGGTGTAAACCCCGTTACCAGCGTGCGTGACACCAAAAACCACTATGCAGCAGGAACAACTGCCGGATTTAGTGTGGTGCTGGCCGCTGATGCTTCGCTATTAGGCCTTGATGTGGCCAACTGCTTTGCGCTCTCATTCTTCCTGGAAGGCAAGTTACAGACCACCGTTGCGGTCGGTAATGGACAGAGCTTTGGCGGTATCGGCCTCTCGCTGATAACCTTGCCGGGATCAACTGACGTTTGTCTTGACATTGCCGCTACGGCTCCTTGTGAGTTTGATGAAATCGCTTTGATGCCTGCTGGTGTCCAAGTGGCTGTGGCCAGCACTGCCCGTCTGCGCTACGCCTTTGTTGGTGACCTGGTTAAGCACACCATCACCGAGACCTCGATGCAGAACTATGCCGCCGATCATAACCGTATGCCGTTCTCGCTTGACCAGGGCGCCCAGCAACGTGAGGGCAGGACTAATGGTATTGAGACTGGCTATTGGATTGGTAGTGACCTAATTAATGACGACCTAGCCGACGGTGTCGCTTGGGGTGTCATCAGCATTGGTTCCCAGATGGAGGCCCGCGTGGGTGCCGCCATGAGCCGTCAAGACCCTGACCAGTCACAACCCTTCAAGGCTGGCTCGACTGTGGGCTTTGCCTACGGTAATGGAAGCATCTTGAATCTACCTCTTGGTGATGCAATCCGCATCAGGCTCTATGAGGGCCACTGGGTGGATATGGGTGATTACTACGAATACCAACAGACCGAGGTACAGGACGAGAGTGTAAAAATCAATGTGCTATCAGTAAATCTGGTCAAGGGCGGCAATTATGAGGTGACGATTAAGGCCAACCATGACTTCTCACATGCCCGCATCTCATTCCCCACAGGCCTGGATTTGAACCTTGGCGGCGTGAAGGTGAAATATGCTTATGTATGCGATCCGCCCGAGGCTTACCACAAGTGTGACTTGGGTGTGAGTGCCGATGTGGCTCTCTGCGCCAGCGATACCCAGTATCAGCTGACCGCCAATGGCGGTATTCCCGTGACCTGGTCGATTGTCAGCCAGCCGGCAGGGGCAAATGCCACCATCGACCAGAACGGCCTCTTGACCGGCATCACTGTTGAGGATCTTGATTATCCTTATATAGTGAGAGCTACTGCTCAGGATGGTTGCTATGAAGACATCTACGTGACCAGTGGCCTTGACATCGAGACTCGCTGCGACATGCCCATCTCAAATGACGATGAGACACAATATGCGCTGAGCACTCAGTTGCCTGGCGCTGACGGTGCTCTGATTGTCATCAACGACCAGTTGATTGATAAGGAGAACGTACTCAACGCCAACTACAATGACTATGCGACTTACAATAGTGTAATCAACGCAAGCGTCATTGACAATCTGCCCATCGTGGGTGTGAAGAAACTCAACGGAACCTTCTCCAACGGCACCAAGCGTCGCATTGGTTTCGTGGTGGAGACCAAATCGACAGGCCTGAGTGCCGACGCTCTCAACATCTTCAATATCCGCTGTTACAAGAATGGCGTAAGGACCTATTGGCATGCGATTGACGAGACCAATGTGGTAAAAGCCAAGGTCATCGCCTCAGGAAAGGTACAGAAGATGCGTTACTCACTCACAGTACCTGCCGACGTGGAATTTGATGAATTCGCGCTCTGGATCAGCGGTACGCTGAGTTTGAATCTGGAGAAGTTCAAGATTTATTACGCCTTCGACGAGGATGCCGAGGGCGAGTATGCCAATACCGACTGCGGCGACCCGCTGGGTTGTGCAGGCCGCATGGTTTCTAATGACTATGATGGCGCTACACTTAACAGCAACGAGATTCAGTTTGCTGGCGCTATCAATGCCGCCAATGTAGTCGATAACCTGAGTTATCTGGTAGATGACGATATCAACAGCGCTGTTAGTGTGACCAACACCGTGTCGGCTGGTAATGGTATTGTCTTTGCCGTGGATTTGGGCCGTGTTTATAGCCCCAAGCACCAGATTGGCATCGTACTTGATGACAAGACTTATCTGGCTAATGCAAAGGTTGGTAACTGGCTGACTATCAAGACTTACCTTAATGGCGTGAGAATGGATTCCATTAGTGACTGGAGCGTGATTGGCGTCAATGCCATCGGCTACGGCGACAAGAGTTTCCTGTATATGAATCCCACCCAGCCCTATGACGAGGTGCGCATCACCGTGGCTGCCCTCGTTGACGCATTGGACTTCGACACCAAGTACTTCGGTATCTTTGTTCGCAGCGACTATGACGGTGATGGCACGCCCGACTGTCAGGACGACTACATCTGTCCAAACCCGCTTGGTGTTGACGTGAGGTATGAGAGCGAGTTTGATGCAGTCAGCCAGCTGAACCTCTACAAGAACACGGTGAAGGTTTACAATATTCCTGAACATCCCGTGATGGTTGAGCAGATGGCCGAGGGTTCTCAAATCCAAGTTTACCGTGTGGACAATGACGCGCTTGTGGGCACTGTCACGGTGACCAACGTTACGACCAATAGCGATGGCACTTACACTATTGCCTACACCAACAGTCGTAATGATTTGAGTCAGTATCATCCCGATGTTAACCGTTATCCTGACCCGACAGGCACATTGACTGCCGACGAATGGGGATATGTGGACTTTGAAGGCTTGTTTGTTCTTGACCAGTGGTATGGAGCAACTGACATGAACAGACACCCCGAGGATTATCACTACAAAGCGATTCTACTCAATAACCAGCGCAGCCAACGCACCGAAAGCCAAGTGATGGAGGTGCCCGTATTGAAGACCGAACATCAGGTCAATGCCGTAACATTTACCCTCGATGAGGTGCAGGCAGACGTGGATCACCACCTGACTGTCGCTCCCGTGGATATCTACGTACAGATGCTGAATGACACCAACATCATTAAGTATGAAGCACTTAGGGCCCCTGGCAATACTGTGGATACCGTTGCTCGTGCAGAGCGAGTGGATAACCTCACATTTGCACGCACATCTAAGAATCCAAGTGGTGTGATGAGTGACTGGGGTACGGTTGTATTCCCCGCTGTGGATGCTGTGCAGACTGTTGTTCTTAGGGACAGCACCTTGCAGCAGCCATTAAGCTTCTATGTGCCTACAATCTATGCCTATACAAACAGTTATGACAAGGTTAAGAAGGATACTGTTGTGCTGAGTTCCTATGGCGCTAACCGTATTACCGATGAATTGAGTGAAGTAACATTAACCGCTACTGGATTCAAGAAATCAGCTCCATTCAATAACGGATCATTAATGGGTTATGCCACTGAACTGACGGCAGTAGCCACTCTTCCAGCAGACCAATCCCAATCCCCGTATATGTATCGCATTTGGCGTGTAATGCCTGATGGATCAGAAGTATTGCTCAACAACCTGAAGGATACGACTGTTTTGGATGAGAATTCTCCAACTGGAATTGCATGGTACGCTGATTACAGTGATTTGAGGACTCCCAATCCTGGAACCCAGATTCAAGTTATGGACAACTTTGTCTATAATGCGATTGCCGAGGGAGAGGAGCTTGAAGTGGGGTACCTCGTTCGTTTGTACACAGAGTTGACAGAGCCTATTATTCTGCCAACCAGAAGCAACAGGGATAATGTGGGCGAGTATGGTCTTACCGATGACAATGATCCTGCAAAATTTGACGATGATACCCCAACGGGTATTACCGATCTGTTCATGGATAGTCAAGTGGCCGACGTCATTTATTACAATGCTGTGGGAATGCAATCCAACGAGCCCTTTGACGGAATCAATATCGTTATTGTAAAATATCAAAACGGCAATATATCAACCTTTAAAATCCTGAAGTAATAATAGAAATTAGGAATAGCTCTGCCATGAAAAAACATAGGTAATTCTGTTTCTGTGAAGAAACAAGTTAGTAATTTTTCATCTTAATTGAATTGAAGGGTGTGCCTGTTTTTCAAGCACACCCTTCATTGCTATTGTGTTTCAGGGAGTTAATAGGTTAGCTCGTTGGGTAATAATCATAAAATGGGTTAAAAGTCTTGACAAAGGGGTCTTGATGTTGTATTTTTGCAGCAAAATGGTTTTTAGGCATTAGGCTTTAGGTATTAGGCTATAGGACTGAAAACTGAAAACTGAAAACTGAATATGGCTAAAAAAGAAGTAAAGAAAACACAAGTCGAGAACAAGGGTAAGGACAAGGTGTCCTATCCGCTGACAAAAATCAATTTCATCCTTATGGGCATCTGCCTGCTGTTGATTATCATCGGTTTCTGGCTGATGACGGGTGATGCCAACGTGGGTGACAAGTTCAACGAGAAACTGTTTGAGAGCAGCCGCGTCACCACAGGCCCGATTATCGCTTTCCTGGGCTTCGTGCTCATGGCGTTTGCGATCATCTACCGCAAGAAATAGGCATTAGGCTGACAAAAACAAACTACTAATTACACGAATTTAACTAATTAAATTGGTTTATAATCATTAGTGTAATTAGCGAAATTCGTAGTTTAAACTGACGACTGAGATATGAGTTGGATTGAAGCGCTGATACTTGGTATTGTCCAGGGCCTGACGGAATACTTGCCCGTGAGCAGTAGCGGTCATCTGGCGATCGGCAGCTACCTGTTTGGCATCGAGGGTGCCGACAACCTGACGTTCACCGTTCTGGTGCATGTGGCTACCATCCTGAGCACCTTTGTCGTGCTATGGAGCGAGATTGACTGGATTCTGAAGGGCTTGTTCAAGTTCAAGATGAACGATGAGACCAAGTATTTCATCAACATCCTGGTGTCGATGATTCCCATCGGCATCGTGGGCTTCTTTTTCAAGGATAAGGTGGAGGAGGTCTTCGGTAGCGGCCTGATGATTGTGGGCTGCATGCTGCTGTTGACCGCTGCCCTGCTCATCTTCTCCTACTACGCCAAGCCGCGCCAAAAGGAGAAAATCTCGTGGAAAGACGCTTTCATTATTGGCATCGCCCAGGCGTGTGCTGTGATGCCCGGTCTCTCGCGCTCGGGCAGTACAATCGCAACGGGTCTGCTGCTGGGCAACAAAAAGGAGTCGCTGGCACAGTTCTCCTTCCTGATGGTCATTCCGCCCATCCTGGGCGAGGCGTTGCTCGACATGCTTAAGATGGTTAAGGGCGAAGAGGCCTTTGGCGGCATCGACACGCTGCCCCTCGTTGTGGGCTTCATTGCTGCCTTCTTGGCCGGTTGCCTGGCGTGCAAGTGGATGATCAACATTGTCAAGAAGGGCAAATTGCTGTGGTTCGGCGTGTATTGCATCTTCGCTGCTATCGTGGCCTTCGCCCTGTCACAGCTGATGCCTGCCCCTGCCCTGTAAACAAAAACTACGAATTACACGAATTTCACAAATTCAAGAGATTCATTAGTTTAATTCGTAATCATTGAATACGGATGCCAATTTAGTAAAATTAGCGCAATTCGTAGTTAAGAATAACAATGCTTAACCCGATAGAAGGCGAAATATTCTGTATCGACAAACCGTTAAGGATGACCTCGTTCACGGCGGTAAAGAAGGTGCGTGCCGTCCTGCGCACCCACTTGAAGACGCGCAGCGTCAAGGTGGGCCATGCGGGTACGCTCGACCCGTTGGCGACGGGCGTGCTGCTGCTGTGCACGGGCCACGCCACCAAGCGCATCGACGAGTTGCAGGCGGGTGTCAAGGAGTATATCGCCGATCTGAGGTTAGGGGCCACGACGCCTAGCTATGACCTGGAGACTGAGGTGGATGCCACCTTCGAGTGGAAGCATATCGACCGCGCCCTCATCGACCGCGTGCTGCAGGAGCAGTTCACTGGAAGCATCGAGCAGGTGCCGCCCTCGTTCTCGGCCTGCAAGGTCGATGGCAAACCTGCCTACAAGTTGGCGCGTAAGGGCCAGGATGTGGAAATCCGCCCCAAGACCCTCGTCATCGACGAGATCGAGGTGCTCCACTGCGGACTGCCCGACGAGCCGACGCTGCAAATTCGCGTGGTGTGCAGCAAGGGGACATATATCCGCGCCCTGGCTCGAGACATCGGCGTGGCGCTGGGTAGCGGTGCTCACCTGACGGGCCTGCGCCGCACGCGCGTGGGTGACGTGAGGGTAGAGGACTGCCTGACGCTCGACGCCCTGGTCGAGAAACTCGACGCCGAGACCTACGTCTCGCCCGAACAGGCTGCCGCCGAGCGCCTGGAACGGGAACGCATCGAGAACCGCGAACGTGCCGCCCGCCAGAAAGCCGAGCGCCACTCCCGCAAGCAAGAGAAAAAATGTGACGCGCCCTCAAAGCGGACGTCGCAAATCAAATGAATCAAACTACGAATTACGCTAATTTAACGAATAAACTTTTAGTGTAATTCGCGTAATTAGTAGTTTTAAATTGACAACTAAGAAGTAACAACTAAAATAAAATGAAACTATCAGAATTCAATACCAAAATGCCCGAGGATCTCATTGCCTCGCATCCCGCTCCCGTGCGTGACGAGTCACGCCTGATGGTGTTGCACAAGCGCAGCAACCAGATCGAGCACCGTGTGTTTAAGGAGATACTTGAGTACTTCAACCCCCACGACATGTTTGTGTTCAACGACACCCAGGTGTTCCCCGCCAAGCTCTTCGGCAACAAGGAGAAGACGGGCGCCCGCATCGAGGTCTTCCTGTTGCGTGAGTTGAACCCCAACAACAAGCTGTGGGACGTGCTCGTCGAGCCTGCCCGCAAGATCCGCATCGGCAACAAGCTCTACTTCGGTCTCGATGACTCGATGGTGGCTGAGGTCATCGACAACACCACGTCGCGCGGCCGCACCCTGCGTTTCCTCTATGACGGCGACCATGACCAGTTCAAGAAGGACCTGTACAACCTGGGTAACACGCCGTTGCCCTATTACATCACCCGTGATCCCGAGCCCGATGATGCCGAACGTTACCAGACTATCTTCGCCAGCAAGGAGGGCGCCGTGGTTGTGCCTGCTGCCGGTCTGCACTTCTCGCGCGAGCTGATGCGCCGCATGGAGATCCGTGACATCGACCGTGAATTCATCACCATGCACATCAGCCTGGGCTCTTACCGTGACATCGACGTGGAGGACCTCACCAAACACCGCATGGACAGTGAGGAGATGGACGTGAGCGTTCAGGTAGCCGAAAAGGTGAATGCCCTGCGCGACGCAGGCAACAAGGTGTGTGCCATCGGCACGTCGGTGCTGCGCGCCTTTGAGACCTGTGTGGGCATGAACGGCCATATCAAGCCCTTCGGCGGCTGGTCTAACAAATTCTTGTTCCCGCCCTACGAGTGTACCACCTGCGATGCCCTGGTGACCAACTTCCATATGCCTTACTCCATCATGCTGATGGCACAGGCCTCCTTTGGCGGCTACGAGCAGACGATGAACGCCTACAAAGTCGCCATCGAGGAGAAATACCGCTTCGGCGCCTACGGCGACGCCATGCTCATCCTCAACGACTGATAGACCGATATTTACTGAAACATACTATTCATGCCGAAAAAGGCCGTAAATGGCAATTTTTCGGCATGAATTGATTTTATCTTATTCTTTATTTGTCCACAACTGAGAAAAAGTGTCGATTTTGGATGATTAGGATGTGTCTATTTATCCAAAATTGAGAAAAAGTGTTGATTTTGGACGAATAAGCGGTAATTTTCTTGGCCGTTTGATGAAGATTTTGTTATTTTGCGTTCAAAATACAATTGTTTTAGAATTATTATGGCAATCATTATTGGACGTGAACGGGAAAAAAAGGAGTTACTGACCATTTATCACCGTGATCAGGCTCAGTTGGTCGCGGTTTACGGTCGCCGTCGTGTTGGCAAAACATATCTTGTCAGAGAATTGTTTAAAGATGATTTTGCGTTCTATCACACTGGAGTTTCTCCTGTGGAGTTGAATAATACCAATTTACTTGAGGCACAATTGACGGCGTTTAATTTCAGTCTCAAACAATATGGAGGTGATATGCTTGCTCGTCCCACTTCATGGATGGAAGCCTTCGATTGTTTAAGGACATTGCTCATTGAGAAATGTTCAACAAAGAAACGTAATGTCGTTTTCATTGATGAAATGCCTTGGATGGATACCCCTCGTTCAGGTTTCATTACTGCATTTGAGCATTTCTGGAATGGTTGGGCATCAGCACAGGATTATCTGATGGTAATCGTCTGTGGCTCGGCAACGTCATGGATACAAGATCATCTAATCAATTCCTATGGAGGTTTGTATGACCGTGTTAATGCCGAGATTCAACTTGCTCCATTTACTCTCAATGAAACAGAACAACTATTACAACTCCAGCAAGTAACTCTTTCAAGGTATGATATCCTTCAATTATATATGGCTGTTGGTGGAATTCCCTTGTATCTGAGTTATGTTCAGCCTGGATACAGCCTCAGCCAGATTATTGATATATTATTTTTTAACCGCAAGGCTAAGTTGAGAGATGAATTTGACCGTCTGTTCAATTCCATATTCAGGTCACCGGAGAACTATAAAGAAATCATTAGATTGTTGTCAAAGCGTCAGATCGGTTTTACCCGTTCAGAAATCATTGATAGGACAAACCTGCCATCGGGTAAAGGTTTAACCGAAATTCTGCGGGCGCTGGTTGCCTGTGACTTTATTGAACAATATACTCTTTTTGGTAAAGGCAAACGCGAAAAGTACTATCGATTAATCGATCCATTCTGTTTATTCTATCTAGATCAGGTTGAGGGTTTAGGAAGAGGAGACAATTTCTGGAGAGATAACGAGAACCAGCCTAAATTGGCTCCTTGGCGGGGACGAGCCTTTGAATCTGTTTGTCTCATGCATGTTGATCAGATTAAAGATGCCCTGGGCGTCAGGGGCGTGAGTTCAGAGAACGCTCCTTGGGTAATGAAAGGAACAGAAGACCAAGAGGGCATGCAGATTGACTTGATTATCAATCGTAGTGACAGGGTTGTAAACCTGTGCGAAATGAAATTTGTCAATACTGAGTTTGAAGTAAAAAAAGACTATGAACAGAAGCTTCGTTACCGTTTGAATTATATTTGTGAAAATGTAAGTCGTCGGCATAATGTCCAGATGACTTTGGTAACGACTTATGGGCTAAAATATGGTATTCATAGCGGAATCTTTCAACGGGTTGTGACAATGGATAGCTTGTTCAAGAGCTGATACCGAGTCATTAACAATCAAATTACAATGTTAGAGTCTCGTTTACTCGTTAGCATGATTTTTTCGTTTTTGCGGGCTTTGCGTGTGGCGATGAGGTTGATGACATAGCCCGTAGCCAGTACAATCAGAGCTGATAACAGTAACAGCATCCCAGACAAAATTTTCATTAACCTAATTCTATCAGGACCGATTTTCTCTGTTGTGACAGAACCAAAATCAATGAAGAACACACCCATTACTAGAGCATATACACAGAGTACGTTAATCGTCATGATGATAGCCTCCCGCCAGAAAGTACCCCAAAGCCCATAACCAAAGAGCTGTTTATATGCAATAATATAATACAGCATGGTGATTAAGGAGGCAATGATACTCCGTGCTTGGGGGCTTATCAGATTGATTGGTATCAAAAAGAAATCCAGTACTACAATAATCACCGACAAAAGAATTTGGATAAAAAAGCCTTCCGGGAGGGTGTGGCGAGTGTTACGAGGTGCATAACGGAACATGACCCATGTGGGTATAATCGCCAGAATAGACATCAACAGCATGGCCCAACTAAAATGACTCTCATACCACTTAACGTACTCACCCATCAATTTTCGACCTTCATCACCGATTTCATTGAAACTGATCCCTAAGACCTGAGGGAAAAACCAATAGGCGACAAGGGAATAGATGACGGTGACAATGAAGAGCATTTTCACGGGCGGGAAACTCACTTGGCGCTTGCCGTTGATGTAGTCACTAATGAAATACCCTGGGCGCAACAGCAGATGCCAGATACTGAAGAGCAGAGAACGTGTGCCCAGACCCCAGATGTCCATCACGCCCTGGTGGACGCTCTTCCAACTGATGTGGCCGATGGTTGACTTTTGGGCGCAGCAGGGGCAGAAGTTGCCTGTGTAAGTGGTGCCGCAGCAATTGCAGCAATGCTCCTCGTCGCTGTTGACAAACTTCACTGGCTGTCGCTGCCAATGCCTGAATTGCTCGTATTTATCCTTGAGTTGGTGCCAATCTATCATATAAAGCGGTGATATCGTTTTTTCATTATTGACGTGCAAAATTATAAAAAAGTTTCCAGTTTCTGGTTTATTGTCCCTAGTTTCTATCGGGCAACAGCACCA
The DNA here is from genome assembly GCA_947306175.1 of uncultured Prevotellaceae bacterium. Taxonomy (GTDB): domain Bacteria; phylum Bacteroidota; class Bacteroidia; order Bacteroidales; family Muribaculaceae; genus Sodaliphilus. Next base: position 47,461 of record CAMZFV010000023.1, read on the forward strand.
TTTTTTTCAATTCAATACCAAAGAATTGGATTTTTTTATTATCTTTGCAGGATAATGTTTGAATTAACGGAATAACAATCATTAATAATAACTAAAAAATCATCAATTTTATGTGGTTAACTAATTCATCTGTAGGACGTAAGGTGGTGATGTCGGTGACCGGCCTCTTCCTTGTCCTATTCGTTACTTTCCATGCGCTGATGAACGCGGTGGCCCTCATCAAGTTTGAGGCTTACGATGCCATCTGTGAGTTCCTCGGCGCCAACTGGTATGCTGTGCTGGGTACGTTGATCCTGGCAGGCGGCTTTGCGATTCACATCATCTACGCCTTCTGGCTCACGTTGCAGAACCGCAAGGCTCGCGGTAACAACCGCTATGCCGTGACCTCCAAACCCAAAGACGTGGAGTGGGCTTCACAGAACATGCTCGTCCTGGGTATCATCGTTTGCTGCTTCATGATTCTCCACCTCATTCAGTTCTGGGCCAAGATGCAGTTGCCCGAGCTCATGGGTGACCATGTGATGAACGGCACCAGCTACTTGCAGGCTACTTTCAGCCACTGGTGGGTATTGCCTATCTACCTGATCGGCTTTGCTGCCCTGTGGTTCCACATCAGCCACGGTTTCTGGAGTGCTTTCCAGACGCTGGGTACCGCTAACGACAAGTGGATTAAGCGCTGGCAGTGCATCTCCAAGTGGTGGGCCACCATCGTGTTTATCCTGTTTGCTG
>CAMZFV010000024.1 GCA_947306175.1 uncultured Prevotellaceae bacterium
TGTGCAAATGCCGCTATGGACAGCATGACTGTCAACAGCAGTGAAAGTAATCTTTTCTCTTTCATGTTACATTTGTTTTGGTTGATAAAAAAATATTGAGTTTGAAAAGTATTTCAGTTGGTTGCCTTGTTTCAGTTATGTTAATGGCCATCTCTCAGTTGGTGGTCACACTGCAAATTTACTTTAATAAAGAATGTGTTGTTCACCTGGAAAACAAAAAAGTGGATGGTTTTATCCACCTAAAATTTTTAGTGCGCTGATTGACAGACATTTGTAAAAATCGTCAAATCGTTAAAAAGTGGTTAAAATGTAGTGCTGTTTTTAACGAAAATGGTCATTTTTTGCCAATATTTTGTCTTTTATGTTGTTCAAATAGGTTTTTAGAAGTATATTTGCAAGGCTTAGAAATCAACCTGAAATATTGATGAAAAATAACCTCATATTTGCCTTTTTGTTGTCGATGTTCTCGTGTGTGAGTATGTCATCGGCTACAGCTATTGACTTGGAGCAGGAATACCGTAAGCTTGATAAAGCCATTGGGCAGAGCGACCGCTATGTGCAGGAGCGTGAGAACCGCATTCAAGCATTTAAAACAGCACAAAGTGCCTCCGATGACGATCGTGTGCAGTATGATCTGAACCGCAGCCTTTATGAGTTGTATCGGCCTTACATGAGCGATTCGGCCATCCATTACATCAGCCGATGCATTGAATTGGCTGAGAAATTGGGGGACCACGTGCGTGCTGATGACTGCCGCCTGCGGTTGGCATACCAGTGTACCGAGTCGGGCATGTACCATGAGGCGATGGACGTGCTGAACTCCATTGACGAGCAGCACATGAATGATGCCAATAACAAGCAACGTTACTATAGCACGCTAGCTCACCTGTATGGTGAACTGGGGTACTACTGCAAGGTGCCGAATTTACAGAAGGAATATTATGATAAGCATGGACATTATAATAGCCTGATTGACACTGCCCGTATCTCGATGAACGACGATGAGGCTTTGCAGATGAAGGAGCTGGAGCACTATGCCGCTGGCGACGCAAAGGGTGCCCTGCAATACAGTGACATGCGTCTCAAGCAGGTCAAGAAGGGCTCACACGAGTATGCCATCGTGGCTTTTTACCGCTACTTGGATTATGCGATGCTGGGCGATTCGGTGCAGGCGCGCTACTGGGTGACTCAGTCGGCTTTGAGCGATGTTGAGAACGCCGTGATGGACCAGGGAGCAATGTGGGAATTGGCCAACATGCTTATGGCCGACGGCGACATGGACCGGGCCTATCGGTATATCCATTTCGCATGGCAATGTGCCAGCAAGTTCAATACCGTGAAGCGTAATAGCCAGATTTCGCCCGTGTTGACCGTTATCAGCGACAATTATGAGGCGTCACTCAAGCGAGCCAACCGATTGCTGGCGGTGTTGGCGGTGGTATCGAGCATGCTGGCAGCCTTATTCCTGGCCATCCTCTTTTATAGCCGTCGTCAACGCAAGAAACTCGCCTTGGCCCGTAACGAGTTGAGCGAGAGTAACACACAGTTGGCACAGTTGAATGCCCAGCTGTCTGACCTGAATAGTAAGTTGCATGAGACCAATACGCAGCTTAACGAATCCAACCGTGTCAAGGACGAGTACGTGGGTAGGTTTATCCACCTTTGCTCATTCTATATCGACCGCCTGGACGAGATGCGCAAGCGCGTCAACAAGATGGCCAAGAGCAAGGACCTTGATGCCCTTTACAAGTTTACCAACAGCGAACACAGGGAAAAGAACCTGACGGAGCTCTATGAGATGTTCGACAGCACCTTCCTCCACCTCTTCCCCAACTTCGTCGATGATTTCAACGCCCTGCTACGTCCCGAGTGCCGCATCACGCTCACCGAGCCAGGCGTGCTCAACACCGACATCCGCATCTTCGCACTCATCCGCCTGGGCATCGAGGACAGCAGCCGCATCGCCGAATTCCTCCACTACTCGGTCAACACCATCTACAACTACCGCGCAAAAATCAAGAACGGAGCCCTCGGCAACCGCGACACCTTCGAATCCACCGTCAAATCCATCGGCATGTAACTCCCTTGCTTTTCAATCTCCAATGATTGATTGATGTTTCCAGGAGATGGTAGTTTTTTGCGATCAAAATCATTTACCTGAAATCACTGGACCTGGCCAAGGGAATTCTTTTGGTCGGGTCCAGTGATACCAGAGTTTGGGATAGGTGATATCAGAAATAGACTGTTGAGACTTTGGCTCTTAGGCGAAAACCTCGTTATTTCGAGATATGGAACCCTAACTTCAGGATCAGTTTGATGGTTTGGAGGCTTGTATTGCGGTCATAATCTTTCTCCTCCTCCGTCAGCTCGTCGTAGGGGACTAGTCCTGGGTGTTTCTTGAGTTCATCATCGCGTCGCTTGCCCCACGTCCATCCCTCATCCATACGGCTCTTGGTCCACACATCATGTACGTTGCGAGACATCTCCTCAACTAGAACCATCAGTTCCTCAGGCACAGTGACATCACTAGTGTCTATGGGTTTTGGCGTATAAACTCTCTTTGCCTCATTGTTCTCAGTGGCTATAACACTATCTTTTCTTGTATTCTTTTTCATTGCTGATTTTTCTTCTGTTTAATAATCCATTTAATGCCCCTAATTATAGTCTTTTGTAAAAATGGTTTTATTTAGTATATGGATAGTAAACTTTTAATTCCTGAGATGATACTCTCTGGTGTGTAATAACCATTCTTGAAGAGTGGAATTCGACATAGATATTGAGTCTGAATAGGGCAATGCTAGGAGATTCTTATCAGCAGTTGTGATAATAGAATCATCAAACATGCCATCCCTACTCATGCCTTCATCAAAGATGATTAGACACGGTTTTTGCTTCATATGAGCAAGTGCGGTTTCTATATGCAACCATGGAGATGTAAATGTCTCGTTTCTAATTATTTTTCTATCATTTCCAGTGCTGTTTTTATGAAGATACCCAGATAAAACCTGAATATATTCAAAGGCAAAAATTATACATCCGTCAGATTTGTCTAAATGATTTGAAATGTCTGTTAACTGTGCCGCAGATGGATATTTCTCTCTCTCAATTGTAGTTAGCGTTATGCCATCTATGTTTTGTAGAATTCTAATGATGGAATCATAGTGAATTCTTTGTTTAGAGTCCATTGCTCCAAGTTTACTTACGAAGATATTGATATTAGGTTGGATTGCTGAATAATTTGTGCCTGAGTTGTAATGACGAAAAATGCCATTTTGATCAAGATAATTTATAAGCACTTTTGATTCACCTTGCTTATTTTTCACAAAAGCATTATCTAATCCAATAGCACCTTTAAAGCTTGCGCCTTCAAGATAACAATCTTCATCAAATCTAACACCATTGAGATTAGCATTTTCAAAATTACCATTTTCAAATATGCAATTCCTGAATGAAGTTCCGCATAAAATGGAATTAAGAAAAATAACACCATTCGCATTTATACTATTGATGCTACATCCTTGAAGAGTTGAATGAAAAAAATCCGCATTATTCATTTGTATTCTTTTTTCCTTATATTTTGGATTTCGGGTTAATTCATATTTAATTCTTGATTGAGGTTTGATCAGACCGTCAAACATAATAATATATTGCATGTCTTGCCCGTTCAGGTTTTTTGCAAATGAGAAGCCATCACCTATTGTTTTTTGTAAATCAGTGGATAAATGTTGTCTTAAAAGGATAACCATCAGATTTATAGCTTCTTTGGAATAATTTGGTCTGATAAGTATAGACCACCACTCTCTTGATAAAAAGCTTCTTAACAAGATTGCGGCTGCATTTTGCTCTATGGTGTTTTCAGAATGTAATGCTTTAGTACATTCGTGAAAGAATTGAGTATATCTTATTTGTTGCTGCACAAAAAAGACGATTGCAGAAATCAATAATGTTATTAATGATAATGTTATAGTATTCATGTCTTTGTTATTATCAGTAAGCAAAACAGTTCAAAAGAGTTATCCCATAAATGGAACTAAATGTTAAAAAACAGATGACGGTATGATAAATCCTTTTAAATACTTTGACTTGTTGAATAGCGATGTTGAATTCCTCGTCAGAGTAAGCAATCGATAGTCATAAATAAGAGTTGGGCTCACATTCCGCTCTGCCTCTAGACACAAGTTCTATGAGGCAATTAACAGAAGACAGAAGCCCCTCACTCGCCTGCCGGCTTTGAGCAATCAGTCTCTCAATGATTGCTAGAACAGTCATTATCCTATTAAAATCTATTCATTCTCAGGTGACTCTTGTTTTGGTGTTAAGTCTGTGATTAAGTTCTTTAATTCATTGATGTATTGGTCACACAGTTTTGGGTCGAAAACGAGTTTTTTATCTTTATCAGTTACAGTAATACCTTTTGCGCGCAATTCCAGGAAATTGGCCAGCATAGAGCGATAGTGCTTCCTTTCTTCTTCTTTCTTGGCTGCCAATTCTGTATTATTTGAAGCTATTGCATATTCCAGCTCTTTTTCTTTTGCCTTTATTCTTGATTTCAGCTGTTTCTTCTTCAAATAGTAGAGCAGAATTGACAGCATAAGACCTAAAAGTAGAATAGTACCACAGATAATCAGTGAAATCCAGATGGCATTGTCGCATGAGGACGCACAATTGCAGCATGATTTAGCTGAGGGGGCTAGTTGTGAAGCGCATACTTGGCAGGAATCGATAATAATTGTTGCAGTATCCATATTGATATTATTTAAAAGTTGATAATTATTATATTACTCGAAGTTGTATTCGCCAATTGACACATCGACGGCATTGTAGTCATAGCTTTTAGTCTCTGTTGGCAACTCATTCCAGTCACACATGCAACCATGTAACAGCTTGGTCTCGTCCTTGAAATGTGTGTCTCCTTGACGCTGATAACCTAGTATTTCGTGTGATGCTACCCACCTCAAGTGTTCGGTTTGTGCTAATACATCCATCACACGTTGTATGTGATCAATTGGTTCGTTTGAATGGTCTCCCCATCGATAAACGATATCATTTACTGATCTAGATAAGCCATGCTCTTTGATGCTATTGTAGTCGCCCTTGAGTGCTTCCTTTGCAAGCATGACCTTTGTGGTTGCATGTAGGGCATTAGCAATATTTTGGTTTTGGACTCTGCTTAATCTCATCATTTCGCTTAATGTCGGTGAGAAACCTTGATAGTCTCCAATAAGTTGCATGGCGTTGTTTCGTTCATCATCCCATTGGATAAAATGGAAGGGATTGGGATTCTGGCCGCTTGCTAATAATATTTCAGAAAGCGATATATTATATTTTTCTTTGAAAGTTGTAACAGATTCATCAACAATATGGTCAAGGGTATAAGTGTTTGCCGTTAAGCCAAAGATGGTGATAGGTCCGTTAACAATCTTGTTGGACTCAATCACACGTTGGTGTAGTCTCTTCTCATCGGCCGTGCTCTTACCTTCTGCAGCCCAAAGGCGGTTATAGTGCTCTGCAATCTTCTTGAAATGACCATTTTCATCTTGTTTTATTCTAACCATAATTCGAAGGCGTTCCATGTCTTTCCTATCTCGGACTGCAAGGCGGAATATGCGTACAGCGTGGGACATGTTTAACTCATCGTCACCGGTGGCAAGGACTATATAGTTGAGTTTGGGTAGCCAATCTTTGAGTTTGTCATAGAAGTCCAAGCTCTGACAGTCCATCTCGTAAAGATCAATAATTGTATTCAAGCCGGCTTTGCTGTTGCAAGAACGCGATGTGTTTTTGAGATGTATTTGAGATGATATTGATGGTGTAGTTGCAACAAACAAGCCCGCTATTGATGCCATATTCTTGTCAACTATATCACAATGGAAGTCAGAACGTGTTACCTGTTCGTTTGTGCTGTCGGTCTTCACAAACGCTCCAAACTCATAAAGCATACGTAACATGTCAAGTCCAACTTCGCTGAAACCTACTATCAACGCATTGAATGGCGTTGATACAGTTGCATCATCCTCGATGTTGACATAGCTGACAGGCTGCAAGTCTATGTTCTCTTTCAGCTTCAATATTTCTACACTTAGATGTGACGAGTCAATGACCTTGATTTCCATGTTTTTGTGTGACGGTGTCTCAATCACGCGGTGAACGCTGTCATAGCGGGCATGATAATAGAAAGTAATCTTTTTGTTTATGACATAGGTGTTGATTGACTTATCCCGTTTGAGGTTGCCCACTGCCTGGATATTGAAAGCCTCATCGTTGTCGAAGAAGAACATGTGTATTTTCTCTGTTGTGTGATCCATCAGTCGTACGATGCTGTTCAATCTCAACTCATACCTAATTAGATCATTGTCTTGATTCATCTGCACGTCGGTCAAAGAACCGAAAGTGCTGCTTGTTAGGCAACCCAGCTTTTGCAATTCCTGAAGATTATCAAGGTTTTTGTTTGACAATGATAGGAAACTGAATAGCCGATCCATGCCGATGGGCTTGTTGGAGTCATCCTTGTCATTATTCATGCGGATGATGATAATGCGGGCATCGCTATCATGCTTGGTGTCGATGATGTTTTTGGCTAAATGATAGGTCGCGTCATTCATCCCCCAAAAGACATAAAGTTCTTTCATGTCCTTCATCCAGAAGTGTGTCTTGATTATCCTGATGGCGTTTGCCACGATGTTAAAACTGAAGTGCTTGATGACAAACACCATACTGATGAAGGCCGCCAGCAGGTGGGCGATGGAAAAGAAGAACATGAACCAGGCGCTGTTGTGGCAACCTTCGTGGATTGCGCTCACGTCGCTTTGTAAGATGAACATCTCAAAGGCGTGTATAATCGCCATTGGAGCCACGCCGAGCATCGCCCAAAAAGCACCTGTGCCACTCGCGCAGTGGTCGGGATACATACCCAGGTCATATACCACGAAGCCCAGCATCCACACTGCGATAAAGGCGTAGGTCAGGTAACGGTCACAGAAGTCCAGCGCTTTCTTCTTTTTATAGAAGAAATACGCCAGCCCCACCATCAGCGCCATATAGATCAACGCCGATGCCACACCATCCAGCGTCAACACCCCATAATGGGCATTAAACGTGTACAGACCCTTATCGGCTATTTGGTCGCACATCTGTTGCAGTCGGTCAATAATCCCCTGCAACAAATCGGCTACTTTATCATTTTGTATCATAATCCCTTCCATTTCCAATTTCAATCCCCCAAAATTAAACAATAAATAACTGATTGACAAATAATCAAATGTTTTTATTCTTTAGCGAGTTTCATCATTAATAAATGTGATACGTTGTTGGTTATATCATTTTTTCTCCGCATTCGGGACAGAATTTGGCGGATTGGTCCATTTCTTTGCCGCAGTGGGTGCAGAATTTGACGTCGTGGTTGAGTAGGGTAGAGGTGGCCTGTGAGCATGGTGCATCTTCTGTAATAGCTTGCTCTGCAATGGCCAGGGCGCGGTCATCGAGCGATGATTGCTCAACGAGGCCCCAGATTTGCGTGATCAACACGGGCCAGAAGAAAAACATCGAGATGACAGTGGGTATAGCCTGTTGGCCATATATGCCCACATTGGCGTCAAACATCACACCATCGGTCTGTGGAGTGAGCGTAATTTTCAAGGCTGATCTCATGCCGAGAACCGCCTTGAACAGGTTGCCCTTGGTGATGCTGATGTCCTTGCCGCCGCTCATCAGGTCGTCAACCATGACTTCAAAACCATCGTTCTCAAATTCGGAACGAATGGCCTCAGCAATCGTTTCGATTTGTGAGGCATCTGCTTTAAGCAGTTTCTTGGAGCTGTATCTTGACATGACTATTTCAGTTTTTGAAGGTTATAATACTGATAAATAGCGGTCAACACATTGGTCTCGGCGAACAGTCGTTTGATGAAGATCTGGTCTTCCGCGCTAAACCGTTGTTCCGCCTTGTGCATCAACTCAATGACTTTGTCGGTCTGCTCGCGCAGTTCCTCATCGGTCACTATTCCATCATTCATGATGTTCTGGAATGTCGGCTCAGCCGCAAGCATCCCGTCAATGTCGATATATCCTTGTTCGTTGAAAATCATAGTCTTGAAATGTTTATAATTGATGTCCGCAGTTACGGCAGAATTTCCAGTCCTTGTCGATGGCATTGCCGCAGCCGGGGCAGATGTCCTCTGACACTTCGAAACTGAGGTTGCCGTTCTTGATCATATTATACTGTTCGCTTTCGCCCCACTTGAGAATCTCGCGCACCCGTACTGCCGAGAAAGGATGATCCAGTCCAGCAATGACCGATAGCTGCAAAGCCTTGTTCCACATGCCGGAATTTTGGATTTTGTCATATTCGTCGGCTTGAGAGGCCCACTCGCGCAGATCAATCTGTTCCGTCAGGCTTTTGGGTCCGCCCGACAGGCGCGCCATTGTGCTGGCCACTACCTCGGGCGAAGTGATGATGCTTGACGCGCGATCGGCCGACAGTTCGCTTTTCCGATACCAATACAACATGGCGTATTGGACAGGCATCGCTAGGGTTCCCAGTACACCTAGTGATGCGATGCCGCTGCTCAGCCACTGTGCCACATTGTGGTAGAGCACATGGCGGCACATGATGTGTCCGCACTCATGGGCGATGATGGCATCAAGTTCCTCATCGTTCATCATTTCCACCAGGCTTGAAGTTACAGTGATGTAGATGCGGGTATCTCCCATCGTCCAGGCGTTGGGAATAGGGCTCATTTGCAGGTAAAACTCAGGTTCGGCTATGCCCATCCGCTGGCAGATGGGTGGCAAGTGCCGGTAGATGTGCGGCAACTGTTTCTCCGACAGCCGTATCGAAGATGCCATATTCACACCATATTGCAGGGTCTCGATGCCGATAGCCAGTACCTTCTTGACAAGTGCCGAGAATCCTGGAATACCCTCCATCTGCCGCAATGCGGCGGCATCTTCGGGGTGGATGAAATCAGACGGCTTCATGAATTGGGTTTTAGTTTTTGTCAGGTTAAAAAGATGATATTGGAGTTCATGCGTTAAACACATCACATTTGACTAGCTGGATGGAAAAACACTTTGAACGTGGCAAAGTTACTGAATGTCCTTTAAAATAGCAAGCATCTTCAGCTTTATTTATCCGCCTTCTTCCCGTTTGATGGCCATCGTAGTTCGTTGGAATAATAAGGTGGTTGTGTGCATTTCCTCCACTGGCTTTTTGCATTGAAGAGTAAAAAACATTATCTCTAAAGCCGTTTAACACCAGTTTTGTTGTACATTTGTGGTGTTCAAAAGATGACAGTTGTTACAGATAATAACCAATGGACAATTTTGCGGCAATAGATTTTGAAACTGCCAACTATGAACGTAGTTCGGTGTGCTCGGTAGGTGTCGTCATCGTGCGTGACGGGGAGATTGTTGATACGTTCTACTCGCTTATTCAGCCGGAGCCTAACTACTATAACTACAGGTGTTCCATGGTTCATGGCCTATGCCGTGAGGACACCGAGAATGCCCCCGTTTTCCCTGATGTGTGGGCACAAATAGAACCCATGATTGAGGGGTTGCCGTTGGTCGCCCACAACAGACCATTTGATGAGGGTTGCTTGAGGGCTGTATTCCGTGTCTATCAGATGGACTGCCCTGACTACGAGTTTCTTGATACCCTTTGGGCATCACGGCGTCTGCTACCCGATCTGCCCAATCACCAACTTGACACTGTGGCCGCAGCCTGCGGCTTCCTGATGGAAAACCACCATCACGCCCTTGCCGATGCCGAAGCCTGCGCCTGGATCGCAAGGGAATTGTTATGACAAAGAAAAAATGGTATAAAATATAAGTCACTGGAGATCCAGTGACTTATAAATGATTGAGGAGATGGATGCTCCCAAACTCCAAACTATGAATTTCCTTTTTGGGCTATTGTTTAATTGGCGCTCAACAACATATCGATAAGAAGGGAAACATCGACAACGCTGACAACATTGTCCTCATTCACATCGGCGCAGACCTCACATAAATTAACCGTGCTGCCCAATAGCGAATCGATGATAATGCTCACATCAATAACGCTGACGCTGCCGTCATGGTTCGCGTCACCCTTCATGTGTACTTGAACTGGTTCTCCAATCTTCCCGATAATGACGTAGTTTTGCTCTAAGCTAACGGTCACCTCGTATTCACCTGAACTCAATACTTTGAGATCTCCATAACCACTGGCAAATGACAAAGGCATAGCTTGGCCCATAATATCATCTGTTAACTCTAAGAAACGATTCTCGCACACGGGGCCGAAACGATAAGGTATTAGGTTGTTCCAGCTAATACCGTCCATATCAAGTTCGGTAGAGAAGCCGAAGGTATTCCCGGCCCAGACAAAAATAGTAGCCGTGTAAAGTTCGGTCTCAGGATCATACTCCATCTTGGTGCCGGCATCGGGTGACCATGCCTGGTTGTCGTTAATATCTCCCAGGATGTGCACCGAAGGAATAAAAGGCTCTTCGGCAAGAGTGGTAAAGACATCGGGCCTGGTCCAGTCACTCAAGGTTCCATCATCGCCGATAGCCTGTACCTGTACCTCGTATTCGGTATCGATTTCGAGATCCTCGATGGTGTAAGTCGTCTTGTTGAGATTGTTCACATAGGTCCACGCGTTGGCTCTCCCCTTCGCACCGGTTGCGTCTCCTGTATAAACCTCAATCCGAGCGATATCGGGCGAGTAGCTGGTCTTGGTAGATGTGATGGTAATCTTCTCGCCGGCACTTGCGGTTACCAGCCATGAGAAAGTTTCACCAGCACTGAAGTTGTGGCCCGTAGCCGCTGTCTGGGGCGTTGCCACAGTAAGGTTGCCAGTGCCGTCGCTGGTATTGTCGGTGGTAATCTTCAACGTGAACGTCATGTTGTCGTAATCATCAGGAACAGTGTAGGTAATCATGCCTTCCAGGGTTGCACCCTGATAGCCTTTCTGCCTGAAGTAAATGGCCCTGTTGCTGGCACCACGCAGATTATTGCCGGCCCAGGGGGCTGGTAATGTGACGTCATAATAAGTCTGAGTACTGGAGGAAAAATCAGTTCCAGCAATTGAGCTAAGGAGTTCGGGCTCTTCGGAATACAACCTGTAGCGCAGGTTCCATGCGCTATTGTCCTCATCGTCCCATGTGACCACACAAGAATGGGTGCCCTGCTCAACATACATGTTGGTGGGAACTGTCGTCGCATTGATGCCTACTGAAGCAATAAATGCGGCAATGACACCTGACAAAACAAATAAAACTCTCTTCATATGCAATGAATCTAAAATGTTATTAATGGTTTTCGGTCTTGACAAATAAAACTGCTTGCAAAGATACTTCATAAACCCCACATCTGCAAATTCTAACCCAATGGCGTGAAAAGAAGGCATAAATCAATCTGTGTAGTGCCATACAGACTGACAAAGTGGCTTAGCACGTAACAGATTTGGTATATGCCGTTGAGGCATCAATCGTGCGAAAGAAGGTGTATATGTTTTCGAATTAAATTTAAGTCGCTAATTTTCAGTGACTTATATTAAATTTTGTGGAACTGGAGGTTTAATCGATTGATATTACATACTAATCATGTGATAGTATAAACTAATGAAAATATTTGGTTATCAATAGATCGCAGAATGATGATTAATTTGTCATATCACTCGATTAGTTTGCGATTAGCATGTTATATCCCCAAAGGGGGGAATAAAAAATGGCCCGATTCCCCCCCACTTTTTAATGAGTTGGGATCTGTCATAATTCAATAGTTGAACGCCCCATTTTATCATTATACTTGCTGGATGAAATGGCAAAATAATGTTCTAATTCTGATAAAATCTTCCAATCTTGCGCGTTATTTGCAAATAAACTGTAACTTTGCACATGAAAGCGCGCTGTGATGCCTCGGCATCACCAGTGAAATAGAGCAATAGGATATGAGCAAGTACGAGATTCCATTTTTGACAGCCTGCATTCGGGCTTTTGGCCGTAGGTTTGACATGACTCGTCAAGCTGCCTTCCGTTATTTGCATGAGCATAAGGGATTGGCGTTCTTGATAGAGTTCTATGATGTGGAACATCTGCAGTCGATGGATGAAACGATAGATGACCTGCTCATTATTTGTCAAAAGAATGGAGGAACCTTGGCATGATACTTTACCACGGAACAAACGCTGACATTGAGTCAATAGACCTTACAAAGGGTTTGCGGTACAAGGATTTTGGCAAGGGCTTCTATTTGACTCCTAATAGGGAAACCGCGTGCCGTATGGCGCTAAAGAGAGCGCGACTCTTCGGTGGAACTGCTACGTTGATTACCTACGAATTAGATGACTCTGCCTTGCAATCTGATTTGAAGGTGAAAGTTTTCCCCGAAAAGGCGAGCGTGGAATGGCTCTTGTTCGTAGATGCCAACCGTGACAGGAAGAGCCAACAGCCCGTGCATGACTATGATATCGTGGTCGGCCCGATAGCCGATGACGGCGTCGTCTTGCAGTTGACCAACTACCGTGAAGGGATCTACTCACCAGAAGAGGCTGCCAGGTTGCTTCAGGACAGATATCTTGACCAGCAGTACTACTTTGGAACAGAAAAATCACTTAGTTACCTCCATAAAACAAACGTAGAAACGATATGAGCCAGCCCACACATCATCAAATAGCGACTTATCTAACTGATTACGTCTTGAGCGAATTGGTTAAATATGTCATGGAAGACACCGGCTGCACCATCGAGCAGGCAATGGAACGTGTGTATAACTCACCCTTGATTCCTGCCCTTCAAGACGAAGAAAATGAACTATATGTCCAAAGTCCCGCCTATCTCTACGAATTAATGAACGGCTATTTCGCATCAAACTGAGCTTAAATACCACTAAATCCAATTCATTATGGCTAAGAAAAAGCAGAAGAAACAACAGGCAGGTGCGCAGTTTCTTTCGCCTGAACAGTATATGAAACAGCGCGTGCGCTCTCTTGAGATAGGCAAATGCTACATCTCTGAAGACATTGAGGAGTATGGTGAGGGCCATGTCGTTGTCACAAGAAAGCATACGGGTGGACGCATCAGTGTTGCTTTTTACTTGGTGGACATCTTCTGCCTTGGTGTGAAAGACTCGTTCTATTATATCAGACTTGAGGAAGGAGAACTGAACGAGATCCTTGACAATGGTCTGGATTACAAAGAGTGCACTTACGAAGAAGCGCATAACTGGATCTATGGCGCTATCAGCTGGGCTGAGGAGGCTGGAATTGAGCCCGACAAGTCGTTTGCCATCACACAGTATATGCTTGAAGAGGACACTGACGAGATTCCACTTATTGAGTATGAATATGGTCGAGAGGGTATGCATTTCTTGGTGGCTAGTGATAATCTTGAAGCAAGCCGATATCTGCCTTTACTAGAGGAGAACCTAGGAGAGGGAAACTACAAATTCGTTGTAAAGTCTGATGACATTGACATGGATCCCGAAGATATGATAGAACGGTTGGCACATGCCAGTGAGAGCCCTCTATTTAAGAGCTATGGTTCTAGCACGCAGTACACCTATCAACACCCCGACTATCCGAAAACGCTGCAACTTGATGGGCCAGAATGGCTCTATCAGGAGTTGAGGGACACAAGCCATCCTATATATCTGCCAGATGAGGAGACAGACCGTATTCTTGCCTTACCTCACGACACTGTGCGCCATGATTTGGAACAGATAGTGCTCTATCATATGGGACAGACCTGCGATGGCATCCCAGATGACTATGATTCAGATGGCTATGCTGGAACGTTGTCCCACTGTATCTTCCTTTTGGGAGAGGTGGGAAACGAGGACAGTAGCCTTGATGTCGTTCTTGAAGTGTTGCGACAGTCAAGTGATTTTACCGACTATCATTTTGGTGATTCTGGTGAAGAAGTATTTGTACCTACACTTTATCTGTTAGGTCAGAACAAGTTGGAAAAACTGATGAACTTTGTCAAGGAGGAAGGTCTTGAAACGTTTTGTAAATGCCATATATTCACTGCCGTTGCCAATATAGCTCTAGTCCATCCTGAACGCCAAGGTGAGGTCGTGGCATGGTTCCGAGAAATCCTCCAGTTCGCTACCAAGGTGTTACCCAAGACACAATGGTTTGACAGCTGCCTCGCTGGGCTCATGCTTAACAGTCTACTTGACATCCAGGCCAAGGAATTGCTGCCCGAGATTCGCGAGATGTTTGCCACAGGACTTGTTGACCTTGGCGCTTGTGGCGATTATGCCGAAGTCTCTCACTTGATAGATGATCCAAGCGAAAAAGGCGATCCCAGCAGTTGCATCACCGAGATTCACGAGCGCTTTGCCGACATGAAAGCCAGGTGGGAACGCTGAATCATTCATGAAGTGTTCTATACAAGTGTCAACTACTGGAATAAATCATCCATCGTCAGAGTCGAAACAAATGTTGATGAGTGTATTCCGTCTTTTAGCCCATAGGTCGTAATCAATGTTGGCCAAATCGCCTCTCTGGCTCCCGTTTCTTGTTTGAAGGCTGCGACCCGATTGCGTATTTTAATCGTTTCTGAATTATCCATGGTGTATTCGGCCTCACTATATTTCATTTCGCAAAGATTGATGATTCCGTCAGCTCGATCAAGAATCATATCAATTTGAGCTTTTGGTGTAGATTGACTGCTTTGCCAAGAATAGAATTTTGTCGAAATCCGATCGATGCCCAGAGCTTTCTTGATTTGTGTTACATGGGTCATGCAGACCCTCTCAAAGCACAAACCCAACCATGTGTTGATCTCAGGAGTGCCGATATGATTGGTCCAATAATTTGTCTCAGCCTCAGCACGAGGAACGAACGTCAGATAAAACTGCGAATAGAAGTCGGTGAGTTGGTATATGGCTGAACGTTTGCTGACGCGTTTCTCTCTTGTAACATACTTGCGGATAATATCGCAATTCACCAAGTCCTCTAGCTTTTGGCTAAGGAAGCCGCCTGGCTCATTACCCAAAGCAGAACTTAACTCTTTGCGGGTCATACCGTGTTTCGTTTTCGATAACGCATTGACAATTGACATATAGGATTCAGGCGATTTAAATAACGTGGAATACAGTCGTTTGTATTCCCTGCGCAATTCCTCTTCTTCTCCAAAGAACAGTCGGTCAATATTGGTCGCAAAACTCTCGTTGTGATGCAAAAGGCTCAAATAGTAGGGTACTCCGCCCAGAGCCATATATGCCTGTAAAACAGAAAGAAGCTCCCACTTGAAATTTCTGCTCTTCAAATACATTTCCGTTTCGTGAAGCGTGAACGGATGCAGATGCATTTCATGAGTAATGCGGTCATGGAGCCCGCCCTTATCGTTAACGACATTTTTAATCATCCATGACGTTGCACTTCCACAAACAATCAATGTGAGGTTGTCTTGCATAGATGCCCATGAGTTCCAAAAATATCCCAAGGCCCGCACAAAGCCAGAGCGTTGTGTGTCCATTGATGGAAGTTCGTCCAGGAACACAATACATCGACGTTTCAGTTTGACTTTAGATTTTAAATATTCTTTCAAAACTCTAAAAGCTTCCATCCAATTTTCGGGTCGTGTGATGGGCTTTTTACTGTATTCTTGGAGAGCATCAACGAACGCCTCCATTTGCTCCTCAGACGTTCCATCTAATACCCCAGTCATAGCAAAGGCCATTTTACCATGGAACAAATGATTGACCAAAAACGTTTTCCCAACACGGCGGCGGCCATAAATGGCAACAAATTCAGGACGATTTGAAGACGTGTATTCGGTCAATGATTTTATTTCATTCTCCCTTCCGATTAGTTTATCCATGATTATATGTATTTGGTTGATGCAAAGGTATAAATAAGTTTTGAATCGGCAATGAGTTTCAGCCAAAACGATTAAAAATACTTTGTTTCGGCTGAAACTCAATTCGGGTTTGAGGCTGCCTCCAATCCTGCAAGAGGATAAAACTTCGACCCAAATAGCCTATTGGAGCAAAGAGCTCCAAAACAAAACCGATTAAGGGAGGTGGAGCTTGATGCTCCAAGCCGTCACTCAATGTCAGAAAAAAGATGGGCAATTCATTATCATGGAGCGTCATATATAATCAATGAATATCATTTGGAGCTGGGAACTCCAATAAAATCAACGAGTAATCACCTGAAATACAGGTGATTACTCGCGCTTCGTGGAGATGGAGGGATTAGCGAATGATATTACATACTAATCATGTGATAGTATAAACTAATGAAAATATTTGGTTATCAGGCGATTGAAGAATGATGATTAATTTGTCATATCACCCGATTAGTATGTTATATCCCCAAACGGGGGAATACACCCCTGTTTGTATTCCCCCCTATAATAACTCTGTTAATCCATCGGTATGCAACCTTGCCTACGACATCCTCAGCAAACCACTATATATCCGTCATCTGCTTCTGAGACCTGAATATCATACGAAGAAATAGGCCAATAAATAATGCCATTGCAGAAGATTTATATAAATTATTCATATCATTATTGCTGGCCCCTAATATTATAATTATATAACCTACAGCAAGAGATAAACCATAAGAGATAATTAGAAATTCAAAAGCTCGAAGTACTTTTGTCAAATTATTGTGTGCCGAGCATACCTGATCGATTAAATATAGAAAGAAAAATAAAACGACGAAAATAATAACAATAAATATATTAGTATTTAAAGAACAAATGCTATTCCTAAATGTGGGAACACTTAATGTCAGCCAAGCTGTTATTATCGATGCAATCACTTTTGGGAAAAATAAGTGTAAGCTTTTGATGGGATGAAAAGTGACATTCATAGCATATAGTTTGGGCCATTTAAATAAAGGGATAATAGTGGCTAGAGCAAGTACTATAAATGATACAAGTCCGATGATCCAATATAAAATATAGCTCAAGCTCCAGCAATCATACGGAAGTTTAAATTTTCGACTTAATAACATAAATAGAAATAGAAAGAATGTGAATGTAGCAGCTACAACCCAAAATTTTTTTATAACAAAACGGTAATAAATGATATCTCTTTTTTTTTCATGTTTGTCAACGATATTTAACCACTGGCATATAGCAATGAATAATGACGATATCAATAATAAAAAAGGTAAATATTTGACTGCAATTTGTGAAAACATCTTGACATTCTCCTTGAAGAAGAAAAGATTAACAAAAAAAGCAAGAATGACAAGAATGAATAACAGATTACAATGTTTGAATAGATGTAAATGTAGAACATCATTAAAATCATATCTGTTTAAGAACCATCTAGAAGATTTTCCTCGACTCTTTTGCGCGAGTAGCATCATAGATTGTGCCACTTCTGATTTATCAAAAAACAAATGGAAACGTTCAATCAATGAAACTGAGTTACAAAAATTATAAGATTTATATGGGAAGTAAATTCTTCTCATCTCTTCCTCGGAGTTGGAAAACCACGAGTTCCAACAAGTAGAAGTCATACGTTCGCCAAACATAGAGCATATTTCAGTGCACCATCGTCCCCATTGCGTTTTGCCAGCTCTACTAAAATCATCTGGGAAATCTGGTTCAAAGTAATCTTCAGACAAAGGATTTCTAATATCATTTGCCCATTGCTCTTCAGCTTCGAAGAGTTCTTTAGCATAAAGATGAATAATTCTGTCCTTTTCTGTTTTTATTAGTTTGTTTTTTTCAGTTGTTGGTTCATTCAATTGCTTAATCTTGGATCTATTCTCTTTATATACTTTAATTGCCTTAAAGGTGATATCGCGATAGTAATAATACTCACACTTGTGCATAAGGGCAGAAAAGTAGTAGTTTGACATAAGTCCTGAATACATTTGATCATATTTTGGACTTACCTGAAATAGATCAGAATGGTTCAAATCAAACATGAAGTCAAGCAGTAGTTTGCGCAGGAATTTATCTATAAGATCATCTTTACCCTTACTTTGTAGATTGATATTGCCATCATTATCATACAAGTCCATCAACCATAGTGTTGAGTAGGAAATAGCATCCGAATCGAGATTGTGGCCAGATAACTCTTTTTCAATCAATTGATCGAGAAATCTGTTACCAGTTAGAATATGATCAGACACTTCACTCTCATATTTCTCATATATTTGTGGGAAACTCGCAATATAAGATTTTTTGATGGTTTCAGTCAATTCGTTGGTCCGAAAGCCAGTGAAGGGCAGTTCTAATATGACTTCCTCAATGTGGACAATGTTATGGCTCTGTTTGTATTGCTCATCACTACCGCTTGGATGGGCTGAATACAGTTGACGCTTGATGTCGTCGATGCTAAAGCCGTAAACAGGATTTGGATTGTCTTTATTAGCATCTGAGCAGCGATAGATGCAGTAGTGCATCTTGAAACGCACTGCATTGTCGGTGATTGTCATGCTGATAGGATACTTTGGCGAAGGTGTGTTATCTGATGCTAATCCCTCATAAACAGATAACTCGGTATAGTCAAAGATGGTTACCCCAGCAACCATATCTGACAGATTTTGGTTTAATTTGAAAAAGCGTCCGTAATTCATCGCTGCTGTGATTTTAACCCTAAAATGAAAGATTCGATATGCTCACACTCATTCTGGAAAATATCGGTTATTTGACCATCCTTGGAGTCCATGATATTGTCTTTGCGTATGACTTCTTTGAACTGCGCTTTGAAGTATAGATACTCCTCCCACATCTCATCCCATTGACGGATTGTGCCAAATGCAGCGATGTGCACCAAGTTAGTCAAGTGTTCCAGCAGTCCGCTCAGGTGTTGATTTTTGAAGCAGTAATGTGATATTAGCACAGATCCTTTAATGTTGAATATGGCTTGTGGAGTTTGGTTGTAGTTGTAAGGGATTTCCAAGTCATCCGTCATCCTGCGATAGTGGTATTGTAGGCTAAGCACCTTATCATAATTAATACTGGCTTTTTTCCTTACTGAATCCTTCATTTTGTCAGTCTTGTTATTGGGCTTAAAAATCTTTGCGACCCGTTCCAAAATTTTGTCCGCAGACAAACGATAAATGCCGCATCCGTCTATGCGCTTATTCATCATGTGAAGAAGGTTATATGTGAACAATTGAGGCGTGTTGGTCGGGCATGCGCCAGTGTTGATGTGCCAATAGTGTTCACTTCGGTTCAACCCCTGAGCCAACAGCCTCTCGTTGACCGCTGTAGAGTAAGCCGAAATAAAGACGAAAAATAGTTTTCGATTAGATCCAATTTTAAATTCATTATTATGTATTTCACGTTGAATATTATCTAATGACTCTTTGATATCGTCTTTAGTTATTCTGTCTTCTGTTATGCCGATATCATCAAGAATAAATGACACTAATTCTTGATTATCAGTCTCTTGAGGTGCTGATTCTTTTGATATCAAGTCTTTAAGAGCGTTCGCTTTTTCCTCGTTCGATAAGTAATCATTACGGTAGCAAAATCTATCGAACTGATCCTTGACGATTTCAGAATGCTTGATCTCTTCCAATAGCTCATAGCCATATTTGCGCTGTCCATCTTTTAGGTCAAGAAGATAATCCAAGAGAATGATGTCATACTTCTTTGCCTTAAGTGCTAGAATGGCATCGTCATATTTTTGAACGCAATCAATGACAATTTTTGTCTTGTCGTCAATACATCCTCCTGATTCTGATTCTTTTAGTTTTCCTTCCTCCTTTTGTTCAAAAAGCCGATATTGTATCCAATTCTTCTCCTTTGGGAATTCTAGTGTTTTGTCGATTAAGCGCATGATGATAGACAACTTGCAGTTTTTCTTCATAACGCCATTTTCTTTTTCGATAGCTTTGTCATCAACAAGCAGCAAACGAAACCGCCAGGGCCAATCCTTCTCTTCTTTGTTTTCTTCTTTTCCTTTTTTGCCATCTTTTACCTCCTTTTTCTTGGCTTTCAAGTCCTTGAATTCCTTGTCAATCAATCCTTTGATTGCAGTCTCGGAATGAAAAATAAAAGGAGCCACACCAGTAGCATGATGATTACCACTAAGGTATGATTGCTGTAACACTCTTGCGTTCACATCAGCAAATTCTTTTGCAACTTCTGTATCATATAATCCGCTCAGATAATTATCATAGATTTCATCTACAGCTTTAGTGAAAAGATGGTAAAACCCATTCTTCGATTCATCAAATTTTACCATAGGAACATAGTGATTCCAGATACTACTATCCATAATTTGGTAATATCTAGGTACCGAACGATGTAATTTCTTGTTATCGCTTAAAATACCTGTCAAATCAATGTGTATGATAGGAGTTTTAGTGATACTGTCAATAAATGCATCTTGACCATAAGAGTTAATGCTCTGAAGAAGATTTTTATTGATGATATCATTCAATGGATATACTATGATTTGTGCCTTAAACACATCGTCATCGTTTGTTGCTGTGGCTAATGATTCATCGCGAGCCCATTTTGAAATTTCTTGTGGGCTATTGCTTAATATTCGAGACAAAAACTCATGAAACTCATGAAACTCATGATTATTAGAAGATTCAATATGGTAAGAATACTCTGAACTACTCTTTCCATCTCTTTTCAAGAGAAAAGTTGCTTTAATATAATTCATTTGATACAGACTCTCGTGTTAAGAAATAATAATTTATAATTATACTATCATTAGATCTCTTATTTCCTTATTTAGATGACCAATGAATGATAGTTTAAACTTATCTATGTATTGAATCGTCATGCCGCCAGGGTTACTGAGCACTAGAGCATCCACATATATATCTTTGAATCGCTCCTTATCAAGTTGATACAACTTTTTAGTTGCGTCTAATAATTGATCACTTTTATGATACTTGAAAAAGTCATACGCATCACGAAGCAGTTTTCTTTTACGAGCTTCCATGACCATCTTTTCAACATAAGACTTGACTTCTTCTGGGCTGCTATTATTTGGAACCCTTTTGATAAATCTACCTATTTCATCAATGTTATCATGCTGAAACAATGCGACGTGCCTTGCTGCATTTTTCGCTGTATCATCGATAATAACTTCAAAAGGAGTGTGATTCTTTATGTCATCATCATGAAGAATCAAATATAGTTCAGTTGCATCATTATTATCTAATTTATCACTTAGAAATTGATCTGTGAGAGCTTCCACCCATTGATATTTTCTGTCTTGTTGAGGACTATGGAATTGAAGTGGCCAAACAGCATATACCTTTACACTGTCATTTGCAGGATTCAATTCATAATATGAGAAACGATAATACAACCAGGGTGACTTCCCATCATCTTCTACACCAAGATTAAATGGTCTTTGATAAGTATCTGTTTTTAGTGCATTACAGAGATCAAGACTATCTGTATTGCTTAATTGTGAAGTATCATCTATACTTTTATTATAATCCATATATAGTTCCTTTAGTTTACGTTGCTCTTCTAACGGGAGCCGGAACTCAGGATTATTAGTAATAAATCCAATCCAGTTAAAATCAGTCGTTGAAAAACTATGTTCTAGACTGTTATTACTGATGAATCTTTTCAGTTCATCTTTATGTGAGACAAGAAATTCAACTAAAGCTTGCTTTTTTTCGTTAATGAAATAATTGTCAGTCAATAAAGATTTGAGATATTCTTTGTTTTGTTTAATATCGTCCCAAAAGAAGTTAGCTAAACTCTTGCTTGTAAAAGTCTTTCGTGTACAATTACTAAAAAGACAATTCTGATGAAGTGGACCGATAAAACGTGTAGAAAACACAATAACAGTTTTACTCATAGCGGGCGGAATCTAAAAGTTCAACAATAGAGTATTTGCAATCAAGCACAGCATGCTCAAGAGCTGAATAGGGGATAAAAGGAAGGTGCTGAGGCATATCCTCTTCGCTGGGTTTTGACCTGCCGGAATGGATTGTCATACCAGGCAGGAAATAGTGCTGCTTATTATTCTTCTCATCCTTGAAAGGAATCTCTTGAGCCGTGGCATCAATGATAAAATGTTCATAAAAATCTTTCGTGAGATTCTCCTTTGCTTCTAAGTCATTCTTAATTTTAAAGGCATTATATAATTTATCCAATAATCCTTGATGAATGGATAAGGAGTGGAAATGCATCCAATCTGTTTGATATTGAGAATCATTTTCGATTCTTAGCCGTATCTCATCGCTATCCCACCTTAATGTGGCATATCTTACGCATTGGGAAAAGGCTTGCTTTTCGGGATCAATCATTATGCCATATAGATTAAATCGTTCAGAATCGTCTGTGGCGGGGATGATTGAGAAAACGTGAAGATTCTTGCTTTTATATGTTGCTCCTAAATGATTCTTAGCATCTACATTAACCATATCTAAAACCTCGGGTCGTTCTAATTTCTTGTTTATTATTAACATCTCCAAATGTTCAGGAAGTGAACAATTGTACTTGATTTCATATATGTCCTCTTCACTAAGAATATCCTCATTTTTAGATATTAGAGAGCCCTTAGCTGCATCTAAATTCTCCAAATACTTTCCCCAAAAAAGTCCAGGGACAATAAAGTCAGATTCATCTAAACCAGTGACCTTAGAGAAAATACGTTCATCAAAAATAGCAACTTGTTGTTTCATCACGTGTAGGTGCTTATAGAACCATAGTTTTGTCTTTGACTCATTACGAACGAGACGATCTGTTGAGTTATCACCAGTAATTCCTTCTGAAAAAGCGTATTGTTTGTTGTCACTTAATACATATTTCTTGAACTCTGCTCTTTCTTCTAAGTGCTTAATATACCGATATTTGATATTGTCATCTTCAGTATTGAGATCAAAAGTGAGTTCCTCTGGAGTTAATAGGTTCTCAATCTTTTTCTTGTACTCTTCTTGATCATCAAGGGTAGATGCTTTGGTATCTTCTTCTTTTAAAGATTTCTTTTCGTTATCATATTGTAATTTGGCTGTGTCATCGTCGATAAGTACCTTTTCCTTTCCATCCCAACCTGATAGGTGCTTATATAAACGTAGATATAGTTCCTCTGTTTCCTTCTTTACTTCTTCAGTTCTATTCTTGATGTCGTTTTTATTATTCTCATTTTCTTCTGTATTAATTTTGATTCTGTTGATATGTATAACTGTATCAACTATTTTCGTAAGAATATCAGTATCATATGTTGTTAGTTCTGATAATTTAATGAATCGTTTGGAAGAGTAACGTCTAACTACTTTTTCTACTTTATCTTCATCACTTTGTGCTGTGTTGCCCTTTTCGTTATCATCGAAGATGATGAATTCATAATTCTTGTTATCTGAACCAAGATATTTATCTGGCGTCATAAAGAACCATCCATTACCCAAAGAAGCATTAAATACTGTTTCTTGACCAAATTTATGAGAAATGTATGCAACTTTCTTAGGACGCATTACGCAGAAAATGTATTGCAGATGAAAAATATTGTCATTAGTCGCATCTTTGGATCTTCTAGCGTAAAGTACTGGAGGAATATCATTCCAATCATTGTGTGCCCATTTTTTTTCTCCTTCAATTACACAATTAAATATGTCAAAAGGGGATAACCTAGTATCATCGTCAATAGAACGCAACCAAGCGGCTGAAATTCTCATCTCCTTAATGCCTTTGTTTGTATGTTTCATTTCGCCATTGGCATCAATATAATCTTCAATTAGTGCCTTGCGTATTGATTTCAATGAATCGGATTTAATGTCCAGATTATCGGTTAACGTGATGAAATAGTAGTCGTCGGCAGATTCTACCTGATCAGTATAATTCTTAGATTTACTTGAGCCCCTATATCTTGACCTCCTTTTTGATATTGTTGGATCAAATATGCTTGGATATCTATATTGCTCATTATATTCATCATTATTGTCTTTTTCGGAATATTCCCTGTCCTCGCAATAGAATCTTTTAAGAACATCTTTGAGTGATAATGAATCATTATCTGCTTGATCATCATCCCTCAGACGTTTTTTCAATTCATCGTCAGGTCGTTCATTTTTCACATCTTCTTTTGTGAAAATATCCATAGTGAGTTCAAGTTTACCACGATCTTTCCAGTTGCCATGCTTTGCAGCATTTCTAATCACATTCTCAATGATTGAGAAGATGGCTTGTCGGCCAACGGTGCCGCCGGGTAGACTGAACTCGTACTGTCGCATCTGATACAGTTCGCCTTTTGCTATATTGACTTTATTGCTATAGAAATTCTCAGGAATTACTACCCGAATGGTGCCTGATTGATCTTTGTATTCAAGCTGCTCTACAGGTGAACCATCAAAAGTGGTCCTAAATTTTAAGACTATATCGCTAAGTGTTGAACTATCTTTTTTAGTGGGAGATGTCTGGCGTCCTAAACCTTCAGATCTGGCGATATTTCCCAAGAGAATATTGTCTGGTGTTAGATTTGTTTGTTTTGGATGGCGTTCATATCGCTTATCGCAATTCAATTCATCAAAGATGAAATCTTTGAAATTAACTGACGAGTGATATGGTACGTCGTTTGTTGAAACAGTGGCGATATAATCTTGCCGTTCTTGCAGGTATGAGATAAAACGCCCTATTCCCACAAGAAAAGGTAGAGTTAGTGTATCAGCGACTAGCACATGATTCCTAAGTGTGTTCAGGTCTTCACTTTCAAGCAGGGTGGATAAAACGTGATCCCTCAGGATGTTGCTCACAGATCCTAAGTGCATTTTCAAGTATGACATTACATGGCTGCCCAAGTTGTGGCTCGTATTGCGGGACATGATGGCAGCTTTTGCAGCTCTTACGGCTTCTTTTCTACTTGTTATAGCTATTTCATTTGCAATTTGATTAAGTGTATTATAGGTGATTTGCAATCCTAGAAACAATAAGTCATTTGCAATTGTTTCTAAATAAACATCATTGACGTTGTCTTTAATGAAATAAACAAAAATGGCGCCCAAACCTTCATAACGAGAATAAATATTATCCTCATTTCCAGGATATCCTATCAAGGGAATGGATAGCAAATGTGAACGCTTTTCGTCTTTTTGTCTGGAATTCTCATTCAAGAAGTACCTGTTATAGAATTGGAATAGGGTATCATTTCGCATTTCACAGGTCGTCATCGGGCTTTTCCTTATTAACTCTCTGAACTCTTCATAAGAAAGATGAAAAGACATATTCTTAAATTTTATGTCAGCTATTCCATATTGAATGCCTTTCCAACTATTAACATCTTTTTTATTGGAATCATCTTTGCGAGGTTCGTCATATAAACGGATGTATTTCTGGTTCTCTTCATCGTACTTGTTATCATAAACATATGTTGAGTGATAAAATGCAGGCGATTGAGGAAAACTGAAAAAATCGGATTTGTAAAAAAGACCTATCCCTTTTTCTTTTAAAATAGTTCTATATACATGGTCATATGATTCATCTAGCCCAGTAGTGAAAGCAGAGCTAGGATCATAGACGGTGATAAAATCAGCTAGAGTCCCATTGTTCTGATAAATTGACGGCATTGCGGAGAAGTCAATAATCATTGATACATTTTTCCCCAAACGCTCTCGTAAGTAATCCAAAATCAGTTTGCTGCCAGAAAGTTTGAAACAACTTTCATCATCAACTGTATTGATTGCTTTGCTAAAGTTAATATTATCGGGGTTATAGATTGTGCGATCTCCTTTGATCTTCGTCTCGTAATTATTCAATATTTTAACAAGATCCATAGCCTGAAGAAAAAATTAAAAACGGTTGATTTCTTTGTGTAACGCTATTCTGGTTTGCCAGTTCTCTTGAAGTTGGGAAAGGATCTGGCTCTTGCTGGAGGTGTTCTCGGTTGACGAGAACGGTTTCTTGCTTTTGGTGTA
Source organism: uncultured Prevotellaceae bacterium (assembly GCA_947306175.1). Classification (GTDB taxonomy): domain Bacteria; phylum Bacteroidota; class Bacteroidia; order Bacteroidales; family Muribaculaceae; genus Sodaliphilus. The sequence goes on from CAMZFV010000024.1 coordinate 25,802, forward strand.
CATGCCTGATGTGTAGAATAGCATTGGCATCATTTTGGCAAAGTCTATCAGATATTGGCTGTCCAGGTTGCCATACAGCCCCTTGAGGAATGCCAATGTCGAGATTGGGGGTAATATATTGGTAAATTCCATTTCGCCAACCTTGAATTTCTCGTAATAGAACCTGACGTAGTCTGGCATATCTAAACCTGCACTCATCTGATTGAACAGGATTTTCCCATCAGTCTTCAGATGAGCAAAAGCAATTATGCTTTGGGAATAAAACTCATGCAAGCCATAATCACCGCCCCTTGCAAAGAGTGGGATGTGGTTGCTGTCTTTGGGATCATACAGGTGATAGGGTGGGGTTAGGACAATAAGATCAAAGCTGTTATGCTTAAACAGTGTTTTATCATAAAGGCCTTCCACAAGATTAATGTCCAGTTGGTTCAACAAAGCATTATATCTGGTACGCTCTATGGCGAGAGGGTTCTTATCCAAGCATACAACCGTTGCGTGTGGAAATTTCTTTTTGAGTAGAAGTCCCCAAAAGCCTGACCCACAACCCACGTCAAGAATCTTTACCTTCCTTTTACTTGTCAGGAAATCAGTGATTTCTTCTTGATAGAGTTGCCATGTCAATGGTTGCTCTTCATAGAGAATTGGAAAAATTTGTTGTATGTGACGACGCTCGTTGAACGCATCCACATGAAACTTCAGCCCTTCAAATTCCGGTAAAGGATTATTGTAATCAATTCTCTTGGAGGACATAATTGATTTCCTGATTTGTGTAATTAATAATATAAAGCTTAGTTACGATGTCTCCTGACTCATCAAACTCCACTTTGCCCGTAATGCCATCAAAAGTAATATCCTTAATAGGCTTATTTTCTTTGACAGATTGATAGATGGCAAATGTCATATCATAGGCATAAGCATCGGTATATCTTGGAGTGCGTTTGAACTTAGCAATGAACCTTTCTTGCCAATCCTTTTTCGCTTGACTTTGGTCGATTTCATAGGATGGCACAATGTAATTGATATGGCTGGTAATGACATCATTTAAATCCTCTTTAGCATCCATGAAGTCATAGGTGTAAAGATTATTACAAGTGGTGTTGATTTTATAGTCTTCAAAGGCCTTGGCAATGCCAATCAGATTAAACTTGAAACCATTGACATAAACTGCATCGATACCGCTATTTTTGAGTTTTGTGGCAACATCTTTGAAATCAACCTTTTCAGAATTGTATGGTTCAATAATGTACTGGATACCCTTCTCTTTGAAGAAAGGTACAAGAATGGTGTTAACCAATTCATCAGTATGAGGAAGTTGGACATACACAAGGGCTATCTTTTTAGCTTGCTTCTGTTCGACAAACTTTTTAATATACTCTGCTTCTACTCTATAGTTAACCCAGCACCTGTATGCATTATTGTATTTTTGCGTCACATATGCGTCGAAAATCCATGTAAAGTGGGGTATATTCAGCTTCTCAACGCGGTCAATGATTGTCATGGTCTGGGGTTTTACTCCTGAAACATAGTAATCGATTTTGCTAAGTTTTTGCTTATTGAAAATATTGGACGCAAGATTGGCATTACTTGCGTTGTCTTCAAAGTCAATTTCCATAGCAAAAGACGGATCCTTCTCTTTGAGGTCGGCCTGTGCGAGTAACATGCCGTCACGAATGGCTTCGCCGTAAGTGCCTAAATCTCCTGTGATGGGTACATTGCAAGCAATACGAATATCGTAGTTGCCATCAGTTGCACATCTTTTGTGAACCAACGCTACAATTGCAATGAGAACCATTACGCATAGGAATACTATTCCGTGTTTCTTACTCATAATCTTTGAAATTATTTGTTAAACATTATTTCTTCTAATACTTCAAATTTATCGATTTTTTCAAATGTCAATAGACCTTGACTCATGAGCATGCATCTATCGCAGAAATCAATAGCCCTGGCGATATTTTGTTCTATCAAGATGATAGTGATGCCTAGTACATTGCGGATGGCATGAAGCAATTGGTACATGTCTTCTACGGCCTTTGGTGAGAGACCCGCGCTGGGCTCGTCAAGGATGACGAGGTGCGGATTTGTGGCGAGGGTCATGGCAAGTGACAACTGGTGTTTTTCGCCACCACTAAGTGTGTCGGCCATCATGCGTTGAAGTTCCTTTTTTGGAACTTGTAGCATAGGGATGATGCTCCTTAGTGTCTCGAGGACATTTGGTTGCTTGGACAGAGCCAACTTTAAGTTGTCCCACACAGACAACGTTTGAAATACCTTTCCTCCTTGCTGCATGATGGATATGCCGCAATGGGATAGTTGGCTGGTCGTCAAGCTAGAAACATCATTGCTCCCGAAAGAGATTTCGCCCTTTCTAAAGGGTATCATGTTCATAATGGCTTTGCCCAAAGTGGACTTGCCCGAGCCGTTGAGGCCGATGATGCCTAAGGCTTCACCATGTTGCACTTTCATTGATACACCGTGCAGAATATCAACGTGGGCTTTGTAGCCGCCCCACAGGTTGTTTATTTTCAGGATCTCACTCATAGGCCCAAATAACTGTTACGGACATTCTTGTCATCAAGCACCTCGTCCGTTGGTCCAACTTTAGCGATGACACCCTCGTCAAGATAGGCGCACACATCGGCCACTTTTCTCACAAAGTGCATATTGTGTTCAATGAGTAACACGGTTAGACCTTCTTTCTCTTTCATCTCGCGGATGATTTGCTCAGTGGTCTCAATGAAGAGTGGGTTAACTCCGGATGTCGGTTCATCAAGCAATAGCAAACGATTACCACCCATAAGCAGGCAGCATAACGACAGAATGCGTTGTTCGCCATAGGAAAATGTTGCAGCATCCTCGTCAAGCATATCCAGGTACTTATTATCCTTACCAAAAAATCGGTTGAGGATTTTACGCGTTTGTGACTCTTTTTGGGCCTCGGATTGCTTCCATTTCCTTGGGAAGATCAGAGAGGAGAAAGGCTTCTCTCCTGTCGAGTCATTAGATGCCAGCTTCATGTTCTCCATTAGGGTAAGGCCGCCCATGAGCTGTCCGTTCTGGAACAGGCGCCCAATTCCCATTAACGAGATGCGGTGAGCGGATGCATTACAGATATCCTTGCCTTCAAACAACATGATACCAGTATAGTTCTTTTCAAACCCCGAGATGATGTTGAATAAGGTCGTTTTTCCTGTGCCGTTGCCGCCGACAAGAGCCGTGATTTTGCCTGTCTCGACATCAAGGTTGACACCACGCAGCAACTCGAATGTCTCATTTTGGGCATTCGTAAAACTGATGTGTATGTCCTTGAGTCTCAATATCATATCGTTACTTCAATATTGTCTTGCCCAATATTCCTTGTGGGCGGTAATACATGACCAGTACAAGGGACAGGCCATAGATGATTTGGCGCAGATTGGCCGCAATGGTGTTAGGTAACCCAACGAAACGTAATAGTTCAGGAATTATCACGACAAACAGAGCACCAAGGATAGGTCCCTTGGTATTACCGATTCCACCGATAAACAAGGCGCTAAGGATGAAAATACTCTCATCAAGCTTGAAACTATTGGGATTAATATAGCTATTATAGGAAGCATATACGACTCCAGCTAGTCCTGCTATAGCTGCTGATAGGAAGAAAGCCCACGACTTGAACATGGCGGTATCGCGCCCCATCGCCAATGCCATAGTCTCATCAGCACGAATAGCATTTAATACGCGACCAAAAGGAGAGGAGGCCAAATTGTGGAACAACCAGACTACAATCGCCGTTATAATCAATGACAAGATTAGGTACTCGTAGACTCCTGAAAGCTCGTATACTCCAAATAACTTGATACCAGGGACGTCTAAGAGTCCGTGCGGCCCTCCGGTGACATCTGTCCAATTGTACAAAATGGTGAAAAAGATCAGTTGGAAACCCATTGTAGCGATTACAAAATAATCGTCCTTTAACCTTACCGAAGCGAAAGACACTAAAAAGCTGAACGTTCCTGTAATCACCATGACAAGAAATGCGATTACCACAAACGGAAGATTGAACTGCGTGAGGAAGAATGTGCCGATATAGGCCCCGATTCCATAGAATGCCGCCTGGCACATGGTGAGCAGATTGGCCATTCCGATGGTCAGGTTGGCACTCAACACCAACATGATGTAGATATTGAGCATGATGATGATATGAAAAACGTATTCCATGCCCTATACTGTCCGTTGTTTATATCCTGCGATGCCCTGGGGGCGCAGGAAAAGGAATAGTAACAATACAACAAATGTGACGGCATTCTGCCAGTTCGAAGCAAACTGATACACTGTCAGTGACTGCAACACACCAAGGCTGATGCCACCCAGAATGCATGTGTTGAAACGCCCAGAACCACCGATAATCATAGCCACGATTGCATTAATTAAGACATTCATGCCCATGTTCGGGTCTAGGCCGACGTCATAAACAGTCAAGCAACTTGCAATAGCGATGAGAGCGCCACTCGCCAGAAAAACAGCAACTCTTGTGCGGTAAGTGTCATAGCCGAGAGTTTCAAAAAGGCTCTCATCGGCGCTTAGCGCCCTGAGCTTTAAACCCCAACCTGTACTTTGAAGTACAAAGACAAATGCTATCAAGGCGATCACACCAATTACTGCCTGTAACAGTTGCGGGAATGTGATGATAATGTTTCCAAAACTAAGTGGCTGAACGATGGAAGAATTAATTACCTTGGTCTCGTTGCCAAAGAACATGACCATGAGATTGACAATGATAATCATGAGACCAATGGAAGCAATCATTGATACGTTGAGAGAGGCATTCCTGTTCTTCAATGGGCGATAAACACACAATTCAGTGATGAGGCTTAATAAGCCAGCCAAAACAATGGCGATGATTGATGCAGGTACCACAGGAAGGCCAAATCTTGACGCAAAAAGCCAAAACATATAGGCAGCAAACACATATATGCCAGCTGCCGCGATATGGAAAACCCGTGTGGTATTGTACACCAAAGCAAATCCTATCGCCAATATTGAATATAGGATTCCGGTAATAAGTCCATTGATGACAAATTGCCCAATCATGAGTAGTCCAATTGTTTTAATCCGCAAATATAATAAAATTCCTAATATGGCTTCTAAATTGATTGGTTTTTTATCCACAAAAATAATCATAAAATAATTTTGGCAAAGATGCCCCAGTACGTTGGGATTCAAATAATGATGAACTACAGATCATATGGGAATGTGAACAATACCTATATTCCACAAAATATGGAGATAATTCTCGATTTGTACTCATTGGGGATTATCTATTTAAAACTCATTGTAGCAAAGAGCTACAAAGCAAAACGAGATATGATGAGTGGAGCGAAGATGCTCCAAGCCATCATAAATTGTCAGAAAAAAGGGAATACAACGGGGGGATAAAGCGGCGATAGCAAATATATAAATCACTGAAAACCAATAACTTGAAAATAAATCTATTGGAGCTATCGGGCTCCAATAAAACCAACGAGTAACTATCTGTATATCAGATAGTTACTCGTCTTTCGTGGAGCTGGAGGAACTTGAGAATGATATGACTTTTTAATACTTGATGTTATATTTTAATGATTTTCAGCGGGTTAAAGAATTTTGATTAAAACGTCATATCAGCAACTATGCTTATTATATCACAAAAAGGGGGAATACAAAAGGGGGGTTATTCCCCCTTTTTAAACTCATCATTTCTAGAGAGTTTGATTGGAGGCGTGATCTATTGTCGAAGGGGTGATAGGCCTCGTCTCTTTTCGGTTGCTAGGCTATGAATTATCAGAAAATGACTAGTAAATTTTGTTATTTCTAAAAAAAATGTAATATTTGCAGCACGATTGATATTAAACCACACTCGATTTATAGATGTTGAGTGGCAAATTAGAAAAACAAAAAGAATGCACAAGCAGAAATTTTGTATAACTATCTTGTTGATTTTGTTGTTGGCTTCATGCTCGCAAAACGAGAAGAAATATCGAATCGGGGTATCGCAGTGTTCTGATGACATCTGGCGTGACAAACAGAACTCGGAATTGATCATTGGAGCCTATTTCCATGAAAATATTGAGTTGCGGTTTGCTACGGCCGATGATAGCGATGAACGCCAGGTCCAGCAGATTGATAGCCTTGTGAATGAGGGTATTGACTTGCTGATTGTGGCACCCAATCAGGTCTCAACAATTTCGTCGGCGATAGATCGGGCATACGACAAGGGTATTCCTGTTATTGTGTTTGAACGCAAAACGAGTTCAAAGAAATATACTGCCTATATGGGTGCCGACAACTACGAGATTGGGCGCTTGATGGGAGAGTATGTAGCCACACGCTTGAATGAACATGGACGTATCATTGAGGTGATGGGATTAGAGGGCTCTTCACCGGCTATCGAACGCCATAACGGTTTCCGTGAAGCTTTGGAAGCGCATCCCGGCATCCAGATTGTGGCTGCCTTGCAGGGCGACTGGACTGAACCAACGGCCTACAATAATGTCAAGCAATGGCTCGCCAAGAACAGCGGTGAGAAGATTGATTTGGTGTTCGGAATGAATGACCGCACGGCGATGGGTGCCCGCAAAGCTTTTGCTGATGTTGGAGGAACATTGCCGCTATTCTGTGGAATCGATGGATTGCCTGGCGAAAATGGCGGAATTGTGCAGGTGCGTGATTCACTTCTGGACGCTTCCTATATTTATCCGACCCATGGAGACCAGTTGATTCAGTTGGCTGTTGACATCCTTGAGGGCAAACCCTATGAAAAAGAGACAAAATTGATGTCAGCGCTCGTCACCCGCGAAAATGCCCGTGTCCTACTAATGGAAAGTGACGAGATATTGCGCCAGTCTCATTATATTGATCAACTGCATCAAAAAGCGAGTGGTTACCTTCAACAACTAGCCAACCAGCGCACGCTCACTTTTCTGGCTCTCGCGACCATTGCCTTGTTGCTGCTCTTGTTGGCCGGCATTTACATGTATTATCTGCAGCGCGCCCGCATACATGACGAGCGAACCAAAATGGAACGGGAGCAACTCGATTTCTACACCCAAGTGAGCCACGAGTTAAGGACTCCGCTGACACTCATCGAGGGTCCCTTGACGCAATTGGCCGAGACACAAGATATGAAGAATGCTGGCGAGGAAACCAGCGGCCTGTTCTCCATCGTGCGGCGCAACACCCATCAACTCACGCAACTCATCAACAAGATGCTTGACGCCCAAGTGGGTACGTCAACTCCTGGCCTGTCAAGTGAGCAGATTGATGCCTTAACCATCACGCAGCCTATTACAACCGAATCAGAAATCATCGAAGGGGATGAAGATGCCCCAACCGTGTTGCTCGTTGATGATAATGCTGACATCCGTGCTTACCTGCATAGCATTTTGCAGGGAAAATACCGTCTGCTTGAGGCCGAAGACGGACAGCACGGTCTTGACGTTGCCCGAGAACATGTGCCCGACTTGATTGTCTCTGATGTGATGATGCCCGTAATGAATGGTTTGGAGTTCTGCCAACAGGTGAAGAGCGACATGATAACCAGTCACATCCCGGTAATCCTTCTCACTGCACGAGCCTTAAACCAGCATCAGATTGAAGGCTACGAGAGCGGTGCCGATGCCTATATCACTAAACCATTTTCACCCGAATTGTTGAAGGCGCGTATCAGTAATCTGTTGCATAGCCGTCACCAATTAAAGGATCTGTGGGGCATGCCCTCAGTGAACGATACCTCTAAGCCCACAATGCCAACCACACAAACAAGTTCTGCCGTTGAACAGTTGGAGGACGCTTTTATTTCACGTTTCAAGAAGATAGTGGAGGAACGTATGGCTAACAGTGACTTGAGTGTTGAGGATTTGGCTGCCGAAATGAGGCTCAGTCGCGTTCAGCTCTATCGCAAGGTGAAGGCATTGACTGGATGCACTCCGGTGGATCTCTTGCGTAGAGCGAGACTGTCACAAGCTCAGCATCTTCTTGTGACTACCGAGTACACCGTGAGTGAAATTGCATATCAAGTTGGATTCTCATCACCATCTTATTTCACCAAGTGCTACAAGGATGAGTATGGCATGGTGCCGGGAGATGTTCGCAACAAGGTGTAAAGCACCTGGTTTTGGTACAGCCAAACAATAAGGTGATCAACAATTTCCTTTTTATTCTAGTTTTAATGGAATATGTTTCTTGATTTGAAAGGAAATTGCTATATTTGCAAATCCACTTGCTAAAGAAGGAAAATAAAAGACATTTTGGAAGATCTGAACTGCTGACTCTTTTCGAATCAAACTGCGACCTTGATTATACGGAATAGGGAGTTCAGTACATCACCTTTTTATTGAGACATAAAAATGGTGTGGACTGACGTTTCATCTATTCTACGGTTGTCGCAGACCTGATTCGAAAGTGAAACGGAAAAGTCCACACCTTTTGCTATTTCTGATATGCAAAAGTACAACCCCGACAACTATTACACTTGTAAAAACCGTTCATTGAATAACAAAAAAGTTACATTGTATCAAATTTGCGAGTAGAAGAACGAAAAGTGATAGTTCGCAATATTTCAGCTAATTAACTTTGCAGAAAAAATAATATATTGTATTAACCAAAACCGTAACAAAAATGAAAGGACTGAAAAGATTTCTACTCAGCTTCATGCTTGTGCTGACGTGTACTTTCATGTATGCGCAGACTGAAATCACAGGTACCGTCGTCGATGAAACTGGCGAAACAGTCATCGGCGCTACTGTGGTTGAGAAAGGTACCAGCAATGGTACTGTTACTGACTTTGACGGCAATTTCGTAATCAATGTCAATCCGGGTGCCACGCTCGTGGTTTCCTATATTGGCTATGAGAAAATGGAAGTGGCCGCACAGCCCGGTATGACCATCACCCTCAAGGACAACGCCGTCGAGTTAAAAGAACTCGTGGTGACCGGTTACCAGGTACAGCGTAAGGCTGACTTGACCGGTGCCGTGGCTGTGATGGACATGAAGGGCCCGATCAGCGAGAGTGACCCCAACATGCTCAACTCAATGCAGGGAAAACTCTCGGGTGTTGACATCGTGACCGATGCTGCTCCTGGTGGAGGTAGTTCAACCATCCGAGTGCGTGGTATGAGCACCGTCAATGCTTGTGATCCCTTGTACGTCATCGATGGTGTGGCTACAAACGAAAATCTGAATTCGTTGAATGCCAATGACATCGAATCCATTCAGGTTCTGAAAGATGCTTCATCGGCTTCAATTTATGGTAGTCGCGCTGCCAACGGTGTCATTATTATTACCACCAAGAAAGGCAAGGACGGTCGCATGGCCATCAACTTGAACTACAATGCAGCCTTGCAGACAGTTGTCAGGACATTTGATGTGCTGAATGCAGCACAGTGGGGTCAGGCTTACTGGCAGGCCGCCAAGAACGACGGTATCGCCCCCACGGCCGCAGCGGCATTGTATGGTAATGGAGCAACTCCCCAGCTGGTAAGCAGCGTCAATGGCATCGCCACTGCTGATACCGATTGGCAGACGGCAGTTTACAGCTCAGCGTGGACCCACAACATCTCGGCCAGCATCTCCAATGCCAGCGAAAAGGGTTCCTACCTTTTCTCGGGCAACTACATCAATCAGAACGGTTTGATGGACCGCACATTCTACAAACGCATCAGCGCACGCGTGAACTCCACCTACAACTTCAACCAGTACATCCGCGTGGGTGAAAACTTGATGGTGGCGAAGTGGGACAATCGAGGTGCCGACACTAACGGTGACCGTGGCATTCCTTATAGTGCCATGCGTCAGCATCCCGCCATTCCCATCTATTCGGCTGAAGGTGTGTTTGCCGACCCCGTAGCCATGTTGGGTAGCGACATTGACAATCCCGTGCAGACACTTTACAATGCCCGTGATAACCAAAACTCGTCATGGCGCATCTTCGGTAACGCCTATATTGACATCATGCCCATCAAGGGTTTGACCTTGAAGAGCAATATCGGTATTGAGCATGTTCAGTTCCTTAATAAGTCGCTCACCCGCAACGTCCGACCCAGTGACATCTCGAGCAACCGAGCCGTGAGCCGCGCTTATGGCCAGGGCGATACCTGGACTTGGACCAACACAGCAAACTACCTGCTGGACATTAATGGTGTTCATCACCTGACTTTCCTTGCCGGTACCGAGGCCATAAAGTATGTATATGAAGACCTGTCCGCCACACGCAAGGACTATGCCTTTGAGGATGTCGACTACATGCAGATTGGCTCTGGTTCGGGTACAATGACCAATGGCGGCGGTAAGCAGGAATGGGCTTTGTTCTCGCTCTTCGGCAAGGTGGACTATAATTATGCTGACCGCTACTTGTTCTCGGCAACACTGCGCCGAGATCAGACCTCGCGTCTGTCAAGCAAGCACAATTCGGGTATTTTCCCCGCATTCTCGGCTGCATGGCGTATCTCGGAGGAGAGTTTCTGGGTAAAGAATCCCGTCATTAGCAACGTGAAAATCCGTGCCGCTTGGGGCCAGAACGGTAACTCGGCAATTGCCAACAACTATGCTGCTTATTCAACCTACGTTTATGATATCGGTAACGGTGCTTATGACTTGAACGGTACTAACACCGGCACGGTGAGCGGTATCAAGGTTCTCACCACTGGTAACCCCGACCTGAAGTGGGAGACCACTACCCAGACTAACATCGGTATCGACGCTTATCTGTTTAACAATCAGATCAGCCTGTCGGCTGACTATTACTGGAAGGACACCAAGGACATGATCACCATTCCTCCCGTGCTCTCGGTTGCAGGTGAGAATGCTGCCAAATATGTGAACACTGGTGAGATGAAGAACCACGGTTTCGAGTTGAATCTGGGCTACCATTCGCCCATGTACGGCGATTTCTCCTGGGATGCCAGCTACAACTTCTCAATGTATCGCAACAAGCTCCAGAAGTATAACGACAAGGTGAGCATCGTCGGTGGTGACTTCCGTCTCATCGAGGGTCAGCCCATGGGCGTTTACTACGGCTATGTGTGCGACGGTATTTTCCAGAACGCCGACCAGGTGAGCAACCATGCCATCCAGGAGGGTAAGGGCGTTGGCCGTCTCATCTACCGCGATATCAACGGCGACGGTATCGTGAACGACAACGACCGCTGCATTATCGGCGACCCCAATCCCGACTTCGCTATGGGTCTTAATCTGGGCCTCTACTACAAGAACTGGTCTCTTTCGACCTTCTTTGCTGGCGAATTTGGCTATGATATATATAATGGTACGCGTAAGCAGACCGAGTTCATGACCTATGGCAACCTGTACACCAACCGTGGTGTTGATGTGCTCAATGCATGGACTCCCGAGAACACAGGCGCATCTATTCCTGCCCTGACTACCGTTGACGACAATAATGAGACCCGCATGTCCACCTACTTTGTTGAGGACGGTTCCTATTTCAAGTGTAAGTACATCAAGCTGGGTTACCGTTTCGATCATCCCTGGATGCAGACTCTGGGCTTGACAGCGCTCAATGTCTACGGACAGGTCGAGAACGTTTTCACCTTGACCAAGTATTCTGGTCTTGACCCCGAGGTACCCCTGTCAACCTATGGTGCCCGCATCGATAACGGTCCGTATCCCCGTGCCCGCACATTCTCTTTGGGTATCAACATGACTTTCTAAACAATGGGACAATTAATGATTAAAAATTCAAAGGCAATGAAAACAACAATATATCGACTGATTTGTGTAGTCTGCATCCTTGGCGCATTTGCCTCATGTGATGATATGCTCGATACGGTTCCTCAGGGACAGTTTACTGCCGAGCAACTGGATGACAGTTCTGTGGAAGGTCTTGTAGCATCGGCCTATGCTGGTTTGGAAGCGCACTTCTATGGCAACAACGAGGCATTTGCCGGCCCGTCGACCAACTGGATTTTTGACGTGCGCAGCGACGACGCCTACAAGGGCGGTGGCGGCACCGGAATGGAAGAGAACATCCATCTCTTGGAGGTGTCTGAGATCAATTCAGATAATGTGAGCTGCCTGAATAAGTGGCAGAACAACTATTACGCCATTTCTCGTGTACACAATGCAATGAATGCGTTGAATGCAGCCAGTGGAGTAAGCAATGCCGACCAATTGATGGGCGAGCTGAAGACCCTGCGCGCATGGTATTATTTTGACCTCATCCGCATCTTCAACCGTATACCTTACTTTACCGAGGAAGATGATGTGAACACTAAGACCAACGATGAGTTCACCCGCGACGAGATCTTCTCGTTCATCAAGAGTGACTTGCTCGAGGCCATCGAAGTACTTCCCGCTGCTAAGAGCGCTTCGGGACGCATTACCAGAACGACTGCCCAGGCCATCATGGCCAAAGTTTGTGCCTTCATCAGTGACTGGGAGGGTGTCAGGACTTATGCAGACGCTGTCATCTCAAGCGGACAATACAGTCTGTACAACAACTTCGGTGATCTGTCCAAGATTGCTTTCAACAATGGTAGCGAGAGCGTGTTTGCCCTCCAGTGCTCAACAGCAAGTGACAACGCCCACATAAACTGGTCCAACCTGCTCAACTGTACTTACAGTGATGGTAACCTTTATGGTACGGGCGACGACTTCTTCTATGGCTCTCAGAACCTGGTGAATGCCTACCGCACCGACCCCAACAATGGCCTGCCTTTACTTGACGGTTCATTCAATGATGTTAATGTTACAGAGAACTACGACGGTTGCCTTGACCCCCGTGTAGATTTCACTGTGGGCCGTATCGGTTATCCCTGGCGTGGTCATCTCTATACTGCTGGCTGGTGCCGTGCCTATGACGTGTATGGTGAGTTCTCCAACAAGAAAGGTTGGCCCGCTCCTGAGGAGCCTCTTGCATCATGGCCTTGGGGTTGTAGTTCGTTGAACTTCATGTTCATCCGCTATGCCGACATCCTGCTCCTGAAAGCCGAAGCCCTCATTGAGCTTGCATCTGGCACCAATGCCGCTACCGATGAGAGCCTTGTTGAGGCCCGTGCCTTGGTTAATCAGGTGCGTCAACGTGCTGCCAATAGCATCGACGGCAGTTATTCGCCCCAAGACCTCGATCCATCCAAGGCTGACTACTACGTGGGCCTGTATCCTACCGATTGGGACGGAAACCTGTACTGGACCAAGGAACGCGCCCGCCTGGCCGTTCGCTTTGAGCGTCGCTTAGAGCTGGCTCTGGAAGGCAACCGCTGGTTTGACCTCGTGCGCTGGGGTAATGATTACCTCGTGAACACAATGAACAACTATATGACCAAGGAGAGTACTCTGCGTCCCTATTATAGCGGACGTTCAGTCAGCGCCAACGAGATTTTCTTGCCTGTTCCCTTGGCAGAGATCGACAATTCCAATGGACTTTACAAACAATATTAAAGATCACATAGCATTATGAAAAAGATATATTTAGGTCTTATCGCCATACTGACTATTTTCACTGCTTGTTCGGATGTTGACTTGGAGCCGATGAACTCCAGCGAGGCCGTGACCAATCTGCATGCTGAATACACGCCAGGCAGCCGACAGGTGACACTCAAGTGGACTAATCCCACAATGCCTGGCCAGACGGGTATCCAAATCATCAAGGACGACATTGATGTCATCAACTTGGATGGTGTGGTGGACAGCTACTTCATCAAGAAGGCTCCCGCCAACGTGGATGTATCTTATACCGTCAAGGCACGCTATAATGATGGCAGGGTTTCTGAGGGACAAACAGTGCGCCTGCACATTGACTATGAAGCTCAGAAAGGCGCTAACATGGTGGCTATGCTCGTACCTGAGGACTATGAGACATCTGCCGACGAAAAGGCTGCTGTTAATTGGTTCCGTGCCAACTATGTGAACGCCAACAAGGGCGTACTTCTCACACCTTCAACCATCGATGATCTTGACATCGAGAGCCAATCGGCATGTTGGGTAATGTGTGACCGCATCGGCATTGACCGTGGTTGGCAGAACTTGCCTGGCAATCTTGCGTCAACGGCAACTATCGAGGCACTTAAAGCCTTTACTACTGACGGAGGTAACCTGTTCCTGAGTAATCATGCTACGCAGCTTACCGTAGCCGTCGGCCGTATCGCCGAGGCTTATGCTCCCGGTATCTATGGCAGCGGCGAGGGTGGCCAGAACAATGACATCTGGGGCTCACAGCCCATCATCGGCAACGCCGAGGGCCAGATCTACGACCATAGCGGTCACGATATCTATCGTGGTATGAAGTTCGTTTCAGGCCTATATGAGCGCAGCATCTACACGTTCATTGGTTCAGGTGTGAAGGGTGACCACAACTGTATGTGGGATCTCAACGCCTACGGCCTCGCTCCCAATCCCAATGTCGTAAAGGCATGGGAAGACTTGACCAACTCTCATGTGCTGGGTACTTGGAATCACGTGGTGGACTACTGCTGCGCCGGTATCGTGGACTTCGATCCGACCTCAACTTTCCCGGGTCGCATCCTTGCAGTAGGTCTTGCAGCCTATGAGTGGAACATCGGTGGCAACAACTCTTGCCAGGATCAGTTGGAGAAATTCACCACCAACTGCTTGACCTATGTGAGCACTCCTGCCGAGAGCAAGGTGGCGATGCTCGTTCCCAACGACTATACCAACAGCGAAGACGAAAAGTCTGCTGTGGAATGGTTCAAGGCTAACTATGTGAATTCCGGCAAGGGTATCCTGCTCACTCCCGCAACCATCGACGAACTGGATATTGAGAACAACCCCATGTGCTGGGTAATGTGTGATCGCATCGGCATTGATCGTGGATGGGAAAACCTGCCTGGTAATCTTGCTTCAACTGATGTCATCACGGCACTGAAGGCCTATGCTGCCGATGGCGGCAACCTGCTGCTCACTAACCACGCCACGCAGCTCACCGTGGCTGTCGGCCGTATCGCCGAGGCTTATGCTCCCGGCATCTACGGTAGCGGCGAGGGTGGCCAGAACAATGACATTTGGGGTTCGCAGCCCATCATTGGTAATGCCGAGGGCCAGATTTATGACCACAGCGGTCACGATATCTACTGGGGCATGGACTTCGTCAGCGGCTTGTACGAGCGTAGTATCTACACCTTTATTGGTGCTGGTGTGAAGGGTGATCACAACTGTATGTGGGATCTCAATGCCTATGGTCTCGCACCCAACCCCAATGTAGTGAAGGCTTGGGAAGACCTGACCAACTCGACCGTGCTCGGTACTTGGAACCACGTGGTTGACTACTGCTGCGCTGGTATCGTTGACTTTGCTCCCACCACGACCTATCCTGGCCGCATCCTGGCTGTCGGCTTGGCCGCTTACGAGTGGAACATCGGTGTCAGCAATCCTTGCCAAGACCAACTCGAGAAATTCACTGGTAACTGCATCAGTTACCTGAAATAATTGATTCAGGATTATGAAACTGAAACACATGCTGATTATCGCATTGGTGTCTGCCATCCCGGCAGGCGCCAGTGCCCAGCAGGTGGCGGCTCGTTTTAACATGTCGCTCACCTCTGGCGACAGGATAGAGGAGTCGGTGACACATAACCAGTATGTGGTTACTTCTCATCTGCCTGCTTGTACCGTCAAAGGACTCAATGGTGACGCGTTGCGCTTCGACGGCTACTCCAATTACGTGAAGGCTGGTGTGCCAGTAAGTACATTTAATACTGATGCACTGACAATCAGTGCTGTGCTTACTGCAGAAGCTTATCCGATGATGCAGGTGGATGTAGCAGAGTCAACACCGACGTTTGCCACAGTATTTGGTAATCTAGACGACAAAAAGGGATTTGCTTTGGAGTTGTCTTCACAGGGAGACTTGAGGTTCCGATTCGGTTCTGCCTATGCCAACGGTTATCTCTTTACCGTCAATGGTGAACAGAAACTGCCGCGCGGCAAGTGGAACGTGGTGACTATTGTGCTTGACAAGGCAGCAAATGCGGCAACGATTTACCTGAACGGAAACCCTGCAGGCAGTGGCCGCATGAGCCGAGCCGACATCGTTCATAGCACCACTGATTTCTATATCGGCAAGGATGCAACCAATGTGATGTCTGGTCCGTTCCTCATCAATACTTTTGTTGGACTGATTGACGACATCACGGTCTATAATGGCGCCATGACAGCCCAACAGGTGGCTGACCTTGTACCTGACAATCCCGAGTTGCCTGATTTCAATTATCCTGCTGAGCGTTACGCATCGAGCCTGTGGCGCCCTCAGTTCCATGGCATGCCCTCTGGCGGTTGGACCAACGAGAGTCACGGCATGACCTACATTGACGGTAAGTTCCATGTCTTTTTCCAAAAGAATGCCAACGGTCCGTACATGTCGCGTCTGCACTGGGGACACATCACAAGCGAGAATCTCTACTTATGGAGAGAGGAGCCCATCGCCATCGCTCCAGGTGAGAGTTATGACATCAAGGGTTGCTGGAGCGGTTGTGTCTATGACAACAACGGCACTCCGTCAATCCTCTACACCGCTGTGGACAATGCCCGTGCCGTAATAGCTCAGGCTAGCCCCGTCAACGAGACGCTCATCGACTGGAACAAGCAGGGTATCATCATCAACGGACGTCCCTCAGGATTGTCTGATGACTTCCGTGACCCTTACCACTTCACGGCTAATGGACAGCAATACATTATTGTGGGCACTAGCAAGAATGGTGTGGGCGCCTGCACGTTGCACAAACTTGAAGGTGGTACCTGGACCAATGACGGCTCAATTTTCTTCCAGGGTGGCAATGCCAATCAGCATGGCACTTTTTGGGAGATGCCCAATGTAACCGACATGGGTGGAGGCAAATGGTTGTTCACCTGCACACCGCTGGGTATGGGCAGTGGAGTCCGCACCCTGTGCTGGACTGGCTCTATCGGTGCCGATGGCAAGTTTGTTCCTGACGGAAATGGCGTGCAGTATCTTGAGATGGGTGGCATCAGCCGTGATGGTTACGGTTTGCTCTCGCCCACCATCTACAAGAAAGACGGCAAGATCCTCATGCTGGGTATTGTGCCTGACAAACTGCCGACGAACACGAACTACAATATGGGGTGGGCGCACAACTACTCACTTCCTCGTGAAATCAGTCTCGCTGCTGATGGATCTCTGGTCCAGAAGCCCTATAGTGGTCTGACGGGTATGCGCACCACTACTGCTGTTTCCCGTGACCTTACACTTAATGGTACTGAGTCATTGGCACCTGTCAGCGGTCGTCAGATTGAGTTGATGGGAGAGTTCACGGTTAGTTCCGGGACTATGGGATTTAATTTCCTTAAGTCGGGCGACAATAAGGTCTCTTTGACCTATGATGCGGCAAGCGGTAACATAACCCTCAACATGACTTCCCTGAACAGGACGTCCAATGATGGCGGAGTTTACAATGGTGTCTATACAGCGGCTTTACCCAAGCGTGTAGCTGTTGGCGAAACATTGAAACTGCACGTTTATCTTGACGGCTCTATCGCTGACATCTTCGTGAATGACACTTGGGCCTTCTCGGTGCGCATCTTCCCCAACGATGCCACCCAGATTGAGGCCGAAGCCTTTGCCACTGTTGCAACCTCCGCACACATCAAGGCTTGGACGCTGGACCCTACATTGTCCGCCTCTGATGACGGCATTAAGGGTGACGTGAACGGAGACGGCGAGGTAAATATTGCAGATATCAATGCTATCATCGATATCATCTTGAGCGGAAATCAGAACAACCCTAAGGCTGATGTCAATGGCGATGGCGAGGTGAATATTGCTGACGTGAATGCAATTATTGATATTATCCTCAGTTAATTATATAAGATTACTATGATGCTGGTTGCAGATACTTTGGTTGTCATTGGACTCGCTACGGCTTCCTTGGGAACGATACAGGAGACCGGAGGAGTGCAGGAACACACCTTCTGGCTGCGTAACGACGGAACCGAGGCGGTAATGCTGCAACAGGGATACACTTCCTGTGAATGCACTGTCATTGACTTTGACAGGTATGCTCAGGTTCAGCCTGGCGATTCCTCCTGCGTCACCTTGAGGTTTAATCCACAGGGACGAGGCGGCGAGTTCAATGTGACAGGCACAGTAGTGTATGGTACTGAGCGCAAACGTGTAAAATTGTCGTTGACAGGAAATAGCGTCCTCAGTGAGGAAACACTCATGATGCGATATCCTGTTGCCGTGAGCGAGTGGACACGTCTTTCTACCGACCGTTTTGATTTGGGGGTGATGCATCCTGGCGAAACCAAAGAGAGGACTGTGGTCGTGCTTCATCGCGATGAGAACGACAGCACCGAACAATTGACGGTATCTTTCACTCCTAATGACAAGACACCCAAGGGCTTGCAACATATCTCTTATCCTGCCGTTACAACCGAGAACGGCAAGCAGCGTCAACTGAACATCACTCTCGACGTGATGATAAAATAACTAAGGACTAAAAAAAGAACTAAAAAAATGAACAGAATATTGACATGGATGGTAGCGGTGCTAGCGGCGATAACAGCTTTGGCCCAGACCCCTCAAATACTGAGTGACAATCATGCCATGCTGCGCGTGGATGCTTCAGGTAAATACTTGTTGCTTCCAGTGCAGGAGAAAGAGGAGAACGCCAATGTGCGCATCATCGTGGACAACCAGCAGGTGCAAGCGCTTAATGTGCGTCTCGCAGTAGACAAGGTGGACTACTTTGTGCCTCTTGATATTAGGCGGTTTGGAAGCAAGATGGTATTGCTTGACATCAATTTCCACAGCGACCGTCGCATCACCGGTGCGATTAAGGACTTCGCATGCTGGCGGGAGATGCGGATTGCTGACACGTTTGACACGGCTAACCGTGAACGCTTCAGACCCGCATATCATCATACGCCCGCCTACGGCTGGATGAATGATCCAAACGGCATGTTCTACAAGGACGGTGTGTGGCACTTGTACTACCAGTACAATCCCTATGGTTCACAATGGGAAAACATGACTTGGGGACACTCCACCTCGACCGATCTTATCCACTGGCAGTCTCAACCCATCGCCATCGAGCCTGATGCCCTGGGTACCATCTTCTCGGGTTCCTGTGTGACCGACGGCAACGACGTGGTGGCCATCTATACCTCGGCTGGACAGAACCAGACGCAGTCAATCGCCATCTCACACGACAACGGCATGACGTTCGAGAAGTATGAGGGCAACCCCGTCTTGACGAGCGATGTGCCCGACTTCCGCGACCCGAATCCTTTCTGGAACAGCGACATCAACGCTTGGAACATGATTCTCGCCGCTGGTCAGGAAATGAACATCTACAGTTCCAAGGACCTGAAATCCTGGAAGTATGAGAGTTCCTTCGGTAAGGAATATGGTAACCATGGTGGCGTTTGGGAGTGCCCCGACCTGATGAAGATCGACGGCAAGTGGGTACTGATTTGCAATATCAACCCCGGTGGTCCTTTCGGAGGCTCGGCAACCCAATACTTTGTAGGCGACTTTGACGGTCACAAGTTCACCTGTGAGTCGATGCCCAAGGTCACCAAGTGGATGGACTACGGCAAGGACCACTATGCCACGGTATCGTTCTACAATGCGCCCCAGGGCCGTCATGTGGTAATAGCATGGATGTCCAACTGGCAGTATGCCAACCAGGTGCCCACCCGCCAGTTCCGCAGCGCCAACTCCATCCCGCGTGATTTGGGCTTGTTCACCGATGGCGAAGAGACCTACGTGAGCGTGAAACCCTCGCCTGAGATGATGGCGGCACGAGGTGCCAAGGTGAAAAAACCGACCGAGACATGCGAAATCGTCGTCAATGTGAAAGGGTCGATGGAACTCACCCTCTCTAATGACAACGGCGAGCAGGTGGTGATGAGTTACGATGCCCAGAAGCAGACATTCTCGATGGATCGCACCGGCAGCGGTGATGCTTCGTTCAGTGAGGCGTTCCCTGCAGTGACCGTGGCTCCCACTCATGGCGTCGTTAAGCAACTGCGCATATTCGTTGACCGTTGCAGCATCGAGGCCTTTGATGGCGATGGCCGCATGGCGATGACCAACCTGGTGTTCCCCAGCGCTCCTTTCACCAATCTCAAGGTCAAGGGTGGAAAGGCTATTATTTATCAGATGAATCTCTAACACTAAACTCAAAATAAACGATATGGCTAAAACAAACAAAATCGCGATGATTTCGGTCATGCTGTGCTTCTTCTGCATGGGCTTTGTTGACCTCGTAGGCATCGCGTCAAACTATGTGAAAGAAGACCTCCAACTCTCGGACTCGGTGGCTAACATCTTCCCGTCACTGGTGTTCTTCTGGTTCCTCATCTTTAGTGTCCCCACGGGCATGCTAATGAATAAGATCGGTCGCAAGAAGACCGTGTTGCTCTCACTTGCAGTGACTGTGTTATCTCTGTTGATTCCGCTGTTCGGAAACAGTTTCCCTGTGATGCTCATCGCCTTCTCGCTGCTGGGCATCGGTAACGCACTGATGCAGACCTCACTCAACCCACTGGTATCGACAGTGATGGGCGGCGGCAACCTTGCATCAACGCTCACTTTTGGCCAGTTCATCAAGGCTATCGCTTCGTTCCTTGCACCTTATCTGGCCATGTGGGGAGCAACGCATGTGATTCCCAGTATGGGTCTTGACTGGCGTGTGCTGTTTGCCATCTACTTCGTGGTAGGCATCTTCTCGGCGCTCCTGCTGGGAGTGACCCCGATTCAGGAAGAAAAAATCGAGGGCAAACCTTCAACTTTTGTGGAATGCTTCAAATTGTTGGGAACTCCCATCGTATTGCTCTCCTTCTTGGGCATTATGTGCCACGTGGGTATCGACGTGGGCACCAACACCACTGCCCCGAAGATTCTCATGGAGCGTCTGGGCATGTCTTTGAACGAAGCTGCCTTTGCCACTTCGCTGTATTTCATCTTCCGTACCATCGGTTGTTTGACGGGCTCGTTCTTCCTGCGCGTGCTCAAGATGAGAACGTTCTTTTTGATCTCGGTATGCATGATGGCGTTGGCGATGTGTGGCCTGTTCTTCGGCACCGAGAAGTGGATGCTCTACACGGCAATCGCATTGGTTGGCTACGGTAACTCCAACATTTTCTCCATGTGCTTTGCAACGGCTCTCGAGTCGATGCCACAGAAGCAGAACGAGGTTTCTGGTCTGATGATTATGGGCCTGTTCGGCGGCACGATTTTCCCGCTGTTGATGGGCTTTGCCAGCGATGCCGTAGGCCAGGCTGGTGCCGTTGCCGTCATGGCCATTGGCGTCATCTACCTGTTCACTTATATAAAGCAACTCAAAACTCAACCAACAAACAATTAATCATATGGCAGACAATCGTTATGTAGTGGGCCTGGGTGAGGCCCTGTGGGATGTTCTTCCCGAAGGCAAAAAGCTCGGTGGTGCGCCCGCCAACTTCGCTTATCATGCTGGGCAATTTCTGGGCAGTGACAATGCCATTGCCATCAGCGCACTGGGTGAGGACAAACTTGCCGAGGAAACCATTGAGGCGCTCAATGAGCATGGTCTCAACTACCTCATGCCGCGTGTGCCTTATCCTACTGGCACCGTGCAGGTAACGCTCGATGAGCAGGGTATTCCCACCTATGACATCAAGGAAAATGTGGCATGGGACAATATCCCCTTCACACCCGAGATTGAGGAGATTGCACGGAACTGCCGTGCCGTATGCTATGGTTCACTGGCTCAGCGCAACGTCGTTTCTCGCGAGAACATCCAGCGTTTTCTGGATACAACTCCCGACGACTGCATGAAGATATTTGACATCAACCTCCGTCAGAATTTCTATAATCAGGAAATCATCCAAGAGTCATTACGCCGTTGCAACGTCCTTAAAATTAATGATGAGGAATTGGTAATCATTGGTCGCATGTTCGGCTATCCTGGCCTTGACATGGAGAACAAATGCTGGCTCATCCTGGGCAAGTACAATCTTGATATGTTGGTACTTACCTGTGGCACCAACGGTTCCTATGTGTTCAAGCCCGGCGAGATGTCCTTCCAGGC
>CAMZFV010000025.1 GCA_947306175.1 uncultured Prevotellaceae bacterium
GGATCGCCGCGGTATGGGCACCGGTACCAAAATTGGACTTGGTGGCATCGGCGGATTGATTATTGCCGGACTGATCACCCTGCTGATGGGTGGCAACATCGGTGACGTGTTACAACAAGCCGGAGGAATGGCCATCCAGACCGAGAACGGCCAAGCTGCCTCCCCCGAAGAAGAAGAACTTGCTGTCTTCGCCAGCCAGGTAATGGCAAGTACCGAAGACGTCTGGTCACAGATTTTCAAGGAGTATGGCATCGGCCAGTATCCCGCTCCCAAGCTGGTATTGTACACCGGCACTACCCAGACCGCTTGCGGTCAGGGCCAAGCAGCTGTAGGTCCCTTCTACTGCTCTGGCGACCAGAACGTGTATCTCGACCTGTCATTTTTCGAGACCATGGACAGGCAGCTCGGCGTGAAGGGTGACAACTCCAGCCTTGCCAAGGCCTACGTCATCGCTCATGAGGTGGGTCACCACATCGAGTATCTGCTGGGCACCCTCGACAAGGCTCACCAGCGCATGCAGGCTACCAACCAGACCAATGCCAATAAGTACAGCGTGCGTCTGGAGCTCATGGCCGACTTCTATGCCGGCGTTTGGGCCCACTACGAGAACAGGTACTTCAACTCCATCAGCGATCAGGACTTGATGGAAGCTATCGACTGCGCCCAGAAGATCGGTGACGACTACTTGCAGAAACGTTCGCAAGGCTATGCTCAGCCCGAGAGCTTCACCCACGGCACCAGCGCCCAGCGCATGAAGTGGTTCAAGAAGGGTTACCAAACCGGTGACGTGCGTCAAGCCACCACTTTCCAGGAGAGCGACGCCACCCTGTAAAGCCACTACATCCTCTTGAACAGAGACTGTTGAAATATCACAAGATAGGTGTGCGTCCCTCAGTAATACGACGGGACGCACAATATCTTTTAAGTCACCTGTAAAGCGTTTACCAAGCGCCCTCACATCATCTATCTGATAAAGCATTACCATCATGCTAAAGACCATTTACAAGAAAATCGCAGATATCCTGATGAGACCTTTCAGGAAGCACTTCCTGTTCCTGATTGCTTTCTTTATTCTGGCTACAGGTCCGTTCTTCTTGTGGCAATTCTTTTATCAGCACCTGCTTGTTAATGGCTTCTTGCTGACGGTTCACTGCTTTATCATCTCTTATGTCATCACTCTGCTCATCGGCCTAATAAAGCCAGACAAACTCCGCAAGGTGATCCAGGGCATCCTGCTGCTGATTGCGGCTATCAGTTTTGCCATCAACTTTTACTGCATCTTTGAGCTCGGTTATCTGCTGGATGCCGACCTTGCCAGACTGATGATCGGCACCGACCTGAACGAGACTAGGGAATTTGCGTCAGCCATGATTCCCAAATGGATGATTCCTGCCTTGCTGGGCATTTATCTTGTCTTTGTCGGCGTCTGGGCTTTATCAAGAAAGCACCCGCTCAACTTGGGGAAGATCACTTCACGGCTGGCAATGTGCGGGCTCTTGCTTTGCTTATGGGTCAATGCGCGCTCATGGAAGGTGTGGGAAGAAGGCCCTATTCACAGGATATATGAGATGACCCAATATGAGGTGACCGATGATTTAACCGCCTACTATACCCACCCCAAGATCACATTCAATGAGGATAACCAATTACCCACCGATGTGGTCCTCATCATTGGCGAATCGTTTTCTCGCAGCCACAGTTCACTATATGGCTACGACAAGGACACCAATCCCTGCCTCAGAGCCTATTGTGACAGTTCGCTAGTGTTCACCTTTGACAGCATTGACGCCCCTGCACCCACCACAGCCGAATCTATCAGGTTGATGCTCAGCACCTATAGCCAAGTCGATGAAGAGCACCCGAGCGGCAAGAAATGGTTTGAATTCACGACCATCATCGAACTCATGCAGGATTGCGGCTATGACAGTTACTGGTTCGGCAACCAGGCACGAGGATCCAAAAAGAATGGCGCGACGCGAGTCTTTGCCGAGGCCTGCCAACAGCGAAAGTTCCTGCAACACGAGGGGGCTGACCGCTTTAACGTCACGACCGACATGGTGCTGGTGGACTCATCCTACCAGTACGTCCATGACGCCAAACCCGAGGAGCTACACTTCATCATTTACCACATGATGGGTTCGCACTTCGACTACGCCATGCGGTATCCCAAGGAGTTCGCACGCTTCTCAGAGAAAGATTATGCCTCTCAGCCCGAAAGCCATCGTGCGACACTTGCCGCCTACGATAACTCGATTCTATACAATGATTATGTCATCGGCCAAATCATTGACTTATACAAGGACAGGGACGCCGTGGTGATCTATCTCCCCGACCACGGGCAGGTGATTTTCCGCGACCCTAAAGATCCTGACTATTTCTCCCACGGGAAAAAGAAAAATCCCTTTAGTTACGCCCTCGGTGTGGAAATTCCGTTCATCATCTACGCTTCTCCGCTATACCAGAAACGACATCCCCTAATCATGCAGCGCATCCGTGAGCGCCAGGGCGAACTGACCAGTTGGAACAGCGACGAGTTGCCCTACCTCATCCTGGATCTCATTGGCGTGAAAGAAGTGGGCGGCGAAACCATCCAAACCAAATCGATGCTGCACTAAAGATCACGTTTTTCAAGAGTCAACCTCACCTTCTAACTATCCCAGTGAAGGTGCGGCCGCTATTGATGCCCAAGCGACGGGCCGAGAAAAACCGCTCATGCTCGCACCGTGAACAATGCTGCGACAGGACAATTTGATCCAATGGGACGCCTGCTGCAATGAGCACGTCACGATTGGCGGCACGCAGGTCGATGTGCGCCTTGCCTGTGACAGCACTCCGCTTGACGATAGCATCCAGATCAAAATGGGCTTTACCGAAGGTCTCCACGACCTCATCCCCCACTTCAAAGCACTCCTGACAGATGCTGGGTCCCATAGCGGCATGGATGCGCCGGACTTGGGCGCCTTGACGGCACATTTCCTCGACAACGGCCCCGGCGATGCGTCCCACAGTGCCACGCCATCCCGCATGGGCGACAGCGATGACACCCGCCTTTTCATCGGCTAGGACAATGGGCACACAATCGGCAGTGTTCACGCCAACAACCACTCCCTTGAGCGACGTCACCAGCGCGTCAACACCCTCCAGCGCATCTTCCTGTTTTTCTATGTCCGTCAATCGGAATCGCTCGTCGATGACTGCCACACGGCACGAATGGGTCTGCCGTGGCATGACGAGGTCGTCAAGGTCAACACCCAACTGCATGGCCAACGTGATGCGCGCATCCAACACCCGCAGGGCATCATCACTCACATAGTCACACAGGTTCACTCCAGAATAGGCATTACGCCTATCCACCTCGCCACGCATCGTCGAGAACGCCTCCACACCCTCAACCAACTTCGCAAAATTCAAACTCAACAATTCCATTAAAACAGCTATTATTAGAGCACAAAATTACAAAAAAAATATAAACATCTTTCCTGTTTAGGAAAGTTTCTGTAAATTTGCAACCCAATAAAAGCTAAGAAATCAATATGAAAATCATATTAACCAATGAAGCAAGGCTCTTTCTTCATTCCATACCACCTGACGCAAGCAATAAAATAACTTATAATTTGCGTAAAGTTCAAAGTGGTGTGAAAGATAACGAGCTATTTAAAAAATTGGAACGAACTAACATTTGGGAATTCCGTACATTATTTAACGGAATTGCTTATCGATTGTTTGCGTTTTGGGACACAGAACAAGAGACATTAGTTATTGCGACCCATGGCATCGTCAAGAAAAGCCAAAAGACGCCGAAAAAAGATATTAAAAAAGCCGAAATGATTAGAAAAGAATATTTTGAGAACAAGAAAAAATAACATCATAATATTATGGAAGAGAAAGAATATTATACCTTGGAAGAGGTTCAAGATGAACTGATTGGTCCCGTAGGCACACCCAACCGTGATGCCTTTGAGTCCAAGTTGGCAGCAGAGCTCGAAGCCTACAAAATTGGTGAAGCTCTCAAAAAAGCCAGGAAAGAGCAAAATCTCACTCAAAAAAAACTGGGAGAGATGGTCGGCGTGAAAGAAGCGCAGATTTCCAAAATCGAGAATGGCAAGAGCGTTGCCTTCACCACGATCATCAGACTGTTCAAGGCCTTGGGTGCCAAGACTGCAAGTCTTGACCTGGGAAGTATGGGCAAAGTGGCACTTTGGTAACAACATGATGTCATCATGACACTGAATACTGCCACCATAGTCAACTACAAGAACATCGCTGAGGCGCGGTTGGAGTTCTCGTCCAAGTTGAATTGCCTGATCGGCAACAACGGGCAGGGCAAAACCAACGTGCTCGATGCCATCTACTACCTGAGCATGTGCCGCAGTTTCGCCTCCACAGGCGATAACAGCGCCGTCATCCGCCATGGCGAGACTTACATGATGCTACAGGGCAACTACAGCCGCCTCGACGCCCCGCTCGACATCAGCATCGCACTGCAGCAGGGCAAGCGCAAGGTGGTACGCCGCGACGGCAAGGAGTACCAACGCCTGAGCCAGCACATCGGCCTGCTGCCCGTGGTGATGGTATCGCCCATGGACTGGGACCTGGTGCGCGGCAGCGGTGAGGAACGCCGCCGTTTCATGGACCTGATCATATCGCAGAACGACAGCGAGTACCTCGACGCGCTCATCCGCCACAACAAGGCGGTGGAGCAGCGCAACGCCATGATCAAGCGCGAGATGCGCGACCCGCTGCTCTACGAGACCGTGGAACAGGCGATGGCCCTGCACGCCACGCTGGTGCATGAGCGCCGTCAGCGGTGGGTGGAGCAGTTCCTGCCCATCTTCATGCACTACTACAGCGCCGTGGCAGGCGAGGGCGAGACAGTGAGCCTGCACTACAAGAGCCACCTCAACGACGGCCCCATGCTGGAGCACCTCAATGAAACACGGGAGCGTGACCTCATCATCGGCCACACCACGCGTGGCATCCACCGCGACGACATTGAGCTCATGCTGGACGGTTACCCCATGCGGCGCACGGGCAGCCAGGGGCAATGCAAGACCTACACCATCGCCCTGAGGTTTGCCCAGTTTGATTTCCTCAAGGCCAACAATGCCGCAGTGCCTATCCTGTTGCTCGATGACATCTTTGACCGACTCGATGCCCACCGTGTGGAGCGTATTGTCGATGTGGTCTCCAGCGACCGTTTTGGCCAGATTTTTATTACGGACACCAACCGCACCCACCTCGACGAGATTGTAGCCCGCCATGGTGGCGGCCACTGCCTGATGCACGTCGAGAACGGTACCGTGACCACAATCAGAGGAGGAGAAACGTCATGAAACGAACCGAGGCCAAGAACATCGGACAGATCATTAACGACCTGCTCAAGAAGGAAAACCTGGACGTGGCACTCGACGAACACCGCGCCAGTGCGCTATGGCCCCAGATCGTGGGGGACGGCATCAACCGCTACACCATTAAGCGCTACGTCAAGGATGGCGTGATGACCGTTCACCTGTCATCGGCTTCGCTAGCCAACGAACTGATGCTCAACCGCGAGCGCATCATCCAGAGCATCAACAAAGCCCTTGGCCGTGACATCATCCGGGAAATCATCTTCAAGTAAAAAACGCCGTTGTCAACTATTATCTATTATCTATTAACTATTATCTCAAAATGAATCACGCCATCGAAGCCCAATATCCCTTCAAGCACTCCACCACAGTGCAAATGCGCTTCAACGACATCGACTCGCTGGGGCACGTCAACAACTCGGTCTATTTCCAGTTCTTTGACCTGGCAAAGACCGAATATTACGCCAGCATTCCTGTCAAAGCAGAAATCAACTGGCGCAAACCTTCCCTGATTATCGCCAACGTGAACTGCTCCTTCCTGATGCCCACCATTTATCGTGAGCCCATCGAAGTGCTGACGCAGTGCGCCCATCTGGGCAATAAAAGCCTCACGATGCTGCAACACGTGGTCAATAGCGAAACCCGAGAGCTCAAGGTCACCTGCTCCACCGTACTGGTCAACATCGACCCCGAGACCAATCAACCCGCCCCCATCCCGCAAGTATGGCGTGACGCCATCACCGCCTTCGAGGGCCACGATTAAACCCCTCTTGACACATCGCACAAAAAAATCAGGCGGCCCAATTTTGGGTCGCCCGATTATTTTCTAAAGCAATTCGCTAACAGCTTAATGCTAAATTACTTGATCACCTTAACGGCGCTGGTCGTGCCATCAGTATAGGTGGTTACCTGGATGGTCAAGCCCTCAGGCTGAGCCATCTCCTGACCAGCAACGTTGAAGTAGCGTACACCGGCAACAGTCTTGTTGGCATTCAGGTCCTCGACACTGGTGAAGTTGGCTACAGCAGCATATACATAGTATTCGTCATTGTTGATGGCCACACCCAAGGTGTAGTTAAAGCCCACGGGAAGCGTGTAGAAGCCATCAAGCTCAGCGTCCAGAGGATTATCCAGAGCCGTACCTAAAACGGTCGGTCTCATACCCTCAGCTCCGTAGCGCTGGTCATTGATCAGGAAGTAGAAGTGAGCAATGGGACGATTAAGCTCATTCTCCTCATCGGTCAGGTTGGGATCCCAGTATGCCCAGCCGTAAGGCACATATTCCATAGCTACGGTAGTGGTGAAGTCGCCATTTGCACCCTCTGCCAAATCGAAGACATGCTCTTCTCCATTCTTGTCAACGATAACAAGAACAACACTCTCAGTCGTTGGAGGCGTGGGAGGCTCGGGCTGATCAAACACCTCGAGGTAAACGATGTCGGAAGCATTCTTCACACCACCAGCCTCGTAGTAAACCTGCATACCGATGCGCCACTCGAAGAAGCGGTCATAACCCTCGGCATTGGTCCTGTAGAAGAAGATGCTGTTGGGCGAGAAGTTGTAGCTGTACTGGTTGTAGGGCACCTCGGTCGTCTCCTGATCAAAGTCGTAGTTGTAATCGTCCATGGTGAAGGTGAACAACTGGTCATAGTCGGTAAAGACACTGTAGGTCAGCTTACCCTGCTCAACATCCAGCGGGTTGCCGTCAACATCAACGGGATCAATCTTGAACTCCAGGCGGTTGTATCCGGTCTCATTACCCAAGTCACGCCACTCGATGATCTCGGGATTGGCGGGAACAGCAGGAGGTGCAGGGGGCAGCTCGGTGAGTACGGTACCCCACTCGATGGTCTGCACCCAAGCGAGGTTGTCGGCCCAGATGGCACTCAGACCAGTGGCAGCGAACTCAGCCAGGTCCTCGGCGGTCAGCACGTCGGCGCCCTCTGAACCCTCCAGGCAGATCTTGTCGCCATCAATGGTGAAGACGGCAGCCTCCACATTCTCGTCGGGCGTGTAGTTCACCTCAAGCTCATAGGTGTCCCAGTTAATCATAGCCTCGGAGGTGGTGCCCCACGACAGGATCACATCGGCATCATAGTAGGGGCTGTGGTAAATCACCTGGCCCATCGGAATGGTGATGGTCTTGCCATCCTCGCTCAAGGTACCCTCTACCCATGTGTCGTAGGCCATAGCATACAAGGGATCCTTCATGTAAACCTTGCCGTCCTCGGCAAACACGATGCTTACCTTGCCCTCTTGATAGGCAACATAGAAGCCATCCTCATAGTCCCACACCACGCTCTTGCCTTCACGCGTGTAGTTCTTGAGGGTGCCAGCGGGCTGTTCCTCGATCGGTCCAGCGGCAAATGCCGTAGCAGTTATTGTTAAAGCAGCCAGAAATAAAGTAAATTTCTTCATAGACTTGAAATAATTAATATGGTGAATAAAACGAATTAAACTTCTTCATCAAGGTCTCAGATAATTGACTTCTAAGCACCACAAAATTAGCAAAAAACAACCATGCAAGCAAAAATCAATCACTTTTTTTTCGCCGTCGCTTATGTTTTTACACATCAAGCATGGAAAATCGGGAAAAACGATGTAAATTTGCCCTCAAATACTTATCATTAAAATTTTCACCAATATGAAACAGATTAGATTGACGGTCATCGCCATGACCGTGATCGTGGTAGTCGCCATGACCCCCAATGTCATGGCCCAGGCCACACAAAATGTGCTGCAACTCGAAAAAGAAATTGAACAACACGAGAAAGTCATCAAGGAAAAGGAAAATGCCATTAAGGAACTTGAGGACAAGATTGAGGACTTCAAGTCACAGCTCAAGAGCCTCGAATCCCAAAAGAAGACCCTCGAAAAGGAACTCAAGGAAGAGGTGAAGGTGCGCAAGGACAAATTCACCACCCGCGATGAACTCGTGTATGACCAGGAGATTGCCGACGTGCTCTACAATGCCTACAACAAGAGCGATGTGGACGAGGCACTCGAGAGCTTTGAAGGCATGGAGACCAAGGAGGTCCTGAAGAAGAAAGAACTCGTCGAGAAGTATGGCGAGTACACCAAGAATCTCAAGGAGTTCATGGAGAAGAGCAAGAAACAGCTGTCAGAGAACGGCTGGAAATACCTCTCATCCAACAGCGACCTCTACAAGAAGTTTGAGAAAGGACTCAAGGGCACCAAGTACTGGAAAATCTACAACAAGAAGGAGAAGAGCGAGAGCATCGACTATCTGGACCGCGTCATGGACAAGATCATGATGTTCAAGAACGAGGGCCTCAAGAACGAATCCCAGTTCAACCAGATCCTCAACCTCCTCTACGCCAACTAAACCGATATTTTTGTGAAACTCTTCACATAGGGCAGAAGTCAAAAAAACGTCTAATGGTGTTGCAATTAGCCCATTAGACGTTTTTAATTGTGGTCCCACTTGGGCTTGAACCAAGGACTCCCTGATTATGAGTCAGGTGCTCTAACCAACTGAGCTATAGGACCGGCTTATGGAGTCATCGACTTCCAAAGCGGTTGCAAAGGTACAACAAATATTGCTAACGGGCAAACGCAGTGTGGGATTTTTTTGTTGGTGTGACATTAATGAGGGTTAGAATGCCTGATTGGCAACAATATTTGCCATTTTGGGCTTTTCTCGTGAAAAAAATGCAGGGAAAAGCGCAGATTTAACATCTTTTAAAACTTTATATTGGTTTTATTAGAGAAAAATTTCGTTATTTTGCGAGTGATAATAGAAATGCTTTTATGGGGTAAATATAGTTTTCAAGTATTAGTAATTATGAGGGTCTCAGCAGTGATTGCTTGGGCCTTTCTTTTTGCCTTAAATTCTGGTCATTTCCATTAATGTGAAAATGCCTTCGCGCCCCATGTGCATCATCAAATCAAAAATGCTCAGATCGGGGCAGAAGCCACTCGATGCGGTCCACATCTGATAATAGGGGACATCGGTGATGGGCAGGGTGTCTGCCTTCTTCATGCCGATGCGGCCGCGCAGGTCCTCGGTCACAGCCTGATCCACCTTCTCGCCTTCACTCAGGTAGCGGGTCTCCAAGGGCAAGTCCATGAAATCGACGATGAGGCCATGCAGCTGGGCGTTGAACTCATGCAGGTAACGCTGGCTGCCGTAAATCGCCCGATAGAGGTCATCGGCGACATAGTCGAAATAGGGCGACCGCCCGTAGGCCGAATACAAGGCGCCCCAGTGCAGACGACGCCAGTCGCCATGCTCCGAGATGAGCACGTCGCGCAGGGGTGTCATCATGTTGTTGGTGGAGCCCACGAGGGGCACGGTGAGCGTCTGCAGGCCGTTAGGGCCGTCGATGCGGTAACGGTGGTGGCTGTGACGCAAGGGCAGGCGCCGCTCGTCAAGGTCAACCAACAACGTGCCTGCCTTGATGGCTGCGGCATAGCACCGCACGCTGGCGGCACACATGCTGCCCATGACGACAGCCCTGGGTAAGGTCACTTCTTGTCGGGATTAGGCATCTTGAAGATGCGGTTCCAGCGGATGCCACCGTTGAAGAGGCTGTGGTCCTTGTCAAACGAGATGAGGATGATGGCTGGAGTGCCCACGATGTGGTCCTCGGGCACGAAGCCCCAGTAGCGGGAGTCGAGCGAGTTGTCGCGGTTATCGCCCTGCATCCAGTAGTAATCCATCTTGAAGGTGTAGCTGGTTGCGGGTTGGCCGTTGATGAGAATCTGACCGTCCTTCACCTCCAGGGTGTTGCCCTCGTAGTTGCGGATGCAACGCTCATACAGCGGCAGGTTCTCAAGAGTCAAATCCACCTTAGCACCTTTCTTGGGAATCCAGATGGGGCCGTAATTGGCGTGTGTCCAGCCGTAATCAACACCCACGGGATAGGTGATCAGGGTCTCGCTGGGATCAGGCTGGATGCGCTGTACGATTTCAACCCATGGCTTAGACTCTAAGGTCTTTTTCATCTCGGCAGTGAGCGGCAAAACGTACTCCATCGCACTGACAAACCCGCGAGCCTGGTCCTCATTGCTGATGCCCAATTCTTCAAAGATATCTTCGCTGAACGGGGTGCCGTCAGTCCTGACATAGTAGCAGTACTGCACATTCTTTGGCTGCGGCACGGCCTTGCCGTTCACATAGACGATGCCTTCCTTGATCTGCAAGGTCTCGCCTGGCAAGCCCAGACAACGCTTCACATAGTTGTCACGGCGGTCAACGGGGCGGTAGATGATGTCACCAAATACGTCCTTATTGTTGCGCACAACATCACGGCCATGCTGCAGACACAGGGTGTAATAGTCAGGGTTGGGGCTCTTGAGCGCCACAGTGTCGCCAGCGGGGAAGTTAAAGACAACGATGTCCATACGCTCCACGTTGCGCAGGCCCTTCAGGCGGTGATAATCCAGCTGCGGGTGTTCGAAGTAGGACTTACAGTTGAGGAACGGCAGCGTGTTTTGTGCCAGCGGGAAATGCAACGGCGTCTGCGGCACACGAGGGCCATAGACCACCTTGTTCACCCACAGGAAGTCACCCGTCAAGAGCGATTTCTCGAGCGACGACGAGGGAATCTGATAATTCTGGCCTACGAACAGGAAGAGGAAATAGACCAGCACAAGGGCATAGACAATGGCGTCAATCCAACTCATGATGGTTTTCAGGGTCTTGTTCTTCATCCCCTTCCATGCGCCCCAGGGCAGGAACTGAGTCAGGTAGATGTCACCCAGCAGTAACAAGCCCAAGAGCAACCAGGGGTTGCCCATCCAGATGGTCCACAGCACATAGATCAGCGCCACGATACCGAAACGCCACCAGCGTGTCGTTTTCACGCGCCCCAAGCGCTCCTTGAGGGAACCGGTTTGCCTTACATACTCTTCACTCTTATCTTTTCCTTTGTCTTTGTCGTTAGCCATAAAATGTCGTGTCATGATTAAAATTTCGGTGCGAAATTACTAAATAATGTGGAAAATGCACTATTTTTGCGCTACAAGAGACGTTTTTTAGATAAATTTGACGTAACCGCAACAAAGAATCAAACAAATTTACATTTGTTTTCGGTCCGCACATTATTTTAGGATAAGTTATGAAAATCAGCAAGATCATCGCCCCTGGCGAAACCATACTCTACCAGCCCCGCCTCACCAAGTGGGCCTACCTGCACTTGGGCAGCCTCATACGCAACCTGACCACGACTATATTTGTGAGCGACAAGCGTTTTTTCCATAGTTACGGCTGGATACACCGTCATGCCCATGAGATCGTCATCGGCAAGGTCGAGAGCATCCTCGTCGAGCAGAACCTGTGGGGCCGCATCTTCAACTACGGCACAATCAAGGTCTCGGGCACTGGCGCCGGCACCATCATCCTGCGCTACATCAAGCGCCCCATCGAGTTCCAACGTCAAGTCCGCGCCATCCAGGGCAGCGGCACCTCCCCCAATGTGGAGTAACTCATAGGACAATTCGATTTTTGTCCAAATCTATAGTTTTTACCCCACATTTGGACAAAATTCGTTGTTTTATCATTTAATAGGCGCTCATGGATGTTTTATAATCCAAGATTATTCTGCCAAAAATTTTTGTAATTCAAAATTTTAATCTACCTTTGCCACTGATATGAGAATAGTTTCACATAAACGATTGGTTGAGTTCTACCAACGCAAAGGACATGGGGACTCCCAAGCAGCACTGGAGCGGTGGCACCATATTGCCCTACATGCTGAATGGAGAAATCTCTCAGACATTAAGATTGACTTCCCCGCAACTGATTATGTGGGAAATCAACACTTTGTTTTTAACATTAGAGGCAATAAATACAGACTCGTAGTGGTCGTCAAATTCACAATCGGACACATTTTCATTAGATTTGTCGGCACACATAGCGAATACGAGAAAATTGACGCATCAACAATATAAACGCAATATCTATGGGCACAGTAACTAAAGAACAATACGAATTTGCTCTTCAACGGGTTGAAGAATTACTGCCATTAGTTGACGATAACACGCCAACCAACGACAGGAACGCATTGGAACTGACTATTATGTCTAATGCAATTATTGAATACGAGAATGAGCATTTTCCAATAGGAACACCGACGGTTGCACAACTTATCGAATTAGCTCTTGAGGACATGCACATGACCCAAAAACAATTGGCACAACAAGTTGGCGTGAGTCCTTCTCGCATCAGCGATTACATTTCAGGTCGTGCTGAACCAACATTAAAGGTCGCTCGGCAACTGTGTAT
Organism: uncultured Prevotellaceae bacterium; assembly: GCA_947306175.1. Taxonomy (GTDB): domain Bacteria; phylum Bacteroidota; class Bacteroidia; order Bacteroidales; family Muribaculaceae; genus Sodaliphilus. The sequence continues at coordinate 12,598 of CAMZFV010000025.1, forward strand.
GACACTCAATATTACTCCAGCCATGATGATGGGAATATAATTCTATCGTCATTTAACTGAATTATATGTCGATTATTGAGGTCACATCGTTGGAGCAACCTGGGGTTGAGGTCTATGGGACCTTGACCGAGGCACAGCTGCGCAACCGCCTGGAGCCGGATAAGGGCATCTTCATCGCCGAGAGTCCTAAGGTCATCCATGTCGCCCTCGACGCGGGCTATGAGCCATTGTCGCTGCTGTGTGAGCGGCGTCACATCACGGGCGATGCCGCCAGCCTCATCGAGCGCTGCGGTGACATCCCGATCTATACAGGTGAGCGTGAATTGTTGGCCTCACTCACGGGTTACACATTAACGCGTGGTGTGCTGTGCGCCATGCGTCGTCCCATGGCCCGCCCCGTTGCCGACATTTGCCGCGACGCCCGCCGCGTGGTAGTCATCGACGGCGTGACCGACACGACCAACATCGGTGCCATCTTCCGCTCGGCAGCGGCACTGGGCATCGATGCGGTGCTATTGACACCGACGGCCTGCGACCCGCTGAACCGCCGCGCCGTGCGTGTGTCAATGGGTTCGGTGTTCCTCGTTCCCTGGACATGGATTGATGAGCCTGTCACGCCACATCTGCATGACCTGGGCTTCACCACAGCCGCCATGGCGCTGAGCGACGACTCCATCCCGCTCGACGACCCCGCGCTAAAACGTGAGCCTCGTCTGGCTATCATCATGGGTACAGAGGGCGACGGCCTCGCCCACAACGTCATCACCGATGCCGACCATGTCGTGCGTATCCCGATGAAGCACAATGTTGATTCCCTCAACGTCGCGGCAGCCGCCGCTGTCGCCTTTTGGGAACTGCGCAAGAAATAGAATCATTAACCCTAACGATACACAACAATGAAAAAAAAGAGCACAAAAACGAAAAAGTCTGCCGAAAAGACGAAAAAAGTTGCCGAAAATACGCAAACGCCTGCCGATTATCAACAGGATCTGTACGGTAGTTTCAAAATACCCAAAAAAGTCCGCGCTTGGATCAAGGAGTCACAGTTTCTGGCCACAACCCTCTCGATTATACTTACTTTTGGTACGACTGGGTTGCTCGAGCATTGCCAGCGCATCAAGGACCGCAAGTTGTCGGCGATGATGGTGATGGGCAACATCGAGACTTTTGCCCGACAGGTGGATGAGATGGCCGAAGGCATGTCCCGCCGAGATTCCATTGCAACATGGATGCTGAGCCTGCCTCAGGATTCACTTGACTTGATTCCCTCCATCGAGATGGTCAACGTCATCAATGATCTCATTGCAGGTATTGAATTCCTGACACATGACAAGACTGCCGAAAGCATCTTCAGCAACAACATCGAGACGTGGAAAAACATGGAGAAGTTCGAGTTCATTGACAACGTGGGCACCTGCTTCTCTGAAATGAATGCCGATGAAAACTATTGGAAAGAATGGGTGGAGGGGTTTGAAGAATCCGTCAACAATGTGCTCGAAAATCTACAGCCCGGCGAACACACCTGTACAAAACTGCTACAAGACAACGTCTTCAGGCAAAAAATTGAGAGTTTCCACGTAAGGAAAGCTTGGCTGGAATTTAAAGCAGCCAGGTACCGATATCTCAATCAGAGAAGCATGAAAATGATGGACATTGACTGGGAGGAGGTTGAAGCCTTTGCCAACCAACGAGAAAAGAGCATTGACCCCAACGAACCCGAACCCTTGCAGTCACAATTCCGCACAAAGCCTCTCAAGGCCGACAGCATGACGACCCTGCTCCCAATACGCCAACGCATCGACAGCATCATCCACGGCAAAATAAAACCTGAGCCATAACGGTAACAAAGGGGGTGTGCCAAAATTTTGACACACCCTCTTATTTATGATTTCACGATTATCGTAATCACCCCATCCACGTGGTGAACACGTTGATGAGCCAACCGCTGATGGCCATGTAGATGGTGATGCCCACGATATCGTTGGTCACCGTGACGAAGGGGCCAGTGGCAATGGCCGGGTCAATCTTCAACCGCTCCAATACCAGCGGGACGATGGTACCGAACAGCGAAGCGAACATCACCACAAGGAAGAGCGAGGTGGTCACAGCTGCGGCAGCAATATTGGATTTAGTGGGATTATTGTCCACAGGGAAGAAACGGGTATACAGGTAGATGAGCAGTCCCATCACGAGCGCATTGATGAGGGCTGTGCTGAACTCCTTGAGCAGATGCTTGCCGACGTGCTTCACGTCAAGGCTGCCGTTGGCAAGACCCTGCACGACAATAGCGCTCGACTGGGTACCCACGTTACCACCCGTACCACCAATCAAGGGGATAAACAACGCCAGACCTGGCAGGATGCGCAACAGGTCGGCATCGCCCTCGCCGCCGCCCAGAATCAGAGCGTTGATGATACCGCCCACCAGTCCGATGAGCAGCCAGGGCAAACGGGCGCGCACCTGACGGAAGACGTTGTCATCGGTCTCGATGTCGCCCCAGATACCTGATGCCAACTGGTAGTCGTCCTCTCCCTGCTCACGCACGCGGTCGATGATGTCGTCAACAGTGATGCGACCCACCAGACGCCCGATGCTATCGACAACGGGCATCGCCACGAGGTCATATTTCTCGAAGTCAAGAGCGACATCCTCGATGTGGGTATCGGTGCGCACACTCAAGGGGTCAGGCTCCATGACGTGTTTGATCTTGCTGGCTGACGGATTAGTGATGGTGGTCTTTAACGGGAAAATACCCTTCAGGCGGTTATCGTCGTCAACGACGTAGATATTGTAAATCTCATCCAGATCCTCGGCCTGCTGGCGCATTGCCTTGATGCAGTCGGGCATCGACATATTCTCGTTGACGACAATCATCTCGGTGGACATGTAACCACCAGCGGTATCCTCGTCATATTGCAGCAGGTCAACGATATCACCCGCCTGCTCCACGTCGTCGATATGGCTGATAACGTCTTCACGGTCTTCCTCGTCAAGCTCCTGGATCACATCCACAGCGTCGTCGGCATCCATCTGCTCCACCTGCTTGGCGATCTCCTCGTTGGGCATCAGCTCCATCAGGTCATGGCGCTTGGCCTCGTCGAGTTCCACAAGCACGTCGGCAGCCGTCTCATCGTCGAGCAGCAACATGATAAACAGGGCCTCGTCATTATGGAGGTCACCTACAAGTTCGGCGATATCGGCTGGATGCAGGTCTTGTATTTTGGCACGCACAAGTTCCTCATTTTTATTGTCAATGAGGTCATTGAGCGTTTGGAGATATTCTTCGGTAAACTCTTTCATCGTTTTCAGCTTTCAGTTTTTTAGTCCTTCGTTTTCTGTTCCAGGTTTCTAATTCTCATTTCTTTTATGGAATGCGGATGCCAAATCAGATAAATTCGTGTAATTCGCATTAGCCCCGCAGGGCCCAACTCCTAACTAACTGAAGTGGCGAGTCGCGTCAGGGCGATGAAATCATCAACGCCCAACTGTTCGGGACGTTGTCGGAACACGTCACGTTCCATGACCGTCGGGTCGGCAGCGAAAATCGGCTTCAACGAGCTGCGCAGCATCTTGCGGCGCTGACCGAAAGAGGCCTTCACGATGCGCTTAAACATGCGTTCATCAACACCCAGGTCGGTCACGTCGTTACGCGTGAGGCGAATGACGCCGCTCTTGACCTTGGGCGGGGGATTGAAGACGTGCTCATCGACGGTGAACAGGTAGTCGATATCATACCACGCCTGCAGCAAGACGGACAGGATGCCATAGGCCTTGGTGCCCGGCGGCTCGGCGATGCGCTGGGCCACCTCGCGCTGCAACATGCCGCTGCAGCACAGCACCTGGTCGCGGTAGTCCAGCACCTTGAAGAAAATCTGTGTAGAAATATTGTAGGGGTAATTGCCAATGATGCAGAAAGGCTGGTCGCCATAGAGCTTGTGTAGGTCCATCTTCAGGAAATCCTCGCCGATGATGCGGCCGTGCAGTTGAGGATATGCCACCTCCAGGTAGTCCACACTCTCTTTGTCGAGTTCCACCACGGTCAGGTCAAGCCCCATGTCGAGAAGGAACTGGGTGAGCACACCCATGCCCGGACCTACCTCCAGCACCGGCAAGTGCTTGAAGTCATCCAGCGTGTGGGCGATGCGCTCGGCAATCGACAAATCGGTCAAGAAATGCTGCCCCAGTGACTTTTTTGCTCTAACTTTCCGCATGTTCGGTCTTTTTTGTTACCTTTGCACGCTCCAATGCGTCCATTAGCAATGCGCAAAGTTACTGCTTTTTTTGCTGAATGGTGACATCAAGGGCGTGTTTTTAATTCATCTTTAAAAGAAAAAAACGTGAAAAAGGCGATTTCCTATCTCGTGAAATATGGCATCCCCCTCGTCATCGGCGTGGGGCTCATGTGGTTCCTGTACAAGAACGTGGACATCAACAGCATGATGGACACGCTCAAGACCGACGTCAATTACCTGTGGTTTATCCCCGTTGCCATCGTGAGCATTTTTAGCCACGTGTTCAGGGCATTAAGGTGGCGCTTGCAGCTCAAGGCCATCGACGTGAAGCCGTCGTTCAGCGCCGTGCTGAACAGCATCTTCGGCACCTACGCCGTCAACCTGGTGTTCCCGCGTTTGGGCGAAGTGTGGCGTTGCGGTTACATCGCCAACCGCCAAAAGGCTTCGGTCACCCAGGTCATGGGATCGATGGTCGCCGACCGCCTCACCGACACAGTCACCGTGCTGGTGTTGACGTTCATCACCTTCTTGCTGGCACAAAGCGCCTTTGGAAAGTTCTTTGACGCTTATCCGCAGATGAAGGAGAACTTCCTCAACATTGCCAGCGATGCCCGCATCTGGCTGGGAACAGCCCTCGTCATCATCACCCTGGGCTGGCTGCTCATCATGAAGACCGAGAACAAGATCATCAAGAAAATCCAACTCATGGTCCGCAACCTGTGGGAAGGCTTTGCCGGCATCGCCCGCATGGAGGGCAAGTGGTGGTTTCTGTTGCTGACCCTGCTCATTTGGGGCTGCTATTTCCTGCAACTCTATCTGGCCTGCAAGGCGTTCAACTTCACCAGCAGTCTGAGCGTGCTCGCCGTGCTCGTGATGTTTGTGCTGAGCAGCATCGGTATGGGTGTCCCCACCAACGGAGGCCTGGGTGCTTGGCATTTGGGCATTATTTTTGGTCTCTCGCTCTATGGCGTCGGTGTCTTCAGCATCAATAACCCCGACAAGAATGCATCGACTTTCGCTATGTTCGTTTGGCTGTTTCAGCAGGTGCTGATCATCGCGCTGGGCCTCTATGCCTTTGCCAGCATGGCCATTGACCGCAACCGCATCGAGAAAGGCAAAACCGTAGTCGATACCACCAACGACGAAATCAAACTTTAAGTCTTAGGCGTGAGTAATCATACTTAAAACTCAAAACTCAAAACTTACAACTTAAAACTCAGAAGAAATATGGACGATAATTTTAACGACTATTTCACCGACGAGAACGTGCCCGAGGAGCAGCCGAAGGTGCATCAGGAAAGCGAGCAGGAACGCGAGGAACGCGAAATCAAGGAGGCTACAATCGAGCGACGGGGTGCCTCGGTGAAGATGTTGCTGGCCCTTATCATCATCGCCATGGCCATATTTCTGGGATGGTGGGTATGGCAATACTACTTCCACCCCTATCGCGTGAGCCAGGAAAAAGGCTGGATCATGAACGTGAGCAACGAGGGAACGATATTCAAGACCTATGAGGGCGAGATGATCAGTGACGGATATATTGAGGACACCCTGCTGGCCTTGCACAGCGACTTCAAGTTCTCTATCCCGACCGACAGCCTTGCCCGTGACGCCATGCGCTGGGCTGGTGATGGCAAGCGCATCGTACTGACCTATAACGAGTACAAGGGCAGCGTACTGTGGCGCGGCAATTCAAAGCACGTCGTCACCCGCATCGAACCAGACACCAACCTCGTCAAGTCCAACCCCTACAAGTAATTTTCACACTAAAAATCACTCATAGCAAAGGCATCCGCACTCAGTCAAACATCAACTGGAGTGCGGGTTCCTCTTTAAACTCTAAACTGCGAGCTTAGTGAGCACCATCACATGGCAAGGCGCAAGCCCAGGCGGTTACTGCCAGCATACGTCGGCGAACTGTAATAACGGAAGGATACGCGGCAACCATGCGCAGGATAGTCAAAGCAACCACTGTGATAAACTCGGTTAGAGCCTGTTTCAGGGCCTGTCGGATCGACCAGAGCATCCGTAGTATATGCGCTATACCAATCCTGGCACCATTCCAGCACGTTACCCGACATGTCGTACAAGCCCAACTCATTGGGTTGCTTCTGGCCCACAGGGTGCGTCATTCCGTCAGCGTTGCTCTGATACCATGCCACATCATCGATGTTGTTACTGCCGGCGTATTTGTAGCCCTTGCTATTGGTGCCGCCACGAGCAGCAAACTCCCACTCGGCTTCGGTAGGCAGGCGGAAGGTCTGGCCCGTCATCTGGTTCAACTTGGTAATGAACGTCTGACAATCATTCCACGATACCTGTTCAACGGGACGGTTCAAGTCGCCAGTGAAACCGCTCGGATTCGTGCCCATCACGGCAAGCCACAAGGCCTGAGTCACCTCGGTCGCGCAGATGTAGTAGGGCTTTGTCAGAGTCACCTGATGGGAGGGTTTCTCCCGCTCGGTCGCATCGTCACCCTGCTCTTCGGTCGCACCCATCCTGAACGTACCATTCTGAACAGGAACCATCGTGAACGAGGTGCCTCCAACAGTATAGGTCTCTGAAGACAACGTTCCAGACAGCAGATAGTCAATCAGCGACGTCACATCGACGACGCTTACAATGCCGTCCATACTCATGTCGGCATTCAGGAGGTTGATATTATCAGCATTGCCGTCCAACAGATAATCAATCAATGCAGTCACATCACTGATCGATACCTTGCCATCGTTGTTCACGTCGCCACGAGTACCCTCCACATCTTTGGTGATGGTAACTTGATCCACTGCGAAGAAGTCGCCCTCGGGATGAAGAGTATCATCCTTGATATAACTCCACCTCAACGTATGGGTGCCGGGAGCCAATGTTGCCTCATGGGTCTCCCAATTATTCTTGCGGGCGCCATAACTGAATTGCACTTCTCCATCGATGGCAAACTCACAAGCGTCCCACACCGGTGAGGTTCCCTCGCCCCATGCCATGAACTTGAAGGACAGGTAGGAGGTGCGGTTTACCGTGACGATAGCGGTAAGTGTTGAGGTGCTGGAGGCAACACCCGCATTGCCTGACTTGGCGTAGGTGAGGTCTCCATCGGTAACCACGACCCAGGGATACTCTCCCGTGGAGACAAAACTGATATTACCACCAGCCACATTCAGGGCATCACTCAGGGCATCCCGATTGGCGGCCTTCATGCTCCTGCTCGGGATGCGCTGGCCCACCTGCCAGTTCTTGACCTTAAGGACTTTATCTTGAGCCTTTAGAATCACCTGATGGTTGTCAGCATTCTTGATAGCGGCATCGGCACTCGCAGCAAATGCAGTTACCAACATAATCAAGAAAATGAGTAAAGATTTTTTCATAACACTATTATTTCTAAATGGTTAATATCTCGACTGATTATTATTCACTACAACACGCATCTGCAAACAAGAGAAAGGAATAGCCTAGTAGCATATTCCTGCTTTATCAAGCACGTGCTTAACAGAAGCTTCCGGAGATACCCACTCGTTAAAATATTGAAACGCATTTTTTTTCATGCGCTCCACTAGCTCGGCATCATCACGTAGCCTTATAATCGCTTCCTCCATTTCTTGAAGGCTGTTCACCTCAAGATAATGAACTCCTTTTTCAAAATGGCCTGGCATCACATTGGTCAAAGGAGTAGATACAATCGCTTTGCCTTCACAGAGGTATTCTCCCAGCTTCCATCCATGACATCTATTGACAGATGGCGTACTAAATACAAACCACGATTTTCTGCTTCGCTTATCATAGTCTGACATGGACATGCGATGCTTATATATTATATCATGAAACTCCGTCTTATATTTTGAATATTCTTTACTTTCTTTTTCTGCGCAATTAACATAAAAGAAGCCGCCTTCAAATTCATCCATATGCTGTTTACAAAGATGAATGAAATCACTACGATATTTATTTGTCGTTATAAACATTCCACCTCCCCACCACAAAGTACTCAGAGAAAAAACATAGCCTCTCTGCTCTTCATCAGTATAACGATGATAATAGTTATATCTCTTGCGACGAATAAACATATAGGCATAATCACGGAGAAATGAAATCAATGACAAATTATCACTATTGCAACCGTCGTACCTAATAACTGAATAATTTTTTAAACATCTAATAATCGTAGATATAGGGTTCCATAAACTTACTCCAAAATTGGGACCCATTGGTACAATTTTATCACGATGGACATCAGTAGAAGAAAGATTGACCTTTCCATATGCATCTGCCCAAATATACATTTCCTCATCAATACTGTCTGCATCAATATAATCAAAAAAAACACGCTTCTCCTTGTTATTGGAAATGATTATGGCAGCAATACCATTACCGATCATACCTTTGATATCTTTTAGACATTCAAATTTTATCAAATTTGAACCGAACAAGCTCCTCAGGCCCTCGATATAATAAGATGCGTAGTTAATACGACATCGTGGATCAATGATAATTCTTTTCACACTTGAAACCATTTCTCTCAATTCTTTACATTTCTCTCGTATTATCACTGCAACGAGCTACAGGACATACTGTAATTATCTAATAATCTGCAAATATCGTTATAATCCAAGATGTGTGCAAGTATTCGCCATTATTTCCAAATAAAAGAATCTTTTTTCTCTGGATTAACGCTCAATTTTCTGCCAAAATGTCATATTTTAACACTCGCAGTGTGTCAGTTCCCGAAAAACGTTGTAACTTTGCGCCCCGAAATAAGAGTAAAATATGGAAGAAAACAAGATAGAGCAAAACAAACCAGAGCAGCAACCCCAGGAGCAGCAGCAGGAAAAGACGTGGACCACACCCGTTAAGCCCGACATCCTGGACTATGACGACATCTGTAAGATGGCGCCCTTCTTTGACGGCAAGCCCAAACTGGTCAAGTGGCTGTTCCACCTGCTGGACATCGACGACGTGAACTGGATTCACGGCCACAACTGCCATACGCCGGGTGTGCCTTTCTGCACCGGTTTCATGAAAGACTTGAACGCGACCATTACCTTCGACAACGGTGAGGTGCTGGACAACCTGCCCGAGGGACCCTTCATCACGGTTTCCAACCATCCCTTCGGTGCCATCGACGGTGTGATGATGATTCACATCATCGGCACCCGCAGGCCCGACTACAAGTTCATGGTCAACATGTTGCTCAGCAAGATCGGAGGCATGATGCCTAATTTCATCACCGTTGACGCCCTGGCTAGCGACGATCCCGCCAAGCGCGCCGTATCCATGCACGGCATCAGTGACACCTTGAAGCACGTCAAGGCTGGCCATCCCATGGGATTTTTTCCGGCTGGCGCAGTGAGCAAGCTCAACCGACACCTGCGTGTTGAGGACCGCGAGTGGCAACCCGTCATCATGCGCCTGATCCAGAAACTCAAGGTACCCGTCATCCCCATCTACATCCACGGACACAACAGTTGGATTTCACTCGTTCTGGGTGTAATCAGCTGGAAACTGCGCACGCTGCGACTCCCCGCCGAGGTCTTCCGCCGCAAGGACTACAACTTCCGCGTTTCGGTACATGACCCCATCATGCCCGAAGAATACGCACAATACAAAACGCCTGAGGAACTAGGTGTGTTCCTGAATGGCGAAACTTATAAAATGAAGAAATGGCAACAAAAATAACCGATAACGACATCCGCGCACTCAAGCTGCGCTTCGGCATCGTGGGCGAGTCACCCGCACTGATTGCCGCTATCCGCCGTGCCATGCTTGTGGCCCCCATTGACCTAAGCGTGCTCATCATCGGCGAGAGCGGTTCAGGTAAGGAGTCTTTCCCAAAAATCATTCACGAATGCAGCCCCCGCAAGCACAAGAAGTATATCGCCGTGAACTGCGGCGCCATACCCGAGGGCACCATCGACAGCGAACTCTTTGGCCACGTCAAGGGCTCCTTCACGGGCGCTATCAATGACCACAAGGGTTACTTTGAAGAGGCCGACGGCGGCGTCATCTTCCTCGACGAGGTGGCCGAGATGCCCATGAGTACACAGGCCCGCCTGCTGCGTGTGCTCGAGAACGGCGAATACCTGCGCGTTGGCGACAGCACCGTGCGCAAGACCAACATCCGCGTCGTGGCAGCCACCAACAAGGACATGCTCCAGGCCGTCAAGGATGGCAAGTTCCGCGAGGACCTGTATTACCGCCTCTCGACGGTACAGATCAATGTGCCGCCCCTGCGCGAGCGCGGCGACGACATCGTGCTGCTGGCCCGCTTGTTCCTGCGCAACTTCATCACCGAGAACCGCACCAGCGAGGTGACCTTGACCGACGACGCCCAGCGCATGCTCAAGGCCTATCACTGGCCCGGCAACGTGCGCCAGCTCAAGAGCGTCATCGAGCAAGTGGCCCTGTTTGAATCGGGCAATACGGTTGATGCGGCTACCTTGAGCATGTATATGCCCGACAACCGCAATACCGCCCTCACCGTTCAGTCTCAGCCCAACTTTGACTACAACGCCGAGCGCGAGCAGCTCTTCACCCTCATCCTCTCGATGAGGGCCGAAATCGAGGCACTCAAGAAGCGCATGGACGGCATGGGGTCGACATCTCATGTATCATCCACCGTTCAAGAGCTCAAGCGCGAGAGTAACCCGCTGCTCGAGCTGGGGAATAACGGCGAACTGAATATGGCTTCGCCCTATCGCAACATGCAGCGCGAGACACAGGAACTGGGGCGCGTTGACGAGGTCACCGCCATGGACGTGGAAGGCGAAACCGTCAAGACCCTCGACGAAACCGAGCGCGAGACCATCGAGAGTGCCCTGCGCCGCAACAATGGCCGCCGCAAACTCACGGCCCAGGAGTTGAACATCTCGGAGCGCACCCTGTACCGCAAAATCAAGCAATACAACCTGGAACGCCAGTGAAACGGTTCATCATCATATTGACGCTTGCCGTTGCGGCCCTGGGATGGGAGGCGTGCATCCCCCGATACACGCTCAACGGAGCCTCTATCGACTACAACGTCTATAAGACCATCTCGATAGGCGAGTTCCCCATCCGTGCCGCACTGGTTTATCCGCCGCTGCAATCGGTGTTCGAAAACCGCATCACCGACATGATTGCCCAGCAGACCCGCCTGCGCGTGGTCGATAACCGCAATGCCGACCTGCTCATGGAAGGCGAGATCACCAACTACCAGCTCTCACCACAAGCCGTCGGTGAGGACGCTTATGCCAGCCAAACGAGGTTGACCATCAGCGTGCGAGTGCGATACACCGACAACAGGAACCAGGCGTTATCCAAGGACTTGTCCTTCAGCGCCTACCGTGATTTCTCCAGCAGCGAATTGCTGGTCGATGTGCAGGACGAGTTGTGCAACCAGATCAGCAAGGACCTTGCCGACCTGATTTTCAATGCGACATTGGGAGATTGGTAGTTTAAGGCTTTAGGCTTTAGGTATTAGGCTTTAGGGCTGAAAATTGACTACTGAAAACTGAGAACAATGACATGGATTGAGGACATCAAGCGGCTCGCCGCCAGTGAGGACAATGAAGTGAGCAGAGAGTGGCTGGAGCGTGCCGAACAGGACGCCCCTTACAGCGTGCTGCCCGCTATCCTGTACCTCAAGCGCAATGGCGTGAAAGGCAACGAGGACGTGCTGGCACGGCTCTCCATCTCCCACCCCGACCGCCATGCCCTGGCGATGATGCTGGGCGATGACGCAAGCCTCATGGCCAACTTCTATCCGCCCGAAGCCTTGCCGGAAGCCCTTGATACCTTCACGACCATCGACCGCTTCCTGGACAACTATGGCAAGACCAGCCCGGGTGAGATTGAAGCGATCGACCAAGCCATCTTCAATCCGCAGCCCGACTATGCCGACGTGCTGGCGGCTCAGGAAATGGAGGAAGGGGGCATCGACCTGACTGGAGGAGACTCTCAGGATGATCTCATCAACAAATTCATCGCTGAACAGATGCAACTGGGCGAACAGGCGGCACAGACCCCCATCACCACCCCGATTGGCGAAGAGGAGAAGGCCGAAATCGCCGAGGAAACCATCGACGATCCCACCCTCACCGATGACTCGATGCTGAGCGAAAGTCTAGCCAAAATGTACATCGCCAGACACAAATATTCGCAGGCTCTTGAAATTATTGAGCAATTAAATTTGAAATATCCAAAAAATAGTATTTACTTTGCAGACCAAATTCGATTTTTGGCCAAATTGGTCCTAAATGAGACACTAAACGACAAAAAATAAGAAAAAATGTACACTATTTTTGCAATTCTGATCGTGATCGCATCGATTCTGTTGGTCGGTGTCATCCTTATCCAAAAATCTAAAGGTGGCGGCCTCGCTGCCAATGTGAACAACTACAACCAGTTCATGGGTGTACGCAAGACCACCGACTTCATTGAGAAAGCCACTTGGTGTTTGGCAGCTTTCATCTGCGTCCTGAGCATTGCTTCGGCATTCGTAACTGACACTCCCAGCATCGTGGAAGGCGCTCCCCAGATCAAGAAGTTACCCACCAGCGAGACTCAGGCTCCTAACTTCGGCACTCAGGCCGAGGAGGCTGCTACTCCCGCCGCTAGCAAGACCGCTACCAAGACGGTGACCGTTCCTGCCAAGGATGCCCCCGCTCAGGAAGCACCCGCCAAGGAGGGTAAGTAATCAACCATCGCATCTGTAAACAACTTATTAAAGGATGCGGTATGTCGTATCCGCATCACAGCGGAACAAGACATACCGCATCCTTTTATTCGTCGCACTATGAAGATGACATTATTATATATAGTACTGGCAGCCATGATGACGGCATGTGGCAGCACGGGCAACTCCACCTCGACCAGCGACGCGGCAGCGACAACGGCAAGCACCGCTGTTGAGCGTAAGGCATTTGACGGTCAGGCAGCATTGACGCTCACCCAGCAGCAATGCGACTTCGGCCCCCGCGTGCCAGGAACGCCTGCCCACGCCAAGTGCGCCGAGTGGCTCACCACAACCCTTAGGGACTGTTGCGACACCGTAATCGTGCAGACTGGCACCGTGCAGACCTTCAAATCTGGAAAAATAAACGCCAAGAACATCATTGGCGTCATCAACCCTGAGGCCAGCCAGCGCCTGTTGCTGCTCGCGCATTGGGACACCCGCCCCTGGGCCGACAATGACCCCGACGCCGCCAACCACAGCAAGCCCGTCATCGGCGCCAACGACGGTGCCAGCGGTGTGGCTGTGCTGCTCCAATTGGCTCGCCAGTTAAATGCCGAAAAGACCGAGTTGGGTATCGACATTGTTCTTGTCGATGTCGAGGACATGGGCGAGAACGACAACGAGGACTCTTGGGGCCTGGGCACCCAGTATTGGGTAGCACATCCCCATGTCGCGGGCTATAAACCCCTATTTGGCATCCTGCTCGACATGGTGGGCTCACCCGATGCCACCTTCACCCGTGAGTACTTCTCCACCCAGTATGCCAGCGGCTTTGTCGACTTGGTATGGAACAACGCGGCAGGCAGCCACTTCATCAACTCACAGGGCGGTGCAGTCACCGACGACCATGTCTTTGTCAACCGCGCCGGCATACCCTGTGTTGACATCATCGACATGCGCGCCAACAGCGAAACGGGCTTCTGTCCCGAGTGGCATACTGTGGACGATACCATGGGTCACATCAGCCCCGCCACACTCGCCGAGGTAGGCCAGACCCTGCTCAACGTCATCGCCTCGCTCGAACAGTAACCTATCGTGGACCGGGAAATTCAATCATGTGATATTTCCTGTCCACATTTTTAATATTTTCATATCAAATGATTTGGACATGAAAGAATCTGAAACAAGGATACCCAAAATTGTAAAAGCCGTCTGCTATATAATAGGCTGGCTTGCCTTTTTCATTCTGCTCGCAATCTGGGATACCGTGAGCATGACGTTGCGGGGCGTGCTCATTGCCGTCGTGCTGCTGACGATTCTAGGACACTACAAAGCCAACAAGGAATTAAAGAGACTCATGCCCGAGGTGTATGACGATGAATTTGACGAAGAAGAGGTGATCCCCTTCAGGGATTTGGACAAAAAAACTAAAAAACTATATGCCGTGCAGGGCCTGCTCTTTTGTATGATAATCGGTGTTATTGCCCTCTTTTGTTTTCTGACACGCGACATACCTGATGACATGCCGATATGTGACTGGCCGCCAACGATGCAGATGTTGCCCATAGGAATGGGCATCGTGATATTCCTGTTGCTTTTCGGAATGGACATAATCGAAAAAAAATTGGAGAAACGCAAGGATCAGCAGGATCAACAGAGGGACGATGAGGTCAAAATTGACGAAAAAAAGGTAAGCCACTACATGGATTTGATCAAGTCCTTCAGTCGTAATGCCATTCAGATCTCATTTGCGGAAAACGGTAACATCCCATTGACTGCCGGTTGCTCCAAATATGGTGGACGACCTGATGTGGACGATGATTTTCAGTGGCCACACGACAATAAAGGCCGTCCCTTATCATTGCTGATGCAAATCGATTGTGCGGACCTCACGTCCCTTGACCTCGAGGGTTTATTGCCCACAAGCGGACAACTGTATTTCTTCTACGAACTCAGCAAGATGAATCGGAACGGCCTTAAGAACAATGTCCGAGTCATCTATAACGACAAGCCTTCTTCTCAACTGCATCCACTCGATTATCCTGTGAATCTCAACAAAAAATACCAGTTACAGGAACACCGCTTGCAATTTACCCAATGCACGAGCATCCCGGAGATTGAAGAACTTGGCAACTTGACAAATAAGCCACTCAGCTACAAAGATAAGTTTGAGAGCAACGAGGCATATTGCCGATTGGATGAGGAGTTCTGGAATGGTGTCGAGTACATCGGTACCATGCTCGGTTTCGCCGAACTCATTGAAAAGCCTATCGTCGATGACCCGTCTGATGATGTACTCCTGTTGCAACTCAATTGCAGTGAGTTTTGGCCAGAAAATGACAAGATGCCTCACGACCTGCTGCTCGGTAACGGCGTCATCTACTTCTACATCAAGCGTGACGATCTGTGGGTAAGACGCTTTGACAGAATAACATTTGCCCGGCAATGCATTTAACCCATGATTTCACCGATATGTCAATCCAATCAACCAAAATATAAACAGTAAATTAACAATCTAACAATGAGAAAAGAAAGGATTTTAATTATGAGCGCATTGATCGCAGCGTCGGCTGTGACGACGCAGGCTCGCATCAACTATCCCGACACCCGTCGTGTGGATACCGTTGACACTTACTTTGGCACCCAGGTGGCCGACCCTTACCGCTGGCTCGAGGATGACCGTAGCGCCGAGATATTCAATCATGTGATATTTCCTGTCCACATTTTTATATCTCATATCAACTGATTAGGTCATGATGAAAGACAGAAAACTGATATTCAGTACGATAATGACCGTCTGCATGATGATAGGCGTTGGTACCTTTTTCAAGCTACTCGCTGGCTGGGATACCGAGAGCATGCCGCACATCATCATGCTCGTAGCAGTCATGCTGCTGATGATTCTCGGATACTGCAAAGCCCACAAGGAACTCAGAAGACTCTTGGATGATGAGACCGCCAAAATGGACAGGCATGAAGAAAAGGTGAACCAATACATGGAGTTGCTCAAGCCTTCTGGCCGAGATGCCATTCGGATTTCATTTGCGGACAAAGGCACGGCCCCATTGCCTGCGGGTTGCTCCAAATATGGCGGACGGCCTGACGTTCCAGCCAATTTCCAGTGGCCGCACGATAACAGCGGGCGTCCCCTATCATTGCTGCTGCAGATCGATTGTGCGGACCTTACGTCCCTCGACCATGAGAACCTATTGCCCACAAGCGGACAACTGTATTTCTTCTACGAACTCAGCCAGATGGATAGGAACGGCAATGAGAACGATGTCCGAGTGATCTATAATGACCTGCCTTCTTCACAACTGCATCCCCTCGAATATCCTGTAAATCTCGACAAAGAATACCAGTTGCAAGAATGCCGCTTGCAATTCAGCCGATTCACGAGCTACCCCACCCTCTCGACTTTTAAGCCCGTCAGCGAGGAGGATGAAGATGCGCGCTATGAGGCAATTGTTCTATTGTGGGACGAATCCCATACTGATATCGGCAGTATGCTCGGTTATCCCTTCCTTATTCAAGGGCCCATCGTCGATGACCTGTCTGATGATGTACTCCTATTGCAACTCTATTCCACCAATTGTGAGTACCAGAATAAAGATGACAAGTTTCCTCACGACCTGCTGCTCGGCGACTACGGCATCATCTACTTCTACATCAAGCGTGAAGACCTGCTGGCACGACGCTTTGACAGAATAAAATTTGCCCTGCAAAGCAATTGACCCATTATCGCACCGATATGACAATCCAATCAACCAATAACCATAAATTAACAATCAACCAATGAAGAAAGAAAGGTTTCTACTCATGAGCAGTGCATTAATTGCAGCGTCGGCTATGACGACGCAGGCTCGCATCAACTATCCCGACACCCGTCGCGTGGATACTGTGGACACTTACTTCGGCACCCAGGTGCCCGACCCTTATCGCTGGCTCGAGGATGACCGCAGCGCCGAGACCGAGGCCTGGGTCAATGCCCAAAACAAGGTGACTCAGAACTACCTGTCCAAAATCCCCTTCCGCAAGGACGTAAAGAAGCGCATCACCGAACTCGCCAACTACGAGAAGATGGGCGCACCCTTCAAGATCAAGGACAAGTTCTATTTCTTCAAGAACAACGGCCTGCAGAACCAGAGCGTGCTCTATGAGTACAATGCCGATGGCAATCACAAGATGGTGCTCGACCCCAACACGTTGAGCGACGACGGCACTGTGGCGTTGCAGCAGCTCAACTTCTCCAACGACGGCCGCTACCTGGCATACATCATTACCCGCAGCGGCAGTGACTGGAACGAAATCTACGTCAAGGACCTCAAGGAGGACAAGGTGCTCGACGACCACATCGTCTGGGCCAAGTTCACCGATGCACAGTGGCTCGGCGACGGCTTCTTCTACAGCGGATTCGACGCCCCCGAGGATGCCAAGACGTCCAAGAATGAGTTCCAGAAGGTGTATTACCACAAGCTGGGCACACCCCAAAGCGAGGACTATGTCGAATATCAGGACAAGGGTGAACCCCTGCATTTCCACCAGGTGAGCGTGAGCGAAGATGAGCGTTACGTTATCCTGTGGAAGAGCGACGCCGAGGGCAACGACATCTACATCAAGGACCTCAAGGACCGCAACCCGCACTATGTGCAACTCATCGGCGGCATGAAGTATGAGCGTGGCATCGTCGGCATCGACAACGGCAAAATCTATGTGATGACCAACGAGAATGCCCCCAAGGGCAAGATTGTCACCTACGATGCCGAGACGCTGTCTCCCGCCAGCTGCGCCGAGTTCATTCCTGAACAGGAATCGGTATTGACGGGCGCTACTATGGCCGACCACAAGTTCATCCTCACCTACGACAAGGATGCTTCAAACCATCCCTACCTGTATGACAAAAACGGCAAGCTCATCCGTGAAATCAAGTTGCCGACCTACGGTTCAGTAGGTTTCTCCTGCAAGAAGAACGCTAAGGAAGTATTCTACAGCTTCGCCAGCTACACCTTCCCCGGCGCCATCTACAAGTATGACCTGGAGACGGGCAAGAGCGAACTCTTCTTCCAGCCCAAAGTGAACCTCAAGAGCGAGGACTACGTCACCGAGCAGGTCTTCTTCAACAGCAAGGACGGTGCGCGCATCCCCATGTTCCTCGTCTATAAGAAGGGTCTCAAGCGTGACGGTCAGCGTCCCACCTTCCTCTACGGCTACGGCGGCTTCAACGTGAGCCTCAATCCCGCTTTCACCTACACCCGCACCCTGTTCGCCATGATGGACTGCGGCGGCATCTGCGCCTATGTCAACCTGCGCGGTGGCGGCGAGTATGGCGAAGAGTGGCACCAGGCCGGCACCAAGATGAACAAGCAGAATGTCTTTGACGACTTCATCGCTGCCGCCGAGTGGCTCATCGAGAACAAGTACACCAATCCCAGTAAGCTCGCCTGCAACGGCGCCAGCAATGGCGGTCTGCTCGTCGGCGCTGTGGTCAACCAGCGTCCCGACCTGTTCGCCTGTGCCGTACCCCAGGTGGGTGTGATGGACATGCTGCGTTACCACGAGTTCACCATCGGCTGGAACTGGGCCCCCGACTACGGCCGCAGCGACGACAGCCCCGAGATGTTCCGCTACCTGCGCGACTACTCGCCCCTGCACAACATCAAGAACGACGGCACCCCCTACCCCGCCATCATGGTGACCACCGGTGACCACGACGACCGCGTTGTGCCCGCCCACAGCTTCAAGTATGCCGCCGAGCTGCAGCACTGCAACACCGGCGACCAGCCCAAGCTCATCCGCATCGACAGCAAGGCTGGCCACGGCCACAGCAAGCCCATCAGCAAGATCATCGACGAGTACACCGACATCCAGGCCTTCATCATGTACAACCTGGGCGTCAAGTACAAGTACAAAAAGAAATAAACTTTTCCCCAAAAGGCGGGCCTCATGGCCCGCTTTTTTTGTATCTTTGTGGGCATGAAAGGCGATACGATTATTATCAAGGGGGCAAGGGAGAACAACCTCAAGGACATTTCCCTCGAAATCCCCAAGCATAAGATCACGGTGTTCACAGGCGTTTCGGGTTCGGGCAAGAGTTCGCTCGTGCTCGATACCATCGCGGCCAAATCGCGTCGTGAATTGAACGACACCTTCCCGTCGTTCGTGCAACAGTACCTGCCCAAGTACGGCCGCCCACACGTGGATGCCATCGAGAATCTGCCCATCGCCATCGTCATCGACCAGAAGAAGCCCGCCCAGAACTCCCGTTCGACCGTCGCCACCTATACCGACATCGCCGCCCTGCTGCGACTGCTGTTCTCGCGCGTGGGCCAGCCCTTCGTCGGCTATGCCGAGTCGTTCAGCTTCAACCACCCCGAGGGCAGTTGCCCGCGCTGCTCGGGACTGGGCGAAATCCGCGAACTGGACATCCACAAACTGGTGGATTTCGACAAGAGCCTCAACGACGAGGACACCATCCACTACATCGCCTTCGGCAAGGGCGGCTGGCGCTGGATACGCTATGCCCACAGCGGCCTGTTCGACCTGGACAAGAAAATCCGCGACTACAGCCCCGAGGAACTCGACCTCTTCCTCAACAGCCCCCAGATCCGCCTGAAAAATCCACCCGCCAACTGGCCCAAGTCAGCCAAATATGAGGGCATTATCCCCCGCATGTACCGCAGCATCATCAACAGCGAGGAAGGCCTACTCCATGCCGCCGTCCTCAACCCGATGCTCAACATGGGCGTCTGCCCCGACTGCGGCGGCACCCGCTTGAGTCCGCGCGTCCTCTCGTGCAAAATCGAGGGCATCAACATCGCCGATGCCTGCGCCATGTCCATTACCCGCCTCAACGAGTGGGTCAAGGCGCTCACCGCACCACTGGCGGTCGATCTCAAACAGGCCATCAGCGCCCGCCTGACGGCACTCGAGGAAATCGGCCTGGGTTACCTCAGCCTGGAACGCGCCGTCGGCACCCTCTCGGGTGGTGAGGCGCAGCGTTGCAAAATCGCCAAATACATCAACTCGTCGCTGGCCGACGTGCTCTACATCCTCGACGAACCCAGTACGGGTCTCCATGACCACGACATCGAGAAGATGAAACACTCCGTCCGTCGCCTGCGCGACGCTGGAAATACAGTCCTGCTCGTTGAGCACCACCGCGAGATGATCGGCCTGGCCGACCACATCGTGGACCTGGGTCCCGGCCCGGGCAGCGAGGGCGGCAACATCATCTTCGAGGGCAACTACCAGCAATTGCTCCACAGCGGCACGAGCACGGGACAGATGCTCAGTCAGCATGGCGACTTCAAGGCACAGCCCCGCGCAATCAAAGAAACCTTCCCCCTGCGCCATGCCACGCTCCACAACCTCAAGGACATCTCCATCGACCTGCCCATGAACGCCTTTGTCGCCATCGCAGGTGTGGCGGGTTCAGGCAAGAGCTCGTTGATGGAGTGCTTCCGCCGTGCGCACGGCGACGTGGTCTATATCAGTCAGAAGAACATCGGCGTAAGCCTGCGCTCCACGCCAGCCACCTATATGGACGTAGCCCCCGACATCCGCAAGCGCTTCGCCAAGGCCCACAAGATCAAGGAGCAGTATTTCACCTTTAACGGCAAGGGCGGCTGCCCCGTCTGCGGCGGCAAGGGCGTTGTCATCGCCGAGATGGCCTTCATGGACAACATCGAGACCACCTGCGAGGCCTGTCACGGCCTGCGTTATTCCCGCGAAGCCCTCGAATACACCCTCGACGGCAAGAACATCGCCGAGGTCATGGACCTGTCGGTGCGCCGCGCCAGCGAGTTCTTCAAGGGCACCAGCATCGAGGAGAAACTGCGGCCCATGATGGATGTCGGCCTGCATTACCTACACCTCAACCAGGCCCTCAGCACCCTCTCCGGCGGCGAGTTGCAGCGCTTGAAGATGGCCTCATGCCTCAAGCAGTACACCGCCCCCATCGATGCAGGCGGACAGCGCGGCATCTTCGTCATCGACGAACCCACCGACGGCCTCCACCTCAAGGACGTACGCCACCTCATCGACCTCTTTGAGAAGATGGTTGACATGGGCAACACCGTCTATGTCATCGAGCACAACACCGACGTCATCAAGGCTGCCGACCACGTCATCGAACTCGGCCCCGGCGCCGGCGACCTCGGCGGCACCATCATCTACCAAGGCACCCCCCGCGCCATGAAGGATTGCCCCCACTCCATCACCGCCCCCTACCTGTAGGTCACTAGTAGGCATCCTATCTCCTTTTTCTAGCAACTGAACTTTCTAAGTCCATCCGCCGCCCCTCGGTTTCCCGTGTCGAGGCTCCGCCTCGGCATTTTTCAACAGCCGTGTTGTCCTGTATTGCGAGTTGTCAACTCGCACCCTCTATAGCATCTATCCCCACTATAGCATCTATCCCGCATTTTTGCTTTTTGACAGAAACAGCAACTAGAGCCACTACTAATAACAAACAAAGGCCTTAATAGTTTATTAAAAAAGTTATTCATGTTGTTGTTTAGTTGTCGATGTTGTTTGACTACAAGAGCGCGGATGCCATCAGAACAATCAGATGAGTCAGTTGTTTGAAAAAATGAACGCGGATGCCTTTTGTTTAATTCGCGTAATTCGTAGTTAAAAAACTTTTTACTATCTTTGCAGACAGTATGGAGGAATTTGATATTAGACGGGAGTCGTTGAAGACCGATCAGGACTTTGAGCGGGCATTGAGGCCCGTTCGGTTTGAGGACTTTGCCGGGCAGGACAAGATCATCGAGAACCTGCGCGTGTTTGTCGCTGCGGCTAAACTACGCGGCGAGTCGCTGGATCATGTGCTGTTCCACGGGCCTCCGGGTCTAGGTAAAACGACGTTAAGTAACATCATTGCCAACGAGCTGGGCGTGGGCTTCAAGGTCACGTCGGGCCCCGTGCTCGACAAGCCTGGCGACCTGGCTGGACTACTGACGTCGCTCGATGAGAACGACGTGCTCTTCATTGATGAAATCCACCGCCTGAGCCCCATCGTGGAGGAGTACCTCTACAGTGCGATGGAGGACTACCGCATCGACATCATGATCGACAAGGGTCCAGGCGCGCGCTCAGTGCAACTGACCCTCGCTCCCTTCACCCTTATCGGTGCCACCACCCGCAGCGGCCTCCTTACTTCGCCGCTGAGGGCACGCTTCGGCATCAACTGCCACCTTGAATACTACGACCACAAGGTGCTGGAGGGCATCATCAAGCGCTCGGCACGCCTGCTGGCCGTTCCCATTGATGACAAGGCCGCCATCGAGATTGCCCTGCGTAGCCGTGGCACGCCCCGTATTGCCAACTCGCTGTTGCGCCGCGTGCGCGACTTCGCCCAGGTCAAAGGCAGCGGCCGCATCGACCTGGACATCGCCCGCTATGCCCTCGAAGCGTTGAATATCGACAAATATGGCCTCGACGAGATTGACAACAAGATCCTGCTGACCATCATCGACAAGTTCAACGGCGGTCCTGTGGGCTTGAACACCATCGCCACGGCGATGAACGAGGACGCAGGCACCATCGAGGAAGTCTATGAGCCTTACCTCATCAAGGAAGGCTTCATCAACCGCACCCCGCGCGGCCGTGAGGCGACCATGCTCGCCTACAACCACCTCAAGCGCGAGCGCCCCGGCGAAGTAGGATCAATTTTTTAATCAAGTTATCGGGCAATGTAGAGACGCAAAATCTTGCGTCTCAGTTCCCGCCAAACGTTTGGAGACGCAAAATTTTGCGTCTCTACAAAACCAAAAAATCAAATGGCTAACCTGAAATCTCTGGCAAAAGACACCGCCATCTATGGCTTGAGCAGCATCATCGGGCGATTCCTGAACTACCTGCTCGTGCCGCTATATACCGCCAAAATGACTGCCGCATCGGGCGGCTATGGCGTCATCACCAACGTGTATGCCTACGTGGCACTGCTGTTGGTCATCCTCACTTACGGCATGGAGACGACCTTCTTCCGCTTTGCCAACAAGAGCGAGGAGAACCCCAACACCGTCTATAGCACGACGCTCATCAGCGTGGGCACCACCTCACTGCTGTTCGTCCTGCTCGTGCTCGCCTTCCTGCCTGGCATCGCGGGTTGGATGGGCTACAGCGCCCATCCCGAATACGTCGGTGTGATGGCGGCAGTGGTAGCCTTCGACGCCTTCCAGTGCATTCCGTTCGCCTACCTGCGTTACCAGCGCCGGCCATGGAAATTTGCCGCCCTCAAGCTGCTGTTCATCTTCCTGAACATCGGCCTGAACCTGCTCTACTTCGTCGCCCTGCCCGCCCTGTACAAAAGTTATCCCGACATCATCGGCAAGATTTACAATCCTAACGTCGGCGTGGGCTACGCCTTCTTCATCAACCTCGCCTGCACGGGCCCGATAACGCTCCTCTTCTGGAAAGAGTTGGTCGGCATCAAGTACAAGTTTGACTGGTCGCTGTTGAAGCGCATGCTCAAATACGCCTGGCCCATCCTCGTGCTGGGTATCGCCGGCATCCTCAACCAGACCTTCGACAAGATGATGTTCCCCAAGATCTACGGCGACCGCGCTGACACCCAGACGCAACTGGGCATCTATGGCGCCGCTGTGAAAATTGCCATGATCATGGCACTGATCACCCAGGCCTTCCGCTACGCCTACGAGCCGTTCGTCTTCGGCAAGAGCAAGGACAAGGACAACCGCGAGACCTACGCCCAGGCAATGCGCTACTTCGTGATTTTCACCCTGCTGGCCTTCCTGGCGGTGATTGCCTGGATTGACATCCTCAAGTTGCTCTTCCTGCGCAACGAGGACTACTGGGTGGGCCTCAAGGTCGTGCCCATCGTCATGGCCGCCGAGATCATGATGGGCATCTACTTCAACCTGTCCTTCTGGTACAAACTGATTGACAAGACCATCTGGGGCGCCTGGTTCTCGGGCATCGGCTGTGCCGTGCTCATCCTTGTCAACGTCCTGTTTGTGCCCAAGTACGGCTACATCGCCTGCGCTTGGGGTGGTGTCGCTGGCTACGGCACCGCGATGATCCTCAGTTACCTCGTGGGGCAGAAGTACTACCCCATCAAGTACCCGCTGCGCGACCTCGCCATCTACACCGTCGTGTCGGCCATCCTGTTTGCCGCCATGATGCTGCCCGTGGAGAACATGTGGCTAAAGCTGGCCTACCGCACCGTGCTGTTGCTGCTCTTCGTCGGCTTTATCTTCCGCAAGGAACACCTCGGCCCGATGCTGGCCAAACTCCGCGTCATCGGACACTTTTTCAAATAATAATCAGAAGAGCAGAAAAATTCTTTAAACTTTAAACTTTAAACTCTAAACTTTTTATACTACCTTTGCACCCGATTTAAGAAACATATACTAACAGTGGATAGTTTTGGGCTGCTTGCAACCACTTGAAAAAATGCTAAAATGCGATAATCCAACACTTTATCGATTTCTTTTAGCGTTCATTCTATCCAAAAAATGATTTTTTTGTAACAATGAACAGTAAGAGTAATTATCTTTTCACGTCGGAGAGCGTGTCCGAAGGGCACCCCGACAAAGTCGCCGACCAGATCAGCGACGCCATCCTCGACAAGTTCCTCGCCTTCGACCCCCTGGCTCACGTGGCATGCGAAACCCTCGTGACCACGGGCCAAGTCGTCATATCGGGTGAGGTGACCACCAATGTCTATATTGACCTGCAACGCACTGCACGCGAGATGATCAACAAGATCGGCTACACCAAGAGCGAGTACCAGTTTGACGGCAATTCGTGCGGCATCCTCAACAGCGTGCACGAGCAGAGCGGCGACATCAAGCAGGGTGTGGACAATGCTGAGGACAACCGCGCCGACCAGGGCGCTGGCGACCAGGGCATGATGTTTGGCTACGCCTGCAACGAGACGCCTAACTACATGCCGTTAACGCTCGACTTGGCTCACGCCCTCATGCGTGAGTTGGCCGACATCCGCCACAACCATTTGGATCTGATGCCCTACCTGCGCCCCGACAGCAAGGCCCAGGTGACCGTCGAATATGACGGCGACACACACCGCCCCGTGCACATCCACACTATCGTGGTGAGCACCCAACATGACGATGACGTGGACCAGCAACGCATCGCCCGCGACGTGCACAACATCCTCATCCCCAAGACGCTGGCACAATTCAGCGAAGACATCAAGGCGCTGTATGACGAGCGCACCGAGGAGTTTGTCAATCCCACGGGCAAGTTCGTCATCGGTGGGCCTCACGGCGACACGGGCCTCACGGGCCGCAAAATCATCGTGGACACTTACGGTGGTCGCGGCGCACATGGTGGCGGCGCCTTCAGCGGTAAGGACCCCAGCAAGGTGGACCGCAGTGCCGCCTACGCCTGCCGCCATATCGCCAAGAACGTAGTGGCTGCTGGTATTGCCGACGAGGTGCTGGTGCAGGTGGCTTACGCCATCGGTCGCGCCGAACCTGTGAGTTTCTATGTCAACACCTTCGGCACCAGTCACGTGGATATGAGTGATGCCGAGATCGCCGAGAGACTCAAAGGACTGTTCGACATGCGTCCCAAGGCCATCATCGACCGCCTCAAACTGCTCAACCCCATCTACACCGAGGCTGCCGCCTACGGCCACATGGGCCGCAAGTGCGAGAAGGTGAAGAAACGCTTCGAGTCGCTCTACAACGCGACTGCCGAGGTAGAGGTAGAACTATTCACCTGGGAAAAACTCGACATGGTCGATACCCTCCGCACCGCCTTCAACCTCAAGTAAAGATTGACAACTATAGCCGCTATAGTATCTATAGCTTCTATAGAAATGACCACAGCGGGCTGCCCAATCATGAGCAGCCCGCTGTGTTATGGTGAAAAAATGAAGGATTACTTGGCCTTCATGGCCTCCTTGATCTTGGCTTCGAGTTCCTCGGCGAGTTCTGGGTTGTCGGCCACCATCTGCTTGGCGGCATCGCGGCCCTGACCAAGTTTCGTGCCCTCATATGAGAACCAGGCTCCACTCTTCTTGATGATACCAAACTGTACGCCCAGATCGATAATCTCGCCCACCTTGCTGATGCCTTCTCCGAAGTGGATCTCAAATTCGGTCTTGCGGAAGGGAGGCGCCACCTTGTTCTTCACGACTTTCACCCTCGTGAGGCTGCCAGTCACCTGGTCACCGTCCTTAATCTGGCCGATGCGGCGGATGTCGAGGCGCACGCTGCTGTAGAACTTCAGGGCGTTGCCGCCGGTTGTGGTCTCGGGATTTCCAAACATCACACCCAACTTCTCGCGCAGCTGGTTGATGAAGATGCAGCAGGTGTTGGTACGGCTGATGGTTGCGGTCAATTTCCTAAGCGCCTGGCTCATCAGGCGGGCTTGCAGACCCATCTTGCTCTCGCCCATTTCACCTTCGATCTCGGCCTTAGGGGTCAAGGCGGCGACACTGTCGATGACGATAATGTCGATGGCACTGCTGCGGATAAGCTGGTCGGCAATCTCAAGTGCCTGCTCACCGTTGTCGGGCTGACTGATCCACAGGTTGTTCACGTCAACGCCCAGCTGCTCGGCATAGAAGCGGTCAAAGGCATGCTCGGCATCGATGATGGCGGCAATGCCTCCCATCTTCTGGGCCTCGGCGATAGCGTGAATGGCCAGTGTGGTCTTACCCGACGACTCGGGACCGTAGATCTCGATGATGCGTCCACGGGGATAACCGCCCACGCCAAGGGCGTTATCCAAACCGATGGAACCGGTGGGAATCACCTCGATGTCCTCGATGTGGTCGTCACCCAGTTTCATAATCGACCCGCTGCCGAAGGTCTTGTCTATCTTGTCCATTGCCACCTGCAGGGCTTTAAGCTTCTCGGGCGAAACTTCCTTACGCTGCGGCTGGTTCATTCCGTCTTGGTTGATGATTTCTTCTGCCATGTTTTTTAGTGATTTATGATGTTATTTTCAGTGTCCATAGGAAACGCAAAATTACAAAAAAAATCTCAGAATTCCGCCATCGGACAAGAAGTTTTTCAAAGATGAAAAAAATATAGTCCAATGTGTGTGCAATTCAGAAAAATAATGTATCTTTGCCCAAATATATAGTTGTCGAACAATTCATTATTAACCATTTAATAAATATCATTGCAATGAAAAAAATCTTTACATTATTAACCTTGTGCTTGCTGGCCAGCGCTGCTTGGGCACTTGACATCACCTTTGTGGCTGGTGTTGACAACGGAACCAGCGACGGAACGGCCAAGCCATTCTACATCGAGAAGGAAGGCATCAGGATTGACATTTCCAACGGTCTTGCCAACTCTTCCCATTATCGCATCTACAAGAATCAGACTGCGACCTTCACGTCCTCGATTGGCGCCATCACCCAGATTGTGTTTGAGTGCACTGCCAACGGTGACGCCCAGTACGGCCCCGGTTGCTTCACAGTAGAGCCCGGCTCCTACTCCTATCAGGACAAAATCGGCACATGGACCGGTTCAGCAAGTCCTGTTGTGTTCACTGCTGCTACTAATCAGGTGCGTGCCACCAAGATTATTGTGACTGTTGGCAACCCCGGCCTTTCGGCTCCTACCATCACTCCTGCAGCCGGCACCTACTATTCACCCATCCAGGTGAACATCACTTGCGGTACCCCTGGTGCTAAGATTTATTACACCACCAACGGCTCTGCCCCCTCCACCAGCTCGACCGAATTCACAGCTCCCTTTACTGTAAATTCCGACATGACCGTCAAGGCCATTTCGGCTAAGGACGGTGAGACCAGCGACGTGGTTGAGGCCGCTTATGAGTTTAAGACTGCCACTCCCGTGGCTAACATCGCAGCCTATCAGGGTGTTGATGATGGAACCGTTGTCGTGTTCTCCAATCCCGTGAGCGTGCTCGCTCAGAGCGGACAACGCATGTTCGTTCAAGACGGCACCGGTCGTGCCTTGTTCTATGGCAATACCGGCCAGACCTACAACAATGGCGACGTAATTCCCGCTGGCTTTGTGGGCACCAAGACGACTTGGGACGGCGAGCCCGAGCTGACGGATCTCACCAACTTCCAGCCCGCTTCCGGCAACAGCCCCATCAGTCCTGACGTGATCACCACCGTTGACGTTGACGCAAGCCTGTTCGCCCAGTATGTCCTGCTCAATGTTGTTACCTTCGACAAGACCAACAAGCTGGTCAAGGATGCTAATGGCGAGGCAGCCTACTATTGCAATATGAACGTCAAGGATGCTGACATTGCTGAAGGCGTTGAGTACAACCTGTATGCTATTGTTGGCTCACATGGTAAAGCCCCCAATACCGTTTACCAGCTGCTGCCCGTCAAGATTGAGAAAGTTGGTGGTCCCGATCCCGGTGACCTGATCGGTTTTGGCAAACTGCCGGAAATTGCCGACAACGAGGAAGTGACTATGGAATATGACATCACGGTCTTTGGTCAAGTAGGCAGCTACCTCTATGCAATGGACGAGACTGGTTACGGTCTGATTTTCGGCTCTGTAGGCCAAACCTATCAGTTTGGTGACGTAGTCCCCAAGGGATTCACTGGCACCAAGACCACCTGGGATGGCGAACCCGAGCTCAAGAATCCCGGCGGCTTGCAGCCCGCAACGGGCAATGTCGGTGCAACTTTGACACCCCACGAAATCACTCCCGCTCAAGTCAACCATGACGTTTGGGGTCAGTATGTATTGCTGCGCGGCGTGAAGATTGACACCCAGGCCAAGACTTTGTCTAAGAATGGTGAAACCTGTCCTTACTATCCCGACAGATTTGGTGTTGAAATGCCCAACGATGGTGCTGATCACGATGTTTATGGCATTGTAGCATCCTACGGTAAGGCTCCCAATACTGTTTACCAGATTCTGCCCATCTCGATTGATGAGCCTCCCGTTCCCGACACTACTAAGCCCGAGGTAAAGAACCTGCAGGAGCTCTATCAGCTGCCTAAGGGCAAGATCGCTGTGTTCACCGAGCCCCTGACCGCCATCTATCAGAACAAGGATAAGAGAGATCTCTACATCATTGATTCCAATGGCGAGTTTGGTCTGGTTTATGGCGACGTTGATGGCAACTTCGTCAATGGCGACTACATCAATGGTGCCGAGGCTAACTGGACGACCTATAACGACAACAAGCAACTCGCTCCCGTCGGCAACACCTTCGTGAAAGCCGGTCATGGCACTCCCGTTCAGCCTGTGATCATGCCCATCGAGGAAGTTTCTTTAGATTGTGTACACTGGTACTGCGGATTTGAGAACACAACCGTTTTCACCAAGGAAGAGAATGAAAAGGTCAACTACTACATCACCGACGAGACTGGTGCAGAGTTGATGCTGTTTGACCGCTACAGCATCGGTGTCGCCGACCTTGACTTAGGCAAGACCTATTATGTTGAAGGTTTCCTGACCAATTTCAAGGGCACGCTTGAGCTGTATCCCATCAAGGCCTCCTCTGGCCTGATTGGTGACGTAAATGGTGACGGTGAGGTGAACATTGCCGACATCAATGCCGCTATCGACATGATTCTGATTGGCGACCAGTCAAGCAATGGTGACGTGAACGGTGACGGTGAGGTGAACATCGCCGACATCAACGCCATTATCGACATCATCCTGAATTCTTGATTATCCACCAATAATAGATAATCATTGACATGAACAAGTGAGGGAACTCCCAGATGAAGTGGGTTTCCTCACTTGTCCTTTTCTCAAAGCACTTTTCCAGTTTGCAAGGGATAGTATTCATATTACAAAACCATTTCAATTCATTATGAAAAAAGTATTTGTCTCTCTACTGTTACTGATGCTGGCCAGCGCCGCTTGGGCAATCGAAGTCACGTTTGTTCCCATGGGCGTCGCAAACGTGGCGCAATCGTTCTCTATCGAGAAAGACGGTGTCAAACTAAACATCACCCAAGGCATTGACAACGGCTCCCAATTCCGCATCTACAAGGGGCAGCAGTTGATCATCACATCTGAAGTCGGCTCCATCACTAAAATTGTGATTGAATGTATCGCTTCGGGCAATGCACAATATGGACCTGGCAATTTCGTAAGCGAGCCTCCTGGCTATAGCTACATTGACGATGACAATATTGGCATTTGGCAAGGCTCATCACCACAGGTTATCTTCACCGCCGTCGGCAACCAAGTGCGTGTGACCAAAATCACCGTCATAATTGATGAAGGTTTGACCGTTCCTGTAATCCGTCCAGCAAGCGGAACCTACTATGAGCCCATCGAGGTGACCATGTCCTGCTATACTCAGGGCGCCACTATCCATTACACCACCAACGGCTCCACACCCACCATCAACTCGACCCAATACACATCACCCATCACCTTGACTACTGATGCAACCGTCAAGGCCGTGGCTGTCCTCGACGGCGAGGTGAGCGACGTGGCAGCCGCCACCTACCAGTTCATCGAGCCCAATACCATGAACTGCTTTGAGGATTTGGAGGACATACCTGATGGAACGTTAATTCGTTTCACTGCACCCGTCTATGCCCTGGCCCAGTTCAACAATTATCTGTTTGTGAAGGATCAGTGCGATGGCTATGCACTCATCTATGGCAATACCGGACAGACATACACCAACGGCGACGTCATTCCCGAAGGATTTGTGACGACCAAGGCCACCTATAACGGAGAGCCCGAATTCACAACCCCCACCAATTTCAAACCCGCAACAGGCAAAGTTTACATCGAGCCTGAAGAAATCACAGGCAACCAGGTGGGGCATGATCTGTTTGGCCACTATGTGGTCCTGCGCAATGTGACCATCGTTAAGGAAGGCAACACTTACTACGTCATCGATGAAAACGGCAACGTGGTCGCTGTCTATTTTGGCATGTTAGGCGTCCCAGCCCCCGCCAATCTGAATACCCCCTATGATCTGTACGCTATCGTCGGCTCCTATGGCCGCGAAAACACCATTTATCAGCTACTGCCCATCAAACTGGTTACTCTAAAAAGATACACATTGTGCGATTTATTTGATTTGCCCGATGAAGAGGTCATCACCTTCGACCACGAGGCCACAGTGCTCTACCAATTCAACAATTCCCTGTATCTGAAAGACGGTGATTGTTATGGCATGGCTTATGGCTACACTGGGCAAACCTATGAGACGGGAGACATCATTCCGGCAGGCTGGGGCGGCATCAAGGAAACTTGGTACGGCGAGCCCGAGCTAAAGAACCTAACGGGGTTCTTGCCTTCCGTTGAAAGCGAAAGCATCCAGCCCGAAGAGATAGGGATTCCCGATGTTGGCCACAACACATGGGCCCACTATGTGTTACTCAAGCAAGTGCGCATCGACACCGGCAGCAAAGTGATCATTGACCAGGACGGAAATGAATGTCTATATCATCCTCAATCACCTTACATAGTGGAGTCAGATCAATACATTGACTTGATCGGTATCGTCACCTCCTACGGTCGCAACGATCCAATTTATGAAATTCTCATCATCACCTCGCCCTGTACGATACCACCACCTCCCCGTGTATGCTGCTTCAGAGACTTGCTGCAATTCCCGGCAAGTGAGACCGTCGAATTTGAATGTCCCATAACTGTCATATACCAAAACGGCGCAAATCTCTATGCCATAGATTCTTGCGGTGACTACGGGTTAATCTATGGTAATATCGGTGGCCCCTTCGAAAATGGCGACCAAATCATCGGCATGGCCAGTTGGAAAACTTATAGCGGAAACGTCGAACTCATACCATCTGGCGACTGGACAAAAACTGGCCATATCGCTCCAGTCGAGCCTATAGAGCTATACGTTGATGAGCTTGATCAGGATATGTGTCACCAGTATATCCGTTTTGAAGATGTGAAAATCATCTTTGACGAGGATGGCAACGCCCGCATCGAGGACGAAACAGGCATTCTCTTGTTATTCGACAAATTCCATATCGACATTACGCCTGGTGGTGGATCCAGCCATTATGTGATATACGACGTGAACTGGGATAATGAGGTGAACATTGCCGACATCAATGCACTGATCGACTACATCACCTCACACTCTGCTACATGCGGCCCTTCGAGGTTGTCACGAGACGACATTGACCCTGATGCCACCTATGACGTGGAGGGTTTCTTGACCATTTACAGGGGAGAGTTAGAATTATTCCCCACCAAGGTTTCACGCCATGGTGGCTTTATTCCGCCATTCGACAGATGGGATGTCAACGGTGACGGCGAAGTAACCATCGCCGACATCAACTGCATCATCGACTTCATCCTCTCACACAAAAACTGACGCCGACACAACTACATTACAAAGAATCGCACTGACGCACGAGAAATGAACATAAGATATCATTTATTTCTCGCCCGTTAGGGCGATTCTTTTTTTCAATTTTGTTGCGACACAATTAAAAACTAAGGTCTAACGTCTAAAGTCTAAAGTCTTTTTACTACCTTTGCCTAGCAGCGAAGGTAGGCGGCGCCTCGACAATGGCAAGAAAAAAGTTTTTTTCTTGCCATTGTGCTCGACTTGCACTACCTTTGCATCTTAATTGGAATGTCATGGACAATGATAGAGGCAAGGAACATAGTGAAACGGTATGGCGACCTGACGGTGCTGAGGGGTGTTGACCTCGACATCGCCCAGGGCGAGATCGTATCGATTGTCGGTCCCAGCGGGGCCGGCAAGACCACTTTGCTGCAGATTATCGGCACCCTGGACACGCCCCAGCAGGGCGAGGTGCGCTACGAGGGAAAGAATGTCCTGGGGCTAAAAGATAAGGAGTTGGCCCACTTCCGCAACCGCAATATCGGCTTTGTGTTCCAGTTCCACCAGTTGCTGCCCGAGTTCACCATGCTCGAGAATGTCGCTATCCCCGCATTGCTGGGCGGCGACAACAAGAACGACGCCATGGAACGGGCACGCCGACTGCTGGAACGCATGCACCTGGGTGACCGCTTAGACCACAAGCCGTCACAGCTGAGCGGTGGCGAGTGTCAACGCGTGGCCGTGGCACGTGCGCTCATCAACAGCCCCAAGGTCATCCTTGCCGACGAGCCTTCGGGCAGCCTCGACAGCCAGAACAAACAGGAACTGCACCAGCTGTTCTTTGACCTGCGCGACGAGTTGGGCCAGACCTTTATTATTGTGACCCACGATGAGGGCCTTGCCGCCCAGGCCGACCGTACCCTGCACATGCGTGACGGCATGATTGTTGAACAAACCATCCGCACCACCAAGAAATGAAGAAGTGCCTACAACACCTGACCTTTTTGCTGCTGGCGATACTGGCACTGGCTTCCTGCGACAAGCAGGAGGACATCGACCGTGCCTACACCGACTACCGTTACGATATTGTGACCTATCTGGAGGAGAACGGTACAGGCGCTTTGTTTGAGTACCTGGGGCATGGTGATTCCGCTGCCATCAAGCTGCAGTCGAGGGTAAGCGTGAGTGAGGTCAAGGCACATCAGCGTGTACTGTTGCGTTACGACTTTGCTGATAAGGCTTCTAATGCCGACTTGCGCAACATTGACGTGTTTGGTTGCAGCGCCATCTTCAGCGACTCGTTGCGCATGATTATGGAGTCGCCCGATAGCCTGCCCCGACATCAGGTGAAGCTGCGCAGCATGTGGCGCACAGGCGAGTTCATCAACGTGCACTGCCTGGTGGAGTTCACCAACAAGAGCCGCACCTTCATGCTCGTTGCCGACGGTAAGACCCTCGACAACGATACCGTGGACTGCTACCTAACGCATGACTTGAGGGGCGAGCGCGGCACTTTCTGGCGCGACTGCTACGCCTCATTCAACGTGGGTGCGCTGTGGAAGCGTCAATCGTTTAAGTGCCTGAGGGTTTACCTCAACGACGTGACATTCCCCGACACCGAGTATTACGACTTCAATAAATAATCATTTATAATCAAATCAAAATTATTATGGCAAACGAAAATCAGAACCAACAG
This sequence comes from uncultured Prevotellaceae bacterium, assembly GCA_947306175.1. GTDB lineage: Bacteria > Bacteroidota > Bacteroidia > Bacteroidales > Muribaculaceae > Sodaliphilus. The sequence goes on from CAMZFV010000025.1 coordinate 46,412, forward strand.
CAAATTAAGATTGAAATTCCCAAGGAAGAGTTGCAGGGCCGCTATGCCAACATGGCGATGATCGCTCATGGTCCCAACGATTTCTTTATCGATATGATTCTGCGTGGCCCCAACATGCCCCAGGCCCGCGTCCAGAGCCGCATCATCATGGCTCCGCAGCACGCTAAGGAGTTGATGCTTGCCCTGCAGGACAATATCCGCCGCTACGAGCAGAACTTCGGCGAAATCAAGATTGTCCGTCCCGCCGGCAACCCCGGTAACATCATGGACTTCCCCCTGCCCAAGGGTCAGGCTTAATATAGTTAGGAGTTAGCGTCAGGGTTCATCTGTGCCGTGGCTCCGCCGCGGCCAAATGAGAACTGATAACAGAAAACTGATAAGAGAATGAACCATCCGTTATATATCTATAACACCCTCACCCGCAGGAAGGAGCACTTCCAGCCGCTAAACGAGTCGATGGTGGGCATGTACGTGTGCGGTCCCACGGTCTATGGCGACCCGCATCTGGGCCACACCAGGCCGGCCATCACCTTCGACGTGCTGTTCCGCTACCTCCAGCAGTTGGGCTACAAGGTGCGCTATGTGCGCAACATCACCGATGTGGGCCACCTGGAGCATGATGCCGACGAGGGTGAAGACAAGATTGCCAAGAAGGCACGCCTGGAGCAGCTTGAGCCCATGGAAGTGGCACAGTACTACACTAACCGCTACCATGCCGCCATGCAGGCGCTCAACGTGCTGCCTCCCAGCATCGAGCCCCATGCCACGGGACACATCATCGAGCAGGAGGAACTGGT
>CAMZFV010000026.1 GCA_947306175.1 uncultured Prevotellaceae bacterium
CCCTGCTCGTTCTGGTGCCAGCTGTAGCCCATGTCCATGTAGAAGTTGGTCACGTTGGACAAGATGACGGGGTAGCCGTCGTTGGCCAGGCGGTAGGGTACATCGGCACGTGAACCTACGGTGCTCCAAGCGTTCACGCCAGCCACTCTTGGGGTCATGACAGCGTTGAAGGCATCGCTGTGGTTCATGGCCACTTCCTGCCAGCCCTCAATGCGGATTTTGCGGGCTTCGAGCAGGGCGCTGATGCGTTTGATGTAATACTCGCTCACCTCGTGCTGATTCTTGAGGCCCTCACGCTGCATGAGCGCCTGCACGTCGGGGCTGTCCTTCCATGCGCCGGTAGCTACCTCGTCGCCGCCCAGGTGGACGACTTCGAGTTTCAAGCCGGCCTCTTTATACATCTTCTGCAACTCCTCGACCACGCGGTCAATGAAGCGGTAAACATCGTCGCTGGCTACATTGAGCACGTTGTCATGGTAACTCTGGGCCGAAGTATAGACCGAAGTGTTTTTCTCGTCCCACAGGCGGAACTGTTCGGCGGTGGGATTGGACATGGCGCGGTTCTTCATTGCCACGATGGCGGCGCGGGCATGGCCAGGCGTCTCAATTTCGGGAATGATGTTCACGCCCCGTTGCCAGGCATAACGCAGCAGTTCGATGAAATCACTGCGTGTGATGTAACCGTTGGCGCTTTGTGAAAGGTCGTCGGGATTGCCGTTACCGTCGAATATCTGTGCCAGATAGCCTTTCTCGTCAAGGGTGGCACCGCGGCGTGAAGCTACCTGAGTCAACTCGGGGAACCCGGGGATTTCCAGTCGCCATCCCTCGTCGTCGGTGAAGTGGAACTGCAGGGTGTTGATTTTGTAGTAGGCCAGCAGGTCAATGAAGCGTTTCATCTGGTCGGGATGCACCACATAGTTGCGGGCAATGTCGAGCATGAAGCCGCGGTAACCGAAGTCGGGCCAGTCGATGACAAAACAGTTCTGCAGGCGGTGTCCCTTGCTGTGGTCCAGGGCAGCGATGAGGGTCATCACGCCATTCATCAGGGCACGGCCTGTCACGCCTGTGATGGTGATTTTGCCGTTGTGGACGCGCAGGCTGTAATACTCGCGGTTCTTGCTCATCTTTTTGTCGAGCAACAACTCAATCACGGTACTTTGGCCGCTGGTGGCATAGATGCCGCGCTTCTGCAGCTCAGTGGTGAGCAGGTTCTTGGCACGGCGGTAACCGCCCCACTGGAACAGTTTGCCCGTCTTGATGGTCACGAGGCTGCCCACCGGGGTGAAGCCGTCCTCGATGTCCACCTGCTTGGGGGTGGGGAAGATGTCGTAGTCGTTGCCTGTGTAACCGTCGCCAAAGCCGTTGATGGCTTCGTTGAAGTCATACATGTAGTTGCCGTCGGGGTAGGCTTTGTGGTCTCGCCACTGGCCGGGCTTGTCGAGCGGCCCACGGTTGATGTTCACGGCGATGGGTTTGGTCATGTCACCGCCCATCACCACGTGGCCGCCGCCAGGCATGTAATTCTTGTTGATGACGGCACCGCCCATCACCATGTCAATCACTAGCGAGTCGCCTGCGGCCAAATCCTTGTAATTGGCGTTGGGCTTGATACGGTAATAGGTTGTCGATACCTCATCGATGTCCACAGGACTGCCTTCGGGCACGGTCACCTTACGGGAGAACTGGTTGAAGAAGAACTGCCAGTCGTTGCCGAGTGGCTGCTTGGTGACGTTCTTGATGACAAAGCGCGAACTGTAATTGTTGTCCGCAGTGTTGTTTTGACCCATCTGCCAGTTCACGGTGATGGGCGACTGAGCGCTCATCGTCACGGCTGCCAGCAGGCAGGCAAGGGTTGTCAATAATTTGGTTGTCTTCATTGTGATATAATAGTTTTGTTTATATGTTCAAATTCCTAACACCTAACACCTAATACCTAAAGCCTAATACCTAAAGCCTAAAACCCGATCCAACAGGTTGTCGCAGGCATCCTCCAGCAGGTCGAGCACCAGTTCAAAGCCTTCGCTCCCCTCGTAGTAAGGGTCGGGCACGTGGTCATAGTTGGGGTATTGTCGGATGTAGTCACCCATCATCACCACCTTGTCTTGTTGCTCGATGGTTGCCGCCAGATAACGCAGGTCATCCACGTTGGCGGCATCCATGCCCACGATGAGGTCAAAGTCCTCGAAGTCGCCCGACTTCACCTGGCGGGCGCGGTGGGTCAACTCATAGCCGCGCGGACGGGCATGCACTCGCATACGCTTGTCGGGCAGGTCCCCGATGTGCCAACTCCCGATGCCCGCCGAGTCGATATAAAACCGCTCGGTCAGCCCCCGCTCATCCACCAGCCTTTGCAGCACTGCCTGGGCTGCCGGTGACCTGCAGATGTTACCGAGGCACACGAAAAGGATGCTATATTTCCGGTGTTGTGTCATTTTGAAGGTGCAATATTACAAAAAAAGTGGCAAAAATGACACCTGTGAGGGTGGTTTTTTCGTTATTTATTTATATCTTTGCTAGCTCAAACATGAAATGACTGCCACTTCATTGTGGTTTCGATACAATTATAGACAGATGAACCTGAACATCTTGCGTCTGCTACCGCTGCTGTTGCTGATGGGGCTTGCCTTGGCAAGTGTCACGTCGTGCGGACATGGCGGTAAGGAGCAACAAGATACTACCGCGTGGGACTACAAGGCTCCGCCTCCCATGCCCATCAACCACCGTATCACCGGAGACAGCATGGGTCTCATCCCTGATGCTGAGATTCATCGTCTGCCCACCTACATCGAACAACGCCCCCTCAAGGAAATCTTTAACGACACCAATGCCTTGCAGCTTATTGCTGCCGAGAAGAACGGCTTCAAGCCCATCCGTAGCTTGAGCGACGCTTATCACATCGACAAGCCGCTGATCAGGATTTTCTCCTGCGACGCCTATATGTTGGATGACCTGAGCGCCTCGGTGCCTTATCTGGTACCCAAGGCCGCCCAACTGCTCAAGGAGATCGGCTATGCGTTCCAGGATAGCGTCAAGAAGCGTGGCGGCAAGGCTTACCGTATCAAGGTGACCAGCGTCACGCGCACGGCCTATAGCGTTTCCAAACTCATGCGCCGCAACCGTGCCGCCACCGAGAACTCCTGCCACCAGTATGGCACAACAGTCGATATCAGTTGGGTGAAGTTTGACTGTATGGATCCCTCGATGGTCGTCTCGCTGGAGGACTTGAAGAACATCCTTGCCGAGGTCGTGCAGGACTTCCGTCGGCAAGGGCGCTGCTACGCCATTTTTGAGCGCAAGTCGGGCTGCCTGCACATCACTGTGAGATAAAAACTTAGCAATAAACCATAATAATAACCAAACCAATGACCTTACAACAAACAATAGCCGATTACCTGAAATATACAGGACACAAGGGCTTTGACATTCATGCCGCACTCATCGACTGTGACGGTGTGCTGTATGACTCAATGAAATTGCACACCCAGGCTTGGGTGAAACTGATGAAGAAAAACGGTATCAAGTGTACCCGAGACGAATTCTATGAAATGGAAGGAATGACCGGCAGCGAGATCATCAAGATGAAGTTCAAACAGGGCGCCGGCAAGAACATCACCGACGACGAGGCGCATGCCCTCTATGGCGTGAAGACGCGCTACTTCCGCGAGTTGGGCGAGGCTCCCGTCATGCCTGGCGCCATCCGCGTGCTCCAGACCCTCAAGGACTCCGGTGTCGAGAATGTGCTTGTAACCGGTTCACAGCAGACCACCCTGCTGGAGCGCATCGAGAAAGACTTCCCCGGCCTCTTCAGCGAGGTGAAAGTCACAGGACATGACGTCCGCAAGGGCAAACCCAATCCCGAGCCGTTCCTCAAGGCCATGGCCAAGGCCGATAAGAAATCCAACCAGTGCATCGTCATCGAGAACGCTCCGTTGGGCGTGCAGGCCGCCCATGCCGCTGGCTGTTTCACCATTGGCGTGACCACGGGTCCCATCCCCGAGAAGGATTTGTACAAGGCAGGTGCCGACCTCGTCTATAAAAACATGGACGAACTGGCCGCCGCACTCCCGTCACTGCTCGTGGCACTGACTCTCATCAAGGCCTAAAAATCTAACTACGAACCTTTAGCTCGGCGTAGCCAATTACGCGAATTTAACTAATTGGCATCTTCGCTCTTCGCGTAATTCGTAGTTTATTCAAGATGCAGAACCTCATTTTCACCAACGATGTCGAGGCCGCTATCGAGCGACTGACCCATAGCGCAGCCCCAAACGTGACCGTGTACGTCGCCGACGTCAACACGGCCCGCTTCGCTTTCGGGCAGGAACGACTCGTCGTCATCCCTGACGGCGACTCGGGCAAGTCGCTGGAGACCGTTAATCGCGTTTGGGAAGCCTTCGAGGACTTCGGTGTGACCCGCCATTCGCTCATCATCAACCTAGGTGGTGGCATGGTGACCGATCTGGGCGGATTTGCCGCGGCTACCTTCAAGCGCGGCGTGAGGTTCGTGAATGTACCCACCACACTGCTGGGCGCTGTCGATGCTGCCGTGGGTGGCAAGACAGGATTCAATTTCGGGGGCCTTAAAAATGAGATTGGCGCTTTTGCCCTCGCCAGCGACGTGATTATCTCCACGCGCTATTTCGATACTTTACCCGAGCGGGAAATGAAATCAGGCTTTGCCGAGGTCGTCAAGCACGCCATGCTCAGTGATCGCAGTGAGTTCCTTCGACTGCTCGACCACGATTTCAGCGCCCCCATCAACCACAACGACCTGCTGGAGCGTCTGCGCCATTCCGTGCAGGTCAAGGTTGATATCGTCGCCCGTGACCCCAACGAGCAAGGCGAGCGCAAGGCCCTCAACCTGGGGCACACCGTCGGACACGCCTTCGAGAGCCTGGCCATGCAACGCGGCAAGCCTGTACCCCACGGATATGCCGTAGCATGGGGCTTGGTCACCGAGGCCGTCCTCTCCCACATGCGTTTGGGCTTCCCCGGCGAGGACGTGCACCGCCTGGGTCATTTCGTCCGTGACAATTACCGCGATTTCCCCTTCACCTGCGACGATTACGACGACTTGCTCGACCTGATGCGCCACGACAAAAAAAGCCGCGCCGGCGAAATCACCTGCACCCTCCTCACCACCATCGGCGACTACCGCATCGACCAGACCATCACCCCCGACGACATCACCGCCGCCCTAGACATCCTCCGCGACCACCTCGGCCTGTAGAGACGCAAAATCTAAAACATTAAAAAGCTGTTAGGCTTTAGCTATTAGCTGTTAGGTTGGCTGACGCGCTCCTTTTTTCAAACAACACAGACAACTTCATTGACTAATGAGGACAACCATTTTGTTGTCTCCAACTGTCGAAAAGCAACGGGGTGGTTTTGCCTTCATTTTTGCAAACTGTTGATTTTCAAGAGTTGTTTTGTTCTGTTCAAAACAAAAGGGGTAGTGCGCGATCATTAATGAATGTTAAAAGCATGTCAAAGACCTCCAGTGCAAAGGTACAAAACACTGGGATGGTTACACCATGACAAAAATGTTTTTAGTCCTTAGTTTCTAGTTGGCATCTGGACACATCAAATAATGAAGACAAGAAAGACAATGTTGTTGTTTGAGATTGTGTCGTCGTTTATTGGTCGATGAGGTGGAGGGCGGTGGGGAGAGTGTTGTCGGGGGTGGTCCAGGTGATGGAGGGGTCGCGGCGGTACCAGGTGAGTTGTTTTTTGGCATAGACGCGGGTGTTTTTCTTCATGCGCTCGATGGCTGTTGTGCGGTCCATGGTGCCGTCAAAGATGGCGAACATCTCTTTCATGCCCACGGTGTTGAGGGAATTGAGGTGGCGCAGGTGATAGACCGAGCGGGCTTCCTGCTCCAGGCCTGCCTCGATCATGTGGTCTACACGGCGGTTGATGCGGTCGAAGAGCTGGTCGCGTTCGATATTGAGGGCGAGTTTGATGATACGGAAATCACGCGGTTTCACATGGCCGGTGCGCAGGGTGGAGTAGGGCACCCCTGCTTGACGGCAGATTTCCACACCGTGGCACACGCGGCTGGTGTTCTTGCGGTCGATTGTCACGGCATAGTCGGGGTCAAGCTGCTCCAGTTCCGCCACGAGGCTTTCCAGCCCCTCGTCGTGGAGTTTCTGCTTGACAGCTGAACGCACCTCAGGGGAGATGTCGGGCAACTGGTCAATGCCACGGCACACGGTGTCCACATAGAGCATGGAGCCGCCGCACATCACGGCATAATCGCCCTGCTGCCACAATGAGGGCAAGAGCGCCATCACGTCGCTCTCGAACTGGGCGGCGCTATAAGTTTCCTCCAGGTCCTTGAAGGCGACGAAGTGGTGACGAACGGCTGCGAGTTCCTCGGGCGTGGGAGCAGCCGTGCAGATGGGAATGCCACGGTAGATCTGACGGGAGTCGGCATTGATGATGTCACAGTGGAGCCGCTGGGCCAGCTCGATGGCGGCAGCGGTCTTGCCCACTCCCGTGGGGCCCGTGATGACAATCAATATCTTGTCCATCTTAGTTTTTAGTTTTTAGTTTCTAGTTTCTAGTCCCTAGTTTCTAGTCGGCATCCGCACTACTGTTTTTAGTTTTTAGTTTTTAGTTGAAATCCGCACTCTTGGAGACGCAAAATTTTGCGTCTCTACATTTTTAATTCTTCTTGTGGTTGTTGCTGTAGTGGGCGATGAAGGAAGATGTGATGGCCAGCGGTGTCTTGTTGTCCTTGAGGGGCTTTTTATTGGGCTTGTGGAGCGGGTTGGGCTGGTGAAGGACGAACTCACAATAGTAGGAGATGATGAGTGTCGTCAGTGGCAAACCGATGATCAGTCCGATGAAGCCCATCACATAGACCCACAGCGATAACGACAGGAAGATGATGGCGGGATTGAGGCCCATCTGATTCTTCATGATGGTGGGGATGAGCACCATGTCCTGGATGACCTGGCAGATGATGTAGGCGAGAATGACCCAGCTGAACATCACCCAGAAACTGCCACCTGTCGCCGCGGTGGCCACTAGGCACAGGAAGGCCGCAATGGGGATGGAGATGAGCTGCAGGTAGGGCACCATGTTGAGGATGCCGACAAACAGACCAAAGGCAATCGCCATGGGCAGGCCGATGATATAAAACTCGATGGCAAAGATCACGCCCACAAAGAACGAGACGGCGGCCTGACCACGGAAGTAACGGCTCATTGTGTCGGCCACGTCACCGAAGATGCGTAATGCCATGCGGCGGTACTTTCTGGGGATAGCGCCTTTGAAGGCATGTGACAGTTTGTTGAAATCCAGTAGGATAAAGAACATGTAAAGCAGTACGATAAACCACGAGACGATATTGAAAATCACGCTCATGGTGCCACCGACTACCGACCAGGCGCCAGACAACGTCTTGTTGATGATTTCCATCCATTGCTGCTTGGAGAAGATTTCGTTGATTTTCTCCAAATCGATGTAGCGCTGGATGAACTCGTTGACCTCGGCGGGGATGTAGGGCACCCGCAGGGAGGACTTTGCATAGGCCGCCAACTGTTTGGACATTGTGCCGAACTCATCAATCAAGTAGGGGATGACGAGCCAGCACAGTCCAGTGATGACCGCGATGACGATGATGAGTGCGAGGACCACAGCGAGCCAACGTACCTTGATGCGGGCCTTGCGCTGGAGCCACTCGACGAGGGGCTCGATGATATAGGCGAGGATAAATCCCACGACAAAGGGCATCAATACAGGGCTCAGGTAATTGATGAGCCACACGCCCACGGTCACGCTGATCAGGGTGAGCACGAGTCTCACCACGCGGTCAAAGTCATATTTCTTTTGAACTGTCTGTGACATATCTAAACTGGATGGACTGGATAATCTGGAAATTCTGGATATTGCCTAAACTAACACCTAATGCCTAACACCTAAAACCTAATATCAACCTCGACGGGGCAGTGGTCGCTGCCAAAGATTTCGGTGTGGATCTTGGCGTCGGTCAATTGGTCTTTCAGGCGGTTGCTTACCAGGAAGTAGTCGATGCGCCAGCCCGCATTCTTCTCGCGGGCCTTGAAGCGGTAGCTCCACCACGAATAGACGCCCTCCACATCGGGGTTGAAGAAGCGCCAGGTGTCGATGAATCCCGCGCCGAGCAGCACAGTCATCTTCTCGCGTTCCTCGTCGGTGAAACCGGCGTTCTTGCGGTTGGTCTTGGGATTCTTGAGGTCGATTTCCTGATGAGCTACGTTGAGGTCGCCGCACACGATGACGGGTTTCTTCTTGTCGAGCTCCAGCAGATAGGAGCGGAAGGCGTCTTCCCACGTCATGCGGTAGTCCAAGCGTCGCAGGCCGTCTTGACTGTTGGGGGTGTAGCAGGTCACCAGATAGAAATCGGGCATCTCCAGGGTGATGACGCGGCCCTCGTGGTCATGTTCCTCGATGCCGATGCCGTAAGTCACACTCAGCGGCTCATGGCGGCTGTAAATCGCTGTCCCTGAGTAGCCTTTCTTTTCGGCATAGTTCCAATAGGAGCGGTAGCCCTCAAACTCCAGGTCGAGTTGGCCCGCCTGCATCTTGGTCTCCTGCAGGCAGAAGAAGTCGGCGTCCAGCGCCTTGAAGATTTCGTCAAAACCCTTGCCTGCCACGGCCCTCAAGCCGTTCACGTTCCACGAGATAAATTTCATTGCTTGAAAAGTTTTTTGATATTTAACTTGCAAATTTAGTACAATCGGCACGAAATACAAAACGAAATCAGTAATTTTGCGGTTGATGATTGAAAAGTTCCATCTTCTTGGCGTGGATGCGGGGGCTGTGGAGTTGCCGCGACAGTTCACGTGCCCGTTCTGCTATGAGCCGCATCCGCTGGCGCTGATGGCGGTCGAGCAAGTGCAGCAGTATGTGGCTGGTAGGGTCGATTGGACCGATGAAATAGCGGCAGGGAAGATGCTGGGCGTGCTCGTGGCGCAGGACGATGAGGGCCAGTTGGGCTATCTCGCGGCATTCTCGGGCAATCTGGCGGGCAGCGTGCGTCACGACTACTTCGTGCCGCCCGTCTATGACCTGTTGGACCCGCAAGGCGAGTTCAAGCAGGGGGAGGCGCAGATTACCGCCATCAACCATGAAGTGGAGCGATTGGAGCAGTCTCCAGAATTGGTGGTGATGCAACGCCGTGAGAAGGAGGAATTGCAGAAAATATCCGATGAAATCGGCAATTTTAAGGCGATGATGGCACAGCACAAGCAAGAACGAGATGCCCGTCGTGATGCTGGAAACTTGACCGCCGAGGAGAAGGAAGCGCTCTTAAACCAGAGCCGTTTTGAGAAAGCCGAATTGAAACGCATTCGTCAGCGCCATGAGACGGAATTGGCGAAAATCACCGATGAAATGGGCGTTTTTTGCCAACGGATTGACTCGTTGAAGGCTCGTCGCAAGGCCATGAGTGAGGCCTTGCAGGAGCAGATTTTTAGATTATTTGTCGTGAGCAACGCCCGTGGCGAGCACCGAGACTTGGTCGAGGTGTTCAAACCCTTGGGCACATTGCCGCCTGCCGGGGCAGGGGAGTGTTGTGCTCCGCGTTTGCTCAATTATGCCTACAACAACAACTTGCGCCCCGTGTGCATGGCCGAGTTCTGGTGGGGCGCGTCGCCTGTGGGCGAGGTGCGGCATCATGGCCATTTCTATCCTGCTTGCCGCAGCAAGTGCAAACCCATTCTTGACTTTATGCTGCAAGGCCTTGATGTAGAGGAGAATGTGTTGGGGCAACCGATGGAGGATCAAGTTCTCAATATCGTCTATGATGACCAGTGGCTTACGGTCCTTAATAAGCCCTCGGGAATGCTTACCGTGCCAGGCAAATTACTGGAGGACAGCCTGCTCACCCGCTATCAAGAGGCCCATCCTGAGGCTGCGGGCCCCATTGTGGTGCACCGCTTGGACCAAGAGACATCGGGGCTCGTGGTGTTTGCCAAGGACAAAGCGACGCATAAGGCCTTGCAGCAACAATTTGAGAGTCACACCATCAGGAAACGCTATATCGCCCTGCTTGATGGCATCGTGCCGCATGATGAGGGCACAATCGACCTGCCCATTCGCCCCGATGTGGATGACCGTCCGCGCCAGCGTGTGGACTATGAGTTCGGCAAGCCTGCAGTGACTCGTTACCGAGTTATAGAGCGCAAAGATGGCGTGACCCTCATCGCCCTGGAACCCCTCACGGGCCGCACCCACCAACTGCGCGTCCATTGCTCCCATCCCCAGGGCCTGAACTGTCCTATCGTGGGTGATCGCCTGTATGGCACCGCTGCCTGCCGCCTGATGCTTCATGCCGAGTCGATCACTTTCCGTCACCCAGCCACGGGCGAAAAAATCACCTTAGAATGTGAAGCGGATTTCTAGTTTTTAAGTATTTCGACTGGGGTTTGTGAGAGGGTGAAAGCTCAAAAGTCGAAAATATTTACATTTTTTTTGAAATTTGCCCGTTTTAGTCAAAAAGAATGAAACAACACCAGTAGTTTACAAAAATAAATTAAAACATTTTGTTGTTTGCATACGTAACTCTATATTTGCGGCTACAAAGTGGGGAAAATTCCTCTTCAAATAACCTCTATTGATAGATAAAAGGCCTATGCTCACACAATTACGCTTAGGATTATCGGTATTATTGACGTTGATGGCCGTGTTGCCTATGGCAGCACAGGTACGTCATGTGACCACCGTCAATCCTACGTCCAAGCAGTCTTATATGGAAGTCTATGAGTTTGACTACGTGGACATTCAGCCCCAGTTCCCCGGTGGCGAGCGCGGCCTGATCAATTTCGTCAATAAGACCCGTGAGTATCCCTATCATGCTTACAAGAATAAGATTCAGGGCCGTGTCCTGTGCAGTTTCATTGTTGGCACTGATGGTCGTGTGAGTGATATCCGTGTTATCCGTGGCGCTGGTGATGAGAGCCTTAACCGTGAGGCCATCCGTGTCATCGGCAAGATGCCCAAGTGGAGCGTAGGCAAGGTGGGAGACCATGCTGTGCCCGTCAGGGTCGTGCTGCCCATCGCCTTCAGGCTGTAACCCAAAAGTCAACATTTATTACTATCATAGACAGACCGCCGAAGAGGCGGTTTGTTTTGTCTTATAAATTTTTTTTGCCTTGAAAATTAACAAAAAGCCGAAAATATTTGTATAATTATAGTTTTTTAGTTTAATTCGCAGTCGAAAATGAACTTGATGTCATTCCATGGAATGAACCAGTCATCATTAACTGAATTACCATCAATATTAACTACTATACCTGTGTTTATGAGAAAAATCTTACTTCTTGCCGCACTGATGCTTGGTGCAGTTCAGGGCTTTGCTGCTCAAGTGAACCAGCAGGATGCCCAAGCAGTGGCTCAGCAATTCCTGCAGAACAAAGCCGCCTTGCGTGTCAACGCGATGTCCGCAAGCGAAGTCACATTACTGCACGCCGAGATGAATTCGGCCCGAATGACTCAACCAGTGTACTATATCTTCAATGCCGACAATGCCTTTGTCATTGTCGCTGGTGATGACCGTGCACAGCACATTCTGGCATACGGCGAGGGCAAACTCGACATGAGTAACCTGCCCGAAAACATGAAGTTTTGGCTAGGTCTCTACAAGGGTCAGATCGAAGATCTGCAGGCCCATCCTGGCCAAGTGGTCAAGACGCCAATGATAAGGGCTAACCGTGGCGTGAGTGTTGAGCCTATGCTTGAAGCCAAGTGGGACCAAGGCTATCCCTACTATAACCAGTGTCCCATGGACGGTGACCGCCGCGGTTTGACGGGTTGCGCATGCACCTCACTGGCACAGGTGTTCTACAAGTGGCAGTATCCCACGCTGCCCACGCCATCGGTTCCTGGTTACACCACCCGCACCCGCAAGTTTGAGCTTCCCGCATTACCCCCCATCACATTTGACTGGGCCAACATGACGCCTACTTACAATTACAGTGCTACTGATGCTCAGCGTAATGCTGTGGCATGGCTGATGCGCTACATTGGTCAGGCCGAGGAGATGGACTACACCAACGAGGGCAGTGAGGCTTGGGAGGATGACATCCTCCGTGCTTGCCACCTGTTCGGCTATGTAGATGCCCGTGTCGAGTACAAGGCTGTGCTTAACTTCGATACCAATGGCGAAACCATGTACATCAACGACACTGACTGGGGAGTAATGCTCCAGGACGAGCTGGCCGCAGGACGCCCCGTAGTCTATTGCGCTTACAGCTACAGTAGTGCCTATAACTCGTTCTATGGCCATGCCTTCAATGTGGATGGCTACGATGCCAACAACGGCATGTATTCCATCAACTGGGGCTGGGGCGGCACCGGTAACGGCTATTTTGCTCTGCGTGCTTTTGCTAACCAGGGTTACAGCTACAACCTGGGTGAGCTGATGGTGATGGGCATCGAGCCGCCTGCACCCATCGAGGCCTACGACCCCGTGATGCAGCCCGCCAACGAGAACTATATCACGCTGACCTCGTTCCGTGCCGACTGGACCGACGAGACGCCCGCCGAGAACGTAGCCAGTTACACCCTTGAGGTAAACACCGACGACGGCACAGAGCCTGGCGTGTATGAGAACGTCTTTACCGAGACTTTCCCCTATGCCACTGAAAATGGCTCCCGTCCCCTCAGCAAGATCGACAATTCCTGCACCAATAAGGGATGGACTGGCAGCAATGTCTATGAAGCGCGAGGAGGCTTGCGCCTCGGTGGTAATGGCAACACGGGTACGCTCACGACACCGGCCCTTGATATGACTCAGAGTGGCGGCAAGATGACAGTTGTCGCAACCATGAAACCCTATAGTACCGACACCGACGTGCCGGTTAACATCTCTTGTGGTAATAGCGTTGCAAGTGTCACGGTGAGCGCTGACGCTCCTTATGTCATTATTCTTGAGTGTGAGGCCGATGATGCCCAAAAGGTGACCTTTGCGACAACAGTGAGCAGCAAGCGCGTGGTCATCACGCAGCTTGATATTTATAGTTCTACGAGTGATGATGCCAAGATGCTGTTCACCCTTCCTGCCGAGACGGGTGACGCTAACAGCCGCACAATCACTGATATCACCAACAAATTCTACACCGTGACAGGCTTGGCTGAGAGCGGCACGTTCACCTATCGTGTCAAGGCTTACTATGTGAACGGCACTCAGAGTGCTTGGAGCAACATCGAGACGGTGACTCTGGTGGACAACGGGCCGGTAGTCATGCCTGGTGACGTGAATGGTGACGAGCAAGTGAATGTTTCCGATGTGACCGCCTTGATTGATTACCTGCTGTCTGGAAGTGAAATCAATATGACCAATGCCGATCTCAATGGTGATAGTGTAATTTCAGTCGTCGATGTCACTGCCCTCATCGACATGTTGCTGAGTTCAAGTAAATAAAGTGGCTCACCACTTTATTTACTTGAAGTTTAGAGTTTAGGGTTTAGAGTTTAGAGTGCATCCGCGCTCGGGAGACGCAAGATGTTGCGTCTCTACATTGCGAGAAAGTTTGAGATATCATTTAATTAACGTTTAATAATCATTAATTTAGTTCTTTTATGAAGAAGAAATTTTTACTACTCGCTGCACTGGTGGTTGCCTCGTTGCAACTCACCGCAGCCAATGTTGACCTGGCTACCGCTCAGCAGAGCGCACAGCGTTTCCTGATGAGCCAGTCTGCCATGGGTCGTTTCATGACCTCGGCGCCCACCGTTAAGTGGACCCACGAGGCAAAGTCCAGCGCCTCCACCCAGGCTGCTTACTACATCGTCAGCACCGACAAGGGCTATGTCATCGTTGCTGGTGATGACCGTGCCCGCGAGATCCTCGCCTACGGTGACGGCCAGTTGGAGAGCATCAACGACCTGCCCGAGGCAGTACAGTACTTCCTGGACATCTATCAGAAGCAGATGGAGTACCTGCAGGCCCATCCCGGCATGATGGTGCAGAAACGTTCCGCCAACCGTGGTGTGTCGGTGGGTCCGCTGTTGACCACCGCATGGAACCAGGACAAACCTTACAACTGGAAAACGCCCAAGAAGGGTTATGGTTCTAGGCCCTACTGCAAGGTGGGCTGCGCTGCTGTTGCTCTGGCTCAGGTGATGAGATATTGGGAGTATCCTACGACATCACCTGCCCTGCCTGGCTATACCTGTCCTACTTCGGGTTATGTGATTGAGGCCCTTGGCGAATACACCTTCGACTGGGACAACATGCTGGATACTTATCCCACCAGTGACAGTCAACTCGACCGAATTCCCCAAGCCCAAACCGATGCTGTCGCTTGGCTGATGCGCTATGTGGGCCAGGCCGAGACCATGGACTATGGTCTGGAGCAGAGTGGTGCCGATCGTCCCCAGATTATGGAGGCTCTCCGTACCTTCGGCTATCGTGATGCCCACGTCATCGAGAAGATTGATTTTGAAACCGATGAGGTCAACTACACCGATCAGGGCTGGGGCGAGCTGATCCAGTCCGAGTTGATCGCTGGCCGTCCCCTGATTTATTGCGCCTTTGACATGTCAAGCGACTCTACCGGCATCGGCGGCCATGCCTTCAATGTGGATGGCTATGATGCCCAGACCGACATGTATCATGTGAACTTCGGTATGAGTGCCGACAAGAACACTTACTATGCGCTCAACGCCTTCTCCACAGACGGTGGCATGACGATCTATGACTTCTATCCCATCCTGTTTGCCGACGTGCAGGATCCCAGCCTCACGACCGATCCCCGCATCTATACCTCGACCGAGACGCTTAACATGGAGTGCTACGCTGGTGCGACCACTACTGCAACGCTCGATGTGACTGGTGCTAACCTGACGGGTGACATTACTGTAGCCCTGACCGATGCCGATGGCGTGTTCAGTGTTGACGTTAACACGATTGCGCTTGCCGATGCCAATAATGCGACCGTCACTGTGACCTATGCTCCCCAGGCTGTCGGCACCAACACTGCCACCATCACCCTGAGCAGTGCAGACGCTCCCGATGTGACTGTTACCCTGAATGGTACCGCTACGGCTGCTCCGCTCGTGGTCTATGATCCCGTGATGCTGCCCGCCAATGAGGAGGCTATCACTGCCACCTCGTTCCGTGCAGACTGGACCGACCAGACCGCTGCCGAGAACGTCGTGAGCTATACGCTCGACGTGAAGGAGAAGGGCGCTGGTGGCTTGATTGCTGAGGCCGACTGGAGCGATGTTCCCTCGACGGGATATGCCGATGCATATCTGCCTGAGGGCTGGACGGTAGGTCCGTACAGTATCTATAATGAAGGTGGTAGCATCTCAATCACCGGTGACAGCTACATCAGGACCAACACCCTTGACCTCTCGGGCTTTGACAAGGTGACTGTTGTCTTCGGTGCTAAGGCTTATTACGGATGGACTACTTCGGACCTCACTGTAAAGACCAGCATCGACTCAGAATCTTTCCAGTTGTCCAATTCCAGTGAGTTTGCTGAATTTACTGCAGTCTTGGATTGCACCGATAGTGAGCAGATTGAGTTCTATGCCGATAGATACTATCCCCAGCTCAAGTATGTCAAGATCTATGCTGGTGACATGAGCGCTCCCGCTTTGCGTGCTACGGTAACGGGCGATGCTTCCCACTACGTGATCACGGGCATCACCGAGAAGAGCTACACTGTGACGGGTCTGAACGAGAACAGCACCTACACTTTCAAGGTGAAGGCTCTGTACACCGACAACAATGAGAGCAATTGGAGTAATACCGAGGAGGTAACCCTCGGCGCCAGTGCAGCTATCCCTGGTGACGTGAATGGTGACGAACTGGTAAATGTTGCCGATGTTACCTTCTTGATTGACTACCTGCTGGCTGGCGGCGAGATCGACATGATTGCAGCCGACTTCAATGGCGACAGTCAAGTCAATGTCAGCGACGTGACCTCCCTGATCGACTTCCTGCTGACTGGCAATTAAGGCATTAGGCTTTAGGTCTTAGGCATTAGGTGACATCTGCGCACTTTTTGTCAGACAACATAGACAACATAAATAGACAAATGGGGACAACTTTTAAAATGAGTTGTCCTTATTTGTTTTATAAGATCTTCACATTTGCTAATGCCTAAAACCTAAAGCCTAAAACCTAAAGTCTAAGAACTTTGTTGTACCTTTGCGCCCGCAACCATTAACAACCATTCATTATGATTAAAAACGGCATGAAAAAAGTCTTCTTTCTTGTGGTTATGATGCAGACAGCTGCTATCTGCTGGTCGGCTCCCGTCGATGAGATGACGGCCCAATCCACCGCACAGCAGTTCCTCCAGCGTCAAGTGGCTACGGGACGCTATATGGCATCCGCCACAGGTGCCCTCAATTTGTCCCAGACCGTAAAGGGCACGGCTAATGTGCCGTTGTATTACGTCTTCAATAGCGGCAATGCCTTTGTGATTGTTTCGGCCGATGACCGTGCCGAGCCCATTCTGGGTTACGGCGATGGCACCATCACCGACCTGTCGCAGCTACCGTCCAATTTGCGCTACTGGCTCGAATGCTACAAGCGCCAGATGGACTTTCTTGTGGCTCACCCTGACGTGAAGGTTACAACCTCAGCGTCACGCATGCCCCTGCGCGCCGGCACGACGGTTACACCGCTCATCAGCGCCAACTGGAGCCAGAACGCCCCCTACTGGATCGAGTGTCCCGCCTTTGGTACCGACACTTGCTACACGGGCTGTCCCGCCACCTCGCTGGCGATGGTTTTCCACTACTGGAAGTACCCCAAGCAGCAGACGCCCGCCGTTCCCTCCTATCTGATGCCTTCCTATGGCGTCACCTTGCCCGAGCTGCCCCCCACGGTCTTTGATTGGGACAATATGATTGACGACTACACGGGCAGTTACACGCCCGAGCAGGCCACGGCTGTCGCCCACCTGATGCGCTACATCGGTCAGGTCGAGGAGATGGACTATACCATCAGCGGCAGCGGCGCCTACCTCAACGACATCCAACGCGCCGTCAAGTTCTTTGAGTATGACCAGAACGCCCAGATGCTCTTCAAGAGCGATGAACTGGGCTATGAGAACTACAGCGATACGCAGTGGGGCAACTACATCCAGACCGAATTGACTGCCGGGCGCCCCATCGTCTATTGTGCCTACGACAACACGACGGGTGCTGGCCACGCCTTCAATGTCGATGGCTATGACGCCACCGATGGCACTTACCACATCAACTGGGGCTGGAACGGCCGTGGCAACGGCTATTTTGTCCTCAACGCCTTCTCCTACAGCGACTATACTTTTGGCACCGCCCAGCATTTTGTCAAACAACCTTTTTTAGAAACAACTGAATTATCTGATATTTCTGAGGGCTGACGCGCAGTTGATTATAAACTACGAATTACACGAATTATACTAAATGGGCTGACGCGCTCCTTTTTCAGACAACAGTGACAACATGAATAGACAAGTTGGGACAACTATATCAATGGTTGTCCCCATTTGTTTTATAAAGTTGTCTGAGTTGTCTGAATGTGTCTGGTATAAAGGGTGTTATCGGCTGGGTGGTTGTTAATTTATTGTAAATAGTGAATTTTTTTAACTGAAAATGCTTGTTGGAATAAAAAATGTAGTTATCTTTGCCGTTTGCATAGAGTACATTAGCTAGAGAAAGGTATATGATGCAAATTGGAGGAAGTGATGTGGTGATTAGCCTTGCCCCCATTTTCATACACTTTTTTGCTGGATAAGATGATGCTCTGGCGAACAAACCAATGATAAACAATGAGATATAGACTATAAACCTATTATTTTTTTTAAATCCAAAAAAAGATGAGAAACAAACTAACAATTATCTTGTTTGGCCTGCTCTTAGCAGTAGGCTGGACCAACACAGCCTCGGCACAGCTGTTGCCGAAGGAAAGAAGACTGCAATTGTGAGCAATCTATTGGAAATCAAACCTTTTTACAGCCTTCAAATAACAACTATATATTGAAACTACTTATTTTTAATTTTTTATTGAATATGAAAAAGAAACTAACATTTTTGATGGCTGTCCTGCTCTTAGCAGTGGGATGGTCAAGTACGGCATCTGCCCAGGCCTATGTCTTGACGGCAGATGACATGAAGACTTGGCAGTACAAGTGGCTCCCGCAAGGAGCGACTGACTCCGTCTCTACAAACTATGTGGAGCTCAATGCCAAGACTGGCAAGTATTACGCTCCCGAAGTGACCGATGCTTACCAGATTTATGACCTGTTGAGGGCGGTCTATATGGACAAGCGCCTCCCTGGCCCTTACTACAGTGCCTACACCAGCACGGGTGTGCGCGAGGATCCCACCTACTACGGTGGTATCGAGGGTGGCTGGAACATCCCCTACGGGACAAACAGCTCGTCATCAACAACTACCTATGATGACATTGTCATCTATCTTGCTGCAACTTATTCCGACGAGCTAGATGATGCCTGCGTTTCGTCAATTCAGATTATTGCTGATGGAACCACCATCTCGACCTTGACCACCAGTAATATCAACTCATCGCCCAACGGATGGACAATATCGGGTACTTGGTCTACCTGGAATGGTTACTTTTATACTTCAAGCTCCACCAACAGACTTACTTTTAACGGCGACCTGCTTGCAGGCTACAGCAGTGTTCAGGTAAAAGTCACTGGTTACCATTACAATTACAGTTACGATGATGGTTATACTTATGTTTACGTCAATGGTGAAGGCGGACGTTTTGGTTCCTCGTCTGGCACAGGCACTTGGGACATCGACTATATTACAACGAGCACAGCTACGACCACGCCGACCGATGTGTTGATCCGCACACGTGACACGGGTTACAATACCGACTATACTCTTATAAACGATATCACTATTAAGGATGGTAACACGACACTTTACAGATGGAGTGCAAGTTCCAATGGCACAAACTTGAACGGCGGTTATGGAAGTCAAACGTTAAGCCGTTATAATAGTTATTATTACTACATGAGCGGTGGCGGCACCATCCGCATTCCTGCCGAGAAGTTTGCCGGTCACAATCAGATAACCGTATCAGTAACAGGTGATGGTTATTTCTATATTTGCGACAGGCCGCTCAATACTTCTACTGGAACAATCAGTTGGACAACTGTCACCAGTACTTATACCTGCACCATCAACTTCCCGACTGTAGTTCCCAACAACACCTACAGGCCCGAGCATGAGGGTTACACCGCACTGGTGGTTTCGGTAAAGAATAACGCCAAGCCTCTCAAGGAGGACTTGAATTTCTACCACGGTGCATGTCAATACACCACTAAGGACTCTGTCATCAACTACATCTCCAGGAACATCAAGAGCGTGAAGCTGTTGACCGACGGTCTGCGCATCGGTGCCGGCGACAGTGTCGGCACGGTATTCAACTGCGACGGTACCTACAACAAGTTCTTCTTCCTGGGCAAGGGCCGCGCCCGCAAGAAATCGAGCGGCGTGCTGACCTCTATTGGTAACACCTCTGCCGGCTGGCCCAGCTACGCCTGCGAGGAGGTACCCTTCAAGTTCATGTATGAGCAGTTCAGCCCCACTACAGGCGACGAAGGCGATGAGATCACCGACTTCTACATCGAGATGATGGACGGTGCCGTCTATGACATTGTGCATGACTGTGCATCGGTAATCCAGAACGGTCACCAGTTCTCGATGTCGGGCAACAAGGGAACCCAGCAATATGCTATGTCGGGTATGAACTTCTTTATCCCCGACAACCGATTGAAGTTCTGGTCGACGATCGATACGGTTGCAACATACACCGATGGCTCTGCCGCCTGGACTGAGACTGTTGATGGCCGTGACATGAACCCCTATATGCGAGCCAATGCCACCGGCAAGACCGGGGTTGCCTTTAACACTGCAGCTTACTTTGCCGTCGACTATGCCAACTACAATCCCAAGTTCCCACCCAGGGTAGGCCTCTATCTGCTGACGCTGGATGCTGAGGCATTCCCCTGTGCGGACTATGCGAATCCCGGCAACACCAACTACACGGTGACCCTCGACTGGACCTCGTCGCTGAATGAGATGTCGGGTGGTGACGTGCCTCAAAAGTACGTCATCTATGAGGTGAAGACCGATACCCTGGGTAATGAGTATCTGGATAGCATCGACATCGTTACTAACGAGACGCACTACGACTTCAACGGCAAGCTGTGGCCGCAGACCGATTACAGCCAGACCCACACCTACATCATCAAGGGCTGGCCCATCGACAGTGACCATCCCTCGTTCATCGCATGGAGTAACCAGGATCCCATTGTCATCCCGGGTCTGAAAGACTTCCTGGCTCTGTCACTCGACCACTACGAGAGCGACTTTGACGTGCCCAACATGCAGAACTGGTACCGCAACTTCTTGAACGTCAACAATGAGAACGACGCCAACGGTCTAACCACCGACAGCATCTACCGGGGATACAATGTATTCAACCTCATGCGCTATGAGAACCGCGACAGCACCATTACGACGCAAGTTGCTCAGATCGTCTTTGAGAACTTGTCCAACGGTACGGTGAGATACACCATCAATTATGTAGATGAGAACGGTAATCCCACCCAAGATATCGAGGCCGCCAAGTATCAGCTGGCTGCCATGAATATCCCCACCACGGGCATCTTGACGGTTGAGGCCGATGGCGACATCATCATCCAGCCCAACGGCTACGATGTGAACTTCCTGAGCATCACGGTGACGACCAACGGCAGCCCCAGCTACAACAGGACCTGGACCGCGTCAAGCAACAACCTGCCCACCGGATGGAGCGTTTCCGCCGGCTCGCAGTGGATTAAGCTAGGTGATGCTTACTACCTCGAGGGTAACGGCTACATCCTGATTCCCGCCAGCACGATTGGTACCTACACCACCGCTACGGTGACCATCAACGCCTATGGTGACGCCGGTAAGACCGCCAAGATCAAGGTGAACGGTTCCGGCAAGACCATCTTGAACGGCGAGGAGAACGCTAAGGACTACACCTGGACCGTTACCAAGGGCAGCAAGGCCCCCAGAAGCTCCTCGAGCCCAAGGCCCCGTGCGGGAAGGAATGTTGATGCTAAGGCACAGGACAATGCTAACAGCAACAATGTCACTTTGAACAAAGCTACTAATAACAACTAAACACGATATAAGCGATGAAAAAGATATATATGATTCTGGCAGCCATGACGCTGCTCTCGATGTCGCTTAATGCGCAAACGAAAGTTGATCAGATAGAAAGGACGTCTCAACATAAAGCGCCCACCGAGAAGTTTGTCGGCAACAGGGGTTCAGGCTCATTAAGGGCTTCCACCACGCCGATAACACCCCCATACACTGACTATTTTGAATACTTTGACGACTTCTGGGAAGTCATTGATGTCAGAGGTGATGGTAATACATGGGCACAATATGATGATTCAGACCGCTATAGTGCACGTTATAGCTATAGCTCAAGCTATGCTGCCGACGACTGGCTCGTTACACCACCTGTTTATCTCGAAGCAGGAAAGATCTATAAGTTCTCCATTGATGCCAGGGTTTATAGTTCTAATTATCCCGAAAAAATGGAGGTGAAATTGGCATCTGGTCATACAGCAAGTGCTCTAAGTAATGGAACGACTGTCATTGCTGAACGAGAGTTGACAAATACTTCTTACTCCACCCTCGCTAACGATGGTGTGACTGTAAGTACATCAGGTTACTACTACTTTGGTATTCATGCTACCTCGGCTAAAAACCAGTACTATCTGTATGTCTCTAACTTTGCCATCAAGCGTATGCACGATTTAGCAGTTTACTTGAGTGCTCCTCATACAAGTAATGCAGGCGGTACCGTCACCATGGTGGCTACTGTTTACAATCCTGGCGCATCTGCTGAGACGGGCTATTCTATAAACTTTACCGCCAACGGCACCTCTATTGAGACCAGAATGTTTAACACGCCATTGGCTGCTGGGGACGTCACCACTTTCCCGGTTGAATATACCTCCAACGCCAGTGATGAAGGGCAAACGGTAAACTTCGGTGCCACTTTAACTTGTGATGATGACGACAACCCAGTCAACAATACAACTACGACCTCCACATTGTTAACTACTACTGCCTTGCTGCCCCCCGTAAATGTGCAGGCGACAGGTGGTGAGCAAAGCGGAACCATGAGATGGAATGCACCTGCCATTGCACCTGAAAGTGTTACTGAGGACTTTGAATATGCCTACGTCTTCCCGCCATTCTCGACTGGTGGTATCACTTCCACTGTGCATACGGGTGCTTTTGGTGACTGGGGCCTCTATGATCCAACTGGTGCACCAGTTTATGGATCGACAGATGAAGACTTCCCTAACGAAGGCGAGCCGCACGCTTGGTTTGTATTCAACCCCACATTGATGGGGTCAAGCTCGACTGCTCATAGTGGTGACCAGTATCTGGAAACGGTTTGCCCGCTTTCGTCCTATGGCGCTTCCAACCACTGGCTGATTTCGCCCGAGCTGAGTGGCAATGCACAAACCATCACTTTCTACGATAGTGAGTTTACTACGGATTGGGGCGAAGAGAAATTTACAGTGTGGGTTTCAACAACCGATAACAATCCTTCAAGTTTCACGCAAAGAATTGGTAATTACAGCGTTGACCATACAGATTGGCAACTGCGAACAATATCGCTGCCAGCCGGCGCTAAGTACTTCGCTATTCAGCATACGTCTAACAACGTCTTCGGTTTGAGGATTGACGACATTACTTATAAAGCTGCTCCTGTTAATCCGGAATACTATAACGTTTATCTGGATGGCCAGTTTGTAGTTAACGTGGATAGCAACACTTTTACTTACACATTTAGTAATGTAAGTACAGGTGAGCACCAGTGCGCAGTCAGCGCCGTTTATCCTGATGGCGCAGAATCGGAATTAGAACCCGCTACTTTCACTGCTACACCTGCTGTTCCCGTGCTGACAGCTCCCGAGAACGGCACTACCGTCAACGTGGGCACCAACAGCGGCCTGGGTGCGAAGAAGGATATCACCGTCAGCGGTGCCAACTTGACCGAGAACTTGACCGTCAGCGTGAGTGGCACGGGCTTCCGTGTATCACCCACGACCCTGACCGCCGACGCTGTCAATGGCGGCACGACCATTACAGTGACCTATATCGGCACCAATCCCAATGCACAAGGCACGCTGACCATCAGCAGCGGCGAGGTGAGCGTTACCGTTAACCTGACTGCCAGCTACAGCACCGGTATTGCTCCCACGGTACACGGTATGGTACGCATGGGTACGCTGCCCATCGTGGATCAGTTCGCCGAGAAGATTCCCGATACCAACGACCACCCCTACCGCTACACCTACTTCCTGCAACTGGCTGCACGCGACACGATTACCAGTAGTCCTGCACGCGTGCCCGTTCAGCACACCGGTGCCGATATCCAGGGTTATTACTATAAGGCCCAGATGAAGGGCGACACCGATCCCACCAACTTCCTGGCTCCCAATATGCTGACCGCCGAGGTTGATATGAACCTGTCGCCCGCCAGTGCACCCTACTTCTACACCATCAACAGTGTGAAGAACGGCGTGCCCAGCAAGGCTGACGATTACACATCCTACCTGAGCGTGCTGCAGCGTCGTGAGGCCGGTGACTACCAGGAGATGCAGGAAAAGTATAACAACGAGATTGAGAATCCCTATCTGAAAAAGACTTATGAGTCCGGTAAGTATGACTTCGTCGATTACCGCACTGTCACTGCCGAAGCTTCGACCGACTACCTCTCCTATGCGCCCATCGTTTGGACCAAGGGTATCGACCGTCACTACTACACCAGCGACTCGCTGCACAACAGCTACGGCGCTCCGTTGTGGGAGGTGCGTGCCGGTAGCGTGACCATGGATAAGCCGGAATTTGAACGCATGGCCAAGATTGTCAATGGACAAGTCCAATGGAATCCCTATGTGAACTGGTATGACGAGAACAATCAGGCTTGTAGCCAGTTTGCAGTCAGGAGCATCCATGCCACTGGTATCCTGCCCGTGGGCAACATCGAGTATGAGCCTTATATGTTCCGCCTCTGGGTTATCTGCGACGGTCTGCGCAACTTTACGCAGGATCCCAAGACCGGTGAAGCAGTGAACGATCCTGATGCCGACCGCACCAGTCCCAGGCTCCTTGACACCAAGTATTGCCATGGTGCTGATGACCTGTCTTATGACATTGTCATAGACTATAACGATATGACCAAGAACATCTACTTCGGTGGCCTCAACAATATCGAGCCCACGTTCCTGGTTCGCTTCTACTACGTTGTGAAGGGATATCAGGAGCCTGTGGACGGTTCTCGCGCCGAAGCTGATGACCATGTAGGCTATGTTGCTGAGGTTGAGGGTGATCCCGATGATCCATTTACCGCTATTGTAGAGCTGTCACCCGATGCCGTGGTGGTAGAGCAGATCTTCTACAACGTTCAGGGTATGCAGAGCGACAAGCCCTTCGATGGCATCAACATCGTCGTGACCCGCTACAGCGACGGCTCAACCTTGACCACCAAGGTGGTGCGTTGATAGGCATTAGGCTTTAGGTGTTAGGCATTAGGGACTTCCACACTCTATAGACCTGACGCCAATAAAATCAGGGCTCGCTATCAAATAGCGGGCTCTGATTTTTTTAGTTTAAAAACGACCCAAACAACAATTAATAGAATAAACAAGAAATGCAATTAACGTAGCTATTAGCTGTCAGCTTGGCATCCGCTCTAAAGTAAATAGAAGATTGTTGTTGATGTTGTTCAATGTTGTAAATGTTGTTTGACAAAAAGAGTGGAGATGCCTGCTTAGGATAGAGATATACGTGTTTTCTTATGGAAATCGGTTATTTTGTCATGAATAACACATCTTTTGTATATTGAAAACGTTGTTGGAATAGAATTAGTGGTTATCTTTGGCGCATGAATAGTACAATAGCCAAATTCAAGTTAATGGGTAGTATCAGGATGTTTTAGTATCATCGATGTAAGACCCATAAGCATGGATGGATGATAAAATGTATTGTATACCAACGACTTAACTAATATTCGAGTGTTAAACAGATTATATTAATTTAATTCTGAATAGAAAGATGAGAAACAAACTAACGATTATCATGTTCGGCCTTCTTATAGCAGTGGGCTGGACTAACGCTATGGCGCAACAGCAGCCAACGCAAAACCTTGCAGAGCGGTTGACGCTTTCGGTAGCTGACTACCAGAGCGTGTATGATCCTGTGGCAGGGACGAACACCTACACCAACACGTTGCGCCTCAGCCAACCGACCAGTGACTACAAACTCACTGCCGGCATGCTCAACGAAGGTGATAACATTATCACCATCCACCGCCTCGACAACACAGGCGGTGACGTTGAATGCTTACGCGTCAACCTCAACACCGAGGTAATCGAACAGGAGTCAGAAGTCATCGACATGATAGATTTTTATGGTGATGGCAGCAATACTCCGTCGAGCAACACAGCTATCTCGGCCAGTGCTCTTGCCGGTACTTGCTGGGGCACCGACGGCAGCAATCTGATTTGGCAGACCAGCGGATATGCCTATGTAACGGATGCTGAAGGCTTGACCTTCACAGTTCCCGACGGCTACAGCAATGCGTCTATAGAATTTGTCATCTATGTGGGCTCCAACGCCCGCGGCGGTCTTTTCGCTTACAATGTTAATGGCAATACGTCTTGGACTCCTGCCGCAACAGCGACTGCAGGTGGCACATCTGCCTTTGTAGTAGGTGGTTTGAGCACTGGAGATGTTGTAGGATTTTGGGGAGTCAATAGTGCCCAAACAGCTCTTGATGACTCACCTGACATTCAGCTTATCGGTGCATTGTCTTACCCCTCAACGATTGTTCCCGACCTGCAAATCACTCCTACAGTGAGCAGCTGGGACGGCAGCGCTTGGGGCAGCGAGACCTCTCTGGGCAATGCCATGACCTGTACCCCCAATGACATCATCAACCTGTATGGCCTGGGTAATTTGAATGATATTTTCAGCGTGAGCACCGCAACTAACAACTATCCTGATTCTTATTCCTATAAGGCTGAGCTTGACGCAAACATCACCTTGCCGGCTTCAGGAACAGGTTCGGACTTCACGGCTACCGCCGACTTCACTGCAGCCGCTTCATCCAATCCCGCCACAGCCGCATTTACAGGCCCTGGCGAATGGGACTTCTTGGGAGCAGCGGTTTATACACCCAATGCAGGCAAATGCTGCTATATTAATTCCTATGGTACAATCATGTATGTGCTGCCTGATGACTTTATGGGCAACAGCGTGAGTGTTACCGTGACCACAAGCACCGGCACTGATGGTGCAGGTGATTTGCTGGTAAACGGCGTATCCCACACCTTCACCGCCGGCGAGACCTATACCTGGACCGTACCCGTTACTGCCAATGGCACTATCGAGTTCAAGGCCGCCGCATCCGCGAATTACTCTCCCGACTTCACACAGGTTGTCATCAGCAGCGGTAGTGGAGCCAAGTTTAATAGCCAGAGTCTCGGCGTCAAGTCTCTTGAAAAGAGCTTGAAGCCTGGCAAAGCTTTAGGCATTAGCAATTCAAAGGGCGTACGCGACATCAAGCTTATTAACGACTAAACAAATAATCGATATGAAAAAGATAGTTAACAAATTACGCTATACGCTGTTGCTCGGCTTTATCGCCATAATAGCCTTTGGAAATAGCCTTGATGCAGCAACACTCCAAGTGTGTCAAGGTACTAATACAAGCCAATATATACCTATGTGGTTATATCGCTTTGATGACTACTGGCAGAAACAACAGATGATTTATCCCTCTAGCTCATTGACTCAAATGCAGGGAAACAAAATCACTGCCTTGACTTTTTATGCTAATGGTAATATATCTAGCGTTAGTGGTGGTGTGATTGAAGTATCACTTGGTACAACATCTTCAACAACTTTTAGTTCATCAGCACTGATTACAGGCCTCACAAAGAAGGCAACATTTGCGATGAATTCTACCGTTATTTCAGGAAGCCAATTGACAATAACATTAGATAGCCCCTATGAATATAATGGCGGGAATCTTGTCATAGAATTCAATAAAACCACAAATGGTTCTGGTTATCAAAATCAAACATTTGCTTTTTATGGTGTTAGCCAAAGTGGTTATACTTCTATTTACCAATATAAGTCGTCAGAAAATGGTTCATTCAGCACTCCTTCTCGTCTGCGATTCCTGCCGCAGGTGACTTTTACATATGAAGCAAAGCCTGCTCACGACTTGAGTATTGCCTTGAGTGCACCTGCTTCGGTTGGTGCAGGTAATTCTGTCACATTGACTGCCACTGTTACCAATAACGGTACCAATGCCGAGTCGGGCTACACGGTGACCTTTAGGGATGGCAACAACAACGTCATCGACACCCAGACTGGCGGGTCACTGGCCGCTGGCGCAAACACGACCTTCACGACCACCTACACCACCACTGCAGCTCAAGGAGGCACGACCGTAAACTTTACCGCTAACGTAAATTGCACGGGTGATGCTGACGCTTCCAACAACAGCGCCACGGCATCAACGTCGGTCATCACTCTGCCTCCTCCCGAAAATGTAGTGGCCACAGCTGGTGAGAATCAAACCGCAACCGTGACATGGGACCTCCCCATCATCGCAACCACTCCGGCAACACTTACTTGGGACTTTGAGGAACAGAGCGACTTAGCTGATTTTACAACTATCGACTCTGATGGCGACGGCTACAACTGGGGTTGGCACTATAATACTGGTTCTGGCAATTATACCGTAAACACAGGTAGTGGTGTCGCATACTCCGAGAGCTATAGCAATAATGCTGGAGCAGCACTCAGTCCCGACAACTGGATGATTTCTCCTGAGGTTACTCTGGGTGGCACATTGACATTCTATGCAGCACACCAGGCTACCTACCCTGAGAAATTCGCAGTTTATGTTTGCCAAGGTCCTTATAGTGATGTTTCAAGCTTCACTAAGATTTATGGAGATATCACGACGACTGGCACTATGACGAAGCACACCATTGACCTGAGTCAGTATGCTGGTCAAGGCTATTTCGCTATCCGTCACTATAACGTAAGCGATCAGTTCATTCTGTTGATTGACGACATCACCTTAGAATATGCAGCTGGTAATTATCCGATATCCTACAACGTTTATCTGGATGGCACATTGGTAGGTAACGTGAGCAGCAGTGATCCCCGTAGCTTTACCTTCAATAATTTGAGTTCAGGTACGCACCAGTGCGCTGTCAGTGCAGTTTATAATGAAGGCGAATCGGCACAAGTGCCGGCAGTTATTCCGACATTTGAGCCGTTTACCAACGGTACCGTTAGCCCCAGCAATGTTGATTTCGGCACCAAGAACATTGGCGGTTCTTACACGGCTACCGTGACCGTTACCAATACGGGTAACCAGTCCTTTACGCCCACGATTGATGTCACCAACCTGCCCCAGGGTATCAGTGTCAGCCCCACTACCAGCAGCGCATTGGCACCCAATAGCACGCTCGACCTGACCGTGACCTTTGAGCCTACCGCCGAGCAAAGCTACAGCGGCACCTTCACCGTAACCATCCCCGTGCCCAATGACAATGACATTGTTGTCACCGTCACCGTGACCGGTTCGGGTTTCTATGCCAACAGGCTGACCAGTAACACCGTTGAGATTCCCGTTTACAAGAGCGAGGCGAAGGCCGACGGCACCTACATCTTCTCGAAGAATGATGTGGATGGTGACATAAACAGGACTCTCAGCTATGGAAACGGCAATGTCAATGTTGAAGTGCTGGTCAAGGACGAAGAGCCCGTTACCAGCTATGATCTTCGTCACAAGGTGGGCAGCGGCAACTGGTCATCTATAGCTACTGCCACCCAGGATGCAAGCAACCCCAAGGTATATGCCTATAACAACGAGACGTTCACCATCCCTAACGACGCCACCGAGATGTGGATACCGATGACCGATGCAGGCGTCGATGCAAGTAGTGTCATCTATTACGTTCCTGTGACCTATGCCAATGGTATCGTGACTCAGGGCAACACCTATGGTGCGCCCCAGGTTCAGGCCGAGACAGATTTCATTGATGTGTCCCATATTACGATTACTGGTCACAAGAGCGACCTTCGTCCTGGTGGTCACTGGAAACAGACGGTGAATGGCCAAGAAGTGGATTACTGCGTTTATACGCTCGTTGTCACTGTCGAGGATGTTGCGTTCAATGAGAATCGCGTGCCTTATATGCTGCGCTCTTGGCTGCTCCCGAGCACGATAGGTGTTCCTTATTATGATTTCGCCCGTGTAGTTGATGAGGATCACCCCACTGGTCACATCGTGGGAACCGATCTATTGAACTATCCCAAGCTGCTGGGTGAATTCCGTGACTTTGATGGTCTTGAAAGCGGTCCATTTGTTATCGGTATTGACTACAATCATGATGAGCACGACTCCTCCTACATTCCTGATCCTGATCCGTGGGGTGATGAAGAGGATAAATTAATGAATGCCTTTGCCGCTCCCAGCGACTTGAGCGACAGGCAGCAAACAGGTATCGTTGTTGCTGTCCGCGCCTACTACTACAAGGTGGATGAGACGCCAAGCGGCCTGCGTGGTAACCGTGATGGCAATGCTCCTGCTGATGGCTATGGCATGAGTGACGGCGAAGGTGAAGCTGGAACTGGCAGCATCGCAACCGCTGTGATGGAGCTGACGGGTGTCCGTCAGGTGGTTGACGTGAAGTATGTCAACGTCCAGGGTATGCAGAGTGACAAGCCGTTCGACGGCGTGAACATCGTCGTGACACGCTACAGCGATGGCACGACCACGGCCACCAAGGTGATGCGTTGATAGGCATTAGGCTTTAGGTGTTAGGCATTAGGGGCTTCCACACCCTAAAAGACCTAACGTCAATAAAATCAGGGCTCGCTATCAAATAGCGGGCTCTGATTTTTGATTAAACTATTCAATTTTTTCGGAGCGTTTTTCGTTGAAATTATTGTTTTTCTTCGGTTTTTAGTTTAATTTTGCAAGCGTTTTTTGATAGTAGAGTATATATGACGGGCGTGAGCCTTGATATTAAACTATTGAGAATGAGACATTTATTAGCGTACTAACCATTATAATCATTAATTACATGAAGAGAATCTTACTGTTAGCCGCAGTGTTATTTGCGGCAATTCAACTGTCGGCTGCGCCCGTTAATCTGGCAACAGCCCAGGCCAAGGCACAACGTTTCGTTCACGAGCGAATGTATGACGGCAAGCTGCGTGCTCCCATCAGTGGAGACTTGAAGCTTGTTCACGCCGAGATGAATTCCCAGATGATGGATCGCGCCGCGTTCTACATCTTTAACACGCCCAATGGCTATGTTGTCGTTTCGGGCGATGACCGTGCCGAGGAAATCCTGGGCTATGGTGACTATCCCATGGACTATAACAACATCCCTTGCAACATGAAGATGTTGCTGGGCATGTTGAAGGAGCAGATCGAATATTTGCAGGCTCATGAAGAGCTGCAGGCCTATGCCCCCTCGCTGATGGCCCCGAACCGCATCGCCAGCGTTGCACCGCTGCTGACCGCGCTGTGGGACCAGGAGGCTCCCTACTGGAATCAGTGCGTCATCAATAACCAACAGTGCCTGACTGGCTGCCCCGCCACGTCGGCTGCAATGGTGTTCCACTACTGGAAATATCCCGATTATGAAACTCCGACCGTTCCCGGCTACAGGTGCAACCTGAGCACTGGTTATTGGTCATCGACCTACGTGAACGTGGCTGCGCTGCCCCCTGTCACCTTTGATTGGGACAACATGCTCGATAAATATACAAGCGGTTATAACACAACCCAAGCCAATGCTGTTGCCACGCTGATGCGCTACGTGGGTCAGGCCGAGCACATGGAGTATGGCACGACTTCTGCTGGCGGCAGCGGCGTAGATGCCGACAGTGTGATCCTGATTGCCAACGCCTTCAAGCTCTTCGGCTATGACGAGGAGACCGTTCGCGTGGTCAAGAAGACGAGCGCATACGAGGGTGGCCAGACGCTGTACACCAACGAGGAGTGGGCCGCTATCATGCAGGAAGAGCTGGATGAGGGAAGACCCATCGTATTCTGCGGTATCGCCGGTGGCTTCTTTGGCGGTGGCCATGCCTTCAACATCGATGGCTATGATGCCAGCACCAACAAGTACCACATCAACTTCGGCTGGAGTGGCGACTCTAACAACTACTATGCCCTCAACTCCTTCACAGGAGCAGGTTCGACCTTCAACCAGTACCAGCAGATGGTGATCGGCATCCAGCCGCCCATCCAGAGCCCGCGCTTGAAAGCTGACGCCAGCAATTTGTCGATGGAGTGCTTCAAGAACCAGACGGCAACCTCGACATTTAAAGTGACTGGCCGCAACCTGGAGGGTAACGTGACCCTGACGCTTGTCGATGAGACTGGTGTGTTCAGCATCGACAAGACGAATGTCGCTCCCGATGCAGATGCCAAGGTGAGCGAGCCCATCACCATTACCTATGCACCCCAGACGGAGGGTACCTATACGGCAAAAGTCATTGTGAGCACGACTGGTGTTGAGCCCTTTGAGGTGACCTTGACGGGTACTTCGGTCTATGAGCTGTACCGTCCCGTCATGTCGGCTCCTGATGAGTCGTCGGTGACTGCGACATCCTTCCGTGCAGACTGGACGGATGCCACACCTGCCGAGAATGTGGTTAGCTACACTCTTGAAGTGAGGGCTAAGCCCGACGTGGTGCTGCTCGCCGAGGCTGACTGGAGCAATGTGCCCCAGGATGACGCCAACCATGCCAGCGATGTCCAGAACTACCTGCCCGAGGGTTGGACCTTCACGGGTAACAAGTTCTATCTGGATGGTGGCTTTATCTCGGCACCCCGTGGCTGTGTCATCTCGCCGAATTGTGACTTGATGGGCTACAGCATCGTGAGCGTGATTATCAAGGCCAAGAACTATACCAAGGGCAACACTAACACCACGTTGACCGTCTCAACCGATCTGGAGAGCCAGACCCTGACGCTCGCTAAGGAAGTAGATACCTATCTCGTTGTGCTGCAGGTGGGTAACCATCCCAATGTTACCTTTACCACGGGCTATTATCCCGAAATCCAGAGCATCAAGATCTATGGTGGCGAAATCACCGATCCCGAGCCCTTCGCACTGAGAGGCGCCAATGAAACCGGCGATGCTGAGTTCCGCCTGATCGAGGGTATCTATCCCGACAAGTTCTACACTGTAGAGGGCCTCACACCTGGCATCCCCTACCTGTATCGCGTAATGTCCCACTATATTGACGGCACCGAGAGCCACTGGAGCCTGATGAAGGAGGTAACCCTCCTGGATGCCTTCATTCCTGGTGATGTGGACGGCAACGGACAGGTGAATATCGACGACGTAACCAGTCTGGTTGACTTCCTGCTCAATGGCGCAGAAGTAACCGGTAACGCCGACATCGATGACAACGGCGAAGTGAATATCGATGACGTGACTGCACTCATCGAGTCGCTGCTCAATCAATAATGCGGCAAGGTAATTCCCTAAAGGAATAAGTCGCGATTTGGCTAAAAATGAAGCCGGTGCCGTTTCAAGGCATCGGCTTTATTTTGCCCTTCTCGCGGGTTTATCGGGCAGGGAGGGGCGGCAAAATGTTGACAAAATATTTTGTAATGTCATTGACTGTAGCTACCTTTGTTGCGAGAGTCCAATTCATGGTTCATCAATGCAAGAAAACGAGAACGGCACCAATCAACCGTCTGAATTGACCGAGATAGAGCAAGCACTGGCAGAAAGCGGTAATCAGCCCGATGAGGAACTGGGTGAGGCACCTATTGCCAGTAACCGCCGCATAGCTAAGAATGCCATCCTGTTGTATTTCAGGATGTTTATTTCTATGGCTGTGGGGTTCTACACTTCACGTGTCGTACTGAATGTCCTTGGAGCTGAGGACTATGGTATCAAGAGTGTTGTGGGAGGCATCATAGCCATGATGGGTTTCCTGACAACATCCATGAGTGGTGCCACTAGCCGTTTCTTGACCTATGAGTTGGGAAGAAATGACAAGAAACGGCTCAGTGAAACATTCACGAGTGCCATGATTATTCATGTGGCTATCGCATTGATTGTCTTTGTATTGGCCGAAACCATAGGTCTCTGGTTCCTGGAGAACAAGTTGGTCATTCCTGAACACCGAATGGTCGCTGCCCGTTGGGTGTATCAAGTGATGATTCTCAGCACCATGCTCGGCATTACCCAGGTCCCCTACAATGCGACGATTATTGCACATGAGAAGATGGGTGTTTACGCCTATCTCGATATCCTCAACGTGACATTGAAATTGCTGATCCTGTATGTGCTCGTCATCATCAATTATGATAAGCTGATATTGTATTCCATACTTTTGCTGGCTGTCAATGTCCTCATGATCAGTCTTTACCGGATTTATTGCATACGACATTACAAGGAGTCGCATCTTCACTTCGTGTGGAAGCCGGATATCTTGAAGCCGATGCTCAGTTTTTCGGGATGGGATCTCTATGGCAACGCCAGCAACATAGCGAGAAACCAAGGTGTGAATATACTGGTGAATATGTTCTTTGGACTTGTCGCCAATGCGGCGGTTTCCATTGCCTTTACAGTACAGACCATCGTGATGCAGTTTACCACTGGCGTGACAGTTGCCGTGAGGCCGCAGATTGTCAAGAGCTATGCGGTGGGGGATAACGACAGGATGTCTTCTTTGATTTACATGTCCTCAAAGTATCTCTATCTGTTGCTTTTGATGGTGTCGGTGCCCGTCTTCATGGAAGCCCATTATGTGCTTGATTTGTGGCTGAAAAATGTTCCGCCTTATACGGTTTGGCTGGTTCGGTGGATGATTATCTTTAATTTCTTTGCATTGATGTCCATTGTTCAGGCCATGGGAATTCATGCGACGGGCAAGGTAAAGAGAATCAGTATCATCAACGGGACCCTGTACATGAGTGTGATACCGTTCGCCTATTTTGTTTACAAGTACGCCGGTAGTCTTTACTCGTCATTTGTTTATAATGCTGTTACAGTTTTTATCGGATGCTTGTGTAATGTCTATACGCTAAGCCTCTCGGTGAAGCAGATCTCGATTAAGAATTTCTTTAGAAAGGTGCTGTTGCCCATCACCCCGATAACAATTCTAGGCTTTGGGGTGGCCTATCTGCCCCGTCTGTTCTTCCAAGAGGGATTTGTCAGGCTGGTTATTGTGGGGCTGGTTTCTGTAATAGTCATCTTCTCAATCACATATTTTACTGCTGAACAGGAAGTTAAAGAGTTAATCAAGAAAAGGATACGGAGATATGTTAGATTTGGTAAGCATTCTGACGCCAACATATAATTGCGGTAAGTACATTCATCGGTTGCTGGATTCGGTTTTGCGTCAAACCTATCCGGCTATTGAGATGCATGTGATTGATGACGGCAGCGTCGATGACACTAAAGCCATCATAGAGCGGTATATCCCGCAATTTGAGCAGAAGGGATACAAACTCATTTATCATTACCAGCAAAATCAAGGACAATCCGCTGCAATCAATAACCACTTGAAATTGGTTACGGGAGAATACTTCGTTTGGCCGGATGCTGATGACTTCTATAAGACCGATGACGCAATAGAGACCCTTGTCAACTCACTGAAGGATACGGATAATTCTGTCGGAATGTCGAGGTGTATGGTGGAATATTTGTACGAGAGCGACCTATCGGTGCAGCGGACGCTGGATACCACCCGCACTTACTCCGACCGCTTGTTTGAAGATTGCTTGTACGGCATGAATGATTACTGGTATAATCCTGGAGGATATATGATGAAAACCAAGGCCCTCAAGGAGGCTATACCAGAACTTGAGATCTATACCGAGCACGATGCTGGCCAGAATTGGCAGCTCATGCTTCCCGTCTTGTATTCCTGCCGTTGCTTGACCATCAACCGTATCATGTATTCGGTTCTCGTGAGACAGGCTTCTCATAGTCGAGGACAATATGCGGAAAGAAAGAAGTCCCGGAAACTCATCAATGGTTACCGCAACACGATAGTCTCCACCCTTGAACGCATGCCCGCGATGCCCAAGAATGAGAAGCGTGACTACATCAACAAGATTAACCGGATGTATGATAAAAGGGTGTTGAAGAGCGACCTGATGTATATCACCAATCCCATTAGACCCACGATTAAGCGATTCTTAGCTTTTTTCAAGAGATGATAGACGTTAAGGACAAATCACAATGTTGCGGCTGTGAAGCGTGTTCCCAGCGCTGTCCGCAAGCCTGCATCACCATGCAGGAGGATGAACGTGGCTTTAGGTATCCTGTTGTGGATCAGGATGCCTGCATCGATTGCCACCTGTGTGAGCAGGTATGTCCTTGCTTGAATAAACCTGAGGAAAAGGAGACGCTTGCTTGTTTTGCTGCAATCCATCCTGATGGGGAAATCAGGCACTCGAGCTCTTCGGGAGGCATTTTTACTCTATTGGCTGATCGGGTGATTAACAACGGCGGTGTCGTTTTTGGGGCTCGTTTCAACGAAAAGTGGGAAGTCGTTCATGATTATACTGAGACTATAGAAGGGCTCACGCCTTTCCGTGGCAGTAAATATGTCCAGTCTGAGATAGGAAAAAGCTATATTCAGGCCGAGGAATTCTTAAAGCAGGGGCGGGAGGTTCTGTTTACAGGAACACCGTGCCAGATTGCCGGATTGAAATTGTTTTTGCGTAAGGACTATCCAAACCTCATTGCCGTTGAGGTGGCGTGCCATGGTGTGCCCAGTCCTGGCGTGTGGCGCAATTATCTTCAGGGCCAACAAAATGTGGCCGAAGTCAACTTCCGTGACAAGTCAACAGGGTGGCGCAACTATTCGGTGCTGATCGGCCGCAAGAAAAGGCATCACGATGATGACGACTACATGATTTGTTACTTGACGAATCACACCATCCGTGAGTCTTGTTTTGCCTGCCCTTCCAAGCAAGGGAAAAGCGGTGCTGATATCTTGATGGCCGATTTGTGGGGGATTAAAGCGTTGCCTTCCCTCCAGGATGATAACAAGGGCACCAGCGCAATTCTGGTATATAGCAGTCGCGGACTTAGTTTATTGCAGCAATGTGGTATAGATCTGACTGATGTGGAAGTCGATTCTGTCATCAAGTACAACCCGTCCATTCGGGATTGTGCGCATAGGCCTGATGACTACGATTTGTTTTGGAAAAAGTACGTTAAGACTCCGAAATGGACTCTGAAAAGATACGGAAGCATGTCATTCTCTAAAATGCTCTTGCGGTTCAAAAGAATAATACGCAAGATGATGAAGTGAGCGTCTGAATGCTCGGTGAGGGTTAAACTTTAGGGCTTAGTTTTAGTCTAATGATTAAAAAAGTGGGCGATTTTTTTGACTTTTTGTCAATAAGTTGTACCTTTGCAGATTGAAACGGATTGTAAAACGCTCAATGAGACGTGGACTCTACATATTGATATGCCTGTTGGCGATGGGGGCTGTACAAGCCATCCCAGTGCCCGACAACTTCTTGCCGCAGCGCATTGAGAACACTGTGACGGGACCAACCGCGCAGGGTGCCGAGGGCCGCATCGTCTTTACTGCAGGCAGCAGTGACGCCACTTTCAACGTTTATTCAATCACTGGACAACTGGTCAAGGTGGTGCGCGTGAGCGCCGAGCAACGCGCATCGGTGGATTTCCCCAAGGGATTCTATATCGTGAAATGCAGTAACCAGTGGTCACGCAAGGTAGTGGTGCGTTGAGTCCGCTACCTGGTCATTGCGTGTTTTACTTGAAATGAAGCTTTGAAATGGGCGTGATTGTGTCACGTCCGTTGTTTTTTAATGAAAAGACTTGATGATTCTCGCTGAACTATTCCCATACGCTAACGTGGTCTATAACATCCTCATGGTGTTGTATTTTCTCACTGTGTTGGCGGTCATCGTTGTGGTGCTGAGCGAGAACCGTAACCCCGTCAAGTCGATGGCTTGGATGCTTGTGCTGGTGTTGCTGCCCATTGTGGGATTGGTGATATATTTGGTGTTCGGGCGCAGCCTCAAGGGTATGAAACTCATTTCCCGCTCCCATCTGCGTGAACTGCGGCGCATGAACGACTTCCCCGAGGCCATCAACCAGGAGGCCGACTTGAGCGACTCGTCTCGCCAACTGATTTCGCTGGTCAACAAGTTGACCGAGCCTCACCTGTTCACGGGCAACGACATCACAGTGTTCACCACAGGTGAGGAGAAGTTTGAGGCGTTGTTGCATGACATCGAGCAGGCGCAGGAGAGCATCCACGTGCAATACTTTATCATCGAGAACGACACATCAGGAAAGAGACTTATAGAACTGCTGGAACGCAAGGCGCGCGAGGGTGTACAGGTCAAGGTGCTCTATGATTACGTGGGCTCGTTCTATTTCAGTCCCAAGGTCTTGAAGCGGATGCGTGCCGCTGGTATCGAGGTGCATCCGTTTATGAAACTGACCATTACCCAGTTCCTCTTCCGTCTCAACTGGCGCAACCACCGCAAGATTGTTGTGATCGACGGCGAGGTGGGCTATGTGGGCGGTATGAACATCGCTGACCGTTACATTATTGGCGAGAAGCGTCAATTGCCGTGGCGTGACACCCACTTGCGCATCCTGGGCGAGTCGGTCAACGCCATGCAGTACTCGTTTGCCATCGACTGGGATTTCACTACCCGCCAACTGCTGACTACACCCATCAAGCACCATGATACTGACCCCGCATCATCCAACTATCTGGTGCAGATGGTGAACAGCGGTCCTGCGATCCGATGGCACAACATCTCGTTTGTATTCCTCAAGGCCATCACGCTGGCCAAGCATTCAATCTATATCCAGACACCCTATTTCCTGCCCAGCGATTCCTTGCTCAAAGCGATGCAGAGTGCTGCACTGGCGGGCGTTGATGTGCGCCTGATGATTCCGCGGACACCCGATAGCGCAATGTTACGTCTGGCAACAGGTTCCTACCTCAAGGAGTGTATGTTGTCGGGCATCAAGGTGTATTTCTATGAGACTGCCATGTTGCACGCCAAGGTGGTTATCGTCGATGACGAGTTTGTCACTACTGGCTCCACTAATTTTGACTTCCGCAGCTTTGAGCATAACTTTGAGTTTAACGCACTGGTTTACAACAAGGAATTCAACAGCAAGATGAAAGCCATCTTTGAGGACGACATGCAGCAGAGCACCCGCTTGAGCCTGGGCAAGTGGAAACAGCGCCCCCTCATTCAAAAGGCGCTGGAGTCCATCGTCCGCCTCATCAGTCCCATATTATAAACCCGACGACATGATTACTTTTCCTAACGCCAAAATCAACTTGGGCTTGAACATTGTGGAGCGTCGCCCCGACGGTTACCACAACATCGAGACCGTGTTTTTCCCTATTCCCCTTACCGACGTGCTCGAGATTGTCCCGGCCAGAGATGGCGAGACAACATTGTCATGCTATGGCAACAAGGTCGATTGTCCGCCCGAGAAGAACTTGGTCATGAAGGCCTACCGCCTCTTGCAGGAGCGTTACTCCCTGCCGCCCGTGGCAATGCACCTCTACAAGCATATCCCCGACGGTGCTGGCTTGGGTGGGGGTTCCAGCGATGCAGCCCATGTGCTGGTGATGCTCAATAGGATGTTTGACCTAGGTATTGCTGATGCCAACATGGCCGCGATGGCCGCCACACTGGGTGCCGACTGTGCCTTCTTCATCTATAACCGTCCCATGATGGCGATAGGCATCGGTGATGTGTTGTCGCCCGTTGATGTGGACCTCAAGGGAAAGACCTTGCTGCTGGTCAAGCCGCCCGTTGGTGTGGATACCCGCACGGCCTATAGCCGCGTGGTTCCCGCCCCTAGCACGATGGATTTGGCACGCCTTGTCGCCCAACCTGTCGAGACATGGGATGGTTTGCTAGTCAACGATTTTGAGCCGAGCGTGTTTGCCGCACTGCCGCAATTGTGGCTCATCAAAGCCCGCTTGATGGATGCAGGGGCGCAGTATGCCGCCATGTCTGGTTCGGGCTCGACCGTTTTTGGCATTTTCAATAGTGACAATCTGGCAGAAGCTGCGGCTGACACTTTTACCGATTGCGCCACCTTTGTCCTGCAACTGTGATATGGGGGCCTTGGACTGGTTTTTGCAGGAATTGGTAAAGATAGAAGGATTATTAACACAACAACGATATGTCAAAAAAGAACAAAAAGAATCAAAACGACGAAGCTAAGGCTGCTCAGCAGGAGTTTCAGACCGATGAGGCCGTGAATGCCGAGCAGATAACCAATGAGAACCAAACGACAGAGAATGAGGCCGCTGAGGAAGTTACTCCCGAGCAGCGCATTGCGCAGCTTGAGGAGCAGATCGAGCACGAGAAGAAGGAATACCTCTTCCTGATGGCCGATTTCGAGAATTTCCGCCGTCGCACTATCAAGGAGAAGGGCGATCTCATCAGGAACGGTGCCGAGAGTGCCATGCGCGACCTCTTGCCCGTGGTGGATGACCTGGAGCGTGCGCTCGATGCCATCAACAAGGGTGGTGACCTCGACAGCCTCAAGGAGGGTGTTGACCTCATTTACAATAAGTTTGTGAAATACCTTGAAAGTCAGCATGTGACTGCCATCGACTCGACTGGCAAGGACTTTGACACCGACCTGCATGAGGCTGTGACCATGTTCCCGGCCCCTGATCCCTCGATGAAGGGCAAGGTCATCGACACGACCATCAAGGGTTATATGATAAACGATAAGGTGCTGCGCCACGCTAAGGTGGTAGTCGGCAGCTGATGGGTGATTAGAGATTAGAGATGAGTGATTAGAGAGTTTATAAGATATATATGGCTCAGAAAAGAGATTACTACGAGGTGCTTGGGGTGGACAAGAATGCCACAGCCGATGACTTGAAAAAAGCCTATCGCAAACTGGCTATCCAGTACCATCCTGACAAGCAGCAAGGCAAGAGCGAAGCCGAGAAAAAGGCCGCCGAGGAGAAATTTAAGGAGGCTGCCGAGGCCTATAATGTGCTCAGCGACCCCGATAAGCGTGCCCGCTACGACCAGTTTGGTTTTGCTGGCGAGCAGATGGGTGGCGGCGGTTTTGGCGGCGGCATGTCGATGGAAGATATCCTACGGCAGTTCGGTGACCTGTTCGGTGGTTTCGGCGGCTTTGGCGGTTTTGGTGACATCTTTGGTGGCGGCGGAGGCGCTCAGGCGCAGCGCGTGAAGCGCGGCACAGACCTGCGTGTGCGCGTCAAGATGAACCTCAACGAGATTGCCAAAGGTGCCGAGAAAAAACTGCGCATCCCCCGCATGAAGTCCTGCGACCATTGCCATGGCACTGGCGCCAAGAACGGCACAGCAATGGAGACTTGCCCGACTTGTCACGGCTCTGGTGTCGAAGTGCGTATGCAACGCACGATGTTCGGCACCATGCAGTCCCAGACCACTTGCCACACCTGTGGCGGTAGCGGTAAGCGCATCAAAGAGACCTGCCCGCATTGTTCTGGCAAGGGACTCGTGCGCAAAGAGGACGTGGTGAGCATCAGCATTCCCGCTGGTGTGGCCGACGGCATGACCCTGCGCATGGGCCGTCAAGGCAACGATGCCCCTGGTGGCGGCGTGCCTGGCGACTTGCTCGTTGTGATTGAGGAGGTGCGTGATGCTCAACTCACTCGTGACGGCAACGACCTCATCTACAACCTCATGCTCGATATCCCCACGGCTGTCCTCGGCGGCAAGGTGGAAGTGCCCACCGTCGATGGCAAGGCACGTGTCACCATCAAACCCGGCACTCAGCCTGGCAGTATCCTTCGCTTGCGTGGCAAGGGTTTGCCTTCGCCTGAGCGCTACGGCACGGGTGACCTGCTCATCAACGTCATGGTCTATATGCCCGAGAAACTCAACGAGAAGGAGAAAGAGGCCTTTACCACGCTGCAGACCACTGGTGAACACATCAAGCCCAGCGATAATGATAAGAGCCGCATCTTCTCCCGCCTACGTCACATCTTCGATTAATAACTAAAATCTAAAGTCTCATAACAATGCCCCGCCGCCACGACCACCGAGTACCCCGCAACGACGACAAGGCCGTCGTCCGTGAGGTCAAGCAGCCCGACAAACTGCTCAACTTTGTCATGCAAGCCCTGGACGGCATCAGCCGCAACAAGGCCAAGTCTATTTTGGCACACGGTGGTGTCACCGTCGATGGCCAGGTGCAGTCCCACGTGGATTATCCGCTCGATGAGGGTTGTGTGGTTGAAATCCGTCGCCATGCACGTCCCTCATCGGCAAACAATCCGCACTACCGCATCGTGTATGAAGACCGTTGGGTTGTGGTGGTGGATAAGCAGCAGGGCGTTTTGTCGATGCCTGTGGGCGCTGGCAGTCTGAACATGAAGACCTTGCTCGACCGCCATTTCACCGAGACGCACCAGCGTTGTACCGCCCATGTGGTGCACCGTTTGGATGTCCGCACGTCGGGTCTCATGGTCTATGCCAAGAGTGTTGACGTGCAGCAGCAGATGACTGCCGACTGGCATTCGACCATCATAGACCGACGTTATGTCGCTGTGGTCGAGGGTGTCATGGAAGAGCCGCAAGGCAAGGTCGAGAGCTGGCTGCATGATACTGACCGCATGGTGGTTATCAGTAGCCCTGTCGATGACGGCGGCAAGTGGGCGGCTACCGAGTGGGAACTGGTGGAGCAGGCTGAAGAACGGTCACTGCTCTTCCTGCACTTGCTCACGGGTCGTAAGAACCAGATCCGTGTACACATGGCCGACATCGGTCACCCCGTGGTGGGCGATGGAAAATATGGCCACCAGGATGACCCAGGCAGCCGCATGTGTCTGCACGCCTTCCGCCTGGCGTTCCATCATCCCGTGACGGGCGAGCCTCTATACTTTGAGACGCCGATTCCGCGTTTCTTCGGCACTGCCCTTCATGCCAAGAAGTAGCAGTATCCGATAGATACAAAAAAGCATGTTCATCCCATTTTGAGATGAACATGCTTTTATTTGTTGGGGATAGGAATCAGAAGGGAGGCGTGCCGGGAGGAAGTGGCTCGATGGTGGGTATCTCAGTATCAGGAACCTCGCCGCGCATTTGGCGCAGGTCCTTGATGTAGGCCAACTCTTTGATGGCGTAGTCGGCGTTGTCCTCCTCGTTGAGCA
Source organism: uncultured Prevotellaceae bacterium (assembly GCA_947306175.1). Lineage (GTDB taxonomy): Bacteria > Bacteroidota > Bacteroidia > Bacteroidales > Muribaculaceae > Sodaliphilus. Next base: position 42,256 of record CAMZFV010000026.1, read on the forward strand.
TCTGGGTGAAGATCTTCTCGGCCTTATCAAGCTGGTTGAAGTTGATGTAGGCGTAGCCACGGCGACGGCGCAGGAAGTTGATGAAGTCGCGGATGTTGTCGGGCAGCTCATCTTCTTCGCCGAAGTTGCGTTTCACCTCGTCCATCACCGCCTCGGTGTAGCTGAACAGACGCACGTCCTTGCTGTTGGCCATCGTGTTGACCATCTCCATGGTGTGACGGATGTTGCCGTCATTGCTCGTGAGGTCAAGGTAGTAAAACGCCTGCTGGTACAGCTTCAACTCGTTGTAGCAGAAGCCCAGTTTGTAGGTGATTTCCAGGAACGTGCGCCGCTGATCGGCGGTCATGTTATAGAAGTCCTCGCGGAAACTGTTGTACACGTTCTCCAAGTGCAGGATGGCCTCATAGAAACGCTCGCTGTTGAAGCACTGCAGACCCCAATACAGATTATAGGCGATGTCGGCACTTGCCACCTGGCAGAGCATCTGTTGGTCTTCGGTCATGCTGTCCTGCTCGCCGTTCTTAGCCTTGAGCTGGGCATCGGTCCACATGTAGTGGAACTCTTGCTCCTGCTGGTGGCTGTCGGCGCGGTCGAGGGCAATCAGCAGGCTCATGCTGTGAGGATAACGCTCCTCGTTGTTGAGCGAGTTGAAGCGGCTGGCGTTGTTCACGGGAAAAGTGATGGTCACGCGGGTGTAGAGGGAGTGCTCGTCCTCGCCCTCGGCGGTGACCAGGATAGTGGCCGTCTGGCTTTTCCTGTCCTTGCCGCGCATGTAGTGCAGGTCAAGCAAAGCATACTCGCGGGCCATGTGTGCCTCATTTCCTTTGCCTTCGATGAGCGCACGGCGCAAGTCAAATGACTTGATAGCCTCAGGATCCTCCCAGTGGTTTTGCTTGTCGGGAGAGGTCATGTTCATGCATTCAAACTTGGCATCGGGCATGGGTGAAATGATCTCGATCAACTTGCCCAACGTGAGGTGTGACGAGCCAGAGATGTAGTCCCGTAGGTCTTTATTGAATGAATCCTTCTCGTGGGTCAATTCCAAACGGCGCAGCAGGAACAACTCGTGTTGGTGCTTGTGAAGCTCGCTCTCCAGGTCAATGCTCTCGTAGTCCTTGCTGATGGACAGGGCCTCGTCATAGTCATGTGTCCAGCTGCGCTGGAAGTGGAAGGAGGCTTTCAGCTCATTCAGCATGGTCTCGGCATCAAAGTGGTTGTTGAAGAAAGACAGGTGAACGCTCACCTCGCTTTGCCCTTGGTCGAGCGTGTAGGTGAACTTGAACAGGATGTTATTGTTGTTGTGTTCGTTGCACTTGGACCTTACCAGCGGTAGCTGGGAGATGGGGACACTAGCTATGGTGGGGAAGGTCACGTCGATGCAGTCGTCCTGCTTGCGGACGCATGCAACGAAGTGGCCTGCTTGGAACTCAAAGTTGAAGTAGGTGGCACCGTCATTCTCTTGTTTAACGGTGTAAGTGCAGTTATAATCTTTGAGAAACTTCTCAAAGTCAGCCTTTATCGAGTCTTTTTTCTTCCTGATGCGCATATTGATGGATGTGTTTATACGGGTAAAATGTACATGAATACTGCAATTATCGTGCCAATCACTTGCATCGAAAGCTGCAGTGCAGCCGAGAATATTTAATTATCGTGCCAATGTGGGGAATATGCCACCAAAGTAGCGGCGCTGGAGACCCAGATAGGCTGCCGTGTCCTGTTTCATCAGATTGTGCCAGCGGTCGAGGCTGTCACATAGCCCCTGGCGCTCCTTGGCGACGATCCACGACTGGAACTGCGACAAGCTGATGGCCACCGAACGGTCCAAGTTGGGCAGCCGTGAGCCCATGGCGCGGGCGATAGAGCGGTTGACCACGGCATAGCGGATTTCGCCGCCTGCCACCATCATCATCAGCTGCTCGGGGCCGTATTGCTCATCCACATGGACATAGATGGTGTCGCCGATCTCGCGGCTCAGGCTGGCGATGCGGGCAATCATGGGGGAGCCTTTCACTACCCAGACGGTGTCGCCTGCCAGGTCCAGCTGGGAATGGATGGCCTGGCGGCTACGGCGTTGAACGAGCACCTGCTGGTCGATGTAAATGGGCTCGGTGAAGGCATAACGCACGGTGTCGCCAGCTGTCATGGGGAATTGGGCCACCACCACGTCATAGCGTCCGCTTTCCAGTCCGCTTAGGGCCTTTTCCAGAGTCACGATGGGGTGGAACTTCATGGGCACGCCTATGCTGTCCGACATCCTGCGCAGCAGGTCGTAGTTGTAGCCGCCCAACGTGTCGTCATAGGTGTAGTAGGTCACGGGCGAGTACTCGATGGCGATGTCGAGGGTGTCGCCACCGCTAGGCTGCTCGTCGGTGTCAGGAACTGGTTTGTCGCACATGCTCAGGGCGACCATGAAGGCTACGACTGCGGCCAGCAGTACCAGATAAAGCGTGATTTGTCCCCGTTTGGCGGTATGTTCTTTTTTCAGCATGGTTTCGTCAGAATTACAGTCCGTTGATGTGTTGTTTCCAGAAGGCGCGGTTCCGTCGGCGGGCGAAGGCATGGGTGGCCATGGGCAGCTGGCCTCCGGTCAAGCGCATCGCCATAGAGGGGTGGGACTCTACCGAGAAAAAGACAGCTTCCTGGTAGGGTGCCACTTTCAGGGTGCCAGGGCATAGCTCGTTGACGCGCACCGACCACACCACGTCCTCAAAGTTCTCGCTTGTGCTGGTGTCGCTGGCGATGCGTGACAGGGTATCGACCAGTTTGACGGCAGCGTCATGCAGGTGGCGAGTGTGCCGCAGGGAGCATCCGCCGTTGCCCACACGGTATTTCAGGTTGATGGGGTGACAGCTGGATTTACGCTTGCCCATCAGGCGGCGCATGGCGTAAATGGCGCGGCGCGGCAGGTTCCACCCGCTCACGTCGCCCTCGGCAGGCAACCACGGGGCACCGATGTAGTCATAGTCCCGCAGGCACCACTGCTCCAATTCGTCCCTGAAGACAAATACGTCGGTCTGGTGGATGAAGATGTAGCGGGAGTCCAGGAAACGGTTGTACAGGTCGGGCGAAAGCATCAGGCGGTTATATCCCTCACGCCCGGCAAAGAAACTGTCGTCAAATTCCTCCACCCTGAAGTGCGGCTCACAATCAATCATACCAGCCAGCGGCGAGATATCCAGACTCCGAGGCTTGATCACAGCGATGTCGTGCTGCCCCAGCACCTGGAAGCACTGCCGCAGCGCCAACAAATCCGCGTCACTCAACTTCAACGTATAAATCGGAATAACGACCGTCACCAGCCGCTTCTCACCACCGTCGATATGTCTAACCTCGTTCTCCATCTAATTCACGAGCAAAATTACCACAAAAACCCGATTCAGGCAAAAAAAGAATCGCCCTAAAGGGCGAGAAATCTAATATAAATATATACCATAAAGATTTGGCGGACGAAACCGCCAAATTCGTTGAATACCCCTCCTGTTTTCCGCGGTCTTTGATTTTTGAAAAAATGTGGACTGATAATCAGCGAC
>CAMZFV010000027.1 GCA_947306175.1 uncultured Prevotellaceae bacterium
CCCTTCTGGATATATTCATCAGCCACACGGCGCGAGCAGATGCCGGCGTTGGCCATGAACTTGTTGAGGCGAACCTCCATGTTGGGATCGATGGCGGGTTCGTCGTAGATGATGCGTTGGGGCTTGGGCGTGAAGCGCATTTGGGGCTTGGGTCCACGCTGCTTGGGTCGCTGCTGGTAGCCACCGGGACGTTGCTGGTAGCCGCCCTGGCGCTGCTGATAGCCACCCTGGCGCTGCTGGTAACCACCGGGACGCTGCTGGTAGCCACCCTGACGCTGCTGATAGCCGCCTTGACGCTGCTGGTACCCGCCTTGACGCTGCTGGTACCCACCCTGACGCTGCTGGTAACCGCCTTGACGCTGCTGGTAACCGCCTTGACGCTGCTGGTAGCCGCCCTGACGAGGCTGGTAACCGCCCTGACGAGGCTGATAACCACCCTGACGAGGCTGATAGCCGCCCTGCTGTTCGGGGTTCATGCTGTTACCCTCGGCATTAGGATCCTGTTCGCCTGCTGCCTGAGGTTGCTGATAACGTTGCTGATAATGGGGCTGGTAACCGCCTTGACGCTGCTGATAGCGAGGCTGGTATCCGCCTTGTCGTTGTTGATAACCACCTTGACGTTGGTATCCACCCTGTCGCTGGTATCCACCCTGTCGAGGTTGATACCCTTCCTGTTGCTGATAGCCTTCGGCTTGGTTTGCCGATTCATCTCCTTGCTGAGGCTCGTGGGCGCTATACTCTACCTTTTCATAGCGTGCACCTTCAACGTTTTCCTCAAAATTGCCATTGCTTTCGCCGATTCTCGGCCTTTTGGGCTTTTTAAGATTCTCGTCCATCGTTGTTAAAATTACTGAGTTAAAATGTTGTTAATCTTTAGTTTGTATCTACATTGGCCTCGCGGCCATATCAAAATATCCTTGTTGCTTAAAATGTAGTCAATGCTATTATGGTGGGCAGTGAGGGATTCGAACCCCCGACCCTCTGCTTGTAAGGCAGATGCTCTGAACCAACTGCGCTAACTGCCCAAAAATGGTCATCTCTCACGAAAAGCACCGCAAAATTACAGCAAACTTTTATACCAAGCAAAAAAACTTCAGTTTTTTTAATTTAATAACGTGTAAAGGCGGTGAAAATTGTCTATCGGGGCAGTAATCTGCATGGATAATGCCTCGAGGGCGTGTTATGGACTTAAGGATTGTAATTTGAAAATTTAAAGCATTGACAAACAGATTGTTGTTTTATTTTCAGGTCAAAAAAAACACAAATTTCAGGTCAAAAAAACACAAATAATCCTAACGAATTGTTGCAATTGTTATAATCGTGTATCTGTCGTTATTGTAATTTTGCGTCACAATAAAATGACGACCCTCATGTAAATTATACTGCTTGAAAACTGCCCAATAGCGTTATGATAGAAGGCTGGATGTGCTCAGGATGGCACTCCAGCCTATATTTTTGCCCTGTCGCACCCATTTTGGGCGATGTGGGGTGTTTTGTGAAAAAATGTTGTCGAGAGGGTATTTTTTGGGGATTGCTTGGTGGTGATTGGTCGTTTTGTAGTAATTTAGCACCTTAATTTATAGAGAAGAATCATATTTTATCGATAACGATGAAACGTATATTGTTATTAATCACCACGTTGGCAATCTCGGGTGCTGTTGCTATGGCCCAGGACGTGCTTGCCGAACAGCAGCCCGGCACCTTGTTTGCCTACCCCCTTGCCCCAGACACCTGTTCAACGCTGGAAGGCCGGTGCAATTACATTATCTCGCACTTCTGGGACAATTATGACATCAGCCGTCCGATCACCGATGACGCCGCGTTTGAGAGGACTTTCCGTGATTTTGTGGACTTTTTCCGCTATGCCCACCGCAATATTGTGCTGAGCTCGGTGCGGAACTTGGTCAACAAGGCGCAGTCCAATGCCGCTAATCTGCAGAAGTTGGGCGAGGTAGCCGAGCGTGCGCTCTACGGGTCGGATGCCGAGTACTGGAGTGATGAGGTGTATGTGGCGTTCGCCAAGACGCTGGCGGCATCCAAGCAGTTGCCGCGTGACGTGCGTGACCACTACGCTGCCCAGCTGGCGCGTATCAATGCCGTGCAGGTGGGTTCGCAGCTTGATTTAGAGTATGTTGGCATTGACGGTTTAAAACATCGCTTGAATGAGCTGCCCGAGGCGAAGTCCTATATCCTGCTGTTCCTGGATGACAGTACCGACAGCATGATCGGACGCCTGCGCCTGAGCACCGATGTGGCGCTCAATGCCCTGCTGAACACGGGCGAAGTGGTGCTGGTGTGCCTGTGCGGTAACAAGTATAGCGCCGACTGGGCCACGACAGCCGCCGGCTATGCCGACAACTGGACGATCGGGTGCAGCGAGGATATGATCCGCGAGCTGGACCTGCGTGTCATGCCGTGCTGCTATGTGCTTGACGGGCAGCAGAATATCGTGAACAAGAGCCTGTCGGTCGAAGGGCTGATGTCGGCAGTGAATCCCAATTATTAATCAGCAATACTAAAGAAATTAAGGATATGACTGGATTTATTAAAAACCTGTTTCTTTACAGCGTGGGGCATACCTACAGCAACCTGTCGCGCCTGTTTCTGCGCCTGTTCACGGGTATCATGTTCTTGCAGCTGAGTATCAGGCAGATGCTGGACTATGATGCCATCGTGCCGAATTTTGACGGTTTCCTGGGCATGTCTCCCGAGACGTCGGTGACTATCCTGGTGATTGTCGAGTTGCTGTGTGCCGTGTGCATCATGTTGGGATTCCTGACGCGTCTTGCTGTGTTGTGCCCGTTGGTGCTGATGCTCATGGTGGAGAATGTCATCATGTCGTCGGGCAAGACGTTAGCCGCGCAGTTGTTTAATTTCCATCCCGGTTATCCCGTGATGTTTATCGGCATCTTTATCTTCATGCTGCTGGCGGGACCTGGAAAAATCTCGCTGGATTATATCATCGCGGCCCATTTCACCGAGAACGTGACGGACGAGAAGGTGCTTGATGAGGCGTAAAGAACAATAGATGCTATAGAGGTTATAGTTGCTATAGGAGTTTTAATGGCTTAGAACTGAATGAGTTGAAGACGGCGGTTTTGATATCGGGAGGCGTGGATAGCGCTGTGGTGGTACACCAGCTCGTGGAGCGTGGTGAAGACCTGCATTTGTTCTATATCCGCATCGGCATGGACAACGATGAGGGCGATTGCAGCACCGAGGAGGACATCGAGATGTGCACCCTGATTGCCCACCGCTACGGATTGCCGTTTGACGTGGTGTCGCTGCATGAGGAGTATTGGGACCATGTGATGGAATATGCCCTGCGCACCGTGCGTGAGGGACTGACTCCCAATCCCGACATGATGTGCAACCGCATGATCAAGTTCGGTTTTTTTGAGGAGCGCTGGGGTAGGGAATTTGACCAGACGGCGACGGGGCATTATGCGACGACCGAGGTCATTGACGGGGTGAAATACCTTGCCACAGCGGTCGATCCTGTCAAGGACCAGACCGATTTCCTCGCCCAGATCACCTACGAGCAGTTGAAGCACGTCATCTTCCCCATCGGGAACTTGCCAAAGGAGGAGGTTCGCCGTATTGCTGAAGAGGCGCACCTGCCCAATGCCCACCGCCGTGACAGCCAGGGCATCTGTTTCCTGGGTCAGATAGACTATAACGATTTCATCCGCCGCCACCTGGGCGAACGTCCGGGCCCCATCATCGAGTTGGAGACAGGGCGCAAGCTGGGTGAGCACCGCGGTTTCTGGTTCCATACAATCGGCCAGCGCAAGGGTCTTGGGCTGAGCGGAGGCCCGTGGTATGTCGTGCGCAAGGATGTGAAGGAAAATGTTATCTATGTGAGCAACGGATACGGCACCGCCAAGCAGTATGGCCGCACGTTGCGGCTCGACGAGATGCACTTCATCTCGGGTAACCCGTGGGAGGGCGTGAGCGGCCCGGTGGATGTGATGTTCAAGAACCGCCACACGCCTCACATGATGCGCGGCAAGTTTACCCACATTGAGGACCGTCAGTGGGTCATTGAGAGCGAGGAGGACGTGCAGGGCATCGCCCCGGGGCAGTTTGCGGTCATCTATAATCCGCAAGGCCATCTGTGTTATGGCAGTGGTGTGATTACCGGTTGATATTGTTGATTTTCATTTTGTTGATATGAGTGCCAATGGAGAGGGTTCCTCTAAGGTGATGAAGCTGCTGCGGGCGTTTGTGAAGCCTGTGGTTCAGGAGTTGCCGTTGTGGCTGACGATAGTGATTACACTTGTGCCCATGACCTGGAGGAATTGGGATTATCATGTGCTGACACTTCATGATTTTGCCTGGGAACTGATGGATCTGACGTTTACCAGCATGAGCGTTGTGGCTGTTCCCGCCACGTTGCTGGTTCTGCTTGTGTCGTGGCTCAAACATGGCAAGTGGCTTAAATATCTGCTTTACGCGATATTGCTGCCGTTCTGGCTGGTCAACTTGTTCTTATGGAAGAATTTCAGCACCACGTGGCTGCCGCAGATTATTCAGCTGGTGCTTGACACCAATCAGCATGAGAGTGGCGAGTTCCTGAAAGCGTGGATTGGCGCTCCGGGCTCCATGCGTGCCTATTTCTATACCGCCTTGACGCTGGTAGCGATCATTATCGGAGAGCGTAAACGCAAATCGATTGCATCGTTCCTGCGTCGTTCAGTTCCCACGGTCATCATTGCTATCTTGTTGGCCGCGATGCTCTTGTGGGGCGTGATTATGGGCCGCAAATTTGTGATGCACTACGATTCGCTGTATGAGGTGGAGCTGGCCGAGATACGGATGCAGAGCCCAGACTTGATCTCCACCCTTCATGCCTCGATACTGGCGCTCAAGTTCCAGGCACAGGAGGCTGATGCTGCCGTTGATTTGGCCCTTCGCGTTGCGGCTGAAGGTCCCGCCACTTGCGATGCCGACTCATTGGACCTGGTACTGGTCATCGGTGAGAGTTACAACAAGCGGCATTCGAGCCTATACGGTTATCAGCTCGATACATCCCCCCTGATGCGTTCGGAGCGCGACAAGGGGTTGTTAACGGTGTTCACCGATGTCGTTTCGCCTTATAACCTCACGAGCATCAGCGTCAAGAATATGTTCAGCCTGAACAGTTTGGGGCGTGGTGAGCGATGGTATGAGCAGCCGTTCTGGTTCGCTGTGATGCGTCATGCAGGGTGGCAGGTTGATATGTGGGGCAATCAGCGCTATTTCATGAGCAACCTGGTGTTCTCCACGTCGTTAAACTCGGTGATGTTCGCTCCTGAGTATGAGGGCCGTGTGTATCATGCCGTCAATGAGAAACCTTTCAGATTGGATTCCACTCTGGTCGATGATTACTATTCCAAGTGGGAACCATCGAAACACAATCTCGTGGTTTTCCACCTCATGGGGCAGCACACCGCCTATGAATACCGTTATCCCCAGAAACCGCAATGGGAAAAATGGACAACCGCAGACTTGCCTCATGCCGATGCGCCTTATCTCGATGAACCCCGCCGCCAGGTTATTTTGGATTATGCCCGTGCGACCCTCTATAACGACTATGTGCTGTCGATGATTCTCGACCATTATCGTGACCGCAACGCTGTGGTGGTGATGCTGAGTGACCATGGCGAGGAGGTGTATGACTATCGCGACTTTGTCGAGCGTGACCATAATCCCCACAAAACGCCCGAAATGGTGCATTGCGAGAATGATATTCCATTATTCATCTGGTGCTCACCGATTTACAAGAGCCGCAATCCAGAGCGCTTTGCTGCAATTCAAGCGGCCGCTTCGCGTCCGATGATGTGTGACCTCATCGGTCAGATGATGTTGTGGCTGGGACAGGTGAACAGCCAGTGGACCGACAGCACCCGTAATGCCCTGCATCCCGCTTATCAGCCGGCTCCGCGCATTATCTACGATGGCATCGACTACGACCAGTTGGTTTCGGGTCAGCGGTAATGTCTGCCCTTGTTAATACTTAAGTATTAAAAAATTTGGTGTAGTCATGAATTGTGGCTATTTTTGCAAACACAATCATTCATCAGCGTTTTTGGACACTTCTGGTATCAATGGATAACGATAATCTGATAAAGCTTAAAGTGTTGGGTATCACCCGCAGCGAGGTGCAGCCCGGCGCGTACGCCCTATTGCTTGAGAATAACGACAGCACGCCCGACGAGGCGCGCCGCATTCCCATTGTCGTGGGTGCCGCCGAGGCCCAAGCCATCGCCATCAACCTGGAGCAGGTGGTGCCCTCGCGGCCGTTGACTCACGACCTGTTTGTGAGCATGTTTCATGTGTTCGGTATCGAGCTTCAACGGGTGGTGATTTACAACTTCAAGGACGGCGTCTTTGCCGCGATGATTCATGTGTCAAACGGCACGACCACAGTAGAGATCGATTCACGCACGAGCGATGCCATTGCCATCGCCCTGCGCACGGGAGCGCCCATCTACACTACCAGCGAGGTGATGAAGCACACGAGCTATGAGTGGCGTCGTGACGGCAACTACAAGCCGCAAAAGCCTGTCCGTCTGGAGGATTTGCCCGTAGAGAAGCTGGAGCGCCGCATGCAGCATTACATCGACAAGGAGGAGTATGAGAAGGCTGCCCGTGTTCAAAAAATCATTGCGCAGAAGACAAATCCTGCCCAAAGTGTGGAATAAATCGCTGTTTTATTCTAATTTTGTCAGTTGAAAATACTAGAAACTTTAAATAAATGATTGACTTATGAAAAATCTGAAGTTGAGACTCATCGTGATGAATTTCCTGGAGTTTGCCGTGTGGGGCGCTTATCTCACCTGCATGGGCAATTATCTGGGACAAGCCGGTATGGGCTCTGTGATTGCGTGGTTCTATGCTATCCAGGGCATTGTGTCGATTTTCATGCCCACCCTCATGGGTATTGTCGCCGACAAGTACATTCAGCCGCAGCGCCTGCTGGGTATCTGCCACCTGATCGCCGGTATGGCTATGATTGCCCTGGCCTATATGGGTATGACCAATCTCGAGCCGAACCAGGCCGCATTTATCGCCATTTACACCTTGAGTGTGGCCTTCTACATGCCCACGCTCGCGTTGTCCAATACTGTGGCCTTCACTATCCTGAAAGAAAACGGCATGGATATCGAGAAGGACTTCCCGCCCATCCGCGTGTTCGGTACGATCGGCTTTATCGCCACGATGTGGTTTGTCAACTGCGCCGTGCTTGACAATGGCAGTTTCTTCTTCACGCTGGGCGAGAATGCCAACAAGTTCCAGTACACCTACATGCAGTTCATGGTTTCGGGTCTGCTGAGCCTGGTGCTGTTCCTGTACTGCTTTACCTTGCCCGCATGCAGGCTGGTGAAGAAGGCTTCGCAGTCGCTCATCGAGTCGCTGGGCTTGAATGCCTTCAAGCTCTTCAAGACCAAAAAGATGGCGATGTTCTTCATCTTCTCGGCGATGCTGGGTATGTCGCTGCAGGTGACCAACGGCTTTGCCACTCCTTACCTGACCCACTTCAAGAGTGATCCCGCGATGGCCGACACGTTCGGCGCCAACAACGCCACGATGCTCGTATCGCTCTCGCAGATTGCCGAGGCGCTCTGCATCCTGTTGATCCCGTTCTTCCTGAAGCGCTACGGTATCAAGGTGGTGATGTTGATTGCCATGTTCGCTTGGGTATTGAGGTTCTTCTTCTTCGGAGCCGGTAACCCCGCGTTCCCCGGTATCATCCTTATCGTGCTGTCTTGCCTGGTATATGGTGTGGCATTTGACTTCTTCAATGTCTCGGGCGGTATCTTTGTCGATAAAGAGTGTGATCCCAACATCAAGGCTTCGGCCCAGGGTCTGTTCATGCTGATGACCAACGGTCTGGGTGCCACTATCGGTACGCTTGCCGCCGGTGCCATCGTCAACAGCCTGTGCCACTGGACTGATGACGGCTTCCTGGTGGGCAACACGCCGACAAGCTGGAGCACTGCATGGTTCATCTTCGCCGGATTTGCCCTTGTGGTAGCCGTGTCGTTCATGTTCCTGTTCAAGTACAAGCACGAGAGGCAGCGCTAAACAATGCACCGTTTCTATTGTCCTGACATAGCCGACACCTTGACGCTGGGCGAGGAGGATTCCAAGCACTGCGTGAAGGTGTTGCGCATGGGCGAGGGCGACACCATCGAGGTGGTGGCAGGAAACGGCATCTTATACACATGCCGCATCACGATGGCACATCCCAAGCGGTGTGCCATCGAGGTGCTGGAGAAGCAGCATCAGCCTCCTCACTGGGGATGCCAGATTGTGCTGGGTATCGCGCCGACCAAGAATCTGGACCGCATCGAGTGGCTCGTCGAGAAATGTGTGGAGATGGGCATTGACCGCATCATCCCGCTGCGCTGCCACAACAGCGAGCGCACGGTGCTCAAGACGGAGCGATTAAAGAAGATCATGGTGTCTGCCATGAAACAGTCGCTCAAGGCCACCTTGCCGCGCCTGGACGAGCTGACTCCTATCGAGAAGGTGCTGGCCGAGCCGTTTGACGGCACGCGCTGCATTGCCTATTGCGACGAAATGCTGCCGCGTGAGGAACGGCAGACACTTGCTGATGCCTATGTGCCTGGAAAGGACGTGATGGTGCTCATCGGACCCGAGGGCGACTTCAGCCCCGAGGAAGTGCAGGCAGCCCGTGGTGCGGGCTTTGTTCCCGTTACCCTGGGCGAGAGCCGCCTGCGCACCGAGACCGCCGGCATGATGAGTATAGCTTTCATTCACGCTTTGAAGACAAAGCGTGAATGAAAGAGTTTAGAGATTTTGAGATTTTTAATAGCTAATAGCTTAAGAGATATGTTATTGAACGAATTGCTGTCGTCACCGCGACACAACTTTTTCCTGCTTGCAGGTCCTTGTGTGATCGAGGGCGAGGAAATGGCGATGGATATTGCTGAAAAGGCATTGAAGATCACCCAGTCGCTGGGCATCCCTTATGTGTTTAAGGGCAGTTACCGCAAGGCCAACCGCTCTCGCATCGACTCGTTTACCGGTATCGGTGACGAGAAGGCGTTGCGCATCCTGCGCAAGGTGGGCGAGACTTTTAATATTCCTGTCGTGACCGACATCCATGAACCGGTAGAGGCTGACATCGCCGCCGAGTATGTTGACGTGTTGCAGATTCCCGCCTTCCTATGCCGCCAGACCGAACTGCTGGTTGCTGCTGCCCACACGGGTCGACTCATTAACATCAAGAAAGGACAGTTCTTGGCCCCTGAGTCGATGCGGTTTGCAGTGCAGAAGGTAAAAGATGCGGGTAATGACCAAGTGGCCATCACGGAACGAGGCACTACCTTCGGTTACCAGGACCTGGTGGTGGACTTCCGCGGTGTGCCGGTGATGCAGGCCTTTGCCCCCGTCATCGTGGACATCACCCACAGTTTGCAGCAGCCCAACCAGGGCGGTGGTGTGACTGGTGGCCGTCCCGAGCTCATTGAGACCATGGCGCGTGCCGCTATCGCCGCTGGTGCCGATGGCTTGTTCCTGGAGACCCATCAGGATCCCTCTGTTGCCAAGAGCGATGGCGCCAACATGCTGCGACTGGATCTGCTTGAAGGTCTGCTCACGCGCCTGACGCGCCTGCGTGAGGCAGTTGTAGAGATAGATTCGTGTCATTAAATCGATTTAATGACACGAAGTTTAGAGTTTAGGGTTTAGAGTTTAGAGAATTATTAAAATGATATAGAAACACTATGAATGCAAGAACGTTCATTCTGTCAACCATTGTAGCCCTGTGTGCAATGAGCGCAGTGGCTCAAAGTAGCGATGCTGTCCTCCGAGATAAGATCACCAATGCGGTGATGAAGGTCTATGATGATGAGCTGACCAAGAATCCTAACGATTACAACACGTTATTCGCCCGTGCCCACCAGCATTTCTATAATGGGGAGTATGTCTCAGCGCTGGCCGATGTGAACCAAGCCATCCTGCTCACCCCCAAGAATGATAAGGAACTCAGGTTTGATGAACACATCCTGCGTGCCCGCATCAGCGATGCCCGGATGGATTATACGAGCGCATTGGCTGACCTGCGTCTGGCTCAGGACCTGCAACCCAAATCGCTGGCTTGCACCGACTTGATTGCCAAGACCAACCTGAAGGCGGGTAACCTGAATGCCGCTGAGAAGGCCTTCAAGACCATCTTGCGCCGCGAGTCGATGAACTATGACGCAATGTATGGCTTAGCTCAGGTAGAACTCGCCCGTGGCAACAATCAGGAAGCCATTGCCCAGGTGGATAAGGCTGTTGCCCTGTTCCGTGCCGAGCCTCAGGTCTATGTCAACCGTGCCGACATCTATTCCCGTCAGGGCAATACCGATGCTGCCGTTAATGACCTGTTGATGGGTATGGCCGTGGGTGACGGCGGCGTTGCTGCCCAGCGTCTGTTTGAACTGAGCGACACACATTATGCAGGCGTGATGCAATCCCTTGCCGACATGGCTGATAAATCCAGTGATCCAGGCACTTACCGTTATCTGCGTGCCAATATCGCTATGGACCATATGCACTTCGGTCAGGCACTGAGGGACCTCAACTTCATCAAGCGCAACAACCTGTACAACAGCCATGGTCTATATTACAATATCGCCAAGTGTTACCTTGAGTTGGGCCGATATGATGAAGCGCTGGCTAATGCCGACCAGGCAATTGCCAAGAATCCCGCATTTCCTGAATCCTACCTGGTGAAAGCCCTTGCCCTATTCAATGCCGACGATGGCAACAACTATGAGGCCGCCATGCAGGTGCTGGATGATTGTTCAGCCATCGCGCCCCAGTATGTTCCCATGCTGATGACCAAGGCCGCCATGCTGGCCGAAAAAGGTAACGAGAAAGAAGCGCTGGGTTACCTCAATGCCGCTGTGGCCAATGAGCCTGATAATGCCCAGGCTCTGTTGATCCGAGGCCTGTTGCTCAAGAAACTAGACTATGATAATCTGGCTGTCAAGGATTTCAATACCATGACATTGCTCAGTGACGAGGTGTTTGACCTTAAGGGGTTGGCCTTGAGTGAACTGGGCCGTGACAACGAAGCCTTGAAGTGGCTGAATGACATCACTAAGGTCCAGATGCCAGGTGGCGAGAACTATTACTATGCCGCTGTTCTCATGGCCATGCGGGGTGACAACTTCAAGGCGATGGAATATGTGCAGAAGGCCCTTGACAACGGCTTTGGCAGCCTTTATCAGTTGAAATATGACATCCTGTCTCCCTTGAGGCTGGAGTCGCTGAGGAATGATCCCGCCTATGACTTGCTGATTGATAAGGCACAGCGTAATTTTGTGGAAGGGCTTTAGGTTTTAGGCGTTAGGCATTAGGTTTTAGGCATTAGGTATTAGGCTTTAGGTTTTTAGCGATGAAGGGGTTGGTCTTGAGATCATTGTCGGGTGTTGCTATGGGTTTGTTGCTCATGGCGATCCTGGCATCGTGTTCCTCGACCAAGCATGTGCCTGAAGGCGAACTCCTGCTCGACAAGGTGAAAATCAACATCGCCGACCCCCATAGTGAGGTGCAATCGACGGAGCTTGCCAATTATCTGCGCCAGAATGCCAACCACCGTGTGCTGGGCGGTCTTAAATTGCAGTTGGCCTTCTATAACATGTCGGGAAAAGACAGTACAAAGTGGTACAATCGTTGGATCCAGCGTGTGGGCACGCCACCGGTCGTCTATGACAGCACTTTGACCCGGGCAAGTGCCGACCAGTTGCACATGGCGTTGAGCAATCGCGGTTTCATGAACAATGTGGTGACCTATCGCGTGGACACCGACAGTGCGAAGCGCAAGGCTAAGGTTGACTTTGACATCACCCTAGGTGAACCATATTATATCAGGTCGATTTCCTACGATATTCCAGACGAGCGGATCGCCGACATCATTCTTGCCGATTCGGCCGAGTTCAATGTGCATACAGGAGACCTGCTCAATAATACCCAACTTGACGAGTGGCGGCAGAGCATTACTGAGAATCTGCGCAATCACGGTTATTATGCCTTCAACAAGGAGTATATCACCTTCTTTGCCGACACTGCTGCGGGTTCACGTGCGGTGGACTTGACGCTCAACAGTCGCGAGCCATACCGCAATGACCGCATGCCGTATTATACCGAGCACCGTCCGTTTTTCGTCCGCAATGTGACCTATGTCACCAATTATGATCCCCTGCTGATGCGCGATGAGTATTGGGGCGAGGACACGGTGGAGCTGAGCGATGGCGTGAGGGTGTTTGAGGGAGCATACAGATATCTGCGCCCTCAGGTATTAGACGACTGCAACCACATCGAGCCAGGTCAACTCTACAATGTTGAGGATATCGACCGCACCTATCGCGCATTGGGCCGTTTGAGCGTTATTCAGCAGATCAATATTGACGTTCGGCCGGTTGGTGAGGTGGATGACATGCTCATGGTGGATGCCTATGTGCTCTTGCAGCCAGACAAGGACAAGACCATATCAGTATCACTCGAAGGCACCAACAGTGAGGGCGATCTGGGCTTTGGCGTGGGTGTGGATTTCCAGCACCGCAACATTTTCAAGGGAGCCGAAGTGTTGAGCGCCAAAGCAAAGGTGTCATACGAGAGCCTTTCGGGTGACGTTGTCGGCCTCATCAATAACAACTACAGTGAGTACTCGACCGAGTTGGGTATCACTTTCCCCAAGTTCATGGCGCCGTTCCTTAAGCGCTCGTTCAAACGCAAGATCCAAGCTTCGACAGCCTTTACCGTTAATTTTGACTATCAGGCCCGTCCCGAATATACACGCGTCATTGCAGGCGGCGGTTGGCGCTACCAGTGGACCGAGCGTAGCCGCCGCATGTCTCACACGCTCACGCTGCTTGACTTGAGCATCATCAGCGTGCCCAAGTTCAAAGAGCAGTTCTATGACCGCATCGCCAAATCGTTGCTGCGCTACAGTTACGAGGACCACATGATCATGCGGATGGGCTACAACTTCTACCGCACCAATAAGGCCGAGATGAACGTGTTGCAGATGGGGCGTTTCCAGCGCAACGTGTTCACCATCCGAGCCAATGCCGAGACGGCAGGCAACTTGCTCTATGGCCTTTCTCATCTTTCGGGTCAAAAGGCTGATGACAATGGCAGCTACAAGGCGTTGGGCATCCGTTATGCCCAGTATGTGAAAGCTGATGCCGATTATTCGTTAACCCATTACTTTGACCGCCGCCAGAGCATCGCATTCCATGTGGGAGCAGGCATCGCCATTCCCTACGGTAACAGTGATGCGTTGCCCTTTGAGAAACGATTCTATAGCGGTGGTGCCAATAGCGTGCGTGGATGGGGCGTGCGTACTTTGGGCCCTGGCAGTTACAGTTACGACCGGAATGATAGTGTGAGTAACTTCATTTACCAGTGCGGTGACATCCGCTTTGACGTCAACCTTGAGTACCGTGCCAAGTTGTTCTGGGTGGTTGAGCTGGGCCTGTTCCTTGATGCGGGTAACATTTGGACCATCAAGGACTATGAGGGTCAGCAGGGAGGCGTGTTCAAGTTCAACAAGTTCTATGAGCAGATTGCTGCCGCCTACGGTGCCGGCATCCGCCTGGATTTCAAGTATTTTCTCGTGCGCGTCGATATGGGCATGAAGGCACATAATCCCGCCAGCGGCCAAGAGCATTGGCCCCTGTTACATCCCAGATTTAAGCGCGACAGCGAGTTCCACTTCTCGGTGGGTTATCCTTTCTAGTCAGTTTTTTGTTTTTAGGCGACGGCGAAGATGATGATGAGTTCGGCGATGAGTACTCGCATGAACATCGTCAGGGGATAGACCGTGGCATAGGCTACGGCGGGGGCGTCGTTGCCTGCGGTGTTGTTGGCGTAGCCCAGGGCGGGCGGGTCGGTTGTCGCACCTGCCACGAGGCCCATGATGGTGCAGTAGTTGAGGTGCAGCTTGCCGCGTGCCACAGCCACGGCGATGAGCAGCGGGATGATGGTGATGAGGAAGCCGTAAAGTACCCATAGGGCGCCGTTAGCGCTCAGGATGGTCGATACGAACTTCCCTCCTGCGGCAAGGCCCACCGAGGCGAGGAAGAGGCAGAGTCCCAACTCGCGCAACATCAGGCTGGCGGCATTGCTGGTATAGGTGACCAGACGGGCCTTGTAGCCGTATCGCCCGATGAGGATGGCGACGATGAGGGGGCCTCCAGCGAGACCGAGTTTCATGGGTACTGACATGCCTGGCAGCATAAACGGAATCGAACCGACGATGATACCGAGGACGATGCCGATGAACATGGTGAACAGGTTGGGGTGCTCCAAGCGCTTGTAAGAGTTGCCCATGCGCTTGCCCAGTCGGTCCAAGTCCTCCTCACGCCCGACGACTGTGAGGCGGTCACCCACCTGCAGTGACAGGTTGGGGCTGGCTAGCAGCTCGACGCCAGCGCGATAGACGCGGGTGACGTTGACCTTATAGCCTTCATGGAGGCGTATAGAGCCGATCTTGCGGCCATTGAGCTCGTTATTGGTGATGACGATGCGCTTGCTGACGATGCCTGTGGGCGACGTCTCCAGCTGCCAGTCAAAGTCCACGTGCGGGCCGATGATGGCATCGAACATGTCCTGGTCATGCGCACTCATGACAATGCGCAGCACGTCGTCCTGATGGATAATGGTTTCGCCACGAGGAATCTCGACAGTTCCGTCGGGACGCTTGAGCCGCGAAATGATGAAGTTGTGGTCGATGATGGCGTGCAGACGCGTCACCGTGACGTCATGGATGAGTTTGTTGGTCACCTGATAGGTGACAACGTGGGGCTTGAGCTGGCTGTCTTCCTTCTCTCGCTCGATGTCCTCGACTTCCTTATCGACATTGATGCGGAAGAAAGCCTTCAACAGGACCATCGAGAGGATGATGCCGATGACACCGAGAGGGTAAGCCGCGGCGTAACCCAGCGACATCGACCCGTTGAGGTCTCCGGCACGGTCTCCCACGGTCTCGATGAGAGCCTGCTGTGCGGCACCCAGTCCGGGCGTGTTGGTCACTGCTCCGCTCATCACGCCCACCATGTCGGTGATGCTGATGTTGCCGGCAATGAAGTAGATGGCGAGTGCCACCACGACGTTAAGACCCACGATGAGCATGGCAATGCCATTGAGCTGGATGCCCTCGTGCTTGAACGAAGAGAAGAAACTGGGACCCACCTGAAGACCGATGGAGAAGATGAACAGAATGAGACCGAACTCCTGGATGAACTTGAGCGTTGCGGGATCCACCTCCACCCCGAGGTGTCCGACCAGGATGCCGCAGAACAGCACGAAAGTGGCGCCCAGCGAGATACCGAAGATCTTGACTTTGCCCAAGAGCACGCCAATGGCAATGACGATGGCGTAGATGAGGATGGTGTGCGCCACCCCGTTTCCTATCCATAATTCAGTGAACCAGTTCATTTTTTTAGGCTTTAGGTTTTAGGTGTTAGGTTTTAGGTATTGTATTCTTGAGTTTATGAGATGCGGATGCCGTTCTCGACGATGTCGAGGATGTCGATCGGGTTGTTGACGATGACGTCGGCATGGTATTCCACAAGTTCTTTCTTGCTGCGGAAGCCCCAGGTCACACCCACCGAGTCGATGCACGCCCGCCGTGCTGTCTCCATGTCCACGCCGCTGTCGCCAATGTAGAGGGTGTCGGCTTTGGCCACTCCAGCCTTGGCCAGAATGGCAAAGATGACGCTGGGGTCGGGTTTGACGTTCACGCCCTCGCGGTGCCCCTCGATAGCGATGAAGTGTATATCGGGGAAGAAGTGGGGGATGATTTTGTCAACAGCTTTCTGGTACTTGTTGCTGGCCACGGCCATCGCCACGCCCATGTCCCGCAGATCCTGCAGAAGTTCGGGCATGCCGATGTAGTGCTTGGTAAAGTCGGTGCAATGCTCGTCGTAGTGTTCCAGGAAGTCGCCCAGTACACGATCCACTGTCTCGTCGTTGCGGGCGTCCTCGGGCAGCACACGCGTCATCAGCCGCCGCACGCCGTTACCCACAAAGTAGGGGTAACTGGCCATGCTGTGGGTCGCATATCCATTGCGCTCCAGCGCATAGTTGGCGGCCTGCCCCAAGTCCTCGATGGTGTTGAGCAGAGTGCCGTCCAGGTCAAAAATCACCAACTTCTTCATATCGCTCTCTATCTGTTATTATGCGGCAAAGATAATGATTTTATTCGGGATACATGTGGCTTTTGCGTTTTTATTGCTCGGTAATGGTCCCGAAGTGGTTTTGCCAAGGCGAAGTCGCCTGGTAGGCGGCCGCTGAGCCAACGGGGACGTGAAGTGTGCGTTCGCTGTATTCGCCTGAGGGCAGCAGGAAAGCGTCAGACGATGTGGTTATCATCGAGGGATCGGTGATATGGCAAACGACCTCTTTCAATGCCGTGCAGTTGCGAAACGCTCTGGCCCCGATGACCGAGACCGTTGCGGGAATGGTGATGCTGGTGAGCGTGACGCAGTCGATGAAGGCATTGTTGCCGATGGCTTTGACCGACTCGGGGATGGTGGTGGTCTGGCATCCCGCGATCAGCTTGCCAGTAGCCGTCTCGATGATGGCGTTGCAACCCCGTGAGTCATAGACGGGATTGCCCCGTGCCACAGTGATGCTGGTCAGGGAAGGGCAGTAACGGAATACCGCTGTGCCGATGGCCGATACTGCACTGGGAATGGTGATGCCGGTCAACGATGTACAGCCGCAAAATGCCGACGAGCCGATGGTTGTAACGGAACCGGGAATCTTGATGTCGGAGAGCGAGGAACAGCCATAGAAGGCGGCCCGGCCGATGCTGGTGACTGACTTGGGGAGGCTGATGTCGGTGAGCATCGAACAACCGTAAAACTCATAGTCGGCAATGGCCTTGACTGACTTGGGGAGGTTAATGCTTGTCAGTGATGTGCATCCGCTGAAAGAACCCTGTCCGATTGCTGTAACCGAATTGGGGATGTCTAAGCTTGTAAGTGCCGAACATGTCTCGAAGGCCGCATCGCCGATGGCCGTGACCGAGTTGGGGATGTTGATTGAGGAGAGGGAGGTGCACCCCGAGAACGAGTATTGGCCGATGGCGGTGACGGATGAGGGCAGTTCCAAGGCCGTGAGCATGAAGCATCCACTGAAGGCATTGTCGCCAATCGAGGTTACCGTTGGCGGAACGATTGTGTTCATGCATCCGGCAATCAAGGTATTGGATGCGGTCTCGATGATGGCGTTGCAGCTGTCACGCGAGTCATAGACGGGATTATAGCTCTCCACGCTCATGCTGTAGATCGCTGGGCAATGCTCAAAAGCGAAGCTGCCGATGGATTCCACCGAGGAAGGAATATCAACCCTGTTGAGCGACGCGCACTCAAAGAAAGCCGAAGGGCCGATTCTGGTGAGCCCGGCGGGGAAAACGATGTTGCGCAGTGCGGTGCACCCTCTGAAGGCGAAATCCCCCACAGCGGTCACGCTGGCAGGGATATCGATGCCTGTGAGCGTCGAACACCCAGAGAAGGCATAGTCGCCTATCTCGGTCACTGTGGACGGAATGACGGTGTTGCGGCACCCTACAATGAGAATGTTCTCGTCGGTCTCAATGATGGCGTTGCATTCATTGCGTGAATCATACCTTGGGTTGGTGTCGGCTACACTGATTTCCGATAGTGATGGACAGTATTCAAAGGCCGAGGAAGCGATGCCCCTGACGCTTGAAGGGATGTGGATACCCTTAAGCGAGGTGCAGCCGTAGAAGGCCTGATAACCAATGACTTTGACCGAATTGGGGATGTTTATCCCCATCAGCGACGAACAGCGGTAAAAGGCCTCATAGCCTATTTCGGTGACCGAGTTGGGAAGATGAATGCTAGTGAGTCCAGAGCATCCCGCGAAGGCCCAGAAGCCGATAGCGGTGACAGTGCCGGGGATGACGGTATTCTGACACCCCGCAATCAGTGTGCCAGAAGCCGTATTGATGATGGCATTGCAGCTATCGCGCGAGTCATAGGCGGTATTGCAGCTGTCCACTGCGATGGCTGTTATTGAGCTGCAGTTGCTGAACGATGACGCGCCAATCACCGTTACCGAACTCGGGATTGATACACTGTTGATGGATGAACACCCCGAGAACGCGAAAGAACCGATCGTCGTTACGGTATCGGGAATTGCCAGATCCACGATCTCGGTGCCCTCCAGGAACAAGCGGTGTGCGTGATAGCAGGGGTTGGCAGCCTCGGAACCGAAGTCGATGTTGCACCAAGTACCTAAATCACTGATGGCTACGCTGTCAAGCCCATTACACCCTGCAAAGGCTTGTTCGCCAATGGCCGTAATGGTGGCGGGTATGGCGACACTCGTGAGCGCTGAACAATTGTAAAATGCCACCTTGTCGATGGCCGTGACCGCGTAAACCACACCTTCGCGGGAGATCGCTGCAGGAATGTTCACATGACCTATATAGGGCTCGTTGCCGCTGGTTACTATGGCATGATCACCATCGATGCGATAGCAGATATTGTCATGCTCAAAAACCTGGGCTGCCGTTGTCAAGGACAAAAGCAGGGCAGTTATCAGCACACCTGTTCTCATCAGAATATTCATCATTAATTGTTGCGAATTGAAAACAAAACAATTACTGGGCAAGAATCAATCAAAAAGACCATTCAGGCCACGGAGACGGGCAATAAGTGAGATGAGGGCAATGTGATTACCCTTCCAATTCCCAGGCGATGTGCGGTGGGATGCCCGGTTATTGGGTGTTACCGGACAATAGCGCGTCAATGATTACAGTGATATCGTTGACGCTGATCATGCCATCGCCGTTCACGTCAGCATAGGCAGGGAGTTCTTCACCGCCCATCAGCGCGTCGATAAATGATATCACATCTCCGACACTGATCTCGCCATCGCCATCGATGTCGCCCATTGTGATGATTTCAGCAAAAAATGTGCTCCAATTGGGGTCGTTCTCATAGCTGGACTTGGTTCCAAGAGGAACATATAGTTTGCGTGTTCTGTAAATGCCAGGACGATTTAAACTAACAAAGACATTTTCGCCCATTGTTACAAGCGAAAGGTCATCGATGTGGCTATAGACTACTTGCAGCTTGTTCATTTCACTGAATGCGCGTTGGTCGAGTGATGTGATTGACTTGGGGAGGGTTAAGCTGGTTACGTTTTCACAATCATAAAACACTTCCTTGCTAATATGTTCGATTGATTTTCCAAAAGTGATGCTGGTCAAACCGCTGCAATTGAAAAACGCCTGACTGTTAATCTCGGTAAGGGCGTCGGGGAAATTAATGGTTCTCAAACCACGGCAATATACAAATGCTTGGTTTTCAATAACTTGAAGTGTGCTAGGGAAGCTGATGCTGTTAAGACTGGTGCATTGATAGAACGCATATGCCCTAATTATCGTGACACCCTCAGGAATGGTAAAGGTTCGGAGGTTGCTGCAACCAGAACAGAACGTGGAAGGAATTTCGGTAATTGTTTCGGGGATAGTAAGACTCGTCAGGCTTTTGCAACCGGAGAAAGCGCCAGCGCCGATTTCGGTAATGTTATCGGGGACGGTGTAGGTGGTGAGTCCTCTTTGTGAAAAAGCGTTTTTGCCGATAATTGTTACTGAGGCTGGTATGACCGTGGTATTGCAGCCCTCAACCAAAGTATTGGTTGCTGTTCTGATAATGGCGTTACAGTTCTCACGGGAATCAAAAGTGGGATTGTCGCTATCCACTGTGATGCTTTCCAAGCTGGTGCAGCCTGAGAACATCTTTTCGCCGAGGACTGTAACCGAAGCGGGGATGTTGATATGTGTCAGTCCTTTACGGCCAGTGAACGCCGTAGCACGGATATAGTAAACGGTATTGGGGATAACCGCGTTGTTGGTTCCCACGATTACTACATCTCTGTCACTA
The DNA here is from genome assembly GCA_947306175.1 of uncultured Prevotellaceae bacterium. Taxonomy (GTDB): domain Bacteria; phylum Bacteroidota; class Bacteroidia; order Bacteroidales; family Muribaculaceae; genus Sodaliphilus. Next base: position 19,929 of record CAMZFV010000027.1, read on the forward strand.
TTATTCCAGAAATGATCAACAATGCAGTTGTTACCAGGAGACCAGAAACGTGGGTTGGCAGGATCCACGATGACACTGTCCAGGTTGCAGTTATTAAAAGATTCGAGTCCTATCAGTGCGACTTTTGCAGGGAAGTTGATCTTCTTCAAATTGGTGCATTGACTGAAACTGTAATTATAGATGGTATCGACTGAATTGCCTAAGTGGACTTCCTCCAATTTTTCGCAACCATAGAAGGATTCGTAGCCAAGGTAGGTAACAGAGTCAGGAATGACAATATTTGTTAGTTTATTGCAGAACATGAACGCACCGCCGTCGATTCTCTTTATCGAGTTGGGCATTGTCACGTTAGTGACAGGTTGATTCATGAAGGCTTGTGCGCGGATGCCGGTAACGCGGTAGGTCACACCTTCCCAAGTAACCGTATCGGGAATGACCACGTTGCCAGTATAGACAGTGCTACCATAGCTGCTAGATGTTGATACATAAACTTCATTATTGGGCTTGAAGTCGTAGAAGATGCCGTCCACTTCAAAGTCATAGGCGGCGAAAGCGGTTGCTGGCATCAAGAGGGCCAGCAAAAGCAACGAAAGGTTAATCAGATGTTTCATAATTTTATGGATTTAGATGATGTAATGTGAATTATCGTTTTATAATGCTTGCTGCAAATTTAGGCGTTTTTTTTCAAAGAAAAAAGATATATGATGTAAAAATAAGTTGGGAGGCTTTAGGTATTAGGTATTGGGTTTTAGATTTTTAGGCTTGTTTTTTGAGTTGATGGGCGATGTCGAGTGAGGGGAATCGGGTGGTGAAAAAGTTTTTTTGGAATTCTTGCAGGGGTCGGGAATTATGGCGATATTTGCAGAGAAGTTGTTAGGATGACAATTTATAATAAACGGTTGAGACATCTTATATTATTCATATATAGCTTTATAGCACTGTTGCCGCTGTTGGCTGAGCCGCAGGGTGGCCGTGCCGTCAAGTGTCCTGCCGTAAAAATTGAGGCCCAGCGGTTACCTGACTTGAACGTGCCGCGTTCCGGCCATGTGTTCATCAGTGTGGACGGAGAACCGACGTTGATTGGCGGCCATACAACCAACTTTGTGCCCACAGCCACCATCGAGTATTACAAAAATGACGCATGGCATGTAGTACCATCAGCATTTACCCATGACGATGGCTTTGCCGTGGTTCTCACTTCGGGCAAGGTGCTCATTGGAGGAGGGCATGAACGGAATCTGGGCATCGGCCAGAGCTTTGAGGTTGAACTGTATGATCCGGTGACTCACATCTGCGAGGGTTTTTCCAGCCTTGACACCAAGCGGTCTCTGGCCGCCGCCGTGGCGTTAGACGGAAACCGTGCGCTGATTACAGGCAACTGGCACCATGATGATGCCATCGAGATGTATGACGGCAAGGAAGGCTTCGTGCCAGTGAAGAGCGTCAGCTGCGGTCGTGCCATGCCATACATCCTGCGCACGGCAAATGATGATGCTATCATCTTCACCAGTTTGGACTCGGAAGGGGTATTTACGCCACACCCGTTGATCGAGCGGCTACATGGCGAGGCATACCGTGAGCCGTTGCTCGAAGAGTGGGGACTGCGCATCGGGTATGAACAAACGTCATCGACAGCCTTTATCGGTGATGAGGCAAAGGGTGACTACTCCTATCTGCTGCTGGTGGAGAATGCGGCGGGACAGGTGGCGATTGCCCGCGTCACCAATGGCGAGTTTTCCATTCTGCCCACCGATGTGCCCATCCCTATGTCCTGTGAATGGGGTGTGATAGCCTATGGCTCTCGTGTGTTTGCCGACCGTCAGAATCGTCGAGCCTATCTGTTGGGCACCGATACGCTGCAATACCAAAAGCCGTGCGACAGTGGACGCATATATGTCATTACCATCGATTATGCCCAAGTTCCAGCACAATTGACGTTGTGCTATACCGATATCCTTAATGACTATGACATCCGTAAGGCCGTCATGACTCCTGACGGGGACTTGATGCTGGCAGGTGGGCATCCGAAAGAAAACAACTTCAAGCCCACAGCTGCCACGTGGCTGCTGCACGTCACCCCTGACGCACAGAAAGCTGTATCGGATTGGCCCTGGTGGGGATGGACGTTCATCCTGCTGGCGGTTGTCGCTCTATTGACTTTACTGTACAGGTGGATGCGACGCACAAAGAAAGTGCTGAATCCTGAGCATACACCTACAGTTGAGAAGAATTCCGTTGCCGACACCCATTTGCAAGAGGACGGTGACACGCTCGCCGACGAGGAGCAGGACTTCGATGAACTTATGGCTCAAATCTGTCAGGTGATGGAAGACAAAGCCCTTTTCTTGAATCCCAACTTGAAAGTTTCAGACGTTGCAAACATCCTGGGCTCCAACCGCACATCCATTTCCAACTGCATCAACACTCAACGCGGCTGCTCCTTTCCTCAGTTTGTCAACGCCTACCGTATCGATTATGCCCAAGAACTGATGCGCAACCAGCCCGACATGAAATTGGCGGAAGTATGTACGGTGGCAGGCTTCTCCAGCGAGGCCTCCTTCTACCGCATCTTCAAGACCGTCACAGGCCTCACCCCCGCCGACTGGAAAAACACCCGCACCACACAACAATCATAGAAAGAAGACAATAAGCACAATAAATACAAACTTACCAAATCAGGTCTAAGACCTGAGCAAAGCCAGTAGGCCTTGACTTGAGTTAACCCTTCGGCGCAAGGGGCGAAGGTCCTTGTGGCGTAGAGACATCTGCATGTCCAGCAATGGGCCCCGAAGGTGGCCACTCACATCAGCCCTCGTTCCCTGTTTTTTTCTCAAGAATTAGATGTCCTATTGAAAATCGACTCTCAAAACGTACAAAATTACCATCGATGTACGTTTTGAGAGTCGATTTGTACATTTTGAGAGTCTCGAAGTATGTTGTGATGGTAATTTTGCAAAAATCTAACCTAGCAAATACTCAAGTATTTATTAACCATATTAAACCCAATTGATTTATGAAAAAGACTCTATTTCTCCTATTAGTTTTTTGTGCCGCTTTGATGGCAAATGCACAGGCACAGAACGATGAACCGACGGCCATCCTTCAGCATGGCGACCAATCAACCGTCTTCACAGGAACCAATGCGTTTGTTGAGGCAGAGTCAGAAGCTCAACACGGTGATGTGATAACTCTGTCGGCAGGCACATTTAATGCACCTGGTGGAATCAAGACAATTTCGGTCTATGGCGCTGGTTTTGAGCAGGACGAGACAACAGGAACTGCAAAAACTGTCATCAATGGCACATTGACTATAGTTGATGTCTCAGGTATAGTTGTTGAAGGTCTATATATTCAGGGAGACATATTAACAACTAATAATAGGAATATCACAATTAGTAAATGCTGGGTAGAAGGGTCAATCCGACCATCGGGCATATATGAATCCCAAATTAACCAGTGTGTTATTGGTGGTGGAATTCTTGGCAGTTACCACGCTACTAATTTGCGAGTTTCCAATACAAGTCTGGCTTGGTGTTATGGTTTTAGTTCACAAAATTCTGTTTACTTTGATCATTGTTTGGTTAGAGGTAGGTTTTTAGAAGGTTCTAATGCTTATAATGAAAATATTTATACGAATTGCATTTTTAGCAGTACGGGCACATCAGAGCACTATTATACGGGTAACGGTGCACTAATGATCAACTGCATTTATACTTTAGAAAGCAACATTCATTCTGGGGCAATTCTCACTAACTGCTATCAGGTGGATCTTGCCGATATTTTTGCTGATGGCGAGAATGCGGCTTATTCAGTTGAGCGCACCTACGAGTTGCAGCAGCCCAATTTATGGGTGGGCACCGATGGTACCCCCATTGGCCCGTCAGGTGGCATGGGCTGGATGAAGGCTCCCAGCACGCCGGTAGTGAGGGACTTGCAGCTCAATTTGGAGGGCACGACCCTCAATATCAACTATGAGGCTATGCCGAGATGATGTTTCACAGTTAAATATGATAGCGATGAAAAGATTAAGATTAATCATACTTATAGTCGCAGCTGTTTGTAGCATAGCGGCGACTGGGCAGAAAACCATCGTCCAGGAAGAATGCTGGCTTGACGGCAAAATTGCTGCCAGTCAGTCAATGACCGGTGGGACGATGAGTATAGATGTGTCGTCTTTCAAGCCAGGTCTTCACACATTTACTATGAGAGTGCAGGACAGCGAGGGATTGTGGAGCTCAAGCGTCACGAGGTTTTTCCTCATGCCTGTTGCTCCCAGCGAGGCAACAATAGTGCGCTGCATGTACTGGTTTGACGGTGACATGCAGCATGCAGTGACAGCGCCGCTTGAAGGAAACAGTGGCATGATCAGTGTAGATGTGGATAACCTGTCCCGTGGCGAGCATACATTGTCATGGATGGTGGGTGACGACAGGGGCACTTGGAGTGAGGTGACCACCGTTGAGTTCATTGCTCCAGGCCCGTTAGGTGATGTAAACGCCGATGATGTCGTCTCCGTTGCAGATGTGTCTTTATTGATAGACTATCTGCTCAGCGGTAATGCAGAAGGCATCAGTCTGGAGAGTGCCGATTGTAACAAAAATGGAGATATTTCCATCTCCGACGTCGCAGCACTGATTGATTACCTGTTGAGTGGAATGTGGTAAAATTCAGTCTTCAGTTTTCAGTTGGAGTTACTGTGAATTGACGGTTGAATAAATGTTTTGGTTATAGGATTGAAAATCTACGAATAGATTGATGCTTTTATCATGTTCGGGCTGGGGCGCAAGTTGCCTCGGCCCGACTTGTGTAAATCCTGTGGAAGGATGTGAGCCATAGTGTGAGGGACAAAGTGCAAACGATTGCGTTATTTTTTGCTTGAGGGTGGGGCTTGTGTGTGTGATGATTGTGGATAATAATCACTAACTTTGTAGAGATTAATCACATCGGGCTTTTATGGGCCTGCGACCATCGGAATAACCAAAGGTAGTGCTAGTCGAGCACAATATCAGGAAAAGTCTTTTCTTGGATTGTTGAGACGCCGCCTGCCTTCGCCTCTGGCAATCATTCAACATATAACTCTAAAATACTGATTATGAAAAAGACGTTTACATTGTTTCTCGCGCTTGTGGTGTCGCTGCTGACGCTGCAGGCCAGCGCCGCCATGTATATCGTGGGCGATGCCCCGTTTGGCGGCTGGAAGACCAATGCTGGCGTTGAGATGACGGGCAGCGGCAACACTTATACCGCAACCGTTGACATCAACTCCACGGTTTATTTTGTGTTTGCTACGCAATTGTGTTCGGGTGACAGCGACTGGTCCACTTTTGCCAATTATCGTCTGGGTCCCAAGACCAATAACTATGTAGTCACTGTAGGCAACACCTATACGGCTTATACGGGACAAGGAGACAACTCCTTCAAATTCACCGGTAATGGCAGATACAAGTTTACCTTCAACCGCAGCAATAATCAATTCTCTATCACCTCGGCTGGTACTCCTACTGATCCAGACGATCTCTACATCCTGGGTGAGGTGAATGGCAACGGCTGGGCTCCCAACACGGGTGTGAAGATGAACTACAGCTCGTCCACAGGCCTTTACACGGCTACGGTGACTACCAATGGCGCACAAGAGGGTTACAGCTACTTCTCGTTCACTACCAAGCTGGCCAGCACCGAAGATGACTGGGACGGCATTGCCAGTTACCGCTATGGCGCTACAGGCACCGAGGACTACCTGGTGATTGAAAACATCCAGATGCCGTTGCAGCGTGGCGAGACCGCCTTTATGATTCCTGCAGGCACGTGGAGCTTTACCGTGAACCTGTCGAGCGGTTATCTGATTGTCAAGAACGAGGGTGGGGTGACTCCACAGCCCACGGGCCTGTATGTGCTGGGTGAGGCCAACGGCAACAGTTGGGCCCCCAACGTGGGTGTGCCCTTGGACTATAATGAAGCCACAGGCCTTTACACCGCTACGATGACCTTTAATGGAGAGCACAGCGAGGAGGACGCCAACGTGAGCTACTTCTCGTTCACGACCAGACTGGCTGACGCTGAAGATGACTGGGACGGCATTGCTGCCTACCGCATGTCGCCTGTTGCCGACGAGGGTACCAACTTCTGGGTTACTTCGTCGATGCTCGGTCATGAGATTGCGCTGAACGCACCTGGTGAAAACATCGACGTGGCATTCCGAATTCCTGCCGGCACTTACACGTTGAACGTGAATGTGGGCGCACGCACTTGTGTCATCACGCGCGAGGGCGGTTCCACTCCCGTTGCCGGTAAGGGCTGGCCCGCGATGTATGGCGGTGTGATGCTGCAGGGCTTCTACTGGGACAGCTACAAGGCCACGCGTTGGACCAACCTGACCGATCAGGCTCAGGAGCTGGGTCAGTACTTTGACGTGGTGTGGGTTCCCAACTCGGGCAGTGTTGACGCCAACGGCGTCGGTGAGAGCATGGGCTACATGCCCGTATACTGGTTGAAGCACAATTCCTGCTTCGGAACCGAGAATCAGTTGCGTGACATGATCACGACCTTCCACAACCACAACACCAGCGTGTTGATGGATATGGTGATCAACCACAAGAGCGGCAAGACCAGCTGGGTGGACTTCGCTAATGAGACCGTTACCGGTCCTGTCACTGGCGAGACCTACAGCATGACCTGGACGCTTGCCGACATCTGCCGCAACGATGAGTGCAGCGGTGCAGGCTACACCCCCACGGGTGCATATGACGAGGGCGAGAACTTTGACGGCAGCCGTGACCTGGACCACACCAGCGCCAATGTGCAGAAGAACGTCAAGGCCTACCAGAGGTTCCTGCTTGACGACCTGGGCTATGACGGTTTCCGCTACGATATGTGTAAGGGCTACGCCGGTTATTATGTCGGCTTGTACAACAAGGCCAGTGAGCCCGCTTTCTCGGTGGGTGAGTACTGGGACGGTAATGCCGAGACCCTGCGCTGGTGGCTCAACGAGACCAAGCAGGACGACCGCATCCAGACGGCAGTGTTTGACTTCGCGTTGAAGTATCCGTTGCAGAGCGCCTTTGCTGCCGGCAACTGGAGTGCCCTGAATGACAAGGGCCTTGCTGCTGATCCCAATTATCAGCGCTACTCGGTGACCTTCGTCGATAACCACGACACGGGTCAAAGCGGTAACTATGACTGCTTGAAGACCAACATCATGCCCGCTAACGCCTTTATCCTGGCAATGCCTGGCACACCGTGTATCTTCTACAAGCACTATCTCGTTTATACTGAAGAAATCAATAACTGCATCAAGGCCCGCCGTGCTGCTGGCGTCCACAACCAGAGCGCTATCCTCACACAGCAGGAAAGCAGCGGCGGCTACATCCTGGAGACCCAGGGTACTCGCGGTAACCTCTACTTGCAGGTGGGTGGTGCTGTGTTCAACGGCACACCTTCAGGCTATACCCTGGTTCAGGGTGGTGAGGGCTACAACCTGTTCATCAGCAACGGCATTGACTGGCAGCATGTGGCCAAGGATGGCAGCATCCTGGGTCATCCCGTAGTGAGCAAGCCTGCTGGCAACTATGTGGGAAATGTAAGTCTGAGCGTGTCTCCCAGCAAGCCCGGTACGACGCTCGTCTATACCATCGACGGCAGCGAGCCTACCGCTACCAGTACCACCATCACATCATCGACCTCAATGACCTTCGACGAGAGCACCACGCTCAAGGTGGGCGTTCTCAACGGTGATCAGGTAGAGAACATCGAGAGCTACGTATATACCATCACTGATGCCGCCACTACCGGCATCAACATCTATGTCAAGGCCTCGTCGAGCAATGCTTACATCTGGGCTTGGACCAGCGAGGGCAACGTGACGGGCAACAACTGGCCCGGCAAGGCCATCACCAGCCTCGACAAAGTGACTGTCAACGATATCGAGTGGTACTGCCTGCACGTTAACGCTTCGGAGGTTTCGCTCATCTTCAATAACGGTGACAGCGGCTTTGAGAACCAGACGGCGACTATCAACGTGACTCGTGATGCCTTCTTCCTGTATCCCAACAGCGAACTGGAGACTTATGCCTATAAGGCTGCCGATACTTATGTCGATGTAACTGAGAGGTATGCCGGTGCAGGTTCTGCCAGCTTTGAGAAGGTGTATGTCTTGGGTAACATCAATACCACAGGTTGGTCTCCCAGCAACGGCTTTGCGATGACCACGACCAATGGTGAGAAATATACTGCCACCATCAGCTTTGTGGATCCTTATGGCGGTTACAGCTACTTCAGCTTCTCCACCGCCTTGGGCAATGAGTGGAGTGACATCGCAGGTTGCCGCATGGGAGCCACCAGCAACAACTTCCTCATCAATGAGGCCCGCTTGGGCACCAACTTGACTGTTGTGGCTGGCGAGAACTCCTTTAGGATTCCTGTCGGCAAGTATAACCTGACGCTGTATCTCTCACAGGGTATCCTCGTGGTTGACAAGTGGACCGAGCCGGTCGTTGTTCGCGGCGATGTGGATAATGACGGTGAAGTGGACATCAATGATGTGACCACGCTCATCGACTATCTGCTGGCTGGCAGCAGCATCAATATGGCGAATGCCGATTGTACGCAAGACAGTCATGTGGATATCAATGACGTGACCCTGCTCATCGACTACTTGCTGACAGGCGCTTGGTAAGTTAGAGAAGGGGCTTATATAGTCTTTAATGTTTTAAAGCGTTCATCTGATGAAGGTGGACGCTTTTTTTGTTGGTAGGGGGCAGGAAAACTCAACCATGGTTGCCTGGTATCGTGTTTTACATAAATTTGGAGGCGCCTCAGCAATTAAAGTAAACTTTATTGCATTCGGCTTTCACAAATTTTTTTGTAATTTTGCGGTCAGTGATGGAGAGACAGTATGAGAATATCATTATTGGGATTGACCCAGGGACGAATGTCATGGGTTATGCGCTGCTTGGGGTGAACGGCAAGAAGCCTGAACTCATCGTCATGGGAGTGCTGCAGCTCAGCCGCATGGAGGACCACTACATGAGGTTGCGGCACATCTATGAGCGCGTGAGCGGGGTCATCGACGAGTATCTGCCTGACGAGATGGCAATCGAAGCACCTTTCTACGGGAAAAATGTGCAATCGATGCTGAAGTTGGGGCGTGCCCAGGGCGTGGCGATGGTCGCTGCGCTTAACCGTGAGATCCCCATCACTGAATATGAGCCCCGCAAAATCAAAATGGCGATTACGGGCAATGGTGCCGCCAGCAAGGAGCAGGTGGCGATGATGCTGCAACGCACATTAGGTATCAATGAAGCGCAGATGCCTGCCTTGCTCGATGCAACGGATGCGCTTGCTGCTGCGCTGTGCCACTTCTATGAGCGCAACAAGCCGTTTCCCACGAAGGGGAGTAAGTCTTGGAAATCGTTCGTTGCACAGCATCCCGATCGGGTAAAGAAATAGGCTTTAGGCTTTAGGTTTTAGGGGCTGACGCACTCGGGAGACGCAAGATTTTGCGTCTCTACAGGGTCTCATGCAATGATTCTTGGTTTTATGAATTAGCAAGATTTTGCGTCTCTACAGGGGGCGCGATAAGGCGGAAAGGGGGGAGTGGTGATGAAAGTGAATGAAACCTAAGAAAGGTTAAAGTCGTGGGGACGTTGGAAAATTGTTGGGTTTTTGGGGTGGGCGTGTCAATCATTATGAGTACCTTTGTGGGCAAATTAACGGGAAAGAAGATGTTATTACATATTCATAGCATACCTTTAAGTATAACTTGTGGTGGGAAAATGGTGCACCAGCATCATCAACCCAGTAATCTTGAGGTCGCTATCACTGGCTGCGCTGCATTAGAAGGATCGAACCGCTAATGTGGCGCGAACTGTTTTTTATGGGTTAGGCTTTTCTTTTTTGTTGTATTATTAATTTTATATTTCTATTTCGTTATGTTTAAACAAACAACTATTTGTGTCTTGCTAGTGATGTTGTGCATGTCGATGACGGCAGTCGGCCAGGAACTGCCCCAGAACGTGCAGGGTGTAAATCTCAACGGGGGTTATCCCTTTGGAGATCTGAATTATGACAGGGAGGTGAATATCGCCGACATGAATGTGCTGCTGGGTGTGATCCTGGGCGAAGAGCCGCCCGTGATGCCGGGGACACGTCCCAACATGACCATTGCCGAGTTCAAGGCCAAGCATTGGCAGGATGTGCGCAACTATGCCGACACGGTCACTGAGAATGAGATCATTCATGGCTGGGTGGTGTCAAGTGACGAGTCGGGCAACATCTACAAGAATCTGTACATCATGGACGAGTCGTGCGCGGGTCTGAACATCGCGATCAACAAGACCAACCTGTACAATGATTATCCCATCGGCCAAGAACTTGTGCTGTCCATGAAGGGCTACTGGGTGGGCAAATACAACGGCCAACAGCAAGTGGGTTATCCCTCATGGTACGCAGCGGGGGACACATGGGAAGTGACTTTCCTGCCCTTTGAGACTTGGCAGGAGATGGTGACTGTGGTGGGTGACCCCGACCCGTCACAGGTTCAGCCCGTCGAGATCAGCCTGAGCGACATCGTGGACAAGGAAGATGCTGAGACGCTGATAAAGTATCAAGGTACACTCGTTAGTATCAAGGGTGTGAGCTTTGTGGATGCTGATGGCTCGACAACCTTTGCCGAAACGGCAGCCACAAACCGCTCTATTGAAGATGCCGACGGCAACACGATCATCGTGCGTACCAGCAACTATGCTGATTTCAAGAACGATATTCTGCCCAGCAATGAAGTGGACCTCGTGGGTATCCTGAGCTATTATGGCCGTCGCGAGGGTCAGGGCGTGTGGCAACTGTACCTGCGTGACCGCAACGATGTGAAAGGCGGTATCATAGATCCTGATGAGTCCGAAACAGTGAGGTCTCTGAATGAAGGCTTTGAGGATGGTCTACCTGAGAAATGGGGCAATGTGATCGTTAGCGGCGACAAAAAGTGGTATAAGACGCAATACCAGCAAAACGGTTATGCCGCCATGACGGGCTACAGGGGAACTCAACCGCCCTTTGATGCCTGGTTGATCACTCCAGCGTTGGACATCAAGAACGCAGTGAGCAAAACGTTGAGTTTCAGGACAGAGGTGGCTGGTTACGGCAGTACCACGAGCAAACTGGAGGTCTATATCCTCAATTCCCCAGATCCCGCTGCCGCTACTGTCAAGGTGAAACTGAATCCCGCATTGGCTACTCCCACCAGTGGCAGTCCCACGTATAGTGACTGGTGCCCCTCGGGCGATGTTGACCTGAGCCAATGGGCTGACGGCGCTTATTACATCGGCTTCCGCTACTTTGCCACCCAGGATGTCAATTATGCTACCTGGTGCCTTGACGATGTGAAGTTCGGTATGTGATAAAACTATTATCGGCCTGCGGCCGAGAAATCCAAAAAAATAAAATTAAAAACGATTGACTTGATTTGCTTTTTTATGCTAATTTTGTGGGATATCTCGGCCGCAGGGCGATTCGTTAATAATGCTGGCTGGTTTTTGCGACAGCCTCCCTAAACATGAATGATATGATGAGACGTTTTACTATTCTGTTGTTATTGGCACTGTTCGCTGGAACGGCACTGGCGAGGGTGGTCAAGTTTGTCCCTGTGCAGGATAGGGGTGAAGGCTACGCCCCGTGTGTCATTGAAAAGGAAGGTGTCACTGTGACGTTGTCGCGTGGTTCGGCCTATTTAAGCTATTATCAGTTGAACTCGGGCAGCACCTGCACGGTGCACTCCGAGGACGGCAATATTGTCCAAATCGTGATGCATGGCTCCTCCACTGTTTCTGAGCAGTATTCTCCAAGTGGAATGACGGCTAATGTCGGAGACTATGGGGTGTCTGGCTATGGAGGCCTGTGGAACGGTGAGGATAAGACCGTTGTGTTCACCGCGCCAGACCATCAGATAAGGATAGAGTCGATCGAAGTGGTTGTTTATGGGGGCGGTCCGTTGCAACCGCCGCACATCCTTCCTGCAAGTGACAAAGTCTTCTATGATCCTGTTGAAGTGTCGATGTGGTGTGACTCAGATAATGCTCTCATCTACTATACCACCAACGAGAGCGAGCCGCTGACTGATTTAGTCCAGTACACGGGGCCGTTCACAGTGACTTCCACGACCACCATCAAGGCCATTGCGGTGAGACAAAATGGAGAGGTCAGCGATGTGGTTACCCGCACTTATACGATTGAGGAACGGAAGGTGGGCCTCGACGAGTTGTGGTCCTTACCTTCGGGCTCCTACGTGACGCTCAAGAATGACTTGACGGTGGTGGATGTTGACTATTACTTGATGTTCGTGCGGGATGAGACGGGTTATGCCGTGTTGAATGTCAATGCCAGCTATGCCTCTGGTGATATTCTACCTGCAGGCTTGAAGGCGACGTGCTGTAGCAAAAACGGTTTCGCTTTGCCTGAACTTGAAAACGTCTCATTCAATGGACCTGTTAAGGGATATGAACCTATAGTGGCCGAAGAGATTACGCCTTCTCAGGTCGATTGCAGCCGATTGGGCCACTTTGTCGTGCTCCGTAATGTGATACTGGATCCATATGCTAAGACACTCACCGACGAGAGCGGTTATTCATGCTATGTTTATCAGGATTTTTACTTCCCGATGGTGATTGATGATGACCCGCAAGATCCAGTGCCCGATGATTACTACGCTGTGGTTGTCGCTCCAGGATTGGTCTATTTGTCGAGTAAAACCGACAGGTATGGCCTCGGTTCAGACTATAGTGAGATTGCTGATGGAAAAGAAGTCAATATCACTTTTAGTCCCACCGTGCTTTATCAGCATGGAGACTACACGTTTGCCAAGGACTTTACGGGCTATGGCCTCCTGTATGGCCAGTTGCCGCCCATGTGTACTGGTGATATCTATAGCGGCTCTTTCCGTGCGAAAAAGATGACAGTGGATGGAGAAGTGCGGATGGTTGCCCCCAACATCCAGACGACTCCCACAAGGCATGAGAATGTTGTTCCCGAGGAAATCACCGTGCAGGATGTGACGCATGACTATTGGGCGCATTTTGTAGTGATGAGGGATGTCACGGTCTGTGAATGCGATGACATGAAGTTTGTGGTTACCGATTCTAATGGTAATACCTGTGATGGTTACAACGCGTTTGAACAAGTCCTCTCTGCAGGCCATTTCGATGAGTTGAAGGGTATTGTGGACAGTTACCAGGCCGATGACGGGGAAATCCGTTACCGTCTGTTGCCGATCTTGCCGCAGGACACCATTGAGGTGAGCACACTAGCCGAACTCTATGAGCTGTCGGGGAACCAGGTCGCCAAGTTCGTTGGGCCGCTCAGGGCCATCTATCAGCATGGTGTGTATCTGTACGTGCGTGATGCCAATGGCGTGGATGAAATGGTGCTGGGCAAGATGGATGGTAAGTTTATTAATGGTGACACCATCAATAACGTCATTTGCCACTGGTCGGAGTACTATACCGAACGGCTGGTTGTGCCGATGGGCCAGTGGACCTCTTCGGGGAACGGGACTCCAGTGAGACCTCGTGTGGCCCGCATCTCGCAGCTCAAGGATAGAATCCACCACTATTTGCAGGTGCGTAATCTCACTTATGAGAGCGCGCAATATGGTGGTACCTTCTACACGGTGAGCGACGAAAGCGGTCAAAAGATGGACCTCCTCAATATATATGATGTGGATATGTCCCATTTGGTGAAAAAGAGGAAATATGACGTCACAGGCTTTGTGTATCGTATTACGAACGGCAAGCCATGGTTTTATCTGACCGAAATCAAGGAACACATGATGGATGGCGATGTGAACGGAGACAATGAGGTGAATATTGCCGATGTGAATGCCGTTGTGGATGTGATTCTGAACAGTCATTCTTCCTACAGCGAACTGTCGGACGTGAACGGTGACGGTGAGGTGAACATTGCTGACGTGAACGGTGTCCTGGAAATGATATTTTCTACCCAAGCAGAGTAGAAGAATTTGCCAGACCCCATGTGCTGATTTTCAATGACATGGGGCCTGGCAAAATGGAAATAATGTGTTAATTCTGGTAGGTGTTAATAAATTCTTCTCAAAACTTGCTTGTCGGGCAGAAATAAATGAGTAATTTTGCCCCCGAATTCACGAAGTGACTTTAAGAAAAAGTGTTTAGACATAAGTTTGGCATACCCTATAAGATAGCTTGTTGCGGAGAGGCTGCAAGTCAGTTTTACAAGCCGCTGCAAGAAAGGGTATCCAGCAACCAACGCGCCGCACTATACACGGGATAACTACCGTTAGTGTGGCGCAAAATTTTTTAAAAATGATAAGCAAACCAAACAAAATTTTTATAATTAATAATTTATTCATTCATTAAAACAAATTATTTGTATGTTGAGAACAGTTAAGCTTTTGGCATTGGTGGCAATGTTTTTCGTAGCATTGTCGGCAAGTGCTCAGGTGACGACCTCGGCGCTGTCGGGTGTTGTGACCGACGAAAACCAACAGGCAATGATTGGCGCCACGATTACCGCGTTGCACACGCCCTCGGGCACGAAGTACAACGCCGTGACCAACATCGACGGCCGTTACACCATCCAGGGTATGCGTCCCGGTGGTCCCTACACTGTGACGGTAAGTTATGTTGGCTATGAACCTCGTAGTGTTGAGGGTGTCATGCTGCAACTGGCCGAGACCTCGAGTCTTGACGTTGACATGAGCATTGACGCCAACGCACTTGGTGAGGTCGTTGTAACCGCAGCCGCCACGAAGTTCCGTGCTGAGAAGACGGGTGCTGCCACTAACATCAACAGCACTCAGATCAGTAACCTGCCCACCGTTACCCGCAGCCTGACCGACGTTACCCGTCTGTCACCTTACGGCGGTAAGGGTATGAGCTTTGCCGGTACCGATGGCCGTACCGCCAACTTCACCGTTGACGGTGCCAACTTCAATAACAACTTCGGTTTGAGCGACAACCTGCCCGGTGGTGGTAACCCCATCAGCATCGAGGCTATCGAGGAACTGCAGGTAGTGATTTCGCCCTACGATGTTCGTCAGACCAACTTCATCGGTGGTGGTGTGAACGCCATTACCAAGAGCGGTACCAACAAGTTCCGCGGTAGCGCCTATTGGTTCCACCGCAACGAGAACATGCGTGGTGATGCCGTTGAGCGCACCCAGATCGGTCAGGCCCGCGAGAAGTTCCAGGTGACCACCTACGGTGCCACCATCGGCGGTCCGATCATCAAGGACAAGCTGTTCTTCTTTGTGAACGGTGAAATGACCAAGCAGCCGACCATTGTCAACATGTGGCGTGCTTCGGAGAACGGCGTGGCTGTTCCCGACCAGTACATCTCGCGCACCACGCTCGCTGACCTTGCCCGCGTGAGCGACCTCGTGAAGAAGAAATATGGTTATGATACCGGTTCCTATACCAGCTTCCCCGCCGACGAGAACAACTACAAGCTGCTCGCCCGTCTGGACTGGAACATCAACCATGACCACCACTTGGCCCTGCGCTATAACTACACCAAGAACCGCTACTGGAGCAACCCAAACGCTTCGTCGATGGACGGTGGCACGCGTATGGCAAATGCCCGTGTATCGCAGAAGTCATTCTCCTTTGCCAACTCGATGTATGGCATGGACAACCTGGTACACTCCTTCTCGTTTGACCTGAACAGCCGCCTGAGCGACAACCTGTCTAACCAGTTCTTGGCAACCCTGTCTAAGCTGGATGACATCCGCGCCAGCAATTCGAGCGAGTTCCCCTTCATCGACATCACAATGACCGATGCCGAGGGTAACCGTGACAACTACATGGCTCTGGGTTATGAGCTCTTTACCTGGAACAATGCTGTACACAACACCATCTGGAACCTGCGTGACGATGTGACCTGGTACTATGGTAACCACAAGATCATGGGTGGTCTCTCATTTGAGCACCAGATGGCCGACAACCAGTACATGCGCAATGGTACGGGTTACTACCGCTACAACAGCGTTGATGACTTCATCAATGGTGCTACCCCCGAGGTTGTTTGCTTGACCTACGGTTACGGTAGTGAGACAAAGCCCGCTGCCCGCGTGCAGTTCAACAAGGCTGGTATCTATGCTCAGGACGAGTGGAACATCACCAAGCGCTTCAAGCTGACTTACGGCTTGCGTCTTGACGGTCTGTTCTTCAATAATGGTGACCTGATCACCAATAACGCCATTTTGGCGCTTGACTATTATGACAATGACGGCAATGTCCGTCACATCGACACAGGCAAGTGGCCCAACAGCAACCTGATCGTTCAACCTCGCGTTGGTTTCAGCTGGGATGTGCTGGGCAACAAGGTGCTGAAGGTTCGTGGTGGTTCGGGTCTCTTCTCGGGCCGTCTGCCTCTGGTATTCTTCACCAATATGCCCACCAACGGCGGTCTGGTACAGTATCAGGCACAGCTCAACGCCAACACCAAGGTGTGGGATGGCAAGACCAACTCTCCTGTCAAGGGTTATGAGAACTACACTGGTGCTTATACCACCGATGCTAACGGTAACCGCTACATCGACATGAGCCAGTTTGCCGGCGGTCTCGTGACCGAGAACGGCCAGGCTACCATCAATGCCCTGCGCAACATGCTCATCGGTATGGGTTATCCCGAGAATGTAACTTCGGACATGGGTACTGTTCCCTCGTCAATCTCGGCCGTGGATCCCAAGTTCAAGATGCCGATGGTGTGGAAGACCTCGTTGGCTGTTGACTATAACATGCCCGTATCCTTCCCCTTGAGCATTACTGTAGAGGGTATCTTCAACCGCAACATCAATGCTGCCAGCATCAGCGACTGGTCCATCCCCAGCGTGGGTGGCTATGCCCGCTTCAACGGTGCTGACAACCGTCCTATCTATCCTGCCGGTTTCCGCACGGGTACCAAGGCGTTCGTCCTGGAGAACACCAGCCGCGGTTATGGTTGGATTGCCAACGTGACCTTGAATGCTGAGCCCACCGATTGGCTGAGCCTGATGGCCGCATACACCCACACCGTGAACAAGGAGGTTACCGGTATGCCTGGTTCGGCAGCCGAGAGCGCCTTCACCTATGTTCCCACCGTTGAGGGTCCCAACAACATCAAGCTGCACAACTCGCAGTATGTAACTCCTGACCGTTTCGTCCTGTCGGCAACCGGTCACGACCGCAGCGGTAACCACTATGGCCTGATCTATGAGACCTGGCGCGGCGGTTACAACTACTCCTTCATGATGGCCAATGACATGAACGGTGACGGCTACAACTATGATGCACTTTACATCCCCACCGACGAGCAGGTCGCTAACCGCGAGTTCCGCTTTGTGAGCGAGGGTGACAAGACCCGCTTCATGGACTATGTACACGCCAACAACTACCTGAAGAACAATCAGGGCAAGTATGCTGAGCCTTACAGCCTGTACAGCCCCTGGGTACACCGTGTTGACTTGAGCTACAAGCATGACTTCTCGCTCAACGTTTGTGGTGCCAAGCACACCCTGCAGCTGCTCTTCGACGTGAAGAACGTGCTGAACTTGTTCAACTCCAGCTGGGGCGTAAGCAAGTATCTGAACCCCGAGATCGGTAGCGATCCCCGCATCCTGAAGTATGAGGGTGTTGATGCCCAGGGTTATGCCACCTTCTCGACTCCCAAGTCGATTGACGGTGCCACCAAGACCTTCGTTCCTAACAAGGCCATCGGTCAGTGCTGGAACGCATCTATCGGTATTAAGTACATCTTTAACTAATTCCTAAAGACTAAGACAATATTATGAAACTCAAATATTTTATTTCGTTTTTTGCACTGGTCGCTTTATTGGCAAGTTGCTCGGATGACGATTCGATGACGCTGCTCGATGAAATTCAGGTTTCATCCTCCTACGTGAGCATCGACGAGGCTGGTGGCTCCAATACGATTACCCTCAATGCAAAGGAAGCTTGGTCGTTTGACGCTGAAGAGCTGCCCGCTTGGTTGACCGTCACCCCGATGAACGGTGGCGCAGGCGAGACTCAGGTGACTTTCAGCGCTCCTGCCGCCCCTGATGGCCGTACCACCGTGCTTCACGTGAAGTGCGCCGACAAGACCCAGACGATCAATGTGATCCAGGGCCTTTCAACCGTTAGCGAGGCCACTTGCGCCGAGGTCATTGCCGGCCCCGAGAGCAAGACCTACCGCGTGACCGGTACTGTGGACCGCATTGTCAATACTACCTATGGCAACTGGTACCTTGTTGATGAGACCGGCGAGGTTTACATCTATGGTACTCTCGATGCCAAGGGCCAGACCAAGAACTTCCTGAGCCTGGGTCTCGAGGTGGGTGACATTGTTACCGTTGAAGGTCCCAAGACCCTGTATAACGGTACCGTTGAACTGGTTGACGTGACCGTCATCAATATCCAGAAGTCACTGGTTAAGGTTGAAGGTTATGACCCTGAGGATGCCACTATTCCTCTGGAAGGTGGCACGGTAGCCATTAACCTGTCCTGCAAGACCAATAACGGTATTTCGGTAGAGATTCCCGATGAGGCCAAGGATTGGCTGGGTATCGTTTCGGTTAGCGGCGGTGCAGAACCCGTTGTTATCTTCCGTGCTCCCGCCAATACGGGTGGTGACCGCAATGCTACGGTAGTCTTCAAGACCACCGATGACAAGGGTAAGGAATACACCGCTCAGGCCACTATCTACCAGAAGGGTTCAATCGTAGCTGCTACGGTAGCCGAATTCCTTGCAGCCGAGATCGGTGATACCCAGTACCGCATGACTGGTGTGATTACTGAACTTTATACTGCCGACAAGCAGGGTAAGAGCTTCACTATCCGTGACTATAGCGGCAGCGTGCTCGTTTACCGTGCAGAAGGCTTCATCGAGTCGGGTGCTAAGGTTGGTGACGTGGTTACCGTTGTCGGTAAGCGTGGCGCTTATAATGGAAATCCGCAGATGGTATCTGGCGTGTTTGAGGAACTGGTTCATGTGGTAACTCCCATGACCATTGATGAATTCCTCGATCAGGAAGATAATCCCAATGTTTACTACATGCTGACCGGTACCATTACCGAGATTGCCAACCCGACCTATGGCAACGTGTATATTGAGGATGAGACCAACAGTGTCTATGTCTATGGTACCTATCCCGGTTGGGGCGCTACCGGCGACAACCGCAAGAACTGGCTGTCAACTGCCGACATCGTTGTTGGTGACAAGTTGAGCGTCATCGGTGTGAAGAGCACTTACAATGGCACTCCTCAGTTGGCTAACGGTATCTACTTCTCTCACGAGAAGGCTGAGTAATGGAGTGAGAACTTATTCTGAGTCCAATTACTAAGTGCGTTAACATCCAATCATGAATTTAACTAGGAGGGGAGCCCCGTCAAGGTGGCTCCCCTCCGTTATTTTATTGAGGATGATGGTTGCCACCGCTACGCGGTGGACTTGTTGTAAAACCATTGTGGGACTTGCCGCAAAGCGGCGAGGCCCACTGTGGGTTGAAAGAAATCTCAGGTGCGCACCTAGAAAAGGTGCGGTAGTCATTCTTCGGAGGATTATCTTGCATGATTCACAACTATTCTCTACCTTTGTGGGTAATAAGAACAGTTTCATCATGAGCAAAGTCGTTTCACTGTACCATATCGTCATCAATACAAAAAACAGACACATGACCATCAATGCGGATCACGCCGAGGACATGTATCGTTTTATTACGAGTATTGTGAAGCGTAACAATTGTTTTCTTTGCCGTATCGGTGGCATAGAAAACCATATTCATATCCTTGTTGATTTGGCGCCAACGGTATCATTGTCCCACCTGGTGAGGGACATAAAGCGTTCAAGTAGTGACTGGGCCAAGAAGAGCGGACTGTTTCCTGGTTTTGTGGGGTGGGGCAAGGAATATGGTGCTTTTTCGGTATCCAATTCACATAGGGATGCGGTGATTCAATATATCATCTCGCAGCCCGTACATCACAACAGGGTGACCTTTGAAGACGAATATCGGCGATTAGCTGAGCGAAACGGTGCTGAGTGGGATGAACGAATGCTTACATGACGGGAGCCACTACCGCACATCTGGCGAAGTGCGTTCCGTGAGACATGATACATGCCCACAGTGGAAGTCACCGCGTCGCGGTGCCCTCCACAATGGGTTAACAATACTACCAGGTCTTCGACCTGCCTCGCATACAACAATATAACACGATAAAGATAAGAGAATGAGCAGACTTTTTTCTTTGGCTTTGTTCCTGATTGTGCTGTCCTTGCAGGGATGGGCGGCAGGACGTGACACTTACACGGTGATTGTGTCGCTCGACGGCTTGCGTTGGGATTATCTGGACACCTATGATGTGCCGTTCCTTAACCAGCTAGCCCGTGAAGGCGTCAAGGCGGTGATGCAGCCGTCATTTCCCAGCAAGACGTTCCCCAACCACTACACGCTGGCGACGGGTCTCGTGCCCGACCATCACGGCATTATCGCCAATACCTTCTGGGACCGTGAACGTGGTGTGGAGTTCTCGCTGAGCAACAATAAGACGCGCTCCGATGGAAGTTACTATGGCGGCGACCCCGTGTGGCTGACTGCCAAGCACCAGGGCGTAAAGACGGCGACTGTCTTCTGGGTGGGCAGCGATGTGGCCGTTCAGGGCGAGCATCCCAACTACTGGCGAGACTATCAGACCGAACAGATTGATTTCCCTGGCCGCGTGGATGAGGTGATTCGCTTGCTGAAACTCCCCGAAAAGGACCGTCCCCACCTGGTGATGGCTTACTTTGAGGAACCTGACCGCAGTGGTCACGATTACGGCCCCATGCATCGCCTGACACGTCGTGCGCTGGAAGATCTCGACCTGTTGCTGAGCCAGATGTGGGCGCGCATCCAGTTGCTGCCTATCGCCGACAAGGTCAACTTCATCATCACTGGTGACCACGGCATGACCAGCGTTGACCCCAAACGCTTTGTCGATATCGATGACGTGCTGCCCAAGCACTGGTATGCCCGTTTCTGCAACGACTATCCCACGCTCATCTATGCCAAGGAGCCACAATACATCGATTCCATCTACAACGCGTTGCAGGGCGTTGACCACATCCGCGCATGGAAACGCGGGCAGTTGCCTGCCTTCTTGAACTATGGCACCAACAAGAATATGGGCGATGTCGTTGTGCTGCCCGATGTGGGATGGCTCTTTGACGACAAGCCCTCCCAAAAACAGCGCGGCAGCCACGGCTTTGACCATCTGGCAGCCGACATGCAGGTGGGATTCCGCGCCATCGGCCCCGACTTCAAAGTGGGCTACGAAAAGAAAGATCGCTTCCGCAATGTCTGCATCTATCCGCTGCTGTGCTATCTGCTGGGCGTGAGCCCGTCACCCAATGACGGTGACCTCGAAGAGGTGCGCGACCTGCTCCGATAACCTGTTATCGCAATAAAAACCGTATTGAGGATGCCTATGGCTACTTGATGCGGTATTTTTTTGGAATATATTTCTTCACGTTGCCCTTGTCGAGGAGAAACGCCAGCAACTCCTCGGTGTGCTCTCCTCCAAATGGGCCATTGGCATACTGGTACAGGATGGTACCGGGTGTGCTGACGTTATACTCGATGCAAACCGGGTTGTTGTCCTTGTCAGGTGTGATGTCCCAGCCAACGATGTCAAAGGGATGAAGCCTTTCATGCCCTTTCTTGGCCATGTCGATGATGGCGTCGAAATTGGGTGATTTTCTCTCGTGAAGATCGACGCTGATGTCAGTCAGCCCTCGGAAGGAACCGTATTGTTCCTTGACCGTGCCGTCCTTTTCCACACCCACCACATTGACAATCTCTTCACCGTCAATATAGCACACATCGGTGAAATATCCCTCAAGTCCAAATCGGATGCTCGTGGAGAGGACTTTGATTTCGCCCTGGTGTCTCCAGGTGATGACCCTGAAGATGTTGACCGACGAATGGCAGAATTGGCTCAAGAAGTCACTCTGGTATAAGCGTTCTTGAACGATGTAATTGCCGTCGATGTGCTCGGCAAGTGTCTTCTTGATGTCATCGGGGGAGGTGGCCTTGAGCAGTTTCACCCCTTGGCCGGCATAGGACCCTCGAGTGACCTTGAGCACATATTCTTTTTCCTCGCCCAGATCATTGAAAATCTTCTCGCTCAGAGCAGATAACCTGTCTTGTGAACAGTGTTTCCAGTCTCCGTCGTAGATGGCATTGTGGTAGA
The DNA here is from genome assembly GCA_947306175.1 of uncultured Prevotellaceae bacterium. Lineage (GTDB taxonomy): Bacteria > Bacteroidota > Bacteroidia > Bacteroidales > Muribaculaceae > Sodaliphilus. Next base: position 42,152 of record CAMZFV010000027.1, read on the forward strand.
TGTGCGCCAGGGTCTTAGGGAACCTGATGTCGGGCAGGAAGAAGTCATAGAGGTTTTTGTCATCCCATCCCGGGATTGAGCGTTCGTCATTGTAGTGCCTGAACAGGGCAAACCGAGCGATGGGGTCGGGGATGAATCTCGGGTCATGGATGCCCGTTACGCCATAGTACATCTGGAACCATTTGTAGTCCTTGAACCTGATGCCGTATGTCCGCCAGAACTCGTCAATCGCCTTTTTGTCGTCGGCCGTAAGCTCTGGCTGCGGGAAACGTTTCAGAAATGAGGCCGCTAATCGTTCCGACCCGTTCAAGACGACCCAATCTGAAATGACTGACGGTAAACGCAAAATGCCGTTATAGATGCCTTTGACTTGTCCTCTGATGCTCATAGTAAAAGGATGAGTGGTGAAAGAAACATTGCAAATGTAGCATAAAAAAATCACATAGCTAACTCCAGCAAGGTTTTTTTGAGCAGTTTACTAATGTTTCTTAATGCTTCTAAAGAAAAAGTGATTTCTTTATCTTAGGGGTATAGAATTCCGATAATTCTATGTACCTTTGCGGCTTGAAAAGAAAAATATCAAACAAATATCAAACGAAATAACGAAAAATGGCAAAACAGGAAGACGTTTTCAAGAAAATCGTGTCGCATGCCAAGGAGTATGGCTTTGTGTTCCCTTCGAGTGAAATCTATGATGGCTTGGGCGCGGTTTATGACTATGCACAGAACGGCGTAGAGCTGAAAAACAATATCAAGCGTTACTGGTGGGAAGCGATGACCCTGCTGCACGAGAACATCGTGGGCATCGACAGTGCCATCTTTATGCACCCCACCATTTGGAAGGCCTCGGGCCACGTTGACGCGTTCAACGACCCCTTGATCGACAACCGCGACAGCAAGAAGCGCTACCGCGCCGACGTGCTCATCGAGGATGAGATCGCCAAGATCGAGGAGAAGATGAACAAGGAGTGTGAGAAGGCCGCTAAGCGCTTTGGCGACAAGTTTGACGAGGCGATGTTTCGCCAGACCAACCCCCGCGTGCTGGAGAACCAGAAGAAGCGTGACGAGTTGCACGCCCGCTATGAGAAGGCGATGAACGACAATGACCTGGCTGAGCTGAAGCAGATCATCGTTGATTATGAAATCGTGGATCCCGTGAGCGGCACCAAGAACTGGACCGATGTGCGTCAGTTCAACCTCATGTTCAAGACCCAGATGGGCAGCAGTGCCGACGCTACGATGGACGTTTATCTGCGTCCCGAAACCGCCCAGGGTATCTTTGTGAACTTCCTGAATGTGCAGAAGACTGGCCGCATGCGCATCCCCTTTGGTATAGCACAGATCGGTAAGGCCTTCCGCAACGAGATCGTAGCCCGCCAGTTCATCTTCCGCATGCGCGAGTTTGAGCAGATGGAGATGCAATTCTTTGTGCGTCCCGGTGAGGAGTTGAAGTGGTTTGACTTCTGGCGTGAGACCCGCCTGCGTTGGCACAAGGCCCTCGGCCTGGGTGACGAGAAGTACCGCTTCCACGACCACGAGAAGTTGGCCCACTATGCCAACGCCGCCACCGACATCGAGTTCAAGATGCCGTTCGGCTTCAAGGAGGTGGAGGGTATCCACAGCCGCACCGACTTCGACCTGAGCCAGCATGCCAAGTTCTCGGGCAAAAAGATCCAGTACTTTGATGCTGAGTTGAACGAGAGCTACACCCCCTACGTTATCGAGACCTCGATCGGCGTGGACCGCATGTTCCTCTCGGTGATGTGCTCCAGCTACGAGGAGCAGCAGCTTGAGGGCGGCGACACCCGCGTGGTGCTCCACCTGCCCAAGGCTCTGGCCCCCATCAAGTGCGCCATCCTGCCGCTCGTCAACAAGGACGGTATGCCCGAGAAGGCTCACGAGATCATGAACATGTTGAAGTTTGACTTCGCTTGCCACTACGAGGACAAGGATACCGTGGGCAAGCGCTACCGTCGCCAGGATGCTATCGGCACTCCCTATTGCATTACTGTCGATGGCCAGACCCTGGAGGACAACACTGTCACCCTGCGTGACCGTGACACCATGCAGCAGGAGCGCGTCGCTATCGCCGACCTGCCCGCCATCCTCGCTAAGGAATGCAGCTTGAACAATGTGCTGCGTAAACTGATGTGAGTTAGGCGAGCGTAGCTAGCAGTTTAATGTTTAGGCGATAGTAATATCGTACTGAAAACTGACAACTGTGAGACGCAAGATTTTGCGTCTCTACAAGAAAACTGAAAACAAGAAGAATATGAAGAAGTTTTTATATATGGTTATTATGGCCGTCGTGGCCATCACGATGCTGGATTCATGCCTGGGTGATTCGATAGAGGACGAATACAAGGACTGGCGTGTGGCCAACGACGCATGGTATCAGCAACAGGCCTCGTCGGGTCAATATACCAAGTTCACAGCTTCTTGGGATCCTTCGGCCACCACGCTCATCCGTTGGCACAATGACACCATGCTCACCAAGGACAACCTCAAGCCCCTGATCACCTCGACCGTCGATGTGAAGTATCACTTGAGCCTGTATGACGGAACAAGGGTTGACTCGTCCTACACGTCGAGTTCGACCGACAGCATCTACCGCTCGATGATCAATCAGAATGTGGAAGGTTGGATGATCGCCTTGACCCATATGCACGTGGGCGACAGTTGCACGGTCATCATTCCTTATCAGCAGGGCTATGGTTCCAGCAAAATGTCGGATGTTCTGGTGCCCTACAGCAACCTTGTGTTTAACATGAAGCTCGTGGACATCTACAAGTACAAGTCCAACTAACGCGGTCTTGTTATTAATCATAAATAATCTATTGGTGTCCGCTAAAAGTTTTTTGAGCGGCTGAAAAATTAGGCTGAATCCCGT
>CAMZFV010000028.1 GCA_947306175.1 uncultured Prevotellaceae bacterium
ACCAGTTCTTCTTCTTTGAGAAGGAGCAGAAGTTTGGTGGCATGCGCGGTTTTGACATTGCCAAGACACTCGCTGGCGACAACCATGACGGCATTCTGCTCAACAACACGGTGTGGGACCTGCTCGAAGGTCGCCGCATCGCCCTAAAGAATATCGTTACCCAGGAGGTGAGCTACATCGATGCCGACCATCTGGTAGTGGCCACTGGCGCCGTGCCCTTCATGCCTGTGTTCGAGAACGATGACGTGCCTGGCGTTTACACCGCCGCGGTGTTCCAGAAGATGATGAACCAGGAGCACACCCTGCTGGGCAAGCGTGTACTCACCGTGGGTGCTGGCAACATCGGCTACCTCACCAGCTACCAGGCCATGCAGGCGGGTGCCACCATTAAGGCCATCATCGAGGGTATGGACCACGAGGGCGGTTTCCCCGTGCAGGCCAACCGCGTGCGCCGTTTGGGCATCCCCATTATGACGTCACACGTGCTCGTCCGCGCAATCCCCAACGATGACTACACCGGCATTAAGGGTGCCGTCATTGCCGAATGCAAGAATTTCCAGCCCATTCCTGGCACCGAGCGCGTGATTGATGACATTGACATCATCAACATCTGCACGGGTCTGATTCCCGATAATCAGCTGCTCGTGAAGGGCCGCTCGGTCTTCGGCCGCAACGTCTATGGCGCAGGCGATGCCGTGCGCATCGGCGAGGGCACCAGTGCCGTACTGCGTGGCAAGCAGGTGGCCTATGAGGTAGCTCAAGAATTGGGCCTCCGTTTCTCCTATGAGGATTATCTGGAAGTTTCCCGCCAGTATATCGACTCCCAGCAGCGCCCCGTGCGTCTGCTCGATGAGCCGCGCATCCCCGATGAGGAGCGCATGGCGCTGAAACCCTATGTTCAGATCAACTGCCTCTACGGGTTCGCTTGTAACCCCTGCACCTTTGCCTGTCCGCAGGGTGCCATCACCAAGCCCACCACATCCTCGGTGCCTATGGTCGATTATGACAAGTGTATCGGCTGTATGCAGTGTGTGAACCACTGCCCGGGTCTGGCCATCTTCGGCTACGACAAGCGCAAGAATGTGGTATTCCTGCCCGTGGAATATGAGGTGGAAGAAGGCAAAGAGGTATTCCTCGTGGATGACAACGGCGCCAAGGTGGGCGAAGGCATCATCGAGAAAGTCCTCAAGAAAGACAACAAGACCAATGTCGCTCGCGTACAAGCCACCAAGGTGGATGACCTGAACCACGTGAAAGGTTTCATCCTCAAGGAGCGCTATCCCGAGCCCCTGAACCTGCGTCCCCTCACCAACTCCGAGGAAGGCAAGTCGTTTGTCTGCCACTGTGAGGACGTGGATGTGAAGACCCTGCTCGCTCTGGTAGGCGACCGCAAATATATTTCGGTCGATGAGCTCAAGCACACCACCCGCATGGGTATGGGTCCATGCCGCGGCAAGCGTTGCGTATCACGCGCCAAACAGATCCTGCGTGCCCACGGCATTGAAGTGACCGGTGACAGCACCCCGCGTGCACCGCTGGCCAACCAAGTTACCCTGGGCGATGTCTATAATGGTGAGAGCAAGGAGACCTTCGTCTTTGAACATGGCTCCATCATCGAGAAAGCCGAGACCGAAATCCTCGTCGCTGGCGGTGGTATGGCTGGTAGTGCGGCATTCCGCTACTTCGCCGAAGCCGGCAAGCACACCATCCTGGTCAACTATGACCGCGGTTCAACGTGGCGTTGCATCGGTGGTGGACGTCCCGCCTTCTCCAACCCCGACATCAGCGACATTGCGATGCACAACCTGGAAATCTTCCGCGACGACCAGCAGCATTGCAACATCGACCTGAAGATGACCCGTTATGTCAACCTCGTGCACGACGATGCCACCTACCGTTCCCTCGACGCTTCCCGCGCCTGGAGCGAGGCCTATATGATTGACCGCAAGGACTTCACCAAGGAAATCTCGCCTTTCTGGAATCCCAACGATAACATCTACAGCCACGCCTTAATCTCTATGAACTGCTGGCAGGCCACGCCGGGACGCACCATCGAGTATGTGCGCAACGTGGGCAAGCAGCATGGCGGCGAGGTGCTCGAAGACTGTGAGGTACTCCACGTTCAGCGTGTAGGCGACAAATTCCGCGTGTTGGTGCGCCGTCATGACAAACACTACGTGGAATTCACGTGCGACCACTTTGTCAACGCCATGGGTTGGGGCTCCGAGAAGTTTACCGACATGCTCGGCATCGACACCCAACTCTTCCCTGTCAAGCATCAGGCGTTCATCACCCGCCGTCTGCCCAACATGGGTATCAACGGTGACTCGCTCGACATGATTATCGACCGCCGTCACTACAAGGGCTTCAACGCCGTTTACGGGCAGCAGTTCCTGCACACCGGACAGATCATCGGCTGCGCGTCACCCGACTGCGATCCCTACGAGGCACGCCAGAACCTGAAGTACAACAGTCAGGCATTCCTCAAGATCGTGAGCGAAATGTTTGCACAATGGATACCCAACCTGGCATCCGTCGGCTTCCATGCCGTTTGGGCGGGTTACTACATCGAGCCGCGCTACATCATCGATCCCGAGGTCGGCCTGCTCACGGGTCTGCGTGGTCACGGTTTCATGCTCGGCCAGTACCTTGCCAAGCTCTATGTGGACAAATATCTGGGCAAGCCCGTTCCCGAATACATGAAGGACCTCGCCATTGGCGGCAAGGGCTTGAGCGAGAACGCTTTCCAGTAAACAAGCATTCCTTGAGTCCAAAACATAGTGTATGCCCCCGAAAGTCAAACAAGAACTTTCGGGGGCATTTCATCATCCATATCGGGAATAATATAGTGCTATCGCTCTTTTTTTAATACCGATAACTATTTCTTGAGAAAAAAGTATTATTTTTGCCACCCAAATAAAATATAAACAATTACAACTATGAATATCAATAAATTAATGAGCACAATCCTGCTGGCATTTCTCGTCATGGTAACGTTCCAAGCCAGCGCTAACGACATCAGCCTCGCATCGGCTCATGCGATTGCCAACAACTACATCAAGCAACATGCCGCCAAAGCCCCTGGATCACTCAAGGCCCCTGCTACAGCTGACATCAAGCTGATTCATGCCGAGCCTTCCAGCAAGGTATCAGGAAGCAACGTGTATTATGCCTTTAACATCGAGGGCGGCGGCTTTATCATCATTGCAGGAGACGACCGTGCATCCAAGGTGCTAGGCTATAGCGACAAGGGGAAAATTGATTTCAACCACTTGCCCACGCCACTCAAGGGTCTGCTTGATCACTACAAATATGATATTGAATATGTCCAGACACATCATTTAACCAATGCGGAACTCGGTATGCGCCACAGCCTCAAAGAGGGTTCCGTAGTGCTGGAACCGATGACCACATCAACCTGGGGTCAAGAAAATCCTTACTATCTGCAATGCCCCGTATATGATGACCAATACAGCAAAGTGGGTTGTGCAGGTGTATGCATGGCACAGATGGTATACTTTTGGAAATATCCACCGTCTTGTAGCTCTTATCCCTCTTACTACAACAATTACGCCCATCAAGCCACTCCTTCATTGCCAGCAACCACATTCGACTACAGCAAGATGTTGGATGCCTACTGTCATTGGGATTGGGACATCAGTGAACCCGTTCAAGACATTTTTAACGAAGAGCAGGTGCAAGAGGCTGCCAAATTATGCCGCTACGTTGGTCAGGCCGCAAGAATGCAGTATTCACCTTCGATGAGTTTAACCCAAGGCCCCCACAAATTAAACGGCATGTTGAGCCTTGGCTATAACCCCGAAGCCCAAATCATCACTTGCAGCGATTACGATACTGAAACGTGGGAAGCACTGATGAGAGACGAGTTGGATGCAGGCAGGCCCATCATGTACGCCGGCTTTGGACGTGATAACGTGTCGGTAGGCCACGCTTTTATAATTGATGGCTACGATACTGAAGGTTTTTTCCATATCAACATGGGCTGGTATGGCACCAATGACGGATGGTATGTAATGAGTGCCATTACCTTCATCAACCGATATGGAGAATATAGGGATTATTCTAACAGGACCGACATGATACAGAACATGGAGCCTCCCACATTCTGCACAATCCAGATGGGCGATATTGACGCTAACTCCGATCTGCTTGTGTTGGGAGAGACCTTCTACCCACTGGCACATGACGTTTATCTGTTCACGTCTCACAGGACGCTTGATCTTATGTTCTCCTTGACCGATGCCAGTGGGGCCATTGTAGCCACTGGCGAGCCTTTGCCCGTGATCAGGCACCGCTTTGAGCAAGGCTGCGAAATCAACCTTCCGCTGACATTGCCCACCACGCTTGCTTCTGGCACATATAACCTGAAATTCGGTTACTCGACTGCCGATGAAGGCAACTCTTTGATCAATGTGCAGACAGCGTCAGGCCAGCTGGTTGTCGTTGGTAAACTTGCAAAATATAATGGCAATTTCGATATCTCAGATATTACCCAGGCCATCAATGATCTGCTGAACGGATCCACAGTTCTTGACATCTCGGATGTTACAGAACTCATCGAATACGTGCTGAATCAATAAGCTAGCCCTTACGGGCTTTACAAGAGATAACAGCAGAGCTGGCAGGACGTTTGTCTTGCCAGCTCTGCTTTAGTTGTGAAGTATTGCGTTAAGGGTTATTCCTTGGTGGGAGCCTTGGGGGCGTCATCCTTAGGGGTGTCCTTGGGACCCTCATGCTTTCGAACGATGCTAGCGAGGTCCACGCCGACGGCGCTCTTGACGGTGTCATTGACCTGGGCGAGCACGATGGGCAGCGTGCCGGTGATGGAGCTGATGCCAGCGCCATTGTCGCCACCGGTGCTGTAGATGTTCACGCCCTGGATGGTGGCTACCTGCTCGGCCACGTTGCGGGTGATTTCAGGCAGTTTGTCGATGACCATCTGGGCCACAGCAGCGTCATTATACTTCTTGAAGGCCTCGGCTTTCTTCTCCATGGCCTGGGCTTCGGCTTCACCTTTCTTCTGCACGGCGTAGGCCTCGGCCTCACCACGGGCCTTGATACCCTCGGCCTCCTGCATCATGGCAAACTTCTGGGCCTCAGCCTTGGCACGGATAGCCTCGGCTTCCTGCTCGGCCTCGTAGCGCTGGGCCTCGGCATCACGTTTGCGCTTCTCCAGGTCGGCCTCGGCGTTCTTCTGGATCTGGAACTTCTGGGCCTCGGCCTGGATCTCCTTAGAGTAACGGTCGGCATCAGCCTGCTTGTTCACCTCGGCCAGCAGTTTGTTCTCGCGGATGCGGATCTGTTCGTTGGTCAGATCCTGCTCCTTCTTGGTTCGGGCAATCTGGGCCTCCACTTCCTTCTCGTTGAGCACCTTCTGCTGCTCTTGCTCCTGGATGCGGTAGGCGGCATCGGCCTGTGCCTGGCGGGTGTCGGCCTCCTGCTTCAGGTCGGCTTTACGGATGGTGAGTTCATTCTGGCGCTCGGCGATAGCGGTCTGCGACTCCACGGTGGCGTCGTTGGCGAGTTTCTCGTTCTCGGCGCGAGCCTGTGCGATGTCCTTCTCGGCCTGTGCCTTGGTGATGGCGGCATTCTTGCGGATGGTCCACGTGTTGTCGGCACCCAGGTTCTCGATCAGTCCCAATTCATCGGTGATATTCTGCACGTTGAACGCGAGAATCGAGATACCCAGCTTGGCCATATCGGGGGCAGCCTTGTCCATAACCTGATTGGAGAAACCGTCGCGGTCCACGTTCAGTTCCTTCAGACCCTGGCTACCGATAAGCTCACGCAGGTTACCCTGCAGGGTGTCCTGCAACTGGCTCGAAATGGTCGCGGGATCCATATTCAGGAAGTTTCGCGCGGCGAGGCGTACACCGTCGGGCGTCGGGGTCACGGCCACCTTGGCCACAGCATCCACATTCACGTTGATGAAGTCGTTGGTCGGCACACTGCGCTCAGTGCGGATATCTACCGTCAGCTGACCCAGATACACTTTATCAAGACGCTCAAAGATGGGGATCTTCACACCACCGGCACCGATGAGGATGCGCGGCTCACGCTTGATACCCGAGATAACATAGGCGGTGCTGGGAGGAGCTTTCACGTAGCAGGTGAACAACACGACCAATAGCAGCACGATTATCGCAGCTGCAATAATTCCGATTTCTAAAATTCCAAATTCCATAATACTAAGAATTTTATGACCTAATTCATAGGTCGGTTTGGTGATACTTGTTTCTAAAACTGTTTTAAAATGTTTGCTTATTACCAGCAGGAAGCAAAACCCAGCACAAAGATAGTTAAAGCCAAGCGGAAAACCAAATAATCCAAAACAGTTTTAACATGAAACTGCAATTCTCGTGCCAATCGAACGCCATGATGCTTGCATCTATGGCTGAATGGTTACAAAAAAAATCGCCCGTGGTTAGGGCGATTTTTTTATTAGGGTCAGCAGGCAGGGTTAGATGCCACTGAGCAACATGTCGATAAGTGCTGTGATGTCGGCAACGGTTACCCGTCCATCGCCATTGACATCGGCGTTCTCCAGATTGATGTTGGACAAGTCACCATTCAGCATACTGTCGATCATCTTGGTGACATCCTGTACTGCCACAACGCCGTCGCCGTCAGCATCACCAAGTGTCACAGGATCATCGGGTTTATCGAACACTTCGAGATAGACGATGTTGGACGACTGTTTCACACCTTTGTAGGTGTAGTGCAGCTGGATACCGATGCGCCATTCGAAGAATGGCTCGTAGCCCTCGGCATTGGTGCGGTAGAAGTAGATGCTACTCGGATTCAACCTCCAGGTACTGCGCCACATGTCGTAGGTAATCTCAGTCGCATCCTCGTCAAGGCCATACTTGCTGGCCTCGAAGGTGAAGAGCTTGCCCTTGTCGGTGTAGATGCTGTAGCTCAAGCCCGACATATCGATACCATAGCCGTCAACGTCAACATCTTCAATAAACGTTTGTAGCGTCGAGTAACCGTCCTCGCTTCCCGAGTCATACCATTCACCGATTTCCGGATCCATGGGCACAGCGGGATGATTGCCACCGAGTGTTGTGCACCAATTCATCTCTCCACACCAGCGTCCATATTGGTCCACAGTGGCGAGTCCCGTATTGTTACGTGCCCAGGAGGGCCAATCCGGATCATGATACATACTTGCGCGAGTACCCGAGGAATTGTCCATGCTGATGCAATCATCCTGGATGGTATAGGTCACCGTCATCACAGAATTGTCGGGCACGAAATAAATGTCGCCATTACCCCATTCGTCGAGCTCGACATGCGAAGTGCCCCAAGCCAAGCGTTCGGCTAAATTATGCTCGGGATCCCAGAAGACATATTGATCCAGCGGCACGATAATCTTGTGACCGTCTTCGCTCAAGGTACCCATCACCCAGGTGAGGTGAGGATCATGCACATTAGTACGACATTGAACAGGTTCGTACAGATATACCGTCCTGCCGTCGGGAGCATAAACTACATAGGTCTTGCCGCTTTGAGGGCGCAATGTCTTATTCAAGCGGAAAGTCTGTGATTCGATGTTGCTCTTAACAAACTCCTCTGCGTGGAAAATGCCACTTCCTCGCCTGTTGTAGGAAACGAGTGCGCCCTCCGGACGCTTGTCAAGCACGATGGGTTCAAAGTAGGGGATGAACTCTGCCGTCAAATCCCAGCAAGCAATACCACGTTTTTCTCCATCTAGATCGAAAGAGTATGCTCCAATGCCCAAGTAGTTATCAGAGGGATAGTAATCGTCTAAGGTGATGTTCTCGCCATGGATGGTAAAAGTCACCTCGGTCATATCGTAATCAGGATCATAAGTAACACTGGTAACAACATTAGAACCATCAATCCATTCATAATGAGGCACTGTTTTTACCCAGTACAGTTTTTCATAATAATTGTATGTCGTATTATACGTCAGGTATTGTCCTGTCGGAATAGTGATTTTGTTACCATTGATGGTGCCCTTTACCCAAGTGCCGTTTGCGGCTCCTACTCCAGAAACGGGATCCTTGATATATACCGCATTGCTGGTCTCAGAATAAACAATCTCCACCGTACTGTTGTCAAAATAATAGGGGTAGGTATTATTAATCACAGGTCTGGTGGTGCGGAAGTACTTTTTATAAATACCCTGGGGCTGGTCGGTGATTATCATGGGCTCGGTACTGCGAGTCAAGACGGTGTTCCACTCCATGCCATAACACTGGTTGGTGTCTTCCATAACGCTGCACAGGCCGACACCGCCCACGCCGTCATCGTTGGGACCGCCGTTGGTGTTATCGAGCGTGATGGTGCCGTCATCATGGATAGTGTAAATCAACTCGGTGATATTATCGGTGGCTGGCGTAAACGTCAGGACACCGTTGACCTTGGCTGCCGTTCCGGCTGCAATCTTACACCCACATCTGGGGACATAACTGTATAAATACTGAATATACTGGCCCAGCGGCACGGTAATCTTGTTGCCACTGATGGTACCCGTTACCCAAGTGTCATAATGGGGACCATAGCCGATATTTTGGATATAAACCGTCTCGCCATCGGGGGCATAGACCATCTTCAACTTGGTATTCTGATTGATCACGTTACCTTGCATGTTCATGGCGCGGCCAGTGCGGTTGTAAATCACAAGTTCACCCTCGGGCATCTTGTCGATGACAGTGGGCACCTCTGCGGGCACGAGAACCGATTCCCAAATCATGCTGTAGGAGGCAGAGTTGTTGTCCCACATAGCGGCAAGGCCGATGGCTCCGACACCGTTCTCGTCACCTGCCGAGGTGTTGTCCAAAATGAGGCTATTGCCGCTGATGGTGTAGGTGACCTCGGTCACACTGGGGTCTTGAACAAAGACGAAGTTGTTGTTCTCGTCCCTCTGGTTAGAGCCCCATGTCAGCACTAAGCCGGCGTATTCCTCTTCAAAATAGATGAGATATTGACCCAGTGGCACCCTGATCTTGTTACCGTCGATGGTACCCGTGACCCTTGTGCCGTAGTTGACAAATCCGATACCAACAGGATCCAAGATATAAACGGTGCGGCCATCGGGCGCATAAACGATCTGGGGAGAGTAATTACCGGTAATTACATTTTGAGTTTCATAATCTATACCTTGAAGCATGTGGTCATAATATACCAGTTCGCCCTCAGGGTCCTCATAGCTAACTGTGGGAGGAGCGTTGAACTGGGTCATCAGCTCGCACTGTTGATACTCTGACGGAAGGTCACTATATACAGCAGCAAGCACAGTGGCGCCCAGGGCTTCATTGCCAGGACCGAATGAGGTGTTGTCGAGAATGAAGTTCTCGCCATTGATGGTGAAGGTGACCTCGGTCACGCTGGGGTCGTAATTGAGGTAGTAGTAGCCATTATCGTTGTTATAAGCTACCTGACCCCAACCCAACATCACGCCATAATAATACTCGTCATTCCAATAAACGAATTGTTTCAAGGGCACATGAATCTTGCCACCCTCGATGGTGCCTTTCACCCAAGAACCGAGATTACTGCCGTAGAAGATGTCTTGGATATACACCGTGTTCTCGTCATAGTAGTCGTAAACGATGTTAACGGGACCTTCTTGGGGTATGACCTGACCTTGCTCATCAATAATATATCCGTTTCGCCTCAAGATCACCATTTCGCCCGAGGGGTAGGTAATGATGACGGGTTTGCCAGTGAATACCGTGTTCCACTCCATGCTCGAGACTTCATCATTATCATCCCACAGCACACACAAGCCAGCGGCAGCCGTTCCCTGGTTGTCGCCATAGGAGTTGTCAAGGGTTATGAAATTGCCGTCGATGGTGTAGGTGGCCTCGGTCACGCTGGAATCATAACTTTGCACTCCGTTCTCCATCGTGCCCCATGCCAGCTTAAGGCCATAATAATACTGGTCATCCCAATAGACGTATTGGCCCAATGGAACCGAGATTTTGCCATTCTTGAGGGTGCCTTTTACCCACGTGCCCTCATCGACACCACTAACGGGATCCTTGATATAAACCGTCTTATTATCGTTGGCATAAACGATCTTTACCTTACCGTCGCCCATGCTGGACTGCTCCCTAATTTCATAACCGGGATATTGCTGGTATCCCGAGCGCCTGTAGGTCTTGAGCTCACCTTGCGGCTGGTCGGTGATGACGGTGGGAACCTCCCAGCGGGTGAATGTCGAGTTCCACTCTAGATAGTAACTATTAGTGCCATCATCCGAAACTTCAGCCAGACCTACGGCGCCTATGCCGTCATTGCCACCATCAGAATTATCCATGGTGATGACGTTGCCTTGAATGGTATAGGTGACCTCTGTAATGGTATTATCTTGAACAAATTGAACCCCGTCTCCATCAGGATCCGGGACAATCGTGCCCCATGCATAGATGTCACCATAACCTTCGTCTTCATCATAGTAAATGTACTGCCCCAGTGGCATGTGTATCTTGTCGTCAACGATGGTGGCTGTCAACCAGGGTGCTTCATTATACATTTGTATATACACTGTTTCACCGTCGGGTGCATAAACAATTTTGGCAATAGTTGAATCGGAGTAAACCTCGTTGTCATAGAAATCATAGTAATTACATGAGTACATGTACGTCACGAGTTCGCCCTCGGGCTGGTCGTAGATGATCTCGGGGATGACGACGGGGATTACAGGTGTGTATTCTGAACCCCACTCAAGGCCCAGAGCAATGTCTTCTTCATCCACGATAGCCAGGCCTGCGGCACCCTCGCCATTATTGCCGGCACTGGAGTTGTCCAGGGTGATAACGCCATCGTCACCAATGGTGAAAGTGACTTCGGTCACATTGGGATCCTCAACGAACACAATTTTATCGCTCTCGTTTCTGGTGGTAGTGCCCCATACCAATTTCTTCCACCAACCGTAATAACTACTATAGTAGGTGTACTGTCCCATGGGTATGGTGATCTTGTTTCCGCTGATGGTACCACTAACCCAACCACTTGATGAATCTCCGCCAAATATTTTCTGGATATACACGGTCACACCATCGGGGGCATAGACAATATTGGATTTGATTGTACCACTCCTCACCTCTTGATAGGAGAAGCTGTAAACACTGAGCGCATGATCGTACTCCACCAGTTCGCCCTCGGGTTGATTCTCAATGACCACAGGGGTTCTGTTGGGGGCTTTTGTCACGACAGTAGCCTTGTAGGGCTCAGTCTTGAGGATTTCCTTTTGAGCATCCAGTTCGCTTTTGGAAAATCCTTTTAGGGTCGTGGGAGTGCTGGCCTTAGATTTCCCCTCAGTTTTCTTGTGGGGGACCTTGAACTTAGGCTGGGCCTTAGCCTTTGACTCGTGCTGAGTCAGTCGTTCTCTCTGTGGCTGATGTTGAGGCTGGGCCTTTTGGGCCTTGGCATGCTGCTGCACGCGTTCAATGAACGTTTGCGGCGCTTCCTGCCTCGTGGCTTTAAGCTGGTCACGCTTTAAATCCACATCAGCCGAGGCACTCAGCACAATGGTGAGTGCAACCAGTAGGAATAGGATTTTTCTCATAAGAATTTAGTTTTAAATAGTTTATAAAAATGGTAAATAGTTCTCGAATTATTCACAAAAATACAACAATTCCAAAAAACTCACCATTCCCCATAAAATATTAACATTCCTTAACGATCCCATAAAAAAACAGCCACCCTTTGCTGTAAAAAAGAAAATTGTTCAAGTTTATCAGTTGTCTTTCATTCCCGTTGCTGGATAGCATTGTAATTATTGTATTTATTGTCTTCATTTTCTCAAGAGCGCGTCAGCCAAGCTAATAGCTAAAGCCTAATAGCTTTTTAATTGTTTTCTTTTTTGATGTATGCTGATGCCTGTGTAATCAATAAAAAAAATCGCCCGTGGTTAGGGCGATTTTTTTGTTTTAGTGTTGTTGTGCATCAGTTACCGAGCAGCCAGTCGATGAGTGCTGTCACGTCGGCCACATTCACTTGTTGGTCACCGTTGAAGTCGGCGTTCTCCACATTGATAGCAGATAAGTCGCCACCCAGCAGGCTGTCGATCAATATAGTCACGTCGCCGACTGAAACCTCACCGTCACCGTTCACATCACCGGGAACAACGTCGGAGTGCTCAAACACTTCGAGGTAAACGATGTTGGTCGAGTGCTTCACGCCATTCACGGTGTAATGGAACTGGATACCGATGCGCCAAGTGAAGAAGGGCTCAAATCCCTCGGCGTTGGTGCGGAAGAATCGAATACCAGCATATGGATCCAGCCTCCAGCTGTCTTGCCACATATCGTAGGTGACCTCGGTCACGTCCTCGTCAAGTCCATACTTGCTGGCCTCGAAGGTGAAGAGCTGATTGTTGTCGGTGTAGATGCTGTAGCTCAAGGCGTCCTCATAGATAGGCAGGCTGTCGGTATCGAAATAGGGCACTTCTACTTCCAAGCGATTGTTGCCGTTCTCATTGTTATAGTCATACCATCCGTAGATCTCGGGATCGGGCAGGGTCGTGGGATGCTTGCCAACATAGACGGTGCCCCAGTTGATTTCATGGGTCCACTCGTTGTGGTTGTCCACGTAGGCAACACCGTAAATGCCTGTGTACATGGCATCCAGTAGGTTGTTGACCCTTTCATCGCTGAATTGCCCACTATAAGCCATCTCTATGAGCCATTCGTGTTCGGAGACAGAGGGACCGTCTGAGTTGTCCAGGTAGATGCAGCCGTTCTGGATGGTATAGGTGATCTCGGTAACATCCGGGTCGGGCGTGAAAATGATCTCCTGCGTGTATGTTTCCTCAGGCTGATATGGTTCTACCGTGGTAGAGCCCCATGCGAGTTTCTTGCCAAAATTCTCACTGGAATCCCAAGAGACGTACTGTCCCACGGGCACTGAGATCTTGGTGCCGTCGGCGCTCAAGGTTCCCTTTACCCAGGCTCCCGTGTTGTAATACCAGTTGCAGTCAACGGGATCCTGCATGTAAACCGTCTCGCCGTCGGGGGCATAGACGACGTTTACTACGCCTGTTTGATAACGGACGTTATTGAAGCCGATGTAACTTCTGTCGCCCTCATTCTGGCCCTTCCATACAGGATCGTTCATGAATATGCCTTCACCGGATCTGTAGTAGGTCACCAGTTCGCCCTCAGGCTGCTCGGTGATTACAGTTACAGTAGGTGGCGTCTCAGGAGTTCCGAATACGGTGAGTAAGTCGCACTGGAAGTAATATTGAGGATTGTCTCGGGGAACAGCAGCAATGGCCATCGCACCGTTGACATCGCCGTTGGGGCCGAAGCCGGTGTTGTCCAGGCTGATGCCATTATCAGTGAGGGTGAAGGTAATCTCGGTCACGCTGGGATCGATATCGAGTATGAAGTAATCAGGATCATTTGGATCTGGTAAAATCTGGCCTGCGTTCAATTGGATATAAACCCAGTCTCCTCTATTGCCTTTTCTGTTCTGGAATTTAGTAGCTTTTGATTGAGAAAATGCTGCTATATACTGCCCTAGAGGCACGTGTATTTTATCACCCTCAATTGTTCCTTTCACCCAAGTGTCGGGGCCGTCATAGATGATGCTCTGGATATAAACCGTTGGGAGATCAGGAGCAAAGACGATATTTACTGTTCCTGACTGCTCTTCTACAACACCTCTCTCATTAACATAATAACCGCTACGGGGTAAGGTAAGTAGTTCGCCCTCAGGCTGCTCGTAAATAATCGTGGACGCTTCATCAAAGTAGAATACCGTGTATATGTCACACTGTAAAAAATAATTGGGTTCATCACTATACACGACAACTAGACCTGTGGCACCATTTATGTCATCATCGGGTCCGAATGAAGAGTTGTCGAGAGAGATGGTATTGCCGTCGATGGTGAAAGTCGCCTCGGTGATCGAGGGGTCATAGGCAAACGAGTATCCAGAATCCTCATCGTAGAATGTCTGACCAAAAGCCAGCATGTAGCCCCAGCCATCATCGCTGCCTTTGGGCCCATTCCAGGTCAGGTACTGATTCATGGGCACATGGATCTTGCCGTTCTCGATGGTACCCCTCACCCAGGAGCCAATATTGCTATTGTAAATGATATCCTGGATATAAACGGTCTCGCCGTCGGGGTCATAGACGATATTCACTTCACCGTCTTGTTCGCCAAAAAAGCCACAGAAATAAAAACCATTGCGCCAGTAGGTCACCAGCTCGCCTTCGGGTTGCTCATCGATGACCGATGGCTCGACATAGGGGGAGAATACCGCGTTGCACTCCAATTCATAATAATATTCGTAATCATAATATGAAGTCGCAAGCAGTCCTGTGGCACCGTCACCGTTTTCTCCTAAATCAGAGTTATCCATATAAATGAGGTCTCCATCAATGGTGAAGGTGACTTCGGTCACGGTGGGGTCTTTAGTGAATTGGAATTCTCCACTTTCACTGTCCATAGTGCTTGTTCCCCAAGCCAATGATGTCCAACTGGCATCCGCAAGCTCAAAATAGACATATTGCTCCAGCGGCACATGGATTTTGTTGCCCGAAATGGTGCCTCTTACCCATGTCATATATACATTATCAGAAAACAGATCCTGGATATAGACTGTTTCGCCGTCAGGAGCATAGACAATCGTGGTTTTAGCTGCGTCATAATAAGGTCCATCATATTCAGGACGAATAAAGTTTGCTCCCTGTCTGTAGGTCACTTCTTCGCCCTCGGGCTGCTCGGTGATGACTGTTGGAATTTCAATCTCACAGGGGGTGAATTCCGTATCCCACTCAAAAGCATAGTACATGTCTTCATCATCCCACATGGCAACAAGGCCTGTGGCTCCGTCGCCTTCATTACCTCCGTTGGAGTTATCCAGGACGATGTTGTCACCGTCAATGGTATAGGTGACCTCGGTCACGCTGGTGTCAGGTGTGTACTCAAATAATCCGTTGTTTTGATTTAACGCGATTGAGCCCCAATCTAGATAAATACCATAGTAATATTCTCCATCTTCACCGTAATAGGTCCACAAGTACTGTCCAAGCGGAATTGTGATTTTTCCGTTGGCGATGGTGCCGGTCACCCAAGCGCATTCATAGACTTGAGTCACGAGACCTTTGACATAGACTGTAGAACCGTCAGGGTCATATACAACAAGGACATAGCCCGCTTGAGATTGTGGAGTTTTACCATGTTGACTGTAGGTTCCAGAACGCTGGAAGGTAGCAACCTGGCCAGCGGGTTGTTCAGTGATGGCCTGGGGACCTTCACCCCTCAGTTTTGCCGATGTCGTGGCCTTGTGCAGCAGGTTGTGCGACATGGAGCGTTGGCCTAACGCCTGATGCCGCTTTTGCTTGATGGCATCATGCTGTTGATTCCACGTGTCCACGCCCGCCGAGGCCCCCACCGCAATGGTGAGGCCTAACAACAGAAATAGTAATTTTCTCATAAGAAATAGTGTTAGAAGTTAATAAATTGACTTTTTAATTCTCTAGTTTGTTACAAAAATATATTATTTCGCAAATATATCATTAATATCGCTTAAAGAATTAACTTCCTTTAACAAAAATCTCTGATAGGGATTTTTTTGATGTAAAAATGAGAATTGCTCAAGTTGTATAAGTTGTTTTCCATTCCTTAATGTGTGCGGATGGCAGTATAATTGACTTCGTCAAGTAAAAGGTTAGTGAAATTAGCGAAATTCGTAGTTTAAATAATAGCGCTGGATAGCATTGTAATTATTGTATTTATTGTCTTCATTTTATTTTTGTTGTTGTCTTTTTTGATGTGTGCGAATTTTTCTTGATTTTTGTGCAACTTTTTGGTGAGCTTGTGCGTCTATATAGGTGTAAGAACTAACTCAACAACCAAATAAAAAACGAAACGAAAATGAAAAAGGTATTTATGACAATGAGCCTGGTGGCTCTGGTAGTAATGACAATGACCTCGTGCATGCACGTGAAAATCGGCGGTAAGGACTGGTCTTTTGGCGGTCATGAGAACAATACGCCCACCCAGGTGCATCAGGTGGGAGAGGAGACGGCGATGGACCCGTTTGACGTGGTGAATGTGGCTGGCCCGTTCAATGTGATCTTCGAGCAGGGCGAGGCTCCCACCGTGCGCGTCGAGGGCACGACCGAGCAACTCGGCAAGATGACCATCTATGTCAAGGACGGCGAACTGTATATCGACCAGCGCAAAAACGAATCGGGCAACGTGTTCAAGGGGCTCCAGGTGTTCGTCACCTCGCCCTCCATCAAGGGCATCGATCTCGCTGGCTCAGGTAAGGTGACCGCTCCCAAGGCCCTTACGAGCAATGACATGAAACTGGAACTCGCCGGCTCGGGCAATATCACGCTGGCCCAACTGACCTGCAAGGACCTCGTCATCGAAGTCGCAGGGTCGGGCGAAGTGACCACGGGTCCCATCCAGGCCAATAAGGTCACAAACGAAATTGCGGGCTCAGGCGATATCAACCTCACGGGGCTCACCTGCAAGGACATCCATAACGAAATCGCCGGTTCAGGCGACATCGTCCTCAATAACGTGAACGTGGAAAATGTTAAGAGTGAAATCGCTGGTTCGGGCGACGTGATCCTACGCGGCAAGGTGGGCTCACACCAAGAAGACACCGCCGGCAGCGGCAAAGTCCATGTTAATGAGAAATAAGGTTGTAGGCTTTAGGCTCTAGGCTTTAGGACGCATCCGCTCCCTAACACCTAACACCTAATGCCTAACTGAAGCTGCATTTCGGCAGTCGTACTGTGGCGCACACCGTTGAGGTCACGCAGATAAGCGTTGACATCGGTGGGCGCCATTTTGCGTGCGTTGTTGAAGCGCTCGGGGCGCGTAATGCGGGTAAAGACCACGCGCTGGATGGCGGTCTTGTGGCAACGCCCGACGCTGTAGCCCATCAGCTCGGGGTGCTTGCCGGGGCCGTTAGATGACCAGTAGGTGACGGTATCGCCCTCGCAACCCAGGAAGATGACGCTGTGGCCCGCCTCCTGGTCGGCGGTCTTGTCGTCGTTGCAGCCGATGATGGCACCGCTGTCGCTGCCACGGCTCTCGTTGCGGTTCCAGAAGATTTTCATCAGATCGCCAGGCACTGCACGTTGCCAGATGTCGAGGGCGCACCACTCGTCGTCGGTGAGGTAGCGTTCGTCGGGCGTCTCACGGTTGCGTTCGCTCTTAGCCCCGCGGTAGGCCGTGAAGCTGTAACCAGCGCCCAGTTCGCGTACCAGCACGCCCAGTCCTGGACCGTTGGCGTTAGCGCGTCCCCAAAAGCCCACGCCATCGTCCTGCCCCACCCCGTCGGGGTTGAACTCGTCGGCAATGCCCACGCGGGGTTTCATGTTCACCCATGCCTCGCGTTTGATTTTGTGCTTGGTGTCCCAGATGAGCAAGGCCTTGATCAACACGCTGTAGGTCGCACTGGAGCAGAATGACGGCTGCGCCTGCATCGGGTCGAAACGCGGCCGCTCGTCGCTCGCCGTCATCTGGTAGGCGTCGTGCAAGCCGCGCCAGGTGGTCTTGGCAAACAGCTCGTTGGGTTTGCCGCCCGTGTAGTAGCCGCCGTGCTCGGGAAACGAGTCGATGGCAGCGAGCATCGCCCGTTGCCAACTCTTGTTGACCTTGTCGCCCGCGCTAGCTGTCCCAGTCAGCAACACGATGGCCAACACGGCAATAACCGCCCTTAAATTCTCCCTATCCATTACCCAGCTAGAGCCATACCATATTTTAATCGGCCTACGGCCGAGAAATTAAGCAAAAATTTTAATTAAAAATCTAAACAAAATACATGTTTAATTTTATATCTAATTTTGTTTAATTTCTCGAGCGAAGCTCGATATAAGTTTTAAACTCAAATTATTACATCAACTTATTCGTAGCGGGAGGCGACCTCGTTCCAGTTGATGATCTGCCACAAGGCATCGAGGTGGGCGGGACGGCGGTTCTGGTAGTCGAGGTAATAGGCGTGCTCCCACACGTCCATCGTCATCAGCGGACGCAGGCCGTGAAGGATGGGGTTGGAGGCATTGGGTTCCTGGGTGATCTTGAGATGACCCTCGGCATCAGCACTCAGCCATACCCAACCCGAACCGAACAGCTTAATACCTGCCTCGGCAAAAACTTCCTGAAAGTCTTCAAACGAGCCAAAAGCACTGTCAATGGCCTTGGCCAAGCGGCCCGTGGGAGCATTGTCGGCCTTGGGCGGCATGAACTGTGCAAAATACAGGTTGTGGTTCAGGATCTGACCCGCATTGTTAAGCATTCCGCCCTGGGCATGCATGACCACATCTTCCAATGGCATCCCCTCCAGCCCACTACCAGGCAGTGCGGCATTCAGGTTGTTCACGTAGGCCTGCAGGTGCTTGCCGTGATGAAATCCCAGCGTATTAGCACTAATCACAGGCTCCAGCGCATCGGCCGCATAGGGCAGCGCCATCAACTCAAACTGCCCCTCAACAGGCATCGTCTTCTTCATAATCCTTATTCTTTATTTGTTTTACAAGTGGCTAACTTGCTCACGGCTTAACGGTACAAAAAGCGCTTGATGGTCCTCTTGGGTGTCTTTTCGAAGGGTTCAGACATCATTTCCACTTTGGCGATCTTGCTGTAAGTGGGCAGTGACTTGTTGGCTTCGTCGCGGATCATTCCCGGGATAGCAGCCTTGGTCTCGTCGTCCATGTCGGGCAGTTCGGTATATACCAGGGCCACAATCTTGCCGCCACGGTCCACCACGAGACATTCATCCACATACTGGCAGTTAGCCAATACGGCCTCTACCTCTTCGGGGTAGATGTTTTGGCCCGATGAATTCAGGATCATCGATTTGATGCGGCCACGGATGAAGATGTTGCGTTTCTCATCCATCACACCCAGGTCGCCCGTGCGGAACCATCCGTCCTCGGTAAAGGCCGCAGCGGTGGCTTCGGGATTCTTGTAATAACCGATGGTCATGTTCGGACCCTTGGCTTGGATTTCGCCAGGTATGTGTCTTGGATCGTCAGAGTCGATGCGCAGCTCGTGAACGGGTTTGCCGCATGAGCCAGGCACAAACTTCGTCCACCATTCGTAGCCCAGCAACGGGCAGGCCTCGGTCATGCCATAGCCCACCGTGTAGGGCAGGCGGATTTTCTTGAAACATTGCTCAGCCTCAGGATTAAGCGCAGCACCGCCCATGATGAAGCAGCGCACGCCCCCGCCGAAGGCTTGTATCATCTTTTGGCGTGCCTTTTTGTAAATCAATTTGTTCAGGCCAGGAACCGACAATAACGTTTTGGCTTTTTCCAGCGCTGGCTTGATGGCGTTGGCATAGATCTTCTCCATGACCAGCGGCACGGTGACCACCATATAGGGCTTGATGTCCTGCATCGCCTTGAGCAGCGTCGTGGGCGATGGGGTCTTGCCCAAGAAATATACCGTCACGCCATCAACGTTAGGATGTATGAACTCGATGGCCAAGCCGTACATGTGGGCAAGCGGCAGCATCGAGACGACGGTCTCGCCGGGATGGTTCGGGAAATGGGAGTTTGCAAATTCGTCAGTGTCAGCGATAGCTTCATAGGTAAGCATCACGCCCTTGGGATTGCCCGTGGTGCCAGATGTGTAATTGATGATGGCAAGGTCTTTGAGATTGTCGTCGGGATAAGTCACCTCCTCGGGGAACATGCCCATGGGGTGCTCTTGCTTGAAAGCTTTCCTGCGGTTTTCCCAAGCGTCGGCAACTGCCTGATCCTGATGCCACAGCACGCTGGCGTCCTTCACATTGATGGCGGCCTTGAGATTAGGCATGGCGGCGGGATCCAGTTTTGCCCAGATGTCATCGTCAATAAACAGCAGGACGCTGTCTGAGTGGTTCGTCAGGTTAGCGACAGTGTCGGGATGGAAGTCGGCCAGCAGCGGCACGGCCACACAGCCGTTGACATTGATGCCCCAGAAGGTCATCGCCCAGCGGGCGCAGTTGCGGGCACAGAGGGCAATCTTATCACCCTTGCCTATCCCTGTGGCGGCAAAGAAGATGCGGAACTGTTCGATATTTGTCGCTAGATTGGCGTAGGAAAAGGTGTCGCCATTGTAATCACACAATGCGTTTTGGGTCCAATGCTGGCGGATTGTAGCCTCTAGAGTTTTCAGATAATGTACCATATCTTATATCTTGTATTGATTAATATTTTCTCATATCAGACAGCCCCAAAAGAATGCTGCCAAAGGGCAAAGATAGTACAAACTAATCGGAATGCCAAATTTTTTTTCTACGTTGCCTTCGGCCAAGATAGGCGGCGCCTCGACAAAAAAAAGAATGAATTCTTTTGTTTGTACTCGGCTTGCACTATCTTTGCAGCCACATTGTGGAGTCACGGCTATGGTTTGGCCCCTAAATGTTTTATGGCATGGGAATCATTGATTATTTGAAAGATACTGAGAAGTTGAAGGCTGACCTCTCGAGGGTGCTCAAGGAGGCTTGGGGCAAGACGTGGCTCGCGATCAACCAGTTTATTGACAAGGGCCTTTTTCAATATGCGGGCGCGCTGGCCTTCAACACAGTGCTCGCCATCGTGCCGCTCGTGGCATTGTTCTTTGCCATTTCGCGCGGTTTCGGTTATAGCGGCATCATCGAGACGACCATCCGTCAGTTGCTTTCTAGCCAGCCCGATGCCGCCAACTACATCATCCAGTTTGCCAACTCCTACCTGTCCAACGCCCGCAGCAGCGCCATCATCGGCTTTGGCGTGCTGGTGATGCTCTACTCGGTCATCGGTCTGATCAACAACATCGAGACGGTATTCAACATCATCTGGAACGTGAAGAAGACCCGAGGCATTGCCCGCCGAGTGATGAGTTACCTGAGCATGTTTTTCCTGGTGCCTGTCACCATCGTGATCGTGTCGGGTATCCACTTGGCGGTGAGCCGTTTCATCGGCAGTTCCAGCGCATTTGCCTTCCTGGCACCCCTGCTGCAGCTGCTCATCCAGCTCATCCCCATCGCTGTCATCACGCTCGTGTTCACACTCGTGTATAAGCATGTGCCCAACACACGGGTGCGGCTCAAATACGCCATCGGGCCGGCATTGCTCGCCGCCATCTTTATGGAACTGCTGCAACGCGCCTACGTCTATGGCCAGGTTTTCCTGTCAAGCTACAACGCCATCTACGGCTCGCTGGCCGCCCTGCCGCTGTTCATGCTGTGGGTGCAGTTCTCGTGGTATATCGTCCTATTCTTTGCCCTGCTCACCCACACCAGCCAGGACTATGACTACTACTCGCTGTGTGACGGCAGGCAAGACATCTCCTATAACAACCGCACACTGATCAGCGCCGCCCTGCTGGGTCTGATCTGCCGCAGCTTCCGCGACGGCAAGGAGCATTACACCGCCACCATGCTCAAGCAGGAAACGGGCATTCCTGCGCGGCTGGTCACCGAGATTCTCGACGACCTGTGTACGGTAAAGATGCTCGAGGAGAGAAAGGAGCCCGAACAGAAAGAGCCGACCTACGCCCCCTACGAGGACATCGACAACATCACCGTGGGCAAGATGCTGGAAAAACTCAATGCGCATGGCAAAGCCTTCAACCGCATCGACATCCTCAACCGCATCAACCCCAAGACGATGGAGCACATCAACAGCATCTGGAACAACTACATTTCGGGCATGAACGAGGTGAAGATTTCCGACCTGTGGGCCCTAGCCGATGACAAAACCACTGCGGATGCCAACTAAGGACTAAGAACTAAGAACTAAGGACTAAGAACTAATGCCTAAAACAAAGACCCTCTACGTGAGCGACCTGGACGGCACCTTGCTGGGCGACGACTCGCTGTTGTCCCCAGGCACCGTGACGACCCTCAACCGCATCATCAACGAGCTGGGCGGACTTTTTACCATTGCCACAGCCCGCACCCCGGCAACGGTGGTGCCGCTCATGCAGGATGTACACGCCAAGTTGCCGTTTATCGTCATCGGCGGCTCTGCGATGTGGAACCCCGTCACGGCCAGCTACCAGCACACGCGCGGCATCGACGACGCCACGGTCAACGCCGTGGCCGACGTGTTCGACCGTCACCACGCCCACCCCTTCATCTACCGCCGTCATGGCAGCAGCATGCTGCACACCCACCACTACGGTCCCTTGTCACCCCAAGAGGAGAGTTTCATCACCGCCCGCCAGCACCTGCCCCTGAAGAAATTCTTCCTCAACGACCAGGGCTACCGCAATAGCGACGATGAGGCCCTGCTCATCTTCTCGTTAAACAAATATGCCGTCCTAAAAGACATCGCCAACGACCTCAAGACCACCGTCAGCACCTGCAATGTGATATTATATCACGACATCTTCGACGAGAGCGAAGGTTATCTTGAAATTTACACAGCAGGTACCAGCAAGGCAGCTGCCATCCGCAACCTCGCCCATGAGGTGGGTGCCGAGCGCATCGTGGTCTTCGGTGATAACCGTAACGACATCGCCATGATGCAGGCCGCCGACCTGAGCGTCGCCGTCGGCAACGCCTTCCCCGAAGTCAAAGCCGCCGCCAGCATCGTCATCGGCCCCAACACCGCCGACAGCGTCCCCCACTGGATACTACAGGAATGCTTGCGTCGCTCGCAGTTTAAAGTTTAGGGTTTATAGTTTAGAGTGGCATCCGCATTCCGTCCCTCAAACAGCGTTTTTTTCAAACAACAGGGACAACATAGAAGACTACGGATTGACAACTTATTTTAGGTTGTGACACTGTAGAGACGCAAAATCTTGCGTCTCCCGAGCGCGTCGGCTTTAGTATTTATTGTACTTATTGTCTTCCTTCTATGATGTGTGCGGATGCCAACCAGGGACTAGGGACTAAGAAAATGATTAATTTGTTCAATTCAGTGGAATTCTGTAACTTTGCCCGTCCGTTATGACTCATCGCATGGCAAATCTGCGCAACATATATGACTCGCGACGCATCTGGAAGGTGGTATTCCTGGTGCTGTCGCTGGTGCTGGTGGCACTGTTCCTGTACATCTCCAACAACCTGGTCAAGGACCTGGCGGAACAGGAGCGTGAGCGCATGGAGATTTGGGCCGAGGCCACTCAGGAACTGGCAACAATGGGTAGCGGCAGCGAGGTCGATGAGGAGGGCAATCCCGTGGGCACCAACGCCACCGATGTGGATTTCCTGCTCAGCATCATCGAGGCCAACCACAACATCCCCGTGCTGCTGGTCGATGACCAGGACAACATCCTGCTGCACCGCAACTTCCGGCTGCCAGAGGCCGAGGACAGCCTCGCCTTTGAGATCTCGCCCAGCAATATGGAGTACCTCAACAAGAAACTGCGTCACCTCAAGAACAGCGAGAACAAGATCGACATCAAGATCGATGAGGAGACCACGCAGTACCTCTACTACGAGGACTCCACCCTGCTGCGCCGCCTCTCCTATTTCCCCTACATCCAGCTGGCCGTGCTCATCCTCTTCTTTGCCATCGCCTACTTTGCCCTGATGAGCATCAAGCGCGCCGAGCAGAACAAGGTGTGGGTGGGACTTTCCAAGGAGACCGCACACCAGCTGGGAACCCCCATTTCATCGCTTATGGCATGGACCCAGCTGCTGGACTCGATGGGCGTTGACAAGAGTATCGTCACCGACATGGACAAAGACGTGAAGCGCCTCTCGACCATCGCCGACCGCTTCTCCAAGATTGGCTCCATGCCCGACAAGGAGCTCATGCCCATCAACGAGGCAGTGATTTCCAGCCTGGAATATATGCGGGCCCGCATCCCCAAGCGTGTGAGCCTCCACATCCACACCAATGACCAGACCAACAACGGCGTGATGCTGAGCCAGACGCTGTTTGCCTGGGTGATGGAGAACCTCACCAAGAACGCCGTCGATGCCATGGACGGCGAGGGCCAGCTCGACATCACCGTCGAGGACAGTCCCAACAACGTCGTCATCCTCGTCAAGGACACGGGCAAGGGCATCGCGCGCAAGAACTTCAAGAATGTCTTCAACCCGGGCTTCACTACCAAGAAACGCGGCTGGGGCCTCGGTCTGACCCTCGTCAAGCGCATCATCGAGGAATACCACAACGGACAAATCTATATCAAGGAGTCGGAACTGGGCAAGGGCACCACCTTTGGTATCGAACTCCCTAAAGTCAAGTCAGAATCATGAGCCTCACCGACAACAACACCTCACGAGTCACCATGTTGGGCACAGGCAATGCCATGTGTGTCAACTGCTATAACACCTGCTTCTACCTCCACACCCCTAAGGGTGGAATGCTCGTGGACGGCGGCGGTGGCAACGGTATCCTGCGCCAGCTCATCGATGCCAAGATTCCCTTCGAGAAGATCCGCCACATGTTCGTGACCCATTGTCACACCGACCACATCATGGGCGCCATCTGGATGATGCGCAAGATTTCACCCTTGATCTTCAAGGGCAAACACAAGGGACCCTTCACCATCTACTGCAACGACGAGGTCAAGCACGCATTATACACCATGGGGCAACTGATGATTCCCAGCAAGATATTCGATTCCATCGGCCAGACCATATTCCTGCAAGAGGTACATGACGGCGAGCAGGTGGATATCGACGACATGAAGGTGACCTTCTTTGACATCGGCTCCACGCGGTTCAAGCAATACGGTTTCCAGGCCGTATTGCCCGACGGGCAGCGGCTTGTCTGCTTGGGCGACGAGCCTTACAGCATGCAGTGTGAGCCCTATGCCCGCGACTGCGACTGGCTGATGTGTGAAGCCTTCTGCCTCTATAAGGACCGCTTCGTGTTCAACCCCTACGAGAAGAACCACAGCACCGCCCTCGATGCGGGAATGCTGGCTAACGAGCTTGGCGTCAAGCACCTTGTCCTCTACCACACCGAGGACACCCACCTCGACACCCGCGCCACCACCTTCACCGCCGAGGCCGCCCAATACTACCGCGGCCCCATCCTCGTCCCCAACGACCTGGAATCCTTCAACCTGAAGTAATCCAAAGACACTACTGAAAACCCTAAAAATTGCCCTTAAAGCTGCTAAACTCGTTAAAGAATCGCAAGTTTAGCAGCTTTAAAGCCAATTTTTGCTATATTTGCAAAAAAAACAGCATTGTTATGATTATCGGAAGAAACAGAGAACAAAAAGTCCTGCGAGAAGCATACGATTCAGAATATTCGCAGTTTGTTGCCATCTATGGGCGACGACGGGTGGGAAAAACGTTTCTTGTGCGTGAAACCTTTGACTATCAATTCACTTTTGAACACTCGGGTGTAGCTCAAGGGAACAATAGGGTTCAATTGACAGCTTTTAGAGACTCACTGGTTGATGCTGGTATGCACAAAGTGGCCATCCCAGCTAACTGGATGGAGGCATTCGCATTGCTTCGTCAGTTTATCCGCCAAGCTCCTGAGGGGAAAAAAGTGATTTTTATTGACGAAATACCATGGATGGATGCCCCTCGAAGTAACTTTGTATCGGCGTTGGAATACTTTTGGAACGCCTTCGCTTCGGCACGCAAGGATATTTTGCTCATCATCTGTGGTAGCGCAACCTCATGGATTATCAATAAGGTGCTGAAGAATCACGGAGGCTTGCACAATCGTGTAACATGCAGGCTACATATTCAGCCATTCTCCCTCTATGAGTCCAGAAAATATATGGACAGTCGTGGCATGAATTTTTCCCAATATGACCTATTAGAACTCTATATGGCACTCGGCGGCATACCCTTCTACTGGTCAATGCTGGAACGAGGAAAAAGCGCTGCTCAGAATATTGATAATCTCATTTTTAATGAGAATGGTCAACTCCATAACGAATTCAATGAATTATATGACTCCTTGTTCAAGAATCCAGAACAATATGTCAATGTTGTCATTGCACTGGGAAATGCAAGCTCTGGTATGACCCGAGAAGAAATCATCAAGACTTGTGATTTAGATGGCAATGGCAAGACTACACGCATCCTTGAGGATCTTCAGGAGTGTGGATTTATCCGCAAAATCCCTTTCTATGGGAGAAACAACAACGCCATCTTCACGCTGATAGATAATTTCACTTTATTCTACTTGAAATTTATCAAGGATAACAAAACCAATGATGAACAATACTGGTCTCACTCTTATCTGTCACCAGTTCGATCAGCATGGGTGGGCTTAGCCTTTGAAAAAGTATGTTTCCAGCACATTAAACAGATTAAGCAGGCATTGGGAATCAGTGGAGTCGTAACCACTGTTTATTCATGGCGTGTGGGGCCTTCACCCGATGGCGAAAGAGGAGCACAAATAGATATGCTGATAGATCGAGCCGATAATATGGTCAATATTTGTGAAATGAAATTCTCGAAACAAGAATATGTCGTTACTCGCGATGATGCTATGAGTTTGCACCACAAGGCTCACCGATTTATCACCGATAAGGGTCAAGGTAAATCAGTGTGCCTGACAATGATCACGGTAAACGGCATCGCCAAAATTGGCTACTGGAGTGATATCCAACAATCCATTACTGCTGACGACCTCTTTAAGGAATAACAATCACACTTCTACTACCGAAAAATCCTTTAAGATTGGCTATAAAACTGCTAAACTCGTTAAAGAATCGCAAGTTTAGCAGCTTTAAAGCCAATTTCTGATAATGCCCAGCGAAGAGGATTGACTAACTAAAAATCGATACTTGTTCTGGTTTATAGCAAACGATATAACATGAGAAGCATTTTCACCCTATATTACTCCAAAATTGGGGGAGATTTGTGTGAAAGGGATAAAATAACTACCTTTGCCTTCGGTAAATGAAAAGACGGTGGACATATTGGTTGATGACGGTGGTTGTGGGCTTATTGCTTGCAGCTTGTGCAAGTATCGGGTCGCCTGAGGGTGGACCGCGTGACTACACGCCGCCTCAAGTCGTGAAGTCATCGCCTGCGCCTGGCAGTGTCAACTTCAAGGGCAACAAGGTGGAAATCACCTTCGACGAAATCGTCAACTTGAAGGACCAGCAGAAGAAAGTCATCATCTCACCGGCCCCCAAGACGCAGCCACTCATCCGCACCGTGGGTAAGAAAATCACCGTTGAATTCCGCGACGAACTGGAGGAGAACACGACCTATGTCATCGACTTTTCCAACGCCATCGAGGACAACAACGAGAGCAACCAGCTTGACGGCTACACCTTCGCCTTTTCCACAGGCGACCAGATTGACACCTTGGCCGTGTCGGGCATCGTGCTGCGGGCCAATGACCTGGAACCCATGCAGCACGTCATCGTCGGCCTGCACAGCAATCTCGACGACACTGCCTTTACCCGTCTTCCGCTGGAGCGTGTAAGCCGCACCAACGACCGTGGCCAGTTCACCATCCGCAACCTCAAGCCTGGCAACTACCACGTGTTTGCCCTCAATGATGTGGACGGTGACTACCGTATGGCACGTACCGAGGACATCGCCTTCCTCGATGAAATCATCGTGCCCACGACCAGCGAATACACGTCACAGGACACCATCTTCACCTATGACCGCCGCGTTGATACCGTGATGACGGCCACTCATACCCTCTACCTGCCTAACAACCTGCTGCTGTGCATGTTCAACGAGGGCTACCGTTCCCATTACGTGAAGCAGACCACTCGCCCCGAGGCCCACAAACTGCATGTGCTCTTCGGCGCCCCCAATGACACCCTGCCGCAGATGGAGGTGCTGCGACCCGCCGTGCATGAGCGCGACTGGTGCCGCGTGGAACGGGATGAAAACAACGACTCGCTGTTCTACTGGATCACCGACTCGGCAATCATCAAGACCGACACCATCATCGTCGCCATGACCTACCTGCGCACCGACACGGCTGACCAGCTGGAGCAAGTGACCGACACCATCCGCTTTGGCTACCGCAAACCCGCTGCCCAGGTTAAGGAGGAACAAAAGAAGGCCAAGGAAAAGGAGGATCGTGCCAAGCGACTTGCAGAATTACTTGAAAAGCAGGAAAAAGCCGCCGAACAGGGCAAAGAACTCAACGAGGGCGAACTAGAGGAAATCAAGGAACTGCAACACGTTGATCCCAACGAAATCCCCAAACTGAAGATGGAACTCGCCAAGAGCGGCACCATCGACGTGGGCGACAGCATCATCCTCAAGTTTGATGCGCCCATTGCCAGCATCGACCCTGGCGGAGTGCGGTTGGAGATAAAACGCGACACACTGTGGATACCTGTCGAGGGCACATCAGCACCCCGCCTGGCAAACGAGGGTGACCCCATGCGCTACTGGATACCCTTCACCACCCTGCCCGACTCCACCTACCGCCTTACCATCGACAGTGCTGCAGTGACATCGGTCTATGGCCTGCATAACGACCCGTTGAAAAAAGAGTTGAAAGTGAGGGGACTTGAGCAGTATGCCAACGTTTATATCAAGGTCAACGTCCGCGACAATGCCTTTGTGGAACTCTTGAGTTCAGGGGAGAAAATCGTGCGTACCGTACCCGTCACGGGCGGCATTGCCCAGTTCATCAACGTCACCCCAGGCAATTACTACCTCAGGCTCACCATCGACAGCAACGGCAACGGCAAGTGGGACACGGGTAACTACCTGAATCACCTGCAGCCCGAGGAAGTGTATTATTACCCCAAGCGGTTACGCCTGCGCGCCAACTGGGACATGGACGAGGACTGGAATATCTACCAGACCGCCCTCGACCTCCAGAAACCCGAGGACATCAAGCGCAACAAGCCCGAGAAGGCTAAAAACAAGGTCGAGAAGAAACAGCAGCAAAGCGACGAGGAGGAAGAAGACGATGAATTCTCCACCGGCTTCAACAACACCTACACAGGCGACAAGTACAACGATACCAAAAATAAGAAAAAGAGCAACAGGCTCAACAACCGCCAGCAATTATAGGTAGTATTCTTAGGCTTTAGGAAACATCTGCAAACACCTAACGCCTAACGCCTAATGCCTAAAACCTAATGCCTAAAGCCTTAAAGCACGGTCTTTTCTATACCACAGGATAAACCAGGCGAGAGCCACTAGTGCTACCACCGTAATCGTCACCTCCGTGAAATCGGGTCGTCCCAAAGCCTGGGGCGATGCGATGAGGAACGTGGTGCATACCACCGTCATAAAGATGGCGGGAATCAGCGTGATGATATATGGCTTGCGGTTTCGGGCCAGATAGACGGTAATCATCCATAGGGTGAATACCGACAGGGCCTGATTGGACCAACCGAAGTATTGCCACAGCACGTTAAAGCCGTCGGGATTCTCCATTTGCCAAATGAGCAAAAGCAATGAAGCCACAAACAGGGGCACGCTGATCATCAGGCGGCGCATCATGGTCTTCTGCTCAAAGTGGAGCCACTCGGCAATGATCAAGCGGGCACTGCGGAAGGCGGTGTCGCCACTGGTGATGGGAGCAGCCACAACGCCCAATACGGCAAGCGTGCCACCAAAGATTCCCAACCAGCCGCTGCACACGAGTTTCACTACCTGGGGAGCAGGGAAGTACTGAATCAGCGATTTGCCGTCGGCCAGTTGCACCTGAGTCATGAAATTGGTCACCTCCTCGGCACTGACCACCTCTTTCCAACCGCCATAGTAGAAGAAATAGGACGAAACGGTCGCCCAAATGAGGGCCACAAGACCCTCGGTAATCATCGCTCCGTAGAACACCGGCCTAGCCAGACGCTCGCTCTTGAGGCAACGCGCCATCAAGGGGCTTTGCGTGGCATGGAAACCGCTGATGGCACCACAGGCGATGGTGATGAACAAGCAGGGGAAGATGGGATTCTTCTGCAAGTAACCGACTACACCCAGCGTGTCCGTGCCGTCAACCATCTGGTTTCCTGTCCACTGGGACATGTCGCCCATATTCCACAACTCGGGCAGGTGAGGCATCTTCACGAACAGACCCACCAGCAGGCCAGCCGCCATCACCAGCAGGGCGATGGCAAAGATGGGATAAACCCTGCCGATGATCTTGTCGATGGGCAGCAGCGTAGCAATCACATAGTAGCAGAAGATGACGATAATCCACAGCAGGGGCTCACCCCACATGCTCGCCAGAATCAAGGCGGGACTATAGACAAACACCGCACCCACCATCATCAGCAGCAGCACGGTGAACACGAGCATCACGTTGCGCGTGCCACCGCCCAGGTACTTACCGATGAGCGTTGGCAGATTGGCTCCGTCGTGGCGCAGCGAGAGCATTCCGCTCATGAAGTCGTGCACCGCTCCAGCAAAGATGCAGCCCAGCACGATCCACAGGTAGGACGCGGGACCGAACCACATACCCATGATGGCACCGAAGATGGGACCCGTTCCCGCAATGTTCAGGAACTGGATCATAAACACTTTCCACGTGGGCAACGCCACATAGTCCACACCGTCGGCAAGA
Source organism: uncultured Prevotellaceae bacterium (assembly GCA_947306175.1). Classification (GTDB taxonomy): domain Bacteria; phylum Bacteroidota; class Bacteroidia; order Bacteroidales; family Muribaculaceae; genus Sodaliphilus. Next base: position 30,374 of record CAMZFV010000028.1, read on the forward strand.
CGCACAGCGGGCGTCACACGGTCATCGGGACGCATCACACGCTCCACGATGGCGCCATATATCAAATAGCCCAATACCAGGGCCACGAGGCTAACAATAAAGGTAATCATCTGCTTTGATATTCTTTTTTACAGGGGGCAAAGTAACACATTTTTCTTTAAACACGAGCCCAATAGAGTGAATAAAAGTGCCGAATGAGCCTGTTTTCCCTTGACATCAAACGAAAAAAGCCGCCGTGCGGTCTCCCACACGGCGGCACACCTTAAAATTGTATGAAGTGGCTATTTATCTCATTTCCTTGGTAGTAACGGTCTTGCCGTTCTTGTAGAGCACCTTGACGATGTTCACGCCATCATAGGGCCTGTTGCTGGGAACACCCTGCAGGTTATAGTAAGTGACTGCCGACACTTCATCGCCATCCAGCTCCTCGATACCCGTATAGGTGCTGTCATTGAATTCCACTTCAACGACATCCTCGGCGACGACATAGTCCTCGTCCTCATTGCCATCACCCCTCACAGGGTCAATGCCCTCTTGAGACGATGACTCGTTATCGAGATGGGTGGCATAGAGACGGGCAATGTAGGTGACTTTCTTACTTCCTTCATAGGGCTTGTCCACCATCAGGTCGATGACACTCAATTCGTCATTGCCAGGATAGATTTTCTTGAGGCAAGTATAATCGGTGCCCCAGTTGGCCTGGCCGTTCGATCCGCTGTAGTCGGAGACGGAATTGAGCAGCGCCTCCTTCTCAAGAACAGTATTGCCATCCACCACACGCCAGATGCGGTAATAATAGGCATTCTTGATCTCTTCGGGCAGTGTGGGCGTGAGCATCAATTCCGTAGCGTATGTCATGCGCTGCATCGTATTGCCCAGCTCATCCAACACATTATAGGGATTGGTCTTGAGAGTCCTCGACACGTTCAGGTCAAGCGTGGGATAGGCCATCGGCTTGATGTCGCAGCCATAGGTGTTCACCTTGGTCTGGATACCGCCAAACAGGGAGATAATCACGGGCACATAATAGCTGCGGGCATCGGCAACGGCGCCATTCTTGTCCATCACCGAAATATTACTCAGCTCACCGACCGAGATGGTTTTACTCTCTTCCAAGACGTTAAGTGCACCATTCTTGTCCACCGAGAAGACGTTATAGCGTCCGCTATTGTCAAAATTCTCGGCTTTGCCGACCTTGAATTCACCCACCGGGTGAGTCTCGGGGTTGACACGCAGCGCGTCATACTCCACCAGATTGTCCATGGGGTTATAGGTAGCGTCAAAGGTGATGACATTGCACGGCTTGGCATCCAGGTGATGGTCATCATCACTGCGCACATCCTCCAGGGTGTATTGCATCTGCTCCACCTTACTATTGGTCTTGAGCACAGGGGCCGTCAAGGGATTACTGCAGACCTCGGCAAGGTCATCATCAGTGATCTGGACCATGGTATAGTCATAATGGTCAAAATGATCATTAAACATGGTTGATGCAGGGAAACGGTCAACGATGCGGATGTCGTCGGTCATACTCTTGATGGTGCCACTGGTGATGACACTATTGTCACCAAACAAACCGATTTCAGTCTCATCCTGGGTGCCCTCGATATAGTCAACGTTATAGCTGAAGCCCTCTTCTCCTGACAATTGCTGGAATGTCACACGGGCAAAGGGAACTTCAAGGCCAGCAGGATCGGTGCGCACCATCTCAAACGAACCGTTGAAGTTCTTGAGATACTTGAGGGTTTCCTGATGGGCAGGACCAACCGTAATCGTGTTGCGATAGTAGTTCTGCTCGGTGTTCACGTCATAATAGCTGCGGTACTCCATCAAGCGCTGGAAGAACGGTTTGCCCAGCGGCGGGATCACGACAGTGCGCACGGGGCTGATGGCGGTGATGGTCACAAGCGGCTTCTCGCAGTCGGTATTCACGGTGTCCATGCCATCCATGATCATTTCGGTACCTCCCATGTAATAGTTGATGGGGTGAGCAGTGATGACGTAGTTAAATGTCTGGGTCTCGTAGGTCTGCTCTACAAGATAAGAACCCGTACGTCCCTCCACAGGCTCATTCTCGCCCAGCAGGTGGTCGATTCGCTCCCATGAGCCATCATCATGCACGATATACACATAATAATGTTCAGGCACATGAGCGCCGACCTTCTGATCGGTTAATGAGGTACTCCAGTCCAGATTTACACGGTAGTAGTCTTCCACCTCCTCGTCTGGCACGGCCTCGGCATGAAGGTTGGCGGTGTACATGAACACCTTGGGGCGGATAATGGAGTCGTTCGTCGAATTGCCGTCCTTGACACCATAGTTAGTATAGTATTTAGCCTGGTCATCATAACTGGTCATTTCATCTTGAACTGGATCCATATTTTTGCGCTCGTTCTCAAAACGGCGATCAGGCACATACAGGCATAGGTTCTTCAAGCTATATGCCTCGCCCTCGTTGGATATGGTGAACCAGTGACCAATGGGGTTGCCGAATCGGTCCTTATCTCCAGCATAAGTGGTCACTTCATAACAGTCGTGTAAGCAGTAATAAACCTCACCCGACTTCATCTTGGAAATGAAGTCATAGGTCGTGACCGCATTATCACCCTTGACAGGACTGATCTGCTCAAACAAACGAAACATCGGTGATGCACTTCCACCTCTTGATTTACCCTTGGAGATAAAGAAGAACTTATTGGTAGCGGCACCATCAATCGCAAATAAATAACCTGGGTTATTCTCGTCATGAACGCGGGTAAAAGCTGTGACCACTTGAACCGACTGAAAGGCTGTATCAATCGTTTTGCGCGCATTATTGATGGATTTTGCGCCTGAAGGCTTAACCCAGCTATTCTTTAACTGGACAAGCATGACTGTCATACCATCCTCGGTAGTTGTATCAGGCACAACGATGCCGGCGTTTTTGTCCAAACTGCGGGGCCAAGTATTATTCGGGTTACCTCCGCCACCATTTGGAAATTCACTCTTATCACTATGTGAGGTATAACTATAGCGATAATGCATCTTGCGGTTAAGCAAGAGCTCGCCGGTCTCGGGGTTGCGCCACATGTAGGCATAGCGGATGCCGGGCACATCCTTGTTGATGTAAACGGCACGCAGCAATGCAATGATTTGGTCAGTGGTTGTGGCGGGATCAGTAAGATTCGCCGTTTTGGTCTCTCCATTGGATTCAGTATAAGTATAACTGAATTGAGACCAGTCAAAGTGAGTCACCTTGGGGGGTAAGGATTGCGCAGTAGCACCAATGGCACCCGCGGCAATTGTCAAAAATAATAAGAACTTTTTCATTGCAGATCCAATTTTTAAGCTGTATTTGCTGAAAAAAATGTATTAGTATTATAAAAAATCTTTAATTCCAAATCCGCCGCAAATATAGGGCATAAAATTTAAAGACGAACTTTCGATTAACAAATATTATGGATTATTTACTTATTTTCAGCATAGTTTATTCTACGAAGCGCCCCTGCATCCACACTCCTTTTCAGACAACATGGACAACGGTGAACAACATGAACAACCTATTAATGTTATTAATTAATTGTTGTTCAAGTTCTTATAGTTGTTTTTGATGCTTGTGTTTTTATTTTTTGGGATTGTTGTGGGAGGTGAGGTCGACGTTGCGGCGCAGTGTCTTGTGGCGCAGGCGTGAGATGGCGCTGTGGGCAAAGGTGCGTTTGAAGTCGCCTGGAGTCATCTGGGCGACGCGTTCGGGGGTCATGTGCATCACGGCATCGGTGGGGTCGAAATCGTTGATCGTTGTGGCCTCGGCATGGGCGTTGTGGGGGCAGCACAGCTGGCACTCGTCGCAGCCCACTACCCTATCGCCGACCACTGGGCTGACCCAATCGGGTAATTCCTCGCTGTGGTTTTCGATGAGCAGGCAGGAGAGGCAACGCGAGGCGTCGGCGGCGCCATCATCGTCCAGGGCGCCCGTGGGACATGCCTCGACACATCGGCCACAATCGCCACAGGTCAGTGTGCAGGGTTCCTCGGGCGGCAGTTGGGCCGTCGTGACGATTTCGCCCAGGAAGAAGTAAGACCCCTTGCCGGGGATGATGAGGCAGTTGTTACGTCCGATGAAACCGAGGCCTGCCTGTTGTGCCCAATAACGCTCGCGGATAGGTGCCGAATCGACACACGGACGGGTAGTGCAATGCGTGATTTCTTCGATGAAATGGGCCAATTTCGTCAATTTCTCGCGCAGGACTTCATGGTAATCGCGCCCGTAGGCATAATAGGCGACGCGCAGGGTGCCTGGGGGCTGGAATCGCGCGGGATAGTAGTTTAGGGCCAGTGATATGACCGTTTGGGCTCCCTCAAGCAGCATCGTGGGGTCGCGGCGCAGGTTGCGGTGGCCCGCCGCCCACTGCATACAGCCGTTGTGCCCCAACTCAATCCAGCGGTCATAGCGCGCCACAGCCTCGTCATCGACGGGCGTCGCGGCGGCAAAGCCACAAGCGTCAAACCCCAGACTCAGGGCCTGGGATTTGATTGCTGATGCTATGTCAATGCTCGGGGATGGCATCGAACTTATAACCCTGTTCTTGCAGCCACTCGATGGCGCGCGGCAGGGCATATTTCATGTTTTTCTCGGCCTTGAGCGAGTCATGGAAGACGATGATGGAGCCGTTGCGGGCATACCGCTTGACGTTGTCCAGCACCTGCTCGCCCGTGAGTTTGCGGCTGTAGTCGCGGGTCACCAGGTCATACATGATGATAGCGAAACGCGACCGCAATACCCGCGACTGCCCCCAGCGCAACAGGCCGTGAGGCGGCCGGAACAGGGTGCTGCCGATGAGTTCATTGGCACGGAAGACGTTGTGCAGGTAGTGCTTGGTGCCTACATGTGACCCCTGCAGGTGACTCATTGTGTGGTTGCCCACCGAATGGCCACGACGGCGCACCTCCTCCAGCAGCTCGGGATGCCGCTCGACATTCTCGCCCACCATGAAGAAGGTCGCCTTGATGCCGTAGCGGTCGAGCGTGTCGAGCACCCAGGGCGTTACCTCGGGGATAGGGCCGTCGTCAAAGGTCAAATAGACCGTGTGGTCGCGCTTGTGGATGCGCCACACGGTCTCGGGGAATATCATGCGATAGAGCAGTGGAGGACGTTCGACTAACATTGTGTTAGGTTTTAGACATTAGGCGTTAGGCATTAGGTTTTAGGCGTTAGGCTTTTGCGGATGCCTCCTAAAGCCTAAAACCTAGAGCCTAAAGCCTATAAATCATTCCTCCTGAGTGGCCATCAGGGCCTCTTCCATCTTAGCCTGGGCGGCCTGCTGCTCGGCCTCCTGCTGTCTCAGCATCGCCTCGTCATAGGACTTCTGATAGGCCTGCAGGCGCTGCACGTTCACACCGTTAGCAGCCAGCTTGTCCATCAACTTGGTATATTTCTCCTCGCCACACTGCTTGTAATAGTCTTGCAGCATGAAGATCATGTACTGCTGGTCGATGAACTTGTCGATGCTGGTCAGGCGCTCATACTGCGAAGCGTCGAGCGACTGGTAGAAGCGCAGGTAATTGCCGTAGCGCAGGAGCTCGCTCTCGAGCAGTTTCTCGGACTTCTGAGCACACTCGTCATCACCACTCACCTGGCCCAGGTTGTAATAGAGATTGGCCACCTGTTCACCCATCTGTACGGTGAAGGGCGTGATGTTGGTGGGCAGTTTCTCTATCATCAGGTCGAGGATGGTACGGGCCTTCTTGTAGCGGTCGGCCACGTAAGCCTCCTGCGTCATGCCGGCGGGAATAGCCTTCTCTCCACCCTTGGCAAGCGTACCCTCGTTCATCAGGGCACTGGCCAGGTCAATCAGGGCACTGCGCATGGTGGTGACCATGCGGCTCACGGTCTCGTCGAGATAGAGCTTACCGGGCTTGGCTTTATCGAGGCCACCCCACAGGAACTTGTTGACCACGTTGTCATACATGATGTCGGTCGAGACGCCGCTCTCGCCACGGGAATTGCCATCGAGCATCGGGGTTACCTGATAGACCAGACCGGTCAATCGCAGGTAGGGATCCAGACCCAGGTAATAGCTGCTGGGCACCGTCATGGCAAAGTAGCAGGGACGGTTCCAACCCTGGGCGATACTGTTGGCCACGATGTCGAACGACATCAGCTGGCTGGCAGTCATGCCTGCGCCCATGCGCTTCAGGTCGAGGTTGATGGATTCCTGTATCATGTCACGCTGATCCTCGCGTACGACGCCAGCCTTGATGGCCTGGTCGGCATCGACGGGGATATACACCTTGGGATAGCGGATCTCATTGATACCGTAGGGGTTGTTCTTGGACTCGGCACCATAGATGAACTCCAGCGACTTGAGGGCCTCGGTCGGCGTCTCGTCGGGCTGCATGAAGTAGCAGAACTGGCGTTCATCGTAGGCATAGGTATTCTTGTCGGCCATCATGGGCAGCGGAGCAGACTCGTAGGAGGCGCGCTGCATCTGGCTGATGTACCAGTCGGTGGACAGGTAGCTCAGGTTGACGGCACGCACGTCGGTGCGGTAGCCCTCTACCTCCTGTAGGTACCACAGGGGGAAGGTGTCGTTGTCACCGTTGCAGAAGATCACGCCGTTAGGAGCGACACTGGACAGGTAGTTGCGGCCGAAGTCACGCGCTGCGGTGCGTCCGCTGCGGTCGTGATCGTCCCACGTCTGGCTCACCATCTGCAGGGGCACGAGAATGCCCACCAGGGCAGCCACGGCGGCAATGGTGGTAGCCATGCCATTGTTGGTGCTATAGGCTTCGACGGCCTCGCCTTCCTTGGCGGCCTTCTTGCCTTTCCTGCCCTTGAGGATCCACATGATGAGGCTCCACAACCCGGCAACACCCATACCGATCCAGATGCTGTAGGCATAGAACGAACCGGCGTAGGCATAGTCACGCTCACGGGGCTGGTTGGGCGTCTGGTTCAGGTAGAGCACGATGGCGATACCCGTCATGAAGAACAGGAAGAAGATCACCCAGAACTGCTCGATGCCGCGACGGCCGCGGTAGGCCTGCCACAACAGACCGATGATACCCATCAACAGCGGCAGCAGGTAGAATACGTTGTGGCCCTTGTTGCCCTTGCCCAAATCGTCGGGCAGCAGGCTCTGGTCACCCAGGCGCGGGTTATCGATGAAGGATATGCCCGAAATCCAGTTGCCGTGGGTGATTTCACCCATGCCCTGGAGGTCGTTCTGGCGACCGGCGAAGTTCCACATGAAGTAGCGCCAGTACATATAGTTCAGCTGGTAGTCCACAAAGAAACGGAGGTTCTCCATCATCGTGGGCTTCATCTTTATCTCCTTGCTGGTGGGATTGCCATTGGCGTCAAGCGAGGTGGTCGCCTCGACCTGAGTGCCCTGCATGCCCAGCCACTCGACATACTCACGCTCGTGCTTGTCGTCATGGATGCGCGGGAAGAGCATGTTCTGCTCGGGGCTGTATTGATAGGTCTGCTTGGGACCCAACTCCTTGTAGCGGTCGGGCTGGTTGGGGTCGGCCTTCACCTCGGGGGCATACTGCATCGGGCCCTGCTTGGTGGCAGGCTGCATGACGCCGTTAGGGCCTTCCTTGTACATGATGTCGCTGTAGAGCGTGCGGCCATACAGCAGCGGGGTCTCGCCATACTGCTCACGGCTCAGATACTTGGCCAGGGCAAAGGTGTTGTTGGGCGAGTTCTCGTCAAGCGGCGTGTTCTGCGAACTGCGGATCAAAATCAGCGCATAGCTGCTGAAGCCGATGAAGATCACCAGGATGCAGGACACGATGTTGGTCCACACGCGCACGGGAATATGCTTGCAGAACTTGAACAGATAGACGCACAGGGCGATGAGCAGCACCAGGGGAATCAACATGCTTTCGCCGATGAGCAACATGCCCGACAGCAGGATGGACAGCGCAAAGGACAGCTTCATGCGCAACGGGCTCTTGTTGCTGTAGAGTTCCCACAGCGCCCAGGCCAGCACGGCAATCAGCAGGATGCCATAGGCCAACACGCCCGAGTTGAACGACATGCCCAGGGTGTTGACAAAGAACAGGTCAAACTTCTGTCCCCATTCCACGAAACCGGGCTCCAGGCCGTAGAGGATAAGACCCACAATGACAAAGGACACGAGCAGCGTCAGGCATGAGCCCTTGAGCGTCGAGGCCTCGCCCTTGGCACGGCACTGGCGGTAGTAGAAAATCAGCGCGATGGCGGGGATACACAGCAGGTTCAGCAGGTGCACACCCAGCGAAACGCCAAATACATAGGCAATCAGCACGATCCAGCGGTCACTGCCCGGCTCGTCGGCACGGTTCTCCCACTTGAGGATGAGCCAGAATACCAATGCGGTGCAGAACGATGAGAAGGCATATACCTCGGCCTCAACGGCACTGAACCAGAAGGTGTCACTCCACGTATAGGCCAGGGCGCCGCAGATGCCGCTGCCCATCACCACGAGGTACTGGGCGAGGGTCATCTTGTCCTCCTCGCCGTCCTTCACAACGAGTTTCTTCACCAGGTGGGTGATGGACCAGAAGAGCAACAGGATGGTCAGCGCACTGAAGATGGCCGACATAGCGTTGACGCATTTGGCGACAGCCATCACGTCACCACCGGCAAACTTGCTCGCAAAGTTGGCGGCAAGGATGAAAATGGGGTTGCCAGGCGGGTGGCCGATTTCTGTCTTAAAACCTTGAGCGATAAATTCCGGGCAGTCCCAGAAGCTGGCGGTAGGCTCGATGGTCAGCAGATAGGTCGCCGCTGCCACAATAAAGATGAGCCATCCCAGCGTGTTGTTGATGAGCTTGTACTTCTTCATCGGTTCTCTAATAAATTTTGTTTTATTTCGTTTGTATGTATTTATCAACGTAAACTAAACGGCAAAATTACTCATAATCTTTGAAAACAACCCACTATAACCCCTGAATTTGACAAAATTAACCACATAGCCCTACCAATTCACAGTTTTTTAACCGCAAACCAATACCAACGACAACCCACCATAAATAAAACAACAACAATAAATACATAAATTACAAAGCTGTCCAGCGCAACGAAATTAGGGAATTATTTGTACATTTGCAGTGTAAATAATTAACCATTAAAGTTTCTAAAGTAGCTGTGCCACTTTAGAAAACTTGAAGTTTAGAGTTTAGAGATGCCTAACGAAACCAGCAATGGCACCAAAAAAATATTTCGTAGAGGTATTTTCCACTAATCACTAATCTCTAATCACTAATCTTCAAGTTTTGAAGTGCTTAGCACTTTAGAAACTTAAGTTAACCATTAAAGCTATTGTTATTATGAAGAAATTCAGTTCACTTTTAGTTGTATTACTGTTGATGTTGGCATCGTTTACCGCAGGGACCCAGTATCCGCGCGGTGATGTGAATTTGGATGGTCAGGTGAATGTCAGCGATGTGACCTGCTTGATTGACTATCTTTTGACTGGTGTCTGGCCCGATGACCCCGTGACTCCTCCTGACGGGCACGAGTGGGTTGACCTGGGTCTGCCCAGCGGCACGCTGTGGGCAACCTGCAACGTGGGTGCTACCAGCCCCGAGGAATACGGCGACCTCTTCGCCTGGGGCGAGACTGAGCCCAAGGAAGTGTATGATTGGAGCAATTACAAGTGGTGTTTCGAGGATCAATTTTCGCTGACGAAGTACTGCACCAAAACCGATTACGGCTACAACGGCTTTACCGACGGCAAGACCGAGTTGGATCCTGAGGATGATGCAGCCTATGTCAACTGGGGCGAGTCGTGGCGCATGCCGACCATTCAGCAGCTCGACGAGCTTTATCAAGAGTGTACTTGGACTTGGACGCAACAGAACGGCGTAAACGGACAATTGGTCACTGGTCCCAATGGTAACACCCTCTTCTTGCCCTCAAAGGACAGTTCGCTCAACAACGGAGGCATTTCGGGAACCTTTTGGTCGCGCACGCTCGGTTCGACCATCCCCTACTACGCCTTCTTCTTTGGTTTCCATGAGGAGAATTTGTACAGCTGGAGCAACGGCGACCGACGCAGCGGAGTCGCCGTCCGTGCTGTGCGCATCTCGCAGGATTAGCACCCTATCCCAACACGAATTAACACCCTACTCACCCATTGGCGGTACCCTACCCAACCTAACAGGCAACGTACCGCCAATAAGCATATACCAACTTGAACAACTATCATTTATTGACATGAATGGCCATAAATCCCCACGAATAACCATGAATAAAACCATCGAAAAATCTTTCATGACCATTTCTGACCATTCATGTCTTTTACATCAATCGTCTTTATAACCAAAGACAAAATCAAATCATATTACCCCTTTTCGAAATCTCATTAATCTGATTTATGCTCTCTAATAAGAATTCCACTGCTGGATTCTTGATAATAGAACCATTTTTATTAGAGGAATACTTTACAATAGTTCGGTAAATTTTTAAAATTTGATGTTTATATGTCTCGTTTTAATAAC
>CAMZFV010000029.1 GCA_947306175.1 uncultured Prevotellaceae bacterium
AGCACCTACTACAACGACCTGCGCAACGTCTATATCAAGTACAACTTCCCCATCGAGTTGTTTGAGCAGCTGAATGCCCAGTACAACATCGACTTCCCGACTGACACAACCTCTGACGACAAGTCCAATGCATGGTACACCACCGATGAAGTGGATCATTACTACTACATCACCGTGGCCGATGACGGCTCGGCAGTCTATCACGAGATTGCCAACGCGAGCGACGCCCCGTCGGGTGTGAACGTCCAGCCGGTGTACAAGTCGGCATTCTGGCTCTTCTCCCGTTACAGCGACGACACGGGCGGCAAGATTACCACTGTACGCCGCCAGTACATGCCTTATTTCAAGAGCATGCTTGAGACGATTCCCTTCACCTCGTGGATTTACAACACCGCCGACAAGGCCTACACAGTGAGCTTCAACCGCACCTATTTCCTGATGCCTGAGTTCCGCGTGTATGACACCGACGGCAAGGTGGGTGTAACTACCGACAACAAAGAAGTGACCTTGAATTAACCCTTAAATGAAGAAGAAAAATGAAGACATTCAATAAAATAGCATTCCTTGCCCTAATGGCGGTTATGGCTGTGTCGTGTATTGACAAGACGCCCGACTACGGCAACTTCGCCACCAAGGATGTGGACTTCACTTACAGGGTGGATGATGACCGTTACGGTCTGGACTTCTATGTGGTATCGACTGTGGAGTTCACTAACACCTCGTCCAAGACGGGTTCGGTAACCTGGGACTTCGGTGATGGAACGTCATCAACCGACATAAACCCCTCCCACAAGTATGCCAAGGCGGGCATCTATCAGGTGACCTTGACCGTTGACGGCGTGGGCAGCCGCACCTATCCGCTGCTCATCTACGACATCGCTCCCGTGCTGAGCGTTGCCGAGCAGAGCGCGACTCCCGTGGTCATCAATGATGTGGATGTCAAGCTCGACATCGAGTTGCCCAATCCCGAAAACCTGACCTGCAAATATATATGGACCTTCCCTGAGGGCACCCGTGACAAGGACGGTAACATTATTGCCACCTTTGAGGGTTATAGCCATGACGATGGTACCATCGACAATCCCGGCAAACTGACCTTCAGCAACATCGGTTCGCAGAAGATCACGCTCCAGACGTGGTTTGACATCAATGGCGAGAACCGTCGTCTGGAAGACAGTTACGTCAATGTGCAGGTAGGTTCGTCTGTCCCTGCTCCCACGCTCTACTATGCTACCCAGGGTGGTAACATCATGGCGGTGAAACTGGTGGATCTCTCGCAGTTGCCTGCCGGTACCAAGAATCTGCCGTTTGACATGGGCGTCAACTCGGGTAATATGCCCACCACGCTCGTGTTTGCCACCGAGAAGACGGTGACCGACAGTGCCACCATCGAGCAGGACAACGTGTATATCCTGGACTGCGGCAAGCAGTACTACTACATCAACGATGAGGCTGGCAATCTGGGCGACGGCAAGATTACCGTCATGAGTGCTGACGGCTCGGTCACCAACGTGATGGTCACCAACGTGGGCGGTCCCGCCTTCAACGACCCGTTCCAAGGTTGCACCGACGGTACCACGCTCTATTACACCGACCGCAACACGGGTATCCGCACCATGCCGCTGTCGGCACGTGGCGAAACCGAACAGACCAACTTCAACAGCACCGCTGGCTACTATGTGGTCAACAACCAGTTGAGTTACTACGGCCAGGGTATTGCCTATGGTGCTATCCACACGGGCCTGTATCTCGACCGCACGGGTATGTTCTGGTGGGGCAAGAATTACTCGGGTAACGGTCTCTACCGTTTCCGTCCGAGCGATATCGGCAAGACCGGTACCGGTGTGCCCATTCCTCATCCCATCGTGCTTGAGACGACACAGCCGCGTGGCTTTACCCTTGATGAGGACCTGGGCTACCTGTATGTGTGGATGACCAAGGGCACCACGCCGGGCGTGGGCTTCACTCAGTATGCCATCCCTGCTGAGAATGCCACGGTGACCTACGACAAGTACGTCAACTTCATCACTATGGAGGCCGATCCCATCAACACGACTGATGCCGAAGGCGTTTACACCACCCAGCTGGCGGTGGATGCCCAAACGCACTACGTCTATTTCGGATTCCGTGCAGCCACAACCGAGAAGACCTATACCACGGGACTTTACTACTTCAACCCGAACGACGGCAAGGTCTATAACTTCAACGGCAACAAGGACAAAATCCTGGGCCTGTGCATCAATCCGCGTCTGACTAACCTATTCTAAAGTTTAGAGTTTAGTGAAGACTATGAAGAGAAGATTAATCCTGATAGCATTACTGGCGGCGTTTGTCGCCAGTTTTGCCATTTCAGCTGCCGATGTCCCTCCCAAACGGGAGCAGCGCGGCATCTGGATGACATCCTACCTTAACGACTGGCCCAGCGGATCCATCACGGTAAGCAACACGCCCATCGTGCAGAACGCCTGCCGCAAGATGCTCGACACCATGCTCGTCAATCACATCAACGTGGTCTATTACCACGTCAGGGCGATGTGCGACGCCATGTACAATTCGGCCTACGAGCCATGGTCCAGTTATGTCTCGGGAACCCGTGGCGTGGCACCGCCATTTGATCCACTGGGCTACCTTATCGAGGAGGCCCATAAACGCGGCATCGAGGTCTATGCCTGGGTCAATCCTTACCGCTACGGTCACGGCGACAACAAGTGGGGCCAAAGCGAGCTCGATTACATCTATACCCATCCCGATTGGCTGTTGACCACCAGCTACGAGACGGTGCTCAACCCCGGCATCCCCGAAGTGCGCCAGCGCGTGGTGGACGTGTGCAAGGACATTCTGGTCAAATATGATGTTGACGGACTGGTGTTTGACGACTATTTCTACAACCAGGACAACCCGTCATTTTCGCTCGATGCCAACCTGTATAACGCCTACAAGGCAAACGGCGGCACAATGTCGCAGGGTGACTGGCGCCGTGAGAATGTCAACCAGATGGTCAAGGACGTCAATGACATGGTCAAGATGACCAAGCCGTGGGTACGCTTCGGCATCGGTCCTGCCGGTGTGGCGTGCACATCCCAGGCCGTTGCCGACAAGTATGGTGTGGAGCCTTGCCCCATGGGCAGTGACTGGCAGTATAACCAGATTTACAGCGACCCGATGGCATGGGTGACGCGAGGTACCATCGATTTCCTGGCCCCTCAGGTCTATTGGAAGACGACGGGCACCTTTACAGGTGTGACCCAGTGGTGGGGCAAGATTGCTGCCCGTTTCAACCGCCACATTTTCATCAGCCAGTGGTTTCCTGATGAAGACGGATGGACACTCGCCGAGTATGTGAAGCAGGGACGCGTCATGCGCGAAGCGATGGCTGCTGGCGGCAATCCTGGCATGGTTTACTTCCGCTACGGCACGTGGCGCAACAAGAAGGAGGTCATCGACGGCAAGGTTCGCCAGTTGCGCACTTGGCTCAAGGACAGCCTATACTCGACGATTGCCCTTAATCCAGCTCCAGCATGGCTCACTCCCGACCAGACCTATACCACGGTAACTAACCTTACCTACAGCGACGGCACGCTCTCATGGGACAGTATCCCCAACGTGCGCTACGTCATCTACACCATCCCCGACGGGGTGGAAGACTACGATTTCCACTGTCAGGCAAAATATATCGACGGTGTTAGCTATTGGGCTTCCTATACCTTGCCCGCTGACAAGCGTGACGGTTACCGCTATGCTGTGTCCATTCTTGACCGCTGGGAGAATGAGTACGCCCCCGTCATGCCAGGTATCACGCCCACACAGGCGGAACAGCCCATGCTGATTTATCCTGATGATGGTGCCGAGGTGACCGAACTTTCTTACCTGCAATGGTACAGCAACGCCGCGACCTACATGGTACAGGTCTATGCTGACCAGCAGATGGACTCGCTCGTGGCACAAGTCGAGGCAGAATCGACGTCTTACCCGTTGTCCAAGATCCCGTGCCTGACCAGCGGCACCTACTGGTGGCGCGTGGTGGCTCGCGGGCTCAACCAGTGGGACAACGCCAGTGAATTGCGGCAGTTCACTTTGGGGGAGATGCGTATCACCTCGCCCGCCAATGCCGCCACCGACGTGCCCTTGACTCCCACCATCACATGGACGGCGGGTGCGCCAGGCACAGTCTATATATTAGAGTTGTCCACCTTTGCTAACATGAACAACCCCGACAGTGTGCTGCAGATTGTTCCACAATGGCAGGTGCCTCAATACCTGTTAGCGGGCGCCACGACCTATTATACCCGCGTGACGGCAACATATCGTGATGTGAAGGTAACCACACCGATATCGTCGTTCACTACGACTGAGGTGATTCCGCCCGTACCCGTGTATGTGTTCCCTGATGCCGATGATATGGTGCTCTATCCCACCGACGTGGTGCGCTTTGAGCCTGTCGAAGGGGCTGGATCACTGAGGGTGCAGATCAGCACATCCACATCCTTCCCCACCCGTACATCTTACAACGGCACGCTCGAAGGCACCTTCGAGACTCCTGAATTGGGCACGATCAAGGGCACAGGCAAGTTGACCGACGGCAAGACCTACTACGTGCGCGCACGTTATGCCTACCGCACGCTGGCCTCGGGCACTACAGTGCAATATACCGACTACTGCGGCATCCGCTCCTTTGTCTATCGCGAGATAATGGCTGGTGATGTTAATGGTGACGGGGAGGTGAATATTGCCGACATCAATGCCATCATTGACATCATCCTGAGTGACAGCGGTAGTAGTAACCGCAATGCCGATGTCAATCATGACGGTGAAATCAATATCGCTGACATCAACGCCATTATCGACATTATCCTATCATGAGGCATTAGGAGTTAGGCTTTAGGTAGCATCTGCATCCTTAAACCTAATGCCTAACGCCAGAAACCTAACACCAAAATATGAAACGACTGATTTTCATAGCGATGCTGGTGCTGACGCTTGCGGGCTGCAAGCGTCAGCCGACCAACAATTTCCCTCCCAAGAACACCGATGTGGAACTCACCTCGACTAACCTGCCCATCGTGTTCATCGACGTAAAAGGTCGCACAATTGACCGTTATGAGCGCATCGAGGGACACATGAAAATCATCGACAATGGCAAGGGGCAACTCAATTATGCCGACCTTAAAGCCCATCCAGGGCAGCGCATCGACTACGAGGGCTATGTCGCGCTGCGCTATAGGGGAAATTCAACCTTTAACGACAGCCCCAAGAAGCCCTACTCTTTCCGAACCCTGGACGGGCGCATGAAATACGCCTCCAAGCGCAAGGCCAAAATTCTAGGCATGGGCAAGGACGACAACTGGGCCTTGCTGGCTCCATATAGCGACAAAAGCATGATGCGTGACCTGCTGGCCTTTGAGATTTCGCGCCCGTGGATGGAATACACACCTCAAGGCCGCTATTGCGAGGTCATCCTCGACGGCACCTACTATGGTGTGTATATCCTATGCGAGGTCGTTTCCAAGGGGAAGCACCGCCTCAATCTTGACAAGCCACGCAAGTCAGGCTATGAGTTAACAGGCGACTACCTCATCGAGGTGGACTATGACGATGATGTGTATTACCGTTCCAAATTCCACCCCGTGGACAGCAACGGAAACCCGCTAATCGACAGGTTCATCCACATCCAGTACAAGTCGCCCGACTATGACGACCTGAATGAGGCCCAGCTGCAATACATCAACCGGCGTTTCGATGCGATGGAACAGGCGCTGGCATCCCCGCAGTTCCGTGACCCCGAGGTGGGTTACCGCAAGTATATCGACGTGCTGTCGTTCATCGACTACCAGATTGCCATGGAACTCGGCCATAACATCGACGGCTACCGCAAGAGCGGCAAACTCTACAAGCGTCAAAACAATGTGGACGGACGCTTCAAGACTGTCGTGTGGGATATGAACCTGGCCTACGGCAATTGCAAGCTGCGTGAGGGGTGGCGCACCGAGGGGTGGATCTACCAATGTAATGACCTGCTCTATGCAGCAGACGAGGATCTGCTGATTCCTTTCTGGTGGCCACGGCTCAACAGTGACGAAGACTATGTGGCGTTGCTCCGTGACCGCTGGGCGCAATACCGGCAGAGCAACCTGCGCGAGGAGGAACTGATGGCAATCATCGACTCCATGGCAACCGTGCTAACCGCTCATGGCGCCATCGACCGTGATAGCCAGGCATGGCCACGTTGGGGCAAATATGTGTGGCCCAACTACTACATCGCTACCGACTTTGAAGACGAGATTGCCTTCCTCAAGCAATGGCTGCACGACCGCATCGCCTGGATGGACAAGCAACTGGGTTTTCAGCCCTAATGGCAACATGTAGCCCACGAGCGGCAACGCTTATTGATATTATTTGGAAATTTCAAAGAAATCGCCTACATGATTTTGATGTTTGCGGAATTTTTTGTAACTTTGCCTTTTAATAGCTAACCAGAGTATAATTCAATAACAACAACTTAATAACCAACTGATTATGAGGAAATTTTTACTCTTTACATTGTTAATGGCAGCCACAGCCATGAGCGCCCTTGCAGTGACCGACGGTGTGGCCTATGAGCGTGTCAATGACATCGGCATCAAGAATCTGTGGATTCAAGACCGTGCCCACACTCCTGAGGTGTGGGGCAACAAACCCTACTGTAACACCAGTGCCCGCACGGCAGTGATGTACGATGGCTACATTTACATCGCCCATTCTAACGCCAATACGGTAATTCAAGGAACCGATACCCTGGCACAAAGCGTGATCTACAAGCTGAACGCTGCCAACGGCGAGATGGTTAAGGAATTACTCTTGACGCTTGACGGAAATATCTATGGCGGTGCTACGCTGAGCAGCAACACGGTGGGCGTGGATAACTTCGGCCACCTCTACATGGCTCCGTTCTCCAGTAACCTGGCTACCACCCAGTCCGTTTATATGGTGGACAAAGAGACCGGCGAACTCACTCTGATGGGCGAACTCGACAAAGGTGATGCCTTGCAGCGTTGCGACTACATCGACGTGATGGGTGACATTACCCGTGAGGAGGCCGAGTGTAACATCATGACTGTAGGTGCCAGCTCGGAGTACATCTACCGTTGGCATTCCGACCAAGGTGGTGACTGGGAAGGCGGCTTTGACGGCGATCCCTATATGGCTATCTTGGACTTCTACCCTGAGACGGTGACCCAGTGGGGTTATGCTCCCGTGGCTAAGATGATCCTGGCTGCCGAGGACGACTTCTCGGGTGAGTTGTTCTATATCGACGGCTTTACTACAGCGCCCATCCTGTATGACGTGACAGGTAGCAAGGTAGAGGACTTCGAGAATGTGGATCCTGCCTTCTGGCCGATGGACGTGGGTGCCAACGGTGTGTGTGAGTTCACGCTCAATGACCGCAACTTTATTGTCTTTGTGGCTGCTCAATACACCGGTGTTGACGAGGCCACGATGATCAACAAGGCCTGTCAGGTTTACATCTGCGAGTTGGGTGAAGGCATGACGCTCGAAGGCATGCAGCGTTACTGGATGGTACCTGACCAGTTGGGTGCCGTGAGCGACGGTGGTACCCGAGTTCAAAGTATGAACGTGGAGTATGGCACCGATGCCGAGGGCAACGAGGAAATCACCCTGTTCATCTATAAGTGCTACAATGGTATGGCTGTTTACAAGATCGGTACTGGCGTGACCGGCGACGAGCCTGGCCCCGGCATCACGGGTGACGTGAACGGCGACAACGAGGTGAACATTGCCGACATCAACGCCCTGATTGACCTGATCTTGTCAGGTGGCACTTCCCCCAGTGCTGACGTAAACGGCGATGGTGAGATAGGCATCGCTGACATCAATGCTGTCATCGACATCATCCTGAACAGCTAATCCTTATTTTAAAAAACTACGAATTACGCTAATTTTACGAACTATCAACTATACGGATAGATTTGTTTAATTAGCGTAATTCGTAGTTAAAACAACTATCAATAAAAGTCTAAAGTCTATAAGAAAATGAAAAAATCTTTACTTCTTGTGATTACCTTGTTGGTATCGGCACTGAGTGCCCTGGCAACAACCGACGGCCAGACCTATCCCGAGGTGAATGGCATCAAAATCGTAAACCAGTGGATTTTTGACCGTGTACACAGTGGCACGGCCTATACCAACAACGACATCTGCAACCAGCGTGCCCGCACGGCGACGATGGATCAGGGCATCATCTATGTGGCCCGCAGCGAGGAGAAGACAGTCATCATCGGCACCGATACAATTGCACAATCGGTCATTCACCGCTTCTCAGCAGCCGACGGCAGCCAGCTCGAAGACCTGCCCCTGACGCTCGACGGTGCCCCCTACGGTCGTTTCCTGGGTGTCGCCAGTATCGGTAAGGACAGTTTCCACCACATCTGGGTAGCTCCCATGACCAGCACTGCCCAGCAGTTCGTCCCTGTCTATTTGGTTAATACCGAGACGGGCGAACTTACCCTTATTGTCGAAATGGACAAGGGCGATGCCATGCAGCGTACTGACTATCTGGACGTGATTGGCGACATCACCCTTGAAGAGGCCGAGTGTAATATCATGACTGTTTCGGGTTCAACTGCCGATCCCGGTTTTCCCACTTTGTATCGCATGCACGCCGATCAGGGCGGCGAATGGGAAGGCGGATTTGACGGCGACCCCTATATGGACGTCATCAACTTCTACCCCGAGACCAAGACAGGTTTCTCGCTGGCACCCGTCATCAAGATGATTGAAGATCCCGACGAGGACTACCGCTACAGCGGCCAGATGTTCTATATCGACTGCTTTGACACCGCACCCGTGATTTATGACTTCTCGGGCTCGGTCATCGACTCGTTTGAGGATACTGACCCCACGCTGTGGCCCCAGTCCCAGCCCAACGGCTGCATCGAGTTCAAGCTGGAAGGCCGTGACTTCTTCGTCTATGTCAATGCCGACATGAACGGTAACGGCCACGGATGCCAAGCCAACATCTGCGAGTTGGGTGAAGGCATGTCATTAGGCGGCATGACCAAATACTGGAAAATCCCCGCCGACAGCCTCGGCAAGGTGAACGATAGCGGTCTGCGCGTGCACTGCTTTGCAGTGGAATACGGCGTGGACAGTGAAGGATATGAGGAAGTGACCCTGTTTACCTTCAAGGCCTATAACGGTATGGCCGTATATAAGATTGGCCGCAACGTGGACAGCGGCACCGGACCTCAACCGGGTACTCCTGGCGACGTGAATGGTGATAATGAGATCAACATTGCCGATATCAATGCCTTGATTGACTTGATCTTGACAGGCGGTTCCTCTCCCACTGCCGACGTGAACGGCGACGGCGAGGTCAACATTGCCGACATCAATGCCGTCATAGACATCATCCTGAATAGTTAGCCCATTTTTTCAAACTACGAATTACGCTAATTAAACTAATCTATTATGTTGATGGTTCGTAAAATTAGCGTAATTCGTAGTTTAAATGCCTAAACCCAAACAAAAATGAAAAAAGCTTTACTGTGTGCCATAGCCATATTGCTGACGTGCGCCACGGGTATTGCCCGTGACTTGTGGACCATCGGCGATAAGGCCTATGAGGTGGACACACTCATCTTCCCGCATCTGGTGGGACCTGGTGTCACCGCCGCCAAATATGACATCCCTGCTTTGCCGCTCAAGGTAAGCGTTGTCGAAATGGACTTAACCAATCCCTACATTGTGATGGAGACCTGCCTGGGTGGCGAGAAGTCGGTGGCGTGCGAGACACCCGTTAACATGGCGACACGCAACACCCGACCGGGTCATGAGGTGGTGGCAGCAGTCAACGGTGACTTCTTCATGACTTCGCCCTCCAACGAAGTGGGTCTGCCCCTGAGCGGACAAGTGCGCAACGACGAGTTGGTGCTCAGCAGCCATAACCGCGCGTGCTTAGTGCTTGACGAGAATAACCACCCCTTTGTTGACCGTTTGACGTTTACGGGACGCGTGACGGGAGGAGAACACTCGTTTGCCCTCAATCTGGTGAACCGCATGCGTTATGCCTACGAAAATATCGCCACCAACCAATCGTTCCTTTTTACCCGCAGCTATGGTCCCGTGACCTATGACGCGTCCAACTCGGGCAAAATGGTGCTTCTGAGACCTGCCGAGGGTGAATTCTCATGGCGAGCCAACGGCGTGGAGCATTGCGTCATTGAGGACATCTTTGATGCCCAAGGCTCCAGAACCATCCCCGATGGCAAGGCTATACTGTGGCTCAAGGGCACCTATGCCAATCAGACCGAATGGATGAACGTGGGCGACGTGCTGGACATCAGTTTCAAACTCACGCTCAATAACGGCCCTCAGGATGTGAACATCCACCAGCTCATCGGCGGCAGTAACCACATCATCATGCAGAATGGCCAGTTTATGGAGGATTGGGCCGAGCGCCATCCCCGTACGGCCATCGGCTTCAATGCCGACAGCACACGACTCTATTTTGTCGTTGTCGATGGAAGGCACATGACCTCGGTGGGCGTGACCCTACGGGAATTCAAGGGCATATTCGACGCCCTGGGTGCCGTCACAGCCGTGAACCTCGACGGTGGAGGATCATCATGCATCCTGGCCAACGATGAGGTACTGAACCATCCCAGCGACGGACCAGTGCGTGCCGTGGGCAACGGCTGTCTGATTGTTTCGGTCGCTCCTCAGGACGACGATATCGGCATCATCAATTTTGAGCCGCGTTGCTATAACTTGTCGATTTCGGCCACCACCTCATTCGACGTGTGGGGCTACAACCAGTATGGCGTACTGAAAACGCGCAATCTGCAGGGATGCTCATTTACCTGTGACCCCGAGGTGGGCACGTTTGACGATGAGGGCTATTTCCACGCCGTTTCCCAACCTGCATCGGGTAACCTGTACGCGACCTACAACGGCATCACCACCACCCAGCCTGTCACCATCATGGAGGCACAGTGGCAACTGGTGAGCGATAGCGTGGTCATCGACCAGTTTCATCCTTACAGCATCAACATCAACGGCATCAGCGGCTACGGACTAGATAAGGTGGACCCTTCGGTAGTGGCCTGGGCCTCGTCAGATGAAAGCGTCTGCACCGTGGACGGCATGGGAATCATTACCGCCGTAGCCGATGGACAAACGTTCGTAGGCTCAAGCCACCCTTTACTTGCCGACTCGTTACTGGTCAAGGTAGAGAACCCCAAAGCTCGTGTGACCACTGTGGAGAACGCCCCCATCGACCCCACCACATGGGCTGTTACACAAAGCGGAGGAAAGAACCAGGTGATCACGGCTCTAGATAACGGCATGCAGATTGATTTCACGGGAGCCTCGTCACGCAACCCTTATATCAAGATCACCAAGGCCGTACAAATGTGGGGCATTCCTGACACCTTGCGACTGCGCTTGAGACCGGGCAACATACAGCTGAAATCTGTGAAAATCCTCGTAGAGACGGCTTTTGACGAGCGCGTTACCGTTGAATATCCCGTTGAGGGTGCCGAGGAGGAAATCTCCATCAATGTGCCTGTGAGTGACGTGTGCGACAATACCGATTTGGGCAATTTCCCGTTACTTCTGGTGTACTATTACATCACCTACAACGCCGTCACCACGGGCGAGCAATACAGCCTCCAAATTCCTGGCATGGAACTGGTCTATGCCAGCATGCCGCAGAATGAGGCTCTCGCAGGCGACGTAAATGGAGATGGTGAAGTCAACATTGCCGATATCAATGCCGTCATTGACTTGATTCTGTCAGGCAACACGACGGCTGCCGCCGATGTGAACGGCGATGGCGAGGTCAACATTGCCGACATCAATGCCGTCATCGACATCATCCTGCAATAGCCACCAACACAATTTAGCATTGGCCTGTTTATCAGCGACATGAAAGGCATGAAGACGATGTTTTCGACACATAAGACTCATCACGGTGGCCTCATCATCATGGTCATCGTGATGGTTGCTTTTTATGTGCTCAACTATCTCTCGGCCGAAAACCATGACGACTTTGTCTATAAATTCATGATTATCGGCGGAGAGGCTGACTTCACCCACCACATCAGCAGCATCAAGGACATCATCCTGTCTCAAGTGGATCATTACTTTACAGTCAACGGGCGCAGTATCGTGCATTTCTTTGTCCAATTGTTTACGGGACTGCTGGGCAAACAGGTTTTCAATGTTTTTAATGTGCTCTTTTTTGCGGCGTTTGTCTGGTTGATGAAGCGCAACCTCACGCGCCAGTCAGGCGCCAGTGCCAATGGCTTCGCCCTTGCGGTGGTTCTATGCTTGACACTGATGTTGCCTCAATTCAATGACACTTTTCTGTGGATGACGGGCAGCATTAACTATCTATGGAGTTCGGTTGCCATGTTGGCTTTCCTGCTGCTATATGACAATAAGCGGCATCAAACAGTTGGCAGGAATCTCCTTTGGATGTTACCGTTCTCATTCTTATTGGGATGGACACACGAGGGCATATCGTTGCCGTTAGCGATTTCGCTGATATTTTTCAACCTGCTGAATGTCAAAGAGTCGTATCGCCAACAAGGGCTTTGGATGGCGCTATTCTTCCTGGGTGGAGCCTGCATGACGATGCTCTCTCCCGGTGTCATCACCCGGTCGGGTGTAGGATACGAACTGGCTTTTTCTACCATCGGGCTGAGAATCAAAACAGGTTTGACTATACTCGGAAAAATCAAACTGATTTATTTAGCCATACTTCTCACCATCGTAGCATGGGCTAAAGACCGCCAGTTGTTGAAGGAGGTAATTGTGAACAACAACTACCTGATTGGGACAATACTGCTGTCAGGCGGCATCGTCCTCACGTGCGGACTGCCCTCAACACGCACGGCATTCGGATTTGAATTGTTCTCAATGCTGTTTATACTGCGGCTGTTGGGCTGTTATGTCCAGAAATTCCGCCCTCTCGCGCTAAGGCATTGCACCCTTGCAATGACCGTTGGACTGGTGGTATTCTACGCGCTGTTGCTGCGGCACACCATCCTATCATGGCAAGAGACTCAACGTTTGCTTACTCAAATCACCCAGACACATGGCGGTATCATCGGCACCAATGAACATCATGCAGGCATCTTTTCATCCCACATCTGCACGATGCTCGAGCCCGATGCTGCGCCCAGATCCTCATATTATAAATACACCACCTGGCCCGTCAGCATCGCTGCCACCTATCATTGTGACTCGTTAGTGTTTCTTCCCCAAATTTTCCTTGACGACCTCAAGGCCCACAGCGAGAAATATGAGCACATCAACCTCAAAACACCATTGGAATTCTTCGTCCAGCGCCTCGATGATGGTGAACGAATCAGTGAAGTGCGTTACCTGTTGTCACCCGCTGACTTCTCTACCTTCCCATTCTTCTTCCGGCCCATCGCCAGAAGGATGAATTACTATAACACCACATCGGCTATTTCCAACTCGTGGGCCATCGTCACCCTCTACGGCAAGCGCTACCTCATCATCAAACGCGACCACGACTACGACGACCGCCTCCGCGACATCCAAATCACCTACAAAACTAAAGACCAAGAATCAATAAAAGAAAGTACAATATGAGACGTGAGGATTTTATGGTAGAAGTGTGTGCCAATGGGGTGGAATCCTGCATTGCGGCACAGGAAGGAGGAGCCGACCGTGTGGAGCTGTGCGCTGGCATCCCTGAGGGTGGCACAACGCCCAGTTATGGCGAAATCAAAGTAGCACGGCGCGTGTTGACGACGACGCGACTGCACGTGATTATCCGTCCCCGTGGTGGGGATTTCCTCTATACCGATCTGGAGGTGGAACGTATGGCTGCTGACATTGCCGCGTGCCGCGAATTGGGGGTAGATGGTGTGGTTTTCGGTTGCCTGAATGCTGACGGCACTATTGATGTAGAGAAAAACCGTTATTTAATGGAATGCAGCAAGGGGATGAGTGTGACCTGCCACCGCGCCTTTGACCGTGCTGCCAATCCCGAACAGGCATTGGAAACCATCATCGACCTCGGCTTTGACCGCATTTTGACTTCGGGCCAGCAACCCAAAGCCATCCAGGGCGCTGAGCTATTGGCCAAACTCAACCGTCAAGCCGCAGGGCGTATCATCCTCATGGCAGGTAGCGGCGTAACTGAGCAGAACATCCGTGAATTGCAAGCAAAAACTGGACTGCATGAATTCCACTTCTCGGGCCGCGAACCACAACCCAGCGCCATGCAGTACATTAACCCGAACCTCTACATGGGCCGCCCTGGCGCCAATGAAGCCGCTCTCGACTACACCACCGCACGCCGCGTCACAGCCACCATCGCCCAACTCCTCGACTGATCTTTATCGCTTGAAGTGGGTCATTTCGTAGAGGGCGGGTAAGGCTTGGCCGTTGGCGTTGTTGAACAGGCCGCGGTGCAAACCCCATCCATGACCCTCGAAACGGGTGCCGTAGAGGTTTTCCTCAGGGTACCACCAGAAGAGGCCCGTCACGTTATCGTGGCGGTTCAATTCCTTGACCAACTGGGCGGTAAATTCGCGTTGACCTTCTATTGTTCCAGGCAGGCAGTGGGTGAAATCCTCTTCTCCACGGTTCACGCCGTCATGCAGGTAGTAATAAGCCGCCTCGACAATCATCACGGGTTTGTCGGGAAAACGCACTGCCAGCGAGTCGAGCGTAGCACCAAGGTTGGGTATCGTGCCGTGCCACATGGGATAGTAACTCAAGCCGATGATGTCATAGTCCAAGTCCGCCTGCTGCAAGCGGTCATAGTAGTTGCGTGTCATTTCCCACAAGCCGGCTTTCTCGGTGTGGATGATGATGCCAGCCCCTGGGCACACCTCACGACATGCCTTGCAACCCGCCTTGAGCAAACGGGTAAACACGTCCCAGTTGTCAGCACTCATCGGATCCACCCGCCCCACGGGCCAGTCCATGCCGAAGGTGATCTCGTTGCCCACCTGAATCGTCAACGGCTCCACACCAGCTACCTTCAACGCCTTTAGGCAATGGCGGGTGTAGCTATAGATACTGTCGGCCAGCACCTTGGCATCAAGGTTCTCCCATCGCTTGGGCGTGAATTGCTTAGCAGGATCGGCCCACGTGTCGCTGTAATGGAAATCAAGCATCACTTCAAAGCCCCGCGCCCTGATAGTCTTGCACAGGTCGATGACATAATCCAGATCCTGGCATACACCTTGGTCATGATGGCTGCCTGGAGCGTTTTTTGGATCGACAAACAGACGCACGCGCATCATGTTCCAACCCTGCTGCTTGAACAAGTCGTAAGGGTCAACGGTGACACCACACGAGTCCTTATAAATCACTCCCTGACGGGCATTGGCCGTCATCATTGAGATATCCCCACCCAGCCACGATTGTGCCAGCGAAGGCAGAACCATCGCCAGCATCAGCACCATTAATACTACACGTTTCATCATATCTACTTGAATTCCCGTGACACGAGAACCGTCCCGCTATCACGATTTGTTAATTCATGAAATTAAAAAAGTGCCGACAATCAAATGATCATCAGCACTTTTTGCGATGTCGGGGTGACTAGATTCGAACTAGCGACCCCACGCCCCCCAGACGCGTACTCTAACCGGACTGAGCTACACCCCGATCGCACTTACCGAAACGCATTTGTTTCGTAAAGCGGTGCAAAGGTAATGCTGATTTAGGAACTGACCAAATTTTTACACGACTTTTTTCATCACAAAATTCAGAACCAATCCATATATCACTGATAATCAACAAAATAGTAGAGACGCAAAATTTTGCGTCTCTACATGGTTCCAATTCAGGGAATAGGAATTGATGCGATTACTCGGCCTTGCCGTCGCTACCCAGCACCTCGATGATTTTGTGCTTGTACAGGCGTACCATCTCGTCACGGGCGGGACCGCAGTACTTGCGGGGGTCAAACTCGCCGGGCTTCTCAACAAAGACCTTGCGAACGGCTGCTGTGAAGGCCAGACGGCTGTCGCTGTCGATGTTGATCTTACAAACAGCGCTCTTGGCGGCCTTGCGCAGCTGCTCCTCGGGGATACCTACGGCATCGGGCAGGTTGCCGCCGTGGCTGTTGATGATGTCCACATACTCCTGGGGAACGCTCGATGAGCCGTGCAGCACGATGGGGAAGCCGGGGAGCTTCTTCTCGATCTCCTCAAGCACGTCAAATGCCAGGGGAGGAGGCACGAGCTTGCCGGTCTGCGGGTCACGGGTGCACTGCTCGGGTTTGAACTTGTATGCGCCATGGCTGGTACCGATACTGATGGCCAGCGAGTCACAGCCGGAACGGGTGGCGAAGTCAATCACCTCCTCGGGCTTGGTGTAGTGCGATTCCTCGGCAACAACGTCGTCCTCAACGCCAGCAAGCACACCCAGCTCGGCCTCAACGGTCACGTCAAACTGGTGGGCATATTCCACAACCTTCTTAGTCAGGGCGATGTTCTCCTCGTAGGGAAGTGACGAGCCGTCGATCATGACTGACGAGAAACCGAAATCCACACAGGACTTGCACAGTTCAAAGGTGTCACCATGGTCAAGATGGAGGCAAATCTGGGGATGCTCCCAACCCAACTCCTTGGCATACTCTACAGCGCCCTCGGCCATGTAACGCAACAGCGTCTGGTTGGCATACTTGCGGGCGCCACTCGATACCTGCAGGATAACAGGCGACTTCGTCTCGGCGCAAGCCTTGATAATAGCCTGTAACTGCTCCATGTTGTTGAAGTTGAATGCAGGAATGGCGTAGCCGCCATCGACTGCCTTAGCAAACATCTCGCGAGTATTCACGAGACCTAAATCCTTGTAGTTAACCATAATTGTTTTTGAATAATATTGGAAAAAACATTTATCTTTCTATGCCGCAAAGATAATTGATTTTTGTCGTCGGACAAAGCGCTGAGGGATTATTTTTTTATCACCCTGCTCCCTTCGGCAGCAACTGAAGGATCGTCGCCTTACAAAATCCTGTAAAATACGTCTCTTGCACAAGAAAAAGCATGATTATTTGATACTATGTTGATTTTTTGTTATTTTTGCCACATTAATTCAACTCTCTCTATGGACGAAAAAAATCATGTGTTTATAACTGTTTTATATTAACCAATTCAATTCTGAGTTTTTTATGAAAAAAATGTTACTAATCGCTGCCATGGCAGCAGTAGCCCTGGGCGCAAGCGCCGGCTACAATCTTGAAAAAGTGTGGGAGATTACAGATGTATCTCTCTTGCCCGTTGCTGATTGCCGTCAAGGTTTTGGCATGAATGGCAAATTCTACATCAACAACAAGGCTGATCAGACAGTTTATGTTGTTGACGAGAATGGCTTAACCGGCGAGACATTCCCCGGTGGTTCCAATTGCGCCTGCACCCGCGATGAGGCAGGGAATATCATTGTGAGCACTGCGGCCTTCCCGGCTGTATGGTCGGATGTTACTACCATCAAAGTCATTGATCCTTCAACCGGCGATGTCGTTGAATACACAGTTCCTATCGAAGATTGTGGCTTTGCTGGACGTAGCGATTTCTTAGGTTTCCCCAAAGGCAACCTCTTGGAGGACGGTGTTCTTTACTTCACTGGCAAGGATAATGACGGTATTTGTGTGATGACCATTTCAGATGGTGAGGTTAACATGGACGAATGCTATCATGCCGTGTGTGAAGGCTTGTCACGAGACAACATGACTGTCATCAATTCCTTCACTGATATCAATGGTTATGAATTGCTGCTGTACGTATATCGTAGTCAGATTCAAAATCAACTAACGGCTTACGTCAAAGTGTTAACCGCTGACGAGTATGGGAACTATACCGCAACCACTCATTTCCTTCCCGAAAAAGGTGCATCTAATGGAACGTTCCCGTTCGTTTGGAATGGCAAACAGTTGTACCTCTATCCAACAGTAGAGAACTTACAATGGTCCGCTTATCGTGATGGCTTTGCTATCGCTGAGGCTGATGCTGAAACTCCATTGTTCCAGGTTCCCATTACAGCACAGACCAATCCGAATGCTTATCAAGGCAACTGGTTGAATGCCGAGGTGGACGCAGATGGTGTAACCATCTATCAATATGTTCCTGGCTACTGCCTGCGTGTATGGCGTCTGACCTACGATTTGGTTTACACGGTTGTTGGTCCTGATAATGTCTTTGGCAGCAACTGGGACCCCGCTGACGAAAACAATGACATGGTGATGGGCGAGGACGGCATCTACACCTGGAGCACCGAAGGCGTTACCCTCTTCGGTGACTTAGAGTTCAAGGTTGTTGGTGACCACAGCTACAGCATCTATGAGTGGCCCATGGGTCAGAACAACTGGGTTGCCCACTTGACCGAAGGTGAAGGCATCTATGACGTCCTGATCACTTTCGATCCCAACGCTGATGACGCTGACCGCATCACCTGCACCCTGACCAAGACCGGTGAAGTTGGTCCTGTCGAGCACACCTACACCGTTGCTGGTACCGAAAACCTCTTCGGCTCGAATTGGGATCCGACAGACGCCAACAACGATATGGTGAAGGGTGAAGACGGCATCTATACCTGGAGCGCTGAAGGCGTAATCTTTAGGGAGGATGTCCACATCGAGTTCAAGGTCGTTCAAGACCATTCATGGGCAGTTAACTGGCCGACTCAGAACTGGAAGGTTGACCTTGAGGCTGGTACATACGACATTGTGATCACCTTCGATCCCGCTGCCGATGTCATGGACAAGATCACCTTTACCGCTACCCGCACTGATGTGCCGCCCGTTGGATTGCGTGGTGACGTGAATCTCGACGGTCAGGTAGCTGTTGACGATGCAACCTTGCTCATCGATATCCTGCTCAGCGGAGGTGAAGCTCCTGCATCTGCCGACGCCAACCTCGACGAGGAGATCGGTATCTCGGATGTAACAACGATCATCGACTATCTGCTCTCTGGCGTTTGGCCCGACTAATTTCCCACAAGGATAAATCCTAACATGGCGGGGCACCGTTGAGTGTCCCGCCAGTTTTTTGCTTTATCGGGTTTTTCAAGGGCCACTTTATTGCGTTTCCAATAAATATGGTTATCTTTGCGCTCACATTTATCCGCATTGTATCACCCGACTAAAACAAACCAATAGCCGTGTCAGCAATCAACAAATGGCGCATCGAGGACAGCGCCGAACTCTACAATATCGGAGGCTGGGGCCTCAAGTATTTCTCCATCAACGAGAACGGTCACGTCACTGTCACACCCAAGCACAGTTGCGTGCCCGTGGATCTGGTCGACGTGATGGACGAACTTCACTCCCGCAAGGTGACCGCACCTGTATTGTTGCGTTTCCCCGACATCCTGGATAACCGTATCGACAAGATTTCCAGCTGCTTCAAGAAGGCAGCCAAGGAGTATGAATACCAGGGCGCCAACTTCATCGTCTATCCCATCAAAGTGAACCAGATGAGGCAGGTTGTGGAAGAAATCATCGGCCACGGCAAAAAGTTCAACATCGGTCTGGAAGCCGGCAGTAAGCCCGAGCTGCATGCCGTGCTGGCCAGCAACATGACCGACCTGAATGCCAATCCCGTCATCATTTGCAACGGCTATAAGGACGAGGGCTATGTCGAACTCGCCTTGCTGGCCCAAAAGATGGGACGCCGCATTTTTATCGTCGTTGAGAAACTCAGCGAGCTGGCTCTCATTGACCGTGTGGCCCAGCGCCTGAACATCCGTCCTAACATTGGCTTCCGCATCAAGCTGTCGAGCAGCGGCAGCGGCAAGTGGGAAGAGAGCGGTGGCGACAGCAGCAAGTTTGGCCTGAACACCAGCGAACTCTTCAGCGCCATCGACTACCTGCGTGAACACAAGCTGGAAGACTGCCTCAAGCTCATCCACTTCCATATCGGCAGCCAAATCACCAAAATCCGCCGTATCAAGAATGCGTTGCGCGAGGCCGCACAGTTCTATGTCCAGCTGGCCAAGTTGGGCTTTGACGTGGAATATGTCGATATCGGCGGCGGTCTGGGTGTGGACTATGATGGTACCCGTTCCAGCGCCAGCAGCCACTCGATGAACTACAGCATCCAGGAGTATGTCAACGATGCCGTCTATACCCTGGTTGACGCCAGCAATAAGAACGACCTCAAGCATCCCAACATTATCACCGAGAGCGGCCGCTCACTCACAGCCCACCACTCTGTGCTCGTGGTTGACGTGCTCGAGACCACCTCGCTGCCCGAATGGGACGACAAGGTGGATACCGTCAGCGAGAACGATGACGAGCTGGTTCGCGACATGTACGAGATCTGGGACAAGATCAACCAGGCCCGCCTGCTCGAAGACTGGCACGATGCCCTGCAGATACGCGACGAGGCGCTCGACCGCTTCTCATTGGGACTCATCGACCTGCGCACCCGTGCCATGGTCGAGAAACTCTTCTGGTCCATCGCCCGCGATGTTGACGGCTTTGTCCGCAACATGAAGCATGCCCCCGATGAGTTGCGCTCCGTGAGCCGCATGTTGCCCGACAAGTACTTCTGCAACTTCTCGCTGTTCCAGTCGTTGCCCGACGCTTGGGCCATCGATCAGGTGTTCCCCGTGATGCCCATCGACCGCCTTACCGAACGCCCCACCCGCTTTGCCACCTTGCAGGATATGACCTGCGATAGCGATGGCAAACTCAATAACTTCATCTCGGCTCAAGGCATAGCCCACTCGCTGCCTGTCCACAAACTCAAGGAAGGCCAGCATTACTACCTGGGCATCTTCCTCGTGGGCGCCTATCAGGAGATTTTGGGTGACATGCACAACCTGTTCGGCGACACCAACGCGGTCCACATCAACGTCTTCAAGGATCACTACGAGATCGACCAGGTGATTGATGGCGAGACCGTTGCCGAGGTGCTCGATTATGTCGAGTTCAACCCCAAGCAGCTCGTCCGCAACGTTGAGACCTGGGTGAGTGAGTCCATCCGCTCCGGCAAAATCACCAGCGAGGAAGGCAACGAGTTCGTCCGCAACTTCCGCTCGGGATTATATGGTTACACCTATCTCGAGAAATAGGTTTTTAGTCCTTAGTTTTTAGTCCTTAGTTTTTAGTCCTTAGTTTTTAGTCCTTAGTTTTTAGTCCTTAGTTTCTAGTCCTTAGTTGATAGCGCTATGAAATCAAGCAACTTTAGAGATTTGACCGTTTGGCAGAAAGCCATGGATTTGACAGTCGAGATTTACAAGCTCATCAAGAACCTTCCCAAAGAGGAGACCTTTGCGCTTTCTGATCAGATTCGACGTGCTGCAGTATCGATACCCTCAAATATAGCAGAAGGACAAGGACGGGTAACAGCTAAAGAATTCATTCGATTTCTATCGATGGCACGAGGATCTCTTTGTGAACTCTCAACTCAAATTGAGCTTTGCGAGAGATTGAACTATTTAGATCAATCTCAAGCAGCACCCATACAGGATCAAATTTCAGAAATCGCTAAAATGTTATATGCTCTCGCCAACTCAGTTCACGACTAAAACTGAATGCTGATGCCAACTAAGGACTAAGGACTAAAAACTATAAACTAATAATGCGGTACTTTATTAGTCTTGGTTATCGGGGGGCGGCCTACCATGGGTGGCAGGTGCAGCCCCATGACACCTCGGTGCAGCAGGTCATCGAGGAGGCGCTGGCTACACTGCTGCGCATCCCGACGCCTGTCACTGGTGCGGGCCGTACCGATGCAGGCGTCAATGCTCGCCTCATGGTGGCCCACTTTGATGTGGAGCAGCCCATAGCTGACCCCCAGCGCCTCGTCCATAGCCTCAACGCCCTGCTGCCGCCCGACATCGCCATTTACAGCATCCAGGCCGTCCATGACGACGCCCATGCCCGCTTTGACGCCACCAGCCGCACTTACAAGTACTTCGCCGTCACCCACAAGGACCCCTTCCGCTACCCCTTGAGCTGGAAATGTCCCCCTGACCTCGACTTCGACCTGATGAACCAGGCTGCGGCCCGCTTGCTGGACTATACCGACTTCACCTCCTTCTCCAAACTGCATACCGACGTCAAGACCAACAACTGCCGCATCTCCCATGCCCAATGGACCCAAGAGGACGACCAGTGGGTCTTCACCATCACCGCCGACCGCTTCCTGCGCAACATGGTGCGCGCCATCGTCGGCACCCTCGTCGAGGTAGGCCGCCACAAGATAACGGTACAGGAATTCTGCAACATTATCGAGCGCAAAGACCGCTGCGCCGCCGGCACATCCATGCCCGGCCACGCCCTCTTCCTGTGGAACATCACCTACCCCTACCCTCTTTTATAAACCACAAACCTATAGATCGAGAACTGCCATTGACTGTCAAAAAGCAATGGGGTGGTTTTTGTTGTTTTTTGCAACCCATTGATTATCAGTGCCGCTTTTGTCTGTCACAAAACAAAAGAGGTGCGGGGGAATCATTAATGAATGTTAAAAGCATTCCAGTCCCTATCCTGTTTGCAAAGGTAATAGGACAGGAAAGGGCAGTCCATGCCAAAAAGCAAAAACCAGTTTTGAACTCACGGAATAATAATGATAAGGGTTGTGTTTCGGTTAATTCGTGAAATTCGTAGTTAAAAAATTGTCAAGGTTGCTTGTCAGTTCGGGGAAAAGTATTACCTTTGCACCCGCATTAGTGCCCGCGGGGCTTGGCAAAGTACTGGGTAAAGACGTCCAGTCGCCTCAGGGACAGTTATTTAAACTACAAGATTAAAATGTACGCAATTGTAGAAATTCAGGGACAGCAGTTCCGTGCCGAGAGCGGCAAGAAGTTGTATGTCCACTATCTCGGCGACGATCGCAAGGAAGGTGACTCTGTAGAGTTTGACCGCGTCCTTCTCGTTGATGCCGACGGTGCCGTTAAGGTTGGCGCACCTACCGTCGAAGGTGCAAAGGTTGTTTGCGAGGTAAAGGCTCCCCTCGTGAAAGGTGAACACATCATCGTTTTCAAGAAGAAACGTCGCAAAGGCTATCGCCGTCTCAACGGCCATCGCCAGCAGTTCACTCAGCTTGAGATTAAAGAAGTCATTGCTTAATTAACCATTTAAAAAT
This sequence comes from uncultured Prevotellaceae bacterium, assembly GCA_947306175.1. Lineage (GTDB taxonomy): Bacteria > Bacteroidota > Bacteroidia > Bacteroidales > Muribaculaceae > Sodaliphilus. The sequence goes on from CAMZFV010000029.1 coordinate 23,085, forward strand.
CACAACTCTAGATTATGGCACATAAAAAAGGTGTCGGCAGTTCTAAGAACGGCCGCGAGAGCGAAAGCAAACGTCTCGGCGTGAAGATTTTTGGTGGTCAGTTTGCCAAGGCCGGTAACATCATCCGCCGTCAGCGCGGTACCCAGCATCGTCCCGGTCAGAACGTTGGCATGGGCAAGGACCACACTCTGTATGCTCTGGTTGACGGTACTGTAGAGTTCCAGCACCGCGCTGGTCACACCTACATTAACGTGATCGAAGCTCCCAAGGAGGAACAGAACTAAACAAAGGAACACAATCCCAACCCTAAGGGAATGAGGGTGAGCGCCACATCGGTGCCCACCCTCATTTATTTGGTGTCATTGTACAAGGCAATGCCTTGCACTACCTCAACCGCCTGAAAGTGCTAATACTCCACTACCTCAACCGCCTGGCAGAACTAATACTCCACGGCCTCGACGTCGATGATGCGGGGATCGTTGACGTCATAGTGAGGGATGGTGAGGTCGTCTTCCTCGCCTTCCTCTGGGCCGAACCATTCGCGCAGCCGCTCTCGGGCCTTGCGTTCAATCTCGGGCGTGATGTATTTCTTCATTGTGAACAGTGCCCAAGCCAATGCGGCAAGGTCATCGGTGAAACCCAGTCCCAGAATGACATCGGGGATGAAGTCCAGCGGCAGGATAAAGTAGCCCAACGCGCCGAGCACCTTGAGCTTCAAACTGCGAGGCACGGCTGGGTCACGCGAGACGTAATAGAGCACAAGAACATAATAGACTGCCTTGCGGCCTGCCTTCTTGGCCACTTTGCTCAGCTTCTTCCACAACTTGCTGTCGTTGAAGTACTGAGCGTAATCGTCAAGGTTGATGTTGTTGATTGACATCCTAAATCACATGAATTGGTTAACTGCAACACCTTGCAGCAAATCGCGTGCCAAATTAGGCTTTAGGCCTTAGGTTTTAGGCTTTAGGGGCATCCGCTTCCTAATGCCTGACGCCTACTCCTCGGTGTTAACAGTGACTTTGACTTTGGCGATGCGGTATTTCACGACCTTGATGACAGTGAAGGTGAAACGGCCGTGGGTAATGACTTCTTTTTCCTTGAGGAAGTCGCCCTTGATGTCGAGCAGGTAGCCGGCGATGGTTTCGGCTTCCTCGCCATGCTCGCCCAGCTCTTCCTCGTCGATATCCAGGACGCGGGCAAAATCGCTCAACAGCGTCTTGCCGTCAAACATCCATGTGTTCTTGTTGATACGGTTATAGAATTTTTCCTCGGTATCGTACTCGTCGTTGATATCACCCACGATTTCCTCCAGCACGTCCTCAAGGGTGGCGATGCCCTGGGTGCAGCCGAACTCATCGACGACGATGGCCATGTGCATCTTCTTCATACGGAAGTCCTCCAGCAGGTCGTCGAGCATACGTGTCTCGGGGACGAAATAGGCGGGGCGCATGAGCGTCTGCCACTTGAACGTGTTGTCACGGTTGCCGATGTAAGGCAAAAGGTCCTTGGCGTATAGGATGCCCTTGATGTTGTCAGGCGTCTCCTCATAGACGGGCATACGCGAATAGCCCGTGTCGATGACCTTGCGGACCACCTCGTCGAAGGTGTCGTCCTGGTCGATGTCCACAACATCGACACGCGGGCGCATGATGTCGCTCACGGTCTTGTCGCCGAAGGAGAGGATGCCCTCGAGCAGTTCCTTCTCATCGGGGTTTTTCACTTCGCTCACCTCCAGGGCACGTGTAAGGTCATCAACCGAGAGTTCCTCGGCCTCGGACGAGACCACCTTGTTCATCAGGCTCGTACTGCGCACCAGCAGGGCCGTGAGCGGCGAGAACAGCTTGACGGCCGCCTTAATGGGCGCTGATACCATCGCCGCAAATTTGACGTTGAAATTGGTGGCATATAGTTTGGGAATCACCTCACCAAAGAGGAGAATCAGGAAGGTCAGGATCACCGTCTGCACAATGAAGTCGAGCACCGAGCTCTTGAAGTCAAAGATCTGGTTCATCGCATAGTTCAATACGATGGCAATCATGATGTTGACCAGATTGTTACCCACGAGGATAGTGGCCAGCAGCTTCTCGGGGTTCTTGAGCAGCTCTGCCACCCGCTCGCGGCGGTGGGAGTCCTCGATGCTGTCCACATCGTCGGGGCGCAACGAGAAAAAGGCAATCTCGCTGCCCGAGTTGAATGCCGACAGGAAAAGTCCTAAAACGGAGACGATGATGGCGATGATGCTACCCGCAGTGGGTATATTGAAAGTGACAAGCGGATGTCCGCTCGCTGTGCAGAGTACCGATAACAGGCACGATAACGGGTCAGGGTCCAAAATTAATGTCGTTTTGTTGAATAATGCGACAAAGATACAGCAAGCTGAGCACAAAAACAAATTTTATTTTGATTTTGGCTGGGTTACTTCATCGGTTCGACGGTGTAGCCGCGGTCGCGGAGCAGTTGCAGGAGGCCCTGGTCGCCGGGCAGGTGGCCAGCGCCGACGCAAACCAGTGCAGTGCGCTCGGGCATGATCTTGACGAGTTTTTCCACCCAGTTGCGGTTGCGGTCATAGATGAGTGCATCCATCGCCTCGGCGTCATCGCCACCGATTTCGGGATCAGTCATCACCTCTTCAATCTTGGCAAGGTCCTGTGACATATAAGCCTCAACAAGTGCCGATGACTGCACGGTGAAGAGATCATCCTTCTTGCAAGTCTCCAGCAGTTGCTCGGCCTGTTCAGTCAATGAGCCATTAAAGAGGAGTTCGATCTGTTCTTGGATTGACTCCAACCCTTTAGAGGGGCGTCCCATCTCGTTTGCACGGGTCTGGACTGCCATGTCGATGAGTTCGTTCTCGTTGAAGTTGGGGAAATACTTCACTGCCTGCATGGCCTGCATTTGCACGCTGATGGCACTGGGTTTGAGCATATTCATCTGGCTGAGTTTCACGCCCATGTTGCCGAAGTACTTGTTAAATACATTCTCGACGACAGCATACTGCTCGGGGGTGAACAACTTGTCGAGTGTGCTGTCGGCAGGAGCCATCATGGCTTGAGCCATTGCCAACTGAGCTTCCTGGCCCATCATTTCCTCCTTGTCGATTTCGCCAATGACGATGTCGCAGCCTTCCAGCGCCTGTTCCATACCGGGGATTTTGTCCATCATTGAAGCAGGGGCGAAATGATAGGTGCCCATGATGTAGCTGGGTCGCCCGAGTCCGTTACCGCTCACTTTCCACAACAACTGTGCCTGCGCCGCCATTGCGACGATGACCAATGTCAGAATCAGGGATAATCTTTTCATATTCATCTAAATTCCTTTTATCGTTCAATACTATGTACAAAGTTAGGAAGAAATCGTTGAAAAACCCGTTTTGGCGTCTGTTTTTTTGCAAAATCCCCCATAATGATGAGAAAAAACAGGAAAAATGCCAAGATTTAGTGATTGTACAGCCCATTGGGCGGCAGTAATTTTGCAGCGTGAGAAAGTGAATTAGTTATTAGTTGATTCAACAGTAAACAGAAAGTAAAAACAGATAAAATGCCGCACCGATGTGATATCGATGCGGCTTTTTGATTTTAGTTTTTAGTCCTTAGTTTCTAGTCCTTAGTCCTTAGTTTCTAGTTGGGGTCGTGACGGGAGTCACGGCATAGAGGGACCCTGAGGGGACGTTTAGTTGCGATCTTTTTCTTCGAGCCAGACGGGTTCCTCGACCTTGAGGACTTGACCTGTGCCGTTGAGACCCTTGACCTGCATCTCGTAGTACTCCTTGGTGTAACCGGCAAATTTGGGCGAAGAGGGCGTTCCCCACTCGTTGCGCATGAACTTGCCGTCCTTCTCCTTCTTGATGTTACCGTCGAGGTACTTGACAAAGAGGTATTCTCCCAGCTTGCGGTAGCGTGCGGTGGCATCCTGACCAGCGTTGACCGAGTAGTTAGTCAGCAGGCGGATAGCGGCGTCACGGTCGGTAGCGAGCAGCGATGTAGCCTGTGCCTCAATGACGGGCTGTTGCTTGGCGAAGTTGTCCTCGATGGCACCCTGCACCTTGCGAATGTCGCCAATCATCTGGGAATAGCGGTGATAGGCCTGGTTAGCCACCCAGTTGTTGACCCAGAAAGCACAATCCCAATCCAGGGTGTACATGTCGGCCTTGCCCTGACGGTAGCTCTCGGGCACCTGCGTGATGCTGCAATACATGGGCACGAAGACGGCGGTGTTGGCATCATCGACGCCGAACCAGAAACAGCCGCCTACCTCGTCGGGCATCCACGAGCGCATCTGGGCGGTGAAGACCCAACCCGTCTGCTGCGTGGCGATGGCACGCTCCTGGCTGTACTTCACGCCGTCCACCTCAAAGTCCATGGGACGCCAGCGGTAAGGCACGGCATAGGCGGTCTTGGCACCGGCATCCAAGGTCATGTCAAACGGGGTACCCTCGAAGTGGTCACGCATCATCTCCTGCATATCGCGCACGCTGATCTTGCGGTCGGGCTTCACGTAGAGGGGCATCACGTCGGCATCGGCACGGGTCTTGCCCATGATGAAGGGCAGATAGGCGTCCATGCCCTTGTGGAAACGGTTGAAGTAGCTCCACACGCGGGCATCACAACCGCGCAGTGCACCAGCGTCAAACTTCTGGTAAACAGGTGCGAAGGCGAAGTCGGCATCCTTGCCGCTGTAGAGGCCTTTCTTCTTGGCGAAGGAGATGACGTCCTTGCTGTACATGACGTTCTTCTTGTCCTTCATGTCAAACTTCCAGATACGGGGATTGTTGGCGTGTCCGGCGATGCAGTCGTCGGGGATGCGGATGGCTACCCACACGGCACCCAGCTCATCGGGACCCTTGCCGATCATATCCATGATCCAGATCTCGTTGGGGTCACCGATCGAGAAGGACTCACCCTCGCTGGCATAGCCGTACTTGGCCACCAGTTCGGTCATCCACTTGATTGCCTCACGGGCAGTCTTGGAACGCTGCAGGGCAATGTACATCAGGCTACCGTAGTCGATGATCGACCTGCCTGTGGTGTCCCACAGTTCCTCGCGTCCACCCCAAGTGCTCTCGGCGATGGTTACCTGGTGCTCGTTCATATTGCCGATGACGGCATAGGTGTGAGCGACCTCGGGAATCTCGCCCAGGGGCTTGTTGCTATCCCAATCGATAATCTTGCGCATGGCTCCAGGCGCATGATCGGCAGCGGGAATGTACTGCAAGTCACCGAACAGCGTGTGACTGTCGGCAGCATAGGTGATGATGGTCGAGCCATCGGCACTGGCGTTCTTTCCCACCAGCAGATTGGTACAGGCATCGGCAGCGGTCCAGCCAGCGAGCGCCAGCAGAGCAGCCGATAAGAGTTTCATTGACAGATGTTTCATTTTTCTTTTTGGTTTTGGTTGGTTATAGTTATGGATTTATATTTTTCACGTCAGTTGCCCACGGGGATGTCGTAGCCCGTCAGGCGGAAGGCGACCTGGAAAGGCGTCGCCTGCTTGCGCGGCTGCGGCCCCGCATAATAGTAGAAGAGTCGCTGCACGTCGAAGGACTTGATGCTGACCAGCTTGGTCTCACCCGGCTTGAGATTGACAGGCACGGTGACCGAGCGCTGGGTGAGCATCTCGCCGTTCATCGTCGTGTATCGCAGCAGCAGACGCACGGCGCTCATGCGCTGCTGCGTGTTGTTGGTGATGAAAAAGGATTCCTTGCTGTCGCTGGCGCGCTTGCTGTAGCCCTTGAGGGTCACGGCGGCCGGATCGATGCCTGTGAGGCTGTCGGGCACGAGACCATCGGTCGTCTCCAGCGGCATCATGGGAACCTCGGTCGAGCGCAGGTTCTTGCGCGTCGTTTTGGTTCTGGCGTCAATCTGTAACGTGCTGAATAACAGTAATGTTATCATTATCAGCAGGAGGTGCGGACGTGTTAAAATATGTTTACGACTTTTCCTCATCACAGATATCTAATGCGGTTAAACGGGTTGCCGTCGCCCCCCTCGGGATAGATTTTGCGAAAGCCTACGGGCAGACGTTCGCCTGTCTTCTCGGGTATGATGCTCATGCCGCTGAACAGGGTGGGCAGGAAACGCACGATATTGACGCGCACCTTGAACTTCCACCGTGGCGGGTCGAAGGTGAGCGTCGTGGCCTTCCCGTTGAGTGTCGCCACGCACTGCAACGGCTTGATCAAGGTCACCTTGTCGCGCTGGCTGTAGAGCCACAGCTGGTACTTATTGTCCACTGCGCTGGAGGCGATATATCCGATTACCGTTCCCGGCACGTCATTGATGTCGGGCGAGTCGAGGAGGATAATGCGATAGCCGATGTTGTGCTCGCCACGGTAACGCTCGATGCCCAGGGTCATCTCCTCGTTGGGATAGTACCAAATGCCCTCGAGCGGCTGCATGTCGGTCTCGTCGAGGCGCACGCGCATCGAGTCGAGGTCGAGTCCGTCGATCACGACGGCACGCTTGGGAATACCGTTGCCAGCCGTCGCCATGAGTGGCAACAGCATGAGCATCAGCGATATGATGGCGGCACGTCGAGGCATGGCGTGGAAATCAGTTCACTGTGGCAAAGCGGTAGATGACACCGAGGCTGAGGATTTCCTTGAACTGCCAGTAGTTCCAATCGTCGTCGCGGGGACGCGAGCGGTCAAAGCGCAAGTGGGTATAGAGCTGTGTGGTCAGATACTTGCCGATGGAGAAGTCCAGCGTGTTCTCCCAGTCGCCCTGTACATACTCATAGTTAGTAAACATATAGAGCCTGGACATGATCATCACGCTGGGGTTGAAACGCCATATCCACTTGGCCTCGAAGTTGCTACCGAAGGTGCTCTTGCTGTGATGTCCCGCGTCAATACCGAAGCGCACGGGGTCAATATCGGTGATGTTGCGGCAATACTTCAGGTTATAGGAGAGCGGAGCGATGGCCAGTGTGAACATGCGGTCATCGGCCTTCTTGTAGCTGTAGGTCATACCGAGACCGATGTTCAACTCGGCGGGCGAGAGGAAGGCCGCGGTCATCGTGCGCGTGTTGGTCTTGTAGTTGTTCAGGAACTGAGTCGTGAACTGCAACATGGCACTATAGTACCAGTTTTTCACGGCCTTGTAACCCAACTGCGAGGAAAACAGGAAGTTATCCTCGTTGATGAGGTACTTACGGATGCTGTCACCGTGGGTGGTCGCGATGCCTAACTTATAGGACAAAGTATTGTTAAACAGCCAGTTGGGGTGAATGTCCTGATTGAGGTTGCAGTTCCAGTTGATGCCACCCAGCAGGGCGAGGTTGTTCTCGCCACCCTGGTACCAGTTGCCGCTGATGTAGGCCTGGGTGAACTGCAAGGAGGCAGCGAACACGTGGAGCCAGTCGTGGACGGGCAGCACGGGCGCCTCAGGGGCAGCGACATCCTCGACCTCGACCTGCGGCGGGGCGATGGTGAGCATACCCTGTCGCGGGTCAGCGGTAATCACGCCTTCGGGGGGCGCCTCGGGCAGGCGGTTGGCATTATAGGCCACGAGCTGCGGGTTCTCGATCATCGCACGCTGGCGCAACTGCTGTGTGCGGTAGGCTTCGTTGATGGCATTTTGCAGCCATTCGTCCCCTGCATCAAGGGCATAGAGTTGGTCGTTTTTTGCCGATTTCATCGAATGATTTCCGCCATCGGAGATGTAATTGTCATAGACGAGCGGGGCGTAGAGCATGCTCGGCTCGACGTCGGGCCAGATGCCGTCGGTCGCGGCAGCAACAAGACTCATCGCCGTCATCAAGGCGGTGGTTAAGCAGGCTTTTAGTGTTAATGTTTTCATTGGACACGATATTATGTCCGCGCTGGGCGCGGAGAAATTAAACAAAAATAACTTACAAAATTAAACAAAAATATCGATTCAGTCCAGTAAAGCGGGATATTTTTATTAGGCGTCGTAGAGTTTTTCTTTTTTGGTGGAGCGTCGGGGTTCTTGAGGTTGTGGTGTGGATTTCTTTTTGTCCTTGTCGGCCTTTTGCTTGGTCTGCACCTTTTGGCGCTTGCGCTCGTGGTTGGGCTGCTGTTTTTTGTTCTCGGCAAAGCTCTTGATCATGTCCTCGACGGTCTCGCGGTTGCCGTAGAGGTAGTTGACGGTGACCTCGATGATGAGGTTCTGGTGCTTGCTGACGATATCGGCGATGATGGCGCGCGAGCCGTCGGGCATGGTGCCGACGATGCTGTAGGTCTTCTTGAAGCCCTTGACCTTGATTTTGCCGTTGCTCAGGTCGTACATGTTGTAACCGAGGGCCTTGCGTTGCAGGTTCTCGGTGAGCATCTTCTTCTCGTCGCCCTTGTCCTGGCTGTAGAGCTGCACAGTCATCACCATGTCCTCCCACTGCACCTCAAACCTCGTGGGACTATTGAAGGTGACAAAGCCGCCCTCGGGGGTCTCAAACGAGAGGTCGTAACGGCTCCAGTTATAGACAGTTGCTGCGGCATCGGTGGCGCAGAAGAGCGTCACAAGCAGCAACACAACCAAACCCACTCGTTTTTTTAATCGTGCTATCGCACGAGAAATTAAGCAAAAATTAATAATAGAATTAAATAAAAAATTATGTTCAATTTTGTTTAATTTCTCGCCCGCAGGGCGATAAAACCACGATGGTTGTATACTGATACTCTGGTGGTTAGATCCTATTGTCATCATAATAGAGTTAGTTTGGTCGTTTTACTTGATCGAGGTAGCGTGCCCACTCCTTCTTAGTGCCACGGAACACGTTGAGGTCCACGTCGCCCTTGACGCCTGCCACCTCGCCCTCGTGACTGAACTGCTGGATGCGGTGCGGTAGGTTGGGCAGCAGGTCGGGGCTTGTGAATGAGCACAGCCACAGGTCATGATCGCCGAGCATGCCCTGGTAATACTTCTCATAGCCGTCGAGGTTGGTGTAGATCATCACGTCATAGCCCTTGCCATTGAGGATGGCGATCATGTCCATGACGCGCTCCAGCGCGGTCTGTCGGCTGGTAGTCGCTCCGTTGCCCCAATCGTCCTCCAGGTCGATGACCAGGGGCAGGTCTAGCTCACGTCCGCCCACGGCGCCCAAGAAGTTGTCGGCCTGCTCCTGTCCCGTGCGGTTCTTGCGGAAGAAGTGGTAGGCGCCGACCTTGAGGCCTGCGTCACGGGCGGCAGTGTAGTTGCGGTCAAAGGCTTCGTCGCGATAGGTCTTGCCCTCGCTGGCCTTGATGAAGACGAACTGGTAGTCGTCGTCCACCACCTGCTGGAAGTCGATTTCGCCGTTATGCTTGGACACGTCGAGGCCCGCCACGGGATAGCGGAAGCGATCGACGGTGACTGAGTGTGGCAGGATGTAGTGCATGATCACGTAGGCACCCATCACCACAACAAGTGCAGCCGCTCCGAGCAGGAGCAGCCACTTGATGTAGTCAGGGCGTGTAGGTGCGCGTCTTTTCACTCAGTCGTTTTTAAAACTACGAATTTCACGAATTATACGAATTTGCATCCGCGTTCGAAATAAAAGGAAGACAATAAGTACAATAAATACTATGGCTGCCGCTTCCTTTTTTAAAACCACGAATTTCGCGAATATTAACTAATTATCCTTAGTGTAATTAGCGAAATTCGTAGTTTGTTATTGGTTAGAAGAGGGGGAAGTTGCTGGGGGAGTAAACCCACTTCTGTTCAAATTCCTCCTGGGTTGATGTGAAGAACAGGACGCCCTGTATGATGGCGACCACGGTGGTCACGGTGGCGAGGATGCCGCAGGACAGGATGGCAATCAACAGGAAGAGAACGCCAGCCGAGGTCTTGCCGATGTAGAAGTAGTGGAGTCCGCACCACCCCATCAATATGGCGAGCAGGCCGGCGATGCCGCGGCTCTTGCCTGAGGGGCCGTTGTTGAAGACGCTATCGATGGCGCTAGACGCCTGGTTGCTGAACTGACGCCACTGCTCCTGATAGTTGGGGCCGTTCTGCTCGGAGTAGGAGACGTTGGTCTCGGCTCCGCAATACGGGCACTTCACACGGTTAACCTTCTCTTGAGTGCTGTACTGTTTCCCGCACTCGGGGCAATTGTGGATATACATATCTATAATAGGCTTTAGGCTTTAGGTTTTAGGCTTTAGGTGAATTACCGTCGCCTATTACCTTTAGCAGTTTAACAAAATCTTTTGTCATTAGACGCATCTGCCTATAAAAAGGTTGCAATTATCGTACCAATTTTTTTCAGACAACAGGGACAACTAGATAGACTAGATGGATAACATAGATGCTATAGTTATTATAGATGCTATAGATTTACATAGATTGTTGTCTATTGAGTTGTCCCTGTTGTCTGAGGGTTTTAGCGGCGCTTTTTCTGCTTTTGGCGTTGTTGTTGCTGTTGAAGTTTTTGGGCTTCTTCTAGGCGGGCCATCCATTTGGATTTTTTCTTGGGTTTGGCGGCGTTGGCTGCCATGGTGGCGCGCACCTTGTCCTCGGTGACGAACATGCGGCTGATGTAGGTCTGTGCGATGGTGATGAGCAGAGCGATGAAGTAGTAGTAGCTCAAGCCCGAGGCATAGTTGTTAAAGAAGACGAGGAACATCAACGGCATCATGTACATCATCGCCTTCATGCCAGGCATGGATTGCGACGAGGGCTGCGACTTGGTGGTGAGCCAGGTGTAGATGATGTTGGTCACCGTCATGAGGATACAGAAGAGGCTGATGTGATTACCAAAGAAGTTGGTGATGAAGGGGATCTGTGTGGTCCACTCGACAATCTTGTCGGGGGCGCTCAGGTCCTTGGCCCACAGGAAGGACTGTCCTCTCAGCTCGATACACGAGGGGAAGAACCAGAAGATAGCGATGAGGATGGGCATCTGCAGCAGCATGGGCAAGCAGCCGCCCATGGGGCTGGCGCCGGCCTGCTTGTAGAGCTCCATCGTCTTTTGCTGCTTCTTGAGGGCATCTTCCTGGTTGGGGTACTTCTCGTTGATCTTGGCGATGTCGGGGGCGAGGATGCGCATCTTGGCCTGCGAGACATAGCTCTTGTAGGTGAGGGGCCAGAGCACCATCTTGATGAGGATGGTCAACAGCAGGATGATGATGCCGTAGCTGCTGATGAACTTGCCCAGCCAGTCAAAGACGGGAATGACAACACCGGTATTGATCCAGCGCAGGATACCCCACCCCAGCGGGATGAGGTGGGTGAGCTTGAGGTCCTCCTTGGGGGAGAACTTGTCATACTCGGACAGCAGGTGGTAACGGTTCGGGCCCAAGTAGAAGTAGAACGAGGCGGGCACGGCCTTGTCGCTGGAATAGGGGATCAAGGTGTGGATGTTCATCTCCTTGAGGTATTTCTCGTAGTCGGCGCTGTCCTTCTCGATGACCTTGCTGTTGAGGTTGGCGGTGGACATGATGCTGTCGGTGATGAGCACGGTGGAGAAGAATTGGTTCTTGGCGCTGACCCATTTCAGATTTTCCTTGATTTCTTCCTCGTCGTTGCGGTTCTCGTTGGTGTGCTTCACGTCGCCTTCCTTTCCGGCAAACTTGTAGTAGATGCCGCTGTTGCGCTCCTCAAACATCTTGCCCTCCTCGTGGCGCGAGATCTTCTGGTGCCAGTCGAAGTCCACGAGGTTGATGTTCAGCGGGATGACCTGTGTCATGCCCTGCTGCAGCATCTCCATGCGCACCATGTAGCTGTCCGGCACGAGGGTGTATTTCAGTCCCCACTGTGCACCGCCCTCGAGCTGGAGGTTCATCAGCACGGTGCTGTCGTTGAGTTGCTTGGGCTCGAAGAAGAAGTTCTTGGTCTCGAAGCGCTGGGTGTTGTTGCTCAGGGTGAAGCTGTAGTCGTTGTCACCCTTGTCGAAGAGGACGACCTGAGGCGTCTTCCACGTCTTGTAGCCCTTCAACTCGGCACGGGCAATCATACCGCCCTTGGTGGAGAGTTCGACCTTGAGGGAGTCGTTCTCGAGGGTGACAGTCTGCTCGGTACCCGTGAGCGAAGCGGCAAAGGAGCCGTTGCGGGCATACATCTCGATAGCCCGCTGCACGGCCTGCACGGCGAGGTTGTGGGTGGCGGGGTCGGCGCTCTCATGGGCGGTGACCTCGTCCCACTTGACGGTCTTGCCACCGATGGTGACTGTGCCGTCCACCTTTCCGTCCTTGAGCGAGAGCATGACGCCGTCGCTGTTGATGGCGGCATTGCCCTCGGGCATATTCTGCAGGACGCCCACGAGGTGGGTCATCTCGTCGTTACTGAGGGTGTCCACGTCACCCGCTGCGATGTCTCGCTGCTGCTCAGCCCGCTGTACGGCAGCGATGGAGTCCATTTGTCGTTGACGCTCGGCAAGCTCGGCCTCGCTGGGCTTCTGCAGCCACATGAACCCGAAGATGACGAGTCCCATCAACAACATTCCAATCAAAGTGTTCTTATCCATTATACTCTATATTCGACTCTTGTTTTTTATCCGCGCTACGCACGGAGAAATTAAACAAAAATTTATTTTAAAAAATAAACTTCTTCTGCGGTTCTACTCCTGTTTTCTATCCGCGCTAGGCGCGGAGAAATTAAACAAAAATTTATTATAAAATTAAACAAAATCATATTAGACACTCAAGCTCATTTTTCAGTTTGTTATCATGCCAATTCAGTTTTATGATTTTCCCATCATCTTTCCGGTAATACCACTCACTGAAAAGGCTCTCACAACCAAAATTGAATAACAGGCCAAAAGGCATGTGAGTCAAGTGCATGTAGTTCCATAATTGCTTTCTATGGTCATTACTTATATACTTAACAGCCTTCAATTCAATGATGGTATCACTGTTAACCACCAAATCCATGCAATAATTCTTGCTCAACTTTACATCTTTCCAGTAGATTGGCAAGTTCACTTGCTCCTCAACCTGTAAATTCTGTTGATGAAGCAGATAGACCAAAGCGGCTTCGTAAGCTGATTCCAGCAAACCGGGATGATACTCGGCATGCACTTGCATCGCAAGACCCGTAATCGTGTAAAACGATAAACAGCGCTTATTGATATCTGCTATAGTCATCATGAATGGCTAATATTGGCAGTGATGTCTTGTTAAATTTTTAAAATAATTTTGTTTAATTTCTCGCCCGCAGGGCGATAAAATATGATGTTAGGTGGTGGGGGTGGAGATGGCAGCTTTGATGAAGGACATGAAGAGGGGGTGGGGGTTGAGGACGGTGCTGGAGTACTCGGGGTGGTACTGGGTGCCGATGTACCAGCGGTTGCCGGTGAGCTCGATGACCTCGGCCAGTCCGCTCTCGGGGTTCACACCCGCAATGGTCATGCCCGCTGCCTCGAATTGCTTGCGGTACTCGTCGTTGAACTCGAAGCGGTGGCGGTGACGTTCCTCGATGTCGGTCTTGCCATAGGCCTCTGCAACCTTCGTGCCAGACTTGACGCGGCAGGCGTAGGCGCCCAGGCGCATCGTGCCGCCCAGGTTGGTGACGGTCTTTTGGTCCTCCATGAGGTCGATGACGTTGTGGGTGGTCTTGGCGTCCATCTCGGTGCTGTTGGCGTCGGCCATGCCCAGGACGTTGCGTGCAAACTCGATGACCATGCACTGCATGCCGAGGCAGATGCCGAAGGTGGGCACGTCGTGCTCACGACACCACCTGAGGGCGACATACTTGCCCTCGATGCCGCGCTGGCCGAAGCCTGGGGCGACGACGATGCCGTCGTGCCCGGCGAGGAGTTTTTCCACGTTGGCGTCGGTGATGTGCTCGCTGTTGATGTAGTCGAGCTTGAGGCGGCGGTCATGGTAGGCGCAGGCGTGCAGGAGGCTCTCGTCGATGCTCTTGTAGGCATCCTGCAGGGAGACGTACTTGCCGACGAGTCCGATGCGCACCTCCTTCTCGGCTCCCTTGAGCTTGGCGAGGAAGTCGTTCCACTTGGTGAGATCGGGTTCGCCCTTGACCTCGAGGCCTGTCTTCTCGATGATGATGTTGTCGAGGCTCTGCTGGTGCATCATGAGGGGAACCTCATAGATGGTGGGGACGTCGAGGGACTGCACGACGGCGTCGGCACTGACGTTGCAGAACTGTGCGACCTTCTTCAACATGGCGGGGGGCAGCTGGTGCTCGGTGCGCAGCACGAGGACGTCGGGCTGGATACCTTCCTGCTGCAGCAGCTTGACGCTGTGCTGCGTGGGCTTGGTCTTGAGCTCCTTGGCAGCGGCGATGTAGGGGACGTAGGTGAGGTGGACACAGATGCAGCGCCTGCCGAGTTCCCAGCGCAGCTGACGGATGGCCTCGATGAAGGGCAGTGCCTCGATGTCGCCGACGGTACCGCCAATCTCGGTGATGACGAAGTCATATTTGCCGGTGGTGCCGAGCAGCTTGACGTCGCGCTTGATCTCGTCGGTGATGTGCGGGATAATCTGCACGGTCTTGCCGAGGTAGTCGCCACGGCGCTCCTTGTCGATGACGCTCTGATAGACGCGGCCAGTGGTGACGTTGTTGGCACGGGTGGTCTTGATGTTGGTGAAGCGCTCGTAATGGCCGAGGTCGAGATCGGCCTCGTGGCCATCGACGGTGACGTAGCACTCGCCGTGCTCATAGGGGTTCAACGTCCCTGGGTCGATGTTGATGTAGGGGTCGAACTTCTGGCAGGTGACGCTGTAGCCGCGCGAGAGCAGCAGCCGTGCGATGCTGGAGGCGATAATGCCCTTACCGAGGGAGGAGACAACGCCTCCCGTCACAAAGATGTATCTTGTTTCCACTTCTATACTGATTAAATAACCTGCAAAGATAATACTTTTTTCCCTTTTCTTAACTACGAATTACGCGAATTAAACGAATTATACGAATTGGCCTCCGCATTCTAGTTATCAGACAACAGGGACAACTTGTTTGACAAATGGGGACAACTTGTTTTGTCCCTACTTGTCGATTATTGTTGTCGGTGTTGTCTGAAAAAGGGGATGAAAAAAAGAGCGGCCCGCAGGGGGTCGCTCTTTTTTATTGAATTAATGATTGATAATCCTGTGGATTACTTCATCACCTTAACAGCGCTGGTGGTGCCGTCGGTGTAGGTGGTAACGACGATGGTGATGCCGTTAGCCTCCTGCATCTCCTGACCAGCGAGGTTGAAGTAGCGTACGCCAGCAACAGCCTTGCCGTTCATCAGCTCGTTAACGCCGGTGAAGTTGTTGTGAATCAGGGTTACGTTATCCGTATCTCTGGGTGACTCGTCGTCGCCAGCAACAACCCAAGCTACGATATCAACATTGCCTTCACCCTCGAGTTCGTAGGGCTGGCCATCCCAAACATGCTCTTCGCCATTCAAGGTGAAGTGTACCTCATAACCAGCGGGAACATCGAAGTTCAGCACATAAGCGGTACCGTGATGCAGGGTAGCGCCATTCTCCTCAGTGCCTTCCTGATAGGGATTCTCGGCGGTGCCATCACCAATCAGCCATGCGTCAACAGGCGTCTCGGTTACCTGGATCTCGGGAGTGGGCAGCTGCTCAGGAATTACTACCTCGATCTCAACGGTCTTGGGAGCATAGCCTTCGTCGGTGGTGGTAACGGTAACGGTAACAGTCTGGTCACCCTGACCGTACTCGGGACGAGTCAGAGTATTGCCACCCTCGATAACGGGATTGTTACCATTGGGAGTCAGAGTTACGGTAGTGTGGTCGTCGTTCTTGGTAACTTCAACCTCGGTAGCGGGCTGTGACTCGGGCTGACGCCATACGAGAGTCTTGGTAGCCTCCTTGTCGTTGTAACTGGTTGCAGAAGCAACAGCCTTCACGTCATAGGTACCGTAGTTGGGCAGACGATACTTGCCTTCATCATTGGGCTCGAGAGCAGCCTTAGCGCCAGTCTCGTAGGTAACAGCGATCTCAACGGTCTCGGGACCATTATAGGTTACGGTGAAGTAACCACCAGGACCTTCGCCATTCAGACCCTCGGTGCAGTCGCTGATAATGAGTTCACCAGTCAGATCATCGGGCTGGGGCAGAGCGGGGATGGTAACGGTGGTCTCAACCCAAGCACTGTTGTTGTCCTCATCGTTGGCAACGGTCTGAGCACGGAACTTGATTTCCTGAGCAACATCCTGCTTAGCGGGCAACTCGTAGGGGTTAGCAACATCCTGCCATTCGCCGTCAACCAGCATCTGCATGTTAACGGTGTAGCCTTCCTTCTCGGCATAGAGCTTGCCGTCAGCCTCGCGGAATGCGGGCTCGGGAGCGTAGGTCAGAGCGGGGATGGTAACGGTGGTCTCAACCCAAGCACTGTTGTTGTCCTCATCG
>CAMZFV010000030.1 GCA_947306175.1 uncultured Prevotellaceae bacterium
TCGACAAAGTTTGTAGCATAAGTCGCAACTCCGTTGCGGTGTGCGAAAAACAAACCTTTGTCAAACTCTAAACCCTAAACTCTAAACTCTAAACTTCATTTGCGCCAATAGGCGCAAATGAATAAATCACATCCGTTCGGGCATCTCGATGCCGAGCAACGACATGCCGCGCTTGATGACGTCGGCAACAGTCTCGCTCAGCAGCTGGCGGAAGCATCGCACGGCGGTGTCCTGCTCCTTGAGGATGCTGCAGTCGTGGTAGAACTGGTTGTACTCTTTGGCCAGGTCATAGACGTAGTTGGCGATGAGCGCAGGGCTGTAGTTGCGTCCGGCATCGGCAACGACGGTGGTGAAGTCGGCGAGTTTCTGAATCAGCGAAGTCTCCTTCTCGTTGGGAGCCACAGCGCTGATGTCCACGGCCTTGTAGTCGTCACAGCACTTGCGCAGCACCGACTGGATGCGGGCATAAGTGTACTGGATGAAGGGACCCGTGTTGCCGTTGAAGTCGATGGACTCGCTGGGGTCGAACAGCATGGTCTTCCTCGGATCCACCTTGAGGATGAAGTACTTCAAGGCGCCCAGGCCGATCTTGCGCAGGACCTCGTCGCGCTCATCCTCGGGCACACCCTGCAGGCGGCCGGGCTCATTGGCCATATCGGTGGCGGTGGCAATCATCTCGTCCATGAGCTCGTCGGCATCGACAACGGTGCCCTCACGGGATTTCATCTTGCCGTTAGGCAGTTCGACCATACCGTAAGAGAAGTGTACTAGATCCTTGCCCCACTTGAAGCCGAGCTTGTCGAGCAACAGTGAGAGTACCTGGAAGTGGTAGTTCTGCTCGTTGCCCACCACATAGATCATGCGGTCGATGGGATAGTCCTTGTAGCGCAACTGGGCGGTACCGATGTCCTGGGTCATATAGACCGAGGTGCCGTCGCTGCGCAGCAGCAGTTTGTGGTCAAGGCCTTCGGGTGTCAGGTCGGCCCACACGCTATTGTCATCCTTGCGGTAGAAAATGCCCTTTTTCAGACCTTCGAGCACGGTGTCACGGCCCACAATATAGGTGTCGCTCTCGTAGTAGATCTTGTCGAACTCGACGCCCATGCGCTTGTAGGTCTCGTCAAAGCCGGCATACACCCAGCCGTTCATGCGCTCCCACAGGGCACGCACCTCGGAGTCGCCAGCCTCCCAGCGGCGCAGCATGTCGTGGGCCTCCTGGATGAGGGGAGCCTGCTTCTCGGCCTCTTCGGGGGTCATGCCCTTCTCGACCAACTCTTTGATCTCGGCCTTGTAGTGCTTGTCGAAGGCCACATAGAAGTCGCCGATCAGGTGGTCGCCCTTCTTGCCAGCGGACTCTGGCGTTTCGCCGTTGCCCCACTTGAGCCAGGCCAGCATCGACTTGCAGATATGGATGCCGCGGTCGTTGACGATGTTGGTCTTGACCACTTTGTAGCCGTTAGCCTCCATAATCTTGGAAAGGCTGTAACCCAGCAGGTTATTGCGCACATGTCCCAGGTGCAGGGGCTTGTTGGTGTTGGGCGAGGAATACTCGATCATCACCAGCTGACTGTCGTCGGTAGCGGCCTTGAAGCCGTAATTGGGGGTCTCGGCAACGTGCATCAACACACCCGTCCAGAACGACGGCTTGATGGTGATATTCAGGAAGCCCTTGATGACGTTGAACTTCTCAACGGCCTCGCAATGGGCCAGCATGTGCTCCCCAATCTCCTGCGCCGTCACGTCGGGCGCCTTGTGCGACGCCTTCAGGAACGGAAACACGACAATCGTCTCGTTGCCCTCAAATTCCTTCTTAGTCGTCTGGGGCACGATCTTCTCGGCGGGAAAGTCCACGCCATACAACTCCTTCACCGCCTGAGCGGTAGCCTGTGCAAGTATATTATCAATCGACATAATCAATCTCCTAATTTTACAATTCAAACTGCAAAGATAGTAAAAAAGTTTTTTAACTACGAATTTCGCGAATTAAACAAAAGGCATCCGCGTTCATTTTTCAAACAACACGGACAACTTAACTACAACTTGGACAACTTTAATATATAAACGAATTTATCGACTTGGCTAAACCGAACTAAAGGTTCACAGTTTTATAAAGAGAGCTGATGCCTTAGTATTTATTGTATTTATTGTCTTCATTATCTGATGTGCGCGGATGCCAATTAGTATAATTAGCGTAATTCGTAGTTTTATAAAGCCTAAAGCCTATAAAAACTTTTTGTCATGGTGGAGCCATCTTTGTGTTTTGTACCTTTGCACTGGAGGTCCTTGACATGCTTTTAACATTCATTGATGATCGCGCACTACCCCTTTTGATTTGAACAGGATAAAACAACTCTTGAAATTCAATGGTTTGTAAAAAATAGGCAAAAAACCACCCATTGCCTTTTGACAGCAGGAGACAACTAAAAAAGTTGTCCCCATTAGTTAATAAAGTTGTCTTTGTTGTTTGAAAAAAGGAGTGCTTCCGCCCCCATTATCAGACTTTGAGTTGTTTGATAAAAGGGGCGGAAGCTATTCGCTAAATTCGGGTAATTCGTAGTTTATTTTAGTTGTTGCTCAGTAGTGTGTCGATGAGGAAGGTAACGTCAGAGACTGATACGGTTCCGTCGCGGTTGACGTCGGCGGCAAAATTGTAGTTGGTTTCGCCAGCAAGCAGGAGGTCGATGAGTGCCGTCACGTCGCTGACGGAGATGGCACCGTCGCTGTTCAGGTCGCCAGGATCAGGCGCTGAAGCATCGATAAAGTAACCAGGATTGCTGGTTCCACCGTCGATGTGGGCATATGACCTGTCCTTGTGGCGGGAATCATAAACCGTTCCTTTACCTCCCACGAGTCTTGTACAACCATCAAACACGATATAGTCGCTATTGAAATTCGAGAGGTGCGCAGTGGTCCAACCTTCGCCCACCTTGATGGTGACAAGGTTGCTACAACCATTAAACATCTCATTGATGAGCGATAGTTTTGGTGTATTGAAACTGCTCAAGTCAAGACTCGTCAAACTGCTGCAATCCTTGAATGTCCGATACAGAGATGTCAGTTTCTGAGTATTGAAACTGTTCAGGTTTATGCTTGTCAAGTTGGTACAATCGCCAAACATTTCTGACAACGTCGTCACCTGTCCAGTGTCGAAGTTGCTTAAGTCAAGACTGGTCAAACCCTTGCACCCCCAAAACATGGAATCCATGTTTGTCACCTTGGGTGTGCCAAAATTGCTCAAGTCAAGACTCGTCAAACTCCAGCAACTGCAAAACATGTGATACATGGTGGTCACGTTCTCGTTGCTGAAACTGCTCAAGTTAAGGCTTGTCAATCCTGTGCAACCGTAGAACATATCTTCCATACTCGTCACCTGCCTAGTGTCGAAGTTGCTCAAATCAAGGCTGGTTAAACCGGAAGCATCCCTAAACATACTTTCCATAGTAGTCACTTGGGAGGTGTTGAAGTTGCTTAGGTCAAGGGTGGTCAAACCCTTGCAGCCCCAGAACATTCTCGCCATATTGGTCACGTTGTTGGTGTTGAAGTGCGTCACGTCAAGTTCGGTCAAACCGCTACTGCTATAGAACATACAGTACATGTTGGTCACGTTAGACGTGTTGAAATGGGTCACGTCAAGGCTGGTCAACGAATCGCAATCGGCTAACATGTACTGCATCGACGTCACATTCTCGGTGTTGAAATGTCTCACATCCAAGCTGGGCAGACGTACGCAGCCCCAGAACATATAATCCATGTTGGTCACATTAGACGTGTTGAAACTACTGATATCAAGAGTCTGTAAATGACTGCAATGCGAAACCATCGCTGCCATGTTGGTCACATTCTCGGTATTGAAACTGCTCAAATCAAGGCTCGTCAGACCAGAGCAGCTTACAAACATGTAACTGATGTTTGTAGCGCTGGAGGTGTCAAAATTACTCACGTCAAGGCTTGTCAAACCGGAGCAGTTACCAAACATAGCATTCATGGTTTTGACGTTCACAGTATTGAAATTGCTCACGTCAAGGCTCGTCAGACTGGAGCAGTCATAGAACAATGAATTCATGTTTTCGACTTTCCTGGTGTCGAAGCTGCTCACATCAAGGCTCCCAATCTTGCGGCATCCAGAGAACATGCCACCCATGGTTTTTACATTGGCGGTGTTAAAGCCGCTCACATCAATGCCCGACAAATTGTAACAATTATAGAACATTGAACCCATGGTTTCGACATTCCTGGTGTCAAAATTGCTCACATCAAGGCTGTCAATCTTGCGGCATTCATAGAACATGCCAGCCATCTCTTTCACGTTGGAGGTGTTAAAGCCGCTCACGTCAGCCCTCGTCAAAATGGAACATTTACCGAACATTGAACTCATGTTTGTCACCGCGGAAGTGTTGAGGTAATTCAATCCGGTAATGCTCTCGAGTTTCGACATTTCGTAAAACCACCTGAAAGTTGTCGTGGGACGGGCATCGGCAAATGACGGGTCAAACACTACACTGACAACACCACCGCTAAAGCCATACTCCCACCAGTCAGGCTGATCGTTTGTCGAATTCAGGCTCAGTGCGTAGCCAGGGCGCGAATCCCGCTGATCGTCATAATAGAACGTCAACGTGTTATCATCGTATGTGTACACCACATAGGGAGCCGTGGCAGCGAATGTGCTCATCGCATACATCACACTCGCCATCACAGTCAACATTTTTAAGAGAAAAAACTTTTTCATAAGTAGTTGTATTTAGTATTAATAGTCCTTAGTTTTTAGTCCTTAGTTTACTGAGACGCAAGATTTTGCGTCTCTACTGGGATGGCACATCGAGGACGGCGTCCTCGAGAAGGTACCACAGGTGGCCGTGGATGGGGGTGGCGGGGAAGATGAGGCGCAACTTGGCCATGTAGCGGTTCAACTGGCGCAGGTAGCGCTTGTCGTCGCGCTGGCCGCTCTTGTAGTCGATGACGTGGAGGGTACCGTCGGGACGGAGAATGATGCGGTCGGGGCGCAGGTTCTCGATGCCGTCCTCGTCCCACAGGCTGTCGCTGGCGGTGGAGATGGTGCGTTCGCTATAGACCTTGTTGGCGGGGTCATACCAGCCATAAACGGGGCTGGAGGGATCCATGATGGGACCTCGCACGTGGGCGTTGACGTTATCGAGGTTGCAGACATCATCGGGGTTGGTGGTGATGATGCCGTGCTTGAGGGCCGTGGCGATGACGCGGTCCACATCGTTGCGGTCGTTGATGCGGCTCAGGACGCTGTGCATGCGGATACCTTCCTTGATACTGGTGCTGGCGGCATGATCCACCCTGACGTGCAAGTCGGACGGGAGGTTATTGACGACATAGCGGGAAATCGGGCAGGTGGTCGCCACCTGGGTTATCTTTTCACGCTTGCTGTCAAGCTGCTCCCGCGTGGAGATTTCGCCCATCTCGTACCAGCCTGTAGGCTCGCCCGCGGCATCGATGACGGGGGCCATCATGGCGGTGTTCTTGACATAGTCCAAGAGCAGCGGCTTGAGTTCATTGATCAGGCCTTCGTCACAGAAGATGTGCAACTCGGAGCGGGGGCGAGTCATGGCCACATAGGTCTTGTTGAGGTTGTCGATGATCACCGCAGCACGCTGTTCACTGATGAAGGCTCGTGCCTGAGGGCCAAAGCAACCCTCGTCATACAGCATGACCAGGGGCTTCTTCCCCACCCTCACCAGCGGGGGCACCAAATCAAGGTCGCAAGGCGTCACTGAGGGCGGCAATACGGTCATGACATCAGCAAAGGCCTCACGCGTCATCCAGTAATGCTCCTCGCGGCTATTGTCATTGATTTGCCAGTTGGCATAGGGGAGGACAACACAGTCAAATTCAAGTCCCTTGGACTTGTGGACGGTCATGATGTTGACGGCATCACTCGTCGTTGGGGAAGCCACAGTGAGCTTTTCCTTGTTATCGTCCCAATACTTGAGGAACTCCCTGACGCTGCCACCATTGCGCATCGACGAGAACTGCAGGACAGCATCCTGGAAAGCCAGCAGGAAAGCCGTCTCGTTATCAACATCGCCGCTCGTTGCAGCGTCGCTCTTGAAATAGGCGATGATGGACTCGACAATGCTCACCAGCGTGGTGAGTTCGCCAGAGGACGGCAAGAGGCGGCGCAGGATTTCGTCGTAGTTAGGGGTCTGCGGATTACCAGCGCCTTCAGCAGACGGCTGGGCTGAAGTCGAAAGGCACTGCTCCAGTATCTTACCATTTTCCAGCGGGTCATTCCCCTCGTTGGCGCCTACCTGACGAATGAACTCACCCATCGCGGCATAGAGGCGCTGATCGCTCGCCCTGTTGCGGTTGAAGCGGCTCATCTCACGGGTAGTATCCTCGTCCTCCTCGTCATCACCCTGGCTGAACTGGCTGATGTCGATGAAACGCAACATGGCGATGATGCGCCTCACCACTGGCGAATTGCTCAACAACAGCGATTCGCCCGAGATGATGTTGATGGTCTCGCCCGTGGTACAACGGTTGTAATCCAGAATGCGCTTGACAATGGCATTGCCCTGGGCATTGGTGTTCACGAGAATGCCGATTTTGCCCCAGTCATAACGCTGGTGCAGCCTGAGCAGGTAGCCTGGCAACACCGCCAGCAGGTCCACCTTGTCGGGGTCATAATCATCGGAACCGATTGCTGCGGCCTCGCTGATGACGGGGTCCATCATCAGTTTGCCATAGTTACATGGGAGCAGCCTCACATAGCCCGGGACCTTTTTCTCGTCGATATCCTTAGGCTTGGCCTGCACGACATCTTCGGGAAACTCGGGATAAAGCTGCCTGATGAACTCGAAGAAGCTGTTATTGAAATCGATGATGTTACTGGAACTGCGGTAATTGGTCGATGTGGGTTCGCCGGGCTTGACGGGAGGCTGATAGATGTGGCTGTCAAAATCCGTGTTGACCTTCTCCCTGAATACCGACGGGTCGGCGTTGCGGAAGCGGTAAATCGACTGCTTGGCATCGCCGATGAGCATATTGAAATTGCCGCTTGCCAGACTGCTGTCGAGCAAATCACGGAAATTCTCATACTGCTTGGTGCTCGTGTCCTGGAACTCGTCAATCATGAAGTGAGCGATGCTCGTGCTCACCCGCTCATAGATGAAGTTGGAGCCGCTCTCGAGGACGGTGCCGATCAACTCATTGGTGTCGCTGATGAGAATTGAGTTGGATTCATGGCGGTAGCGCTCCAGGAACACATCAATCATCGCCAACATGCCCAAGAGCCCCAAATCCTTCTCAATCGCCCTGAACATCGATGCTACCACCTCGATGCGGGCGTAGGCGCCTATCAATTGGGCAAGATGTTCAAGGACGTCGTCTCCAGGCATCAGCTTGGGCGTGAATTGGCTGGTTATCTTATCGATATCAAAGTCCTTGAGAATCGTCGCGATGTTTTCCTCATCGGCCATGATGTTATAGAACTTCCTGCCCTTATAGAAAGTGGGTGCCAACGGACGCAGAGCGTTCAGAATAACATCCAGCGCCTGCTGCTGTTCTGTCCCACAGGCCTCGACCACCCGCCTGACAAAGGTCTTGAAGGCGCGGATGCGGGAAAAGTCGCTCACAAACCCGCCTTGCTCATCGACATGCCCCAGGTAGTCGCGGATGTCGCCCATCTTGCTGCGGAAGACCTCGGTATTGATCTGCTTGGCAAACTTGAGGAAATCGCCGCCATCATTGAAGAACTCCCAGGTTTTCTTGTCGGGGTCGCCATGGATGAGGTGCTGCTGGTATTCCTTGACCCAGTTGTCCACATCGGTGGGCTTGCCCTCCTGCCCTAGCGAGAGCAGGAAATTGTGAATCGCCACGCGCACGGCATAGACATCGTCGAGCTGGATGTCGTAGTTGAAGTCGCGGTCCAGCTCTCGCGCGAAATTGCGCAGGATGGTCTGGAAGAACGAGTCGATGGTGCTCACGTTGAAGTTGCTGTAGTCAAAGAGCAACTCGTTGAGCGCCTGTCGGGCTAATGCCCGCACCTGTGTCTCGGTCAATCCCGACTCGCTGATGAACCCATCGAGGTAATCGCTATGCACACCAGGCCTGGCCAGGGCGTCCAGTTCCTTGATGATGCGTTCCTTCATCTCATCGGTCGCCTTGTTGGTAAACGTGATGGCCAACAAGAGCCTGTGAGCGTTGAGAATGTGCTTGTCGCCCTCACGGCGGCGCGGCACCAGTTGTCCTTCCTCGTCGGTAGTGAACAGCAGGTGCTTGATGTACTGCAATGCTAGATTATAGGTCTTGCCAGAGCCTGCCGAGGCCTTGAGCACCAGCAGATTGCGATCCTTGTTATTGTTCAACGGTCGGTTCATCTCCTATCTCATTATATAATGCGTGCCTTGAAGCCCATCTGCTTGAGCAGTTCGAACACACGCTGGCGGAAATCACCTTGAATCAATATCTCGCCACCACGGGCACTACCCCCTACTCCCAAGCTAGACTTGAGCTTAGAAGCCAACTGCTTGAGGGCCTCGTCGTCGCAGGTGAAACCCGTGATGATGGTTGCCTGCTTGCCGCCACGACCCTTGCGCTCCAGGACGATGTCAAGGCGCGTGGAGTCTTGCTGCTGACGGGCATCGCCATTATCCTGTTGCTCAGTCACTTCGGGCGCTGCATTTTCATCGGGGACGGGCACGTTGAACGCTTTGCCCAAGGCATCTTTCCAGTCCATAGTATTCATAGTTCTAAAAAAATTATGATGGCATTAAACCTTTAAGCCACTTATATATCAAAGGTAGCGCAAGCCGAGAGGAGAACAAAACTTGTTTTGATTATCCCGAGGTGCAGCCTACTTTCGCTGTAAGCAAAGGTAGCGCAAGCCGAGAGGAGAACAAAACTTGTTTTGATTATCCCGAGGCGCAGCCTACTTTCGCTATAAGCAAAGGTACAAAATTTGTGTGACAAACGTGTACAAAAACCAAAAAAAGACCGTCAAGCAATAAAAAACATCTAAAAATGCTTTTCAGTTCAAATAAAAGCACTACTTTTGTCGAACTGTTTACTTTATTAATATTAATAACTTATTCACTTTAAAAACACTTTAATATGGCTTACGTAATTTCTGATAGCTGCGTGGCATGTGGAACTTGCCAGTCAGTATGTCCCGCCGACGCAATCAAGGAAGGCGACATCTATTCGATCGATCCCGACACCTGCTTGGATTGTGGCACTTGCGCTGACGCTTGCCCCACCGGCGCTATCGCTCCCGGCGAGTAATCAGATTATTGATTCAAGTAAAAAATTATTGCGACTGCATCCCGGGATGCAGCCGCAATATTGTTTTTATAGGGAACATGAGCTCTAATCTGACTCTTCGGCGACCTTAACAGGTTCGATAACGATGAGGTTGCCGATGGGTGTGCCGCCACAGTTAACGCCGTCGCTATAGGTACCAAAGTAGCGGTATAGTCCCGCAGGCACAGCGTTGCCATCCTTGTCCTTCATATCCCATGAGATGGGGAAACTGGACGCCTTAGTTAACCACACGAGATGGCCGACAGCATCGGTCACACGAACGGTAAACTCGGGAAGTCCCTCCATTGCGGTCTGCAAGTCAAAGTTCACCTGTTCACCCACTTTTGCCGGCAGCTTATCGGCAACCAACGTTGCTGACTCACCATTACCCACCACAAAGCTGATGGAGCGTGAGGTGTAATTGCCCAAGAGGTCATACACCGTATAGGTGAGCGTGTGCAAGCCTTCGGGAAGGTTGTTCAAGGGATACTCGATGTCGATCGACTTTCCGTCCATACCGGCCTTGACATAGCTCACCACGTCCGAATAGGATGGACTGCCACCATCAAGCAGCAAGGTCATAAAGTGATTAATGGCGTTGGACTGCACATCGATGGCCTCGTTGTCGGTGGCGTGGATGTACAGCATGGAATTGACAGGAACCACGGCTCCGTTGGTAAATGTCTCCTCATCGTTGATGAACATGGTCTCGATTACCGGTGGGGTGCCGTCAGCAATGGCCGTCTGACTGTCAAAGGGGAGCATGACAATCTGCTCAGTAAAGCCGTTGACCATGACTGTGGTATTGTCCTTATGGGCATAAACCCGCAAGAGCACGGTGTCTCCCGATGCCAATGGAGCGGCAGGCACGACCATCTGACCCCTAAACAATCCGTTGACCACACGTCCGCTCACTTCGGCAAGTTTGGGACGGTTGAAATAAACATCCAGCGTCCTGTTCTTACCGTCGGACTGACCACTCACCGTAGTGAAATAGACCTCCTTGTCATAGAGCGTGACCGTAGCATCACCGTTGAACCACGTATCCAGTTGATTCTGTCCACGCGTTACCTGTGCCTCAATATCAAACCTGACGAGCGGACCGATCTGCGCCATCGCCTCCGAGTCAGTCACATCGGTATTATTCACCTTAGTGACCTTGAACAAGGGAATCGGATAATTCACCTTGATGGCGGGATCGCCCAGCAGGAAGAACATCAGCTTATTCATATCGGAATAGGTGAAAGACGTCTTGGCAGACTTATAGGCTTCACCCAGAGTAGTCATCTTGTGCGTCGTGTGATAGTTGAAAATGCCCCTGATGAAATTGCAGTTGAGCACATCATTACTTGCCGCGGTCACGTTGCGATTGGAAGTAAGCAAAGCGATAGCACCACCATCGCGCTTGTGGAACATGAGATCGGCAATGCCATGCGAGCCACTGTCAAATCGTGCCACGTCACAGCAGGCTGTTGACATGATGGGAATATGCTTGTAGCTGGTGTTCATCACATCGACCGCATCCCACATATTGCTGTACTTGGTAAAGCTGATTGAGCCGGCATGTCCCACATAGGTGGTATAATACATTCCGTTCTTGTGGCACTGGCTCCACAGCTGTTTAGCCGTAGAAGCGTATTGATGGCTCATTGAGATTGCGGGATCGTTGGTCGTACGAGGATATTGTGAGTTGTGGATAGTCATGACGTTCATGCCCGTTTTAAGCTGATTGACGAGAATATCCTTGTAGTACTCGCCATGCAGCATGTACAGGCCGTTGTCGGGCGAGTCACTGATGGAAACGGCATTATTGCGCCACACGCCATAATCGGGATTGGCGTAATACTCCACCAGCTTATCGACATCATTACGTGCCTCTTCGATGTTGGCACATGTGACGCGCCCCACTCCGATGCTCAGCTTGTCACTTGAAAGGGTGGAACCCGAGTAATCAGTGAGAAATCCAAAGAAATCATCGGTTGTGTAGGTGGCATTCTTATTATCACTCCTCACACTCTGGTAGGTCAGTATCGTACCCTCATGCTTGCCCAGAATCTCACGGTTGTCAACCAGGCCAGTCCCAAACAACAGCAGGTTCTTGAATTTCGTGTGGTTCCGATCATACAGCATCTTGCAAAGCAACCTGTAGGCCATGGCATCACGGGTACCGCTGGAGAACTCATTGAATACCTGATCCTGCTCAGCCACAGCTACAGTGATGCCATCAACATTCCGATGAAGGTCGGCTACGCGCTGGGCCTGTTCAAGATACAACTTATCGGTGATGATGAGCAAATCGGGCACGGCCATGCCGTGAAGATTCTGGTTCTCGATCTGCTGATAGGAAGAAATCTTCCTCAACGGTTTAGACATGTTAAATGCGACGAACGAGCAAGGAGAGTCTGTCTGGGGGTATGTGAAATAAACACCCTTTCCCGATTCATCGCTGTAGGAAACAGTGGTGACCTTCTTGGGATGATATGGATCGTTAACGTCCCATACGACCAGACCAGCAGAGGCTTCAGGCAATTGGAATCGCTCATTCCCAGAGACCTTATCATAGGTCATCGCGAGCTGGTTATAGTCGCTCCCATTAACCACATTGCGGCGCTTATAGGTAATGATGGCATGGTCGAGCCTCAAGACTTTTATCTGGGTACTCGGGTCTAACACTGTGACAAAAGGCTCGAATTGGCCTCTTTCATCAGGATGTGTTAACCGCACAGCAGCATAGGGACTATAGATCGTGTAATAAGTGCTGTTGTCGCTACTGGGAATGCCATAAATGCTTGAAGATAAAGAGCTGAAAGGCACAGTATCGCAAGCTCCATTACTATAGATGGCACAACCGGCACTAGCTGTTTTAGATGAGTGGCAGGCAACCGCAGTATTCACGACGATGGTGCTATCAGCAAGGTTCGGCAAGTAATAATTCACCTTCAAGCTGGAGTTGAGATAGTTCTCGCCAATCATTTCCCTACCTGACAGGGCAAGAGACACAAGATCCTTCTCATGATAGAACATACTGAGCGTAGTGGGCTCATTGACATAGTCGTCACCCAGAATAGA
This sequence comes from uncultured Prevotellaceae bacterium, assembly GCA_947306175.1. Classification (GTDB taxonomy): domain Bacteria; phylum Bacteroidota; class Bacteroidia; order Bacteroidales; family Muribaculaceae; genus Sodaliphilus. The sequence goes on from CAMZFV010000030.1 coordinate 12,340, forward strand.
GCTATCTGCCGTCTTGATGCCGTCGTTGGCATAGTCTTCCTCGGTAAGGAAATAACATCCCATAAGCGCATAGGGGTTATATTCCCGCTTGAAATGTGCTGTAGCTCCTGATCCAGTCAGAGAGAAACGGATGGGTCCGTTGGCATAGAAACAAATCCGTTTATTTGATCTCAATACGGGTACCAACTGCAAGTCATCGACACTGGATGCATTGAGGACCTCGCTGATGGGGTAACCTCCCTGGCCATAAACCCTCACCTTTGAAGGGTTGTCAAATCCCATCTCGCTCAACTCCTCAACTGTGATTTCATATACTCCAGTCTCAGGTATGAAGATCTTCACCCACTTTCCAGTAGCCAGCTTAGACTGCATCGCAAACTGATATAGACTAGCCGCTTTGGCCGATGCCATGAAGAACACGGCCAGGGCAATCATACAAGCCACTTGAAGTTTATTCACTGTTCGCATATCATCAAGAGTCAATTGTGTTAGTCAATAATTATCGTCCGTCACCACAGGAGGCATTAATGTCTCAAGGCAGTCTTGACAGGTTCAATGACAATGAGCTTATTGATGGGAGTTCCACCATAGTTGGTGCCATTGTTATAGGTGCCGTAGTAACGGTACAGTCCACCAGGCACACGATTGCCGTTCATATCCTTCAAGTCCCAAGTCACAGGGAAACTGCTGGTGGTTGTCATCCACACGAGCTCGCCTGTAGCATCGGTAACGCGAACGATCATCTCGGGAGTCATCGACAAGCTGGTCTCTATGTCAAAGGACACTTCCTCGTTATTGTATGCAGGCCATTTGTCGGCCACAATCTCGGCTTTTCCATTCTGGCCCACCATAAACGAGATGGTGCGTGTGCTTGAATTGCCCACAGCGTCAAATACCGTGAACGACAACGTGTGCATGCCCTCAGACAGATGGGTCAACGGATACTCGATGCTGATGGACTTGGCGCCATCCGAAGTTGTCACATAGCTGGTGACATCTGCATAGGAAGACTTGCCGCCATCCAGTTCAAGAATCATGCAGTTGTCCACCGAACTGGACTGCAGATTGATTCCCTCATTATCGCTGGCCGTGATATAGAGCATAGATTCGGGCGAAACGACGGTTCCGTTGCTGAAAGCGACCTCATCATTGATGAACATGGTATTGATCACAGGAGCTACATCGTCCTGCAGAGCCTCTTGCTCGTCATAGGGGAGCATCGTGATCTGCTTGGTGAAGCCGTTGACCATATAGTCGGAGTTGTCCTTGTGGGCATAGATACGCAAGAGGACATCCTCGTTGGAGGCCGCGGGGGACTTGGGAGCAATCATCTGACCCGTGAACACACCATTGACCACCCTGCCGGAAACCTCAGCAAGTTTAGCACGGTTGAAGTACACATTGCGCATTGGAATATCCGGATCAAACGTGAAGCAGGCATACAACTCCTGCTTATCATACAAAGTCAATGTCGCGTCACCAATGAACGTATTATCCACATTTCCTTGAGCATCAAGCACCTGTGCCTCGACATCAAACTTCATCAGAGGGCTGATTTCAGCCTTATTCAAGGTGTCGGTCACATCGATGCCATTCACCTTGGTGATATTAAACAAAGATACCGGATAGTTCACCTTCATGGCGGGATCACCCAGAAGGAAGAACTTCATCTTGTTATAATTAGTAATCCTAAAAGCATTTTTGGAGTACATATAAGCACTACCGAGGGTGGGCATCAACCCATTGGCAGCATGGCTGAAAAGACCCGTAATGAAATACCTGTTCAACGTATCATTGCCGACCGATCCCACAGTTCGACCCGTAGTGAGTAATGCGATAGCACCACCGTCACGCTTGTGGAACATGAGCTCGGCGACACCACGGCTGTCACTGTCAAAACGCGCCACTTCACAGCAGGCGGTAGACATGATGGGCAGGTGCTTGTAGGACGTGCTGGCGACATCGCTAGTGACCCACATGTTATTATACTTGGTGAAACCCGTAACTCCTGCATGGCCCACATAGGAGGCAAAATAAACACCACTCTCAAAAGTTTCCTTCAACAGCTGTTTAGCGACATTGGCCAACTTGCGACCATACTCGACATTGGGCTGTTCATTGGAACGGGGATATTGGGCGTTATGCACAGTCGTGACATGCATACCCGTAGAGAGCTCGTTATCAATCAGCATCTTGTAGCCCTCACCATGATAGACATATTCGCCATTATCAGGCCAATCGCTAAATATCAAGGTATTGTTGCGCCACACGCCATAGTCAGGAGTGGCGTAATGCTCAATGAGCTTATCCACATCATTGCGGGCTTCTTCAACACTGGAGCAGGTGATGCGCCCCACACCGATACGCATTTTCTCGGTGGCCATATTTGTACCGCTATTGTCATCGAGGAAAGCGAAAAAATCATCACAAGTATAGGTCTTCGTATCATTGCCGCTGTCATCACTCTGATAGGTCAACAGATATCCCTCATGCTGACCCAATATCTCACGGTTGTCCACCGATCCAGTGCCAAACAGCAACAGATTCTTAAACTTGGATGGATCACGGTCATACAGCATCTTGCAGAACAGCCTGTAGGCCATTGCATCACGCGTGCCGCTGGAAAACTCGTTAAATACCTGGTCTTGATCCACTACAGCGACCTCAATGCCATCAATAGAGCGATGAAGGTCAGCTACCCGCTCGGCCTGCTCATGGTACATTTTGTCAGTGATAATCAGTAACTCGGGGGTAGTCATGCCATGAAGGTTCTGGTTGGGTACTACCTCATAGGAAGAAATTTTCTTCAACTTCTTCGCGGGATTAAATGCGATATAGTTTGAAAAACTGCTTGATCCCGAGATGAAGGCATATCCCCTGCCATTATCATCGTTATACTGGTTAAGCGTCACCTGAGTGGGATTATCGGGATTGCTAACATACCAGACCTGTGTGGTTGCCGCAGCATTGGGCAACATGACACGCTCATTTCCATTGGGATAAGCAAAGTCCATCCTGAGCTGGTTGTCATCCGCCTCGCGAATGACGTTTCGCTGCCGATAACCCAAAATGAAATAATCCAAACGTGCGAGCGTGAGGTTGTGATTTGCCTTAGCAAACTTGAGAAAAGGTTCAAATTGTCCATGCTCGGCAGGATGTGACAATTTCAGGAAACCGTATGGTGATGCCTGATTATAGTACACCTTATCAGTAGAAGCACTAGACACCATACTGATTGACGATATGCTGTTGATAAATGATGTCGTGTCAGTGCCGCCATCACTATGAATCACAGCTTGAGCATAACTTTTAGACTCGGAATCATAAGCGGCAACACCCTCGGTGATGACGACAGTGCTATCGACCAATTCCGGGAGATAATAATCGATGAGGACGGGATTGTCGGTGAACTCCTCACCCAGCATGTCCTTACCAGAGTTAGCGACAGATATCAGCTCATTCTCATGATAAATGAAATTGAGACTGTTGGGCATGTTGACATAAGTCTCGGCGGTTATCTCGGGCTTATTCCCCACACGAAGTTCAGTAGAAGATTCCTCGGTAAGGAAATAACAACCTTCCTGGCTATACGGATTGAAATCTCGTTCGTAATGATAGGTGGAGCTATATCCTTTAAAAGTAAAATTAACAGTACCTTTACCATAGAACACAATCTTATTGTTGGTGCGCTTGACGGGAACAGGTTTCAAGTCGTCAACAAAGGAATTGCTGAGTTTCTCACCGATGCGGTATCCGCCACGGCCGTAAAGTCTCACCTGCGATGGTGAGTCAAAGCCCATGGCTCTCAATTCGTCGTAGGTAATCTCATAAATGCCAGTTTCGGGAATGGAAATCTTTACCCACTTGCCCGTTGATAGCTTGGATTGGGATGCAAAAGTGGAAACACTGAACGCATTGGCATGGCCGGCACACAGGACGGCCATCATGGCGGTAAACGCCAGCCTAAAAAGATACAGTCTGCACATATTTTTTTTCATGACTTTATTGCTATGGTAAGATAGTATTCAAAACGTTTACTTGGCTGAGGTGTCGACGGATGTCTTGACCGGATCAAGGACGATGAGCTTGCTGATGGGCGTGCCGCCGTAGTTCGCACCGTTGTTATACGTGCCGAAGTAGCGGTACAGGCCGCCTGGAACGCGGTTGCCGTCCATGTCCTTCATGTCCCAGGTCACAGGGAAGCTGCTCGTGGTCGTCATCCAAACAAGCTGTCCCGTGGCGTCGGTCACACGTACTGTCATCTCGGGAGACAAAGCAAGGCTCGTCTCCAGATCAAACGATACCTCCTCGTTGTTATAGGCGGGCCACTTGTCTGCCACCAGGGTGGCAGTTCCGCCTTGACCTACGAGGAAACTGATCGTATGGGTCGTGTAATTACCCAATAGGTCATACACCGTATAGGTGAGCGTGTGCATGCCCTCAGGCAGGTTCTTCAACGGATACTCGATACTGATTGCCCTTCCTTCGTCAGACACGGTCACGTAACTGGATACATCGGCATAAGTGGGTTTGCCGCCATCGAGCACAAGCGACATGCACTTGTCGATCGAGTTGGAATGGATGTTGATGCCCTCGTTGTCGGTAGCTGTGATATAGAGCATGGCCTCGGTCGAGGCAACGGCATCATTGGAGAACGTGGCCTCGTCATTGATGAACATTGAGGTCACAACGGGGGATTCATCATCGCTGATCGCCAGGGCCTCGTCATAGGGCAGCATAGTCACCTCCTTGGTGAAGCCATTGACCATATAGTCAGAGTTGTCCTTGTGGGCATACACGCGGATGAGAACATCCTCATCGAGTGCGATGGTTGCCTTAGGCGCAATCATGTTGCAGGTGAACACACCGTTAACAACACGGCCAGTCACCTCAGCCAGCTTGGCACGGTTGAAGTAGATGTCACGGTCAACATTCACGCCGTTGACACTCTGTGAAATGGTGGTAAAGAGCACCTGCTTGTCATATAGCGTTGCCGTGGCGTCTCCATTGAAGTTCTCGTCAAGATTGCCCTCCTCGTCCACCACTTTGGCTTTGACAACGAACCTTGACAGTGGACTGATTTCGGCCACAGCGGCAGAATCGGTCATGTCGGTGTCGTTCACACGGGTGATGTTGAAACGGGATATGGGATAGTTCACCTTGATGGCGGGGTCACCCAGCAGATAGAACATCAGCTTGTTCGTGTCAGAACCGGGATATGAACACTTGGCCATTCTGGTAGCCTCTCCCAGGGTCGGCATCACGCCATTAGCATCGTAGCTGAACAAGCTGTTGATGAAAAGTGTATTGAGTACGTCATTCTTATTTGCATATACCATGCGTGCGGTCGTGAGCAGTGCTATGGCACCACCTTCCGGCTTGTGGAACATGAGCTCGGCAATTCCACGGCCACCAACATCATAGCGAGCGACATTACAGCAGGCCGTTGACATGATGGGATAATACTTGTAGGAAGTGCTGGCCACATCACCGTTGACCCACATGTTATTGTACTTGGTGAAACCGATTGAACCGGCATGCCCCACATAGGTGATGAAGTAGGCACCGCTCTCAAGCGTGCGCTTCAACAATTCCTTGGCTGTCGAGGCCGTCTTGCGTTCAAGGGGAATAGTCTGTGTGTTCGAACGCGGATATTGCGAGTTGTGAATCGTGGTGACGTTCATGCCCGTGTTCAGCTCATTGTCGATCTGGTTCTTATATCCTTCACCCTGGAACATGTACTGGCCCTTGTCAGGAGAGTCGGTCATGACAATTGTGTTGTTGCGCCACACGCCGTAATCGGGATTGGCGTAATACTCCACCAGCTTATCGACGTCGGTCCGCGCCTCGTCGATATTATTGCAGGTCATTCGGCCTACTCCGATGCACATCTTGTCAACAGACAAGTTGGTGCCGCTATTGTCGCTCAGGAATGCGAAGAAATCATCGGAAGTGAATGTATAATCCTCGTTATTGCTGTTGTCACTCTGATAGGTGAGCAGATAACCATCGTGCTTACCCAGAAGTTCACGGTTGTCCATCGAACCCGTACCGAACAGCAGCAGGTTCTTGAACTTGTTGGCGTCACGGTCATACAGCATCTTGCAAATCAGCCTGTAGGCCATGGCGTCACGGGTGCCGCTGGAGAACTCGTTGAACACCTGGTCCTGGTCGGCGACAACGACATCGATGCCATCGACGGCGCGGTGAAGCTGGGCAACACGCTCGGCCTGCTCATGGTACATCTTGTCGGTGATGATCAGCAGGTCAGGCGTACTCATGCCGTGAAGGTTCTGGTTGGGAACTTCCTCAAAGGAAGAAATCTTCTTCAGCGTTTTGGCAGGATCAAAGGCCACGAAATAGGAATAGCTCGCAGCCGTGGAGAAGAAGGAGTAGCCTTCGCCCGACTCGTCGTTATACTGGTTGAGCGTCATCTGCGCCGGACTGTTAGTGTCGTTGATGTACCATACAACTGTAGTGGCCGAAGCATCGGGCAGTTGGAAACGCTCGTTTCCACGCGATGAGGCATAACCCATCAACAGCTGGTTATCATGCTCCTCACGCAGGATATTGCGGCGATTATAAGTCAAGATAAAATAATCCAGATACGCAAACGAAAGCGAATAGTTGGTCGAATCCACATACTTGAGCATCGGCTCAAATTGTCCATGCTCGGCAGGATGTGAAAGCTTCAGGTAACCATAGGGAGATGCAGAGTTGTAATAGACATGAGCCGTAGGAACATAAATGCGCGATGAACTGGATGTGTAGGTTGTCGTGTCACTACCACCATCACTGTGAATCACAGCGTTAGCATAGGTAATCACAGTGGAGTTATCGGCAATCGTCGTATTGACAACGATCGTGCTGTCGGCAAGGTCGGGAAGGTAATAATCGATGAGCACCTTTTCTCCAGTGAAGTCCTCTCCCAGCATGTCTTTACCAGAGTTGCTGACGGTTGCCAGCTCCTTCTCATGCCAGAAATAATTCAGGCAGGTCGGTGTGTTGACGTATTCGCTAACCGTTATTGCTGCCTTCTTGCCGACCTGAAGCTCGGTGGTGGCCTCCTCGGTCAGGAAGTAGCTCGCCTCCTGGCTGTAAGGGTTGAACACGCGCTGGTAACGCGGCGTGTTGGTGTAGCCCGTGAGGGTGAAACTGACAGGGCCATTACCGTAGAAGCAGATTTTGTCATTGGCTCGCATCACACGAACTGGCACGAGGTCATCAATGGCCTTGCCATTGAGTTGTTCATTGATGCGGTATCCGCCATGGCCATAAAGCCTTACCTGAGCGGGATTGTTAAAGCCCATTTCCCTCAACTCGTCATAGGTGATTTCATAAACACCACTCTCGGGAATGGTGATCTTTACCCACTTGCCAGTTGCGAGCTTGGATTGAGTCGCATAATTGGACACGTTAAAAGCACTGGCATAGCCAATACTCATGACGGCCGCCAGGGCGGTGAAGGCCAGTTTAAAAAGATACAATCTGCACATATTATTCATCTTGACTTGATTGCTATGGTTAAAAGTGTTCATGTCACTTGTTTTCAACAGCTATCGGCCCCATGCATCATACCATTTCGCAAAGTAGGATGCCAAGGGCTAACAGATATATTAAAAACGTTTTAACGAGACAAATATTCTCTCGTCGAGTGCAAATTTACATAGAATTATTGATTTCCACACTCTCTAAATCAAGAAAATATTCATTTATTGATTTGACGGCTTGTAATCAGCGACCAATCCATCAAAAACGAGGCTCCATCTGCCTCCTTAAAACAAGCTCGCGCGGAAACCCTGGATGTGAGTTTCCGCGCGGCCTTTTATTGATTATCGGTCAGAAGCGCTTACTTTGCTGATGACCTGATGGCAGTCTTGACCGGATCAAGAACGATAAGCTTGCTGATGGGCGTGCCGCCGTAGTTCGCACCGTTGTTATACGTGCCGAAGTAGCGGTACAGGCCGCCTGGAACGCGGTTGCCGTCCATGTCCTTCATGTCCCAGGTCACAGGGAAGCTGCTCGTGGTCGTCATCCAAACAAGCTGTCCCGTGGCGTCGGTCACACGTACTGTCATCTCGGGAGACAAAGCAAGGCTCGTCTCCAGATCAAACGATACCTCCTCGTTGTTATAGGCGGGCCACTTGTCTGCCACCAGGGTGGCAGTTCCGCCTTGACCTACGAGGAAACTGATCGTATGGGTCGTGTAATTACCCAATAGGTCATACACCGTATAGGTGAGCGTGTGCATGCCCTCAGGCAGGTTCTTCAACGGATACTCGATACTGATTGCCCTTCCTTCGTCAGACACGGTCACGTAACTGGATACATCGGCATAAGTGGGTTTGCCGCCATCGAGCACAAGCGACATGCACTTGTCGATCGAGTTGGAATGGATGTTGATGCCCTCGTTGTCGGTAGCCGTGATATAGAGCATGGCATCGGTCGAAGCCACACCATCGTTGGAGAACATGGTCTCATCATTGATGAACATCGAGGTCACAATGGGTGACTCATCATCACTGATCGCCTGGGTCTCGTCATAGGGTTGCATCTTTACCTGCTTGGTGAAGCCATTGACCATGTAATCGCTATTGTCCTTGTGGGCATACACGCGGATGAGAACATCCTCTTCTTCAAAGCGCGGCACCTTGGGAGAAATCATGGTGCCCGTGAACACACCGTTAACAACACGGCCAGTCACCTCAGCCAGTTTGGCTCGGTTGAAGTAGATGTCACGGTCACGTGACTCACCATTGATGATCAGTGAAATAGTGGTAAAGAGCAACTGCTTGTCATACAGCGTCACCGTGGCGTCTCCATTGAACGTCTCGTCAAGAACACCCTTCTCATCCATCACTTTGGCTTCGATATCGAACCTTGACAACGGACTGATTTCGGCCACGGCTGTGGTGTCGGTCATGTCGGTGTTGTTCACAAGGGTGATATTGAAACGGGATATGGGATAGTTCACCCTGATAGCGGGATCGCCCAGCAGGAAGAACATCAGCTTGTTCGTGTTAGAACCGGGATATAAGTTTTTGGCATTCTTAGTCACCTCTCCCAAAGTTGGCATCACGCCGGTTGCATCGTAGCTAAACAAACTGTTGATGAAAAGTGTATTGAGTACGTCATTCTGCTCCGCATAAACCATACGGGTTGTTGCGAGCAATGCAATAGCGCCACCGTCACGCTTGTGGAACATGAGTTCAGCCACACCTCGACCGTCGGCATCGTAATGGGCCACATTACAGCAGGCCGTGGACATGATGGGAAAATGCTTGTAGGAAGTGCTGGCCACATCACCGTTGACCCACATGCTATTATACTTGGTGAAACCGACGGAACCGGCATGTCCCACATAGGTGGCGAAATAGGCTCCGCTCTCAAACGTGCGCTTCAACAGTTCTTTGGCGGTCGTGGCAGTTTTGCGCTCAACGGCGACATTCTGAGTGGCCGAACGCGGATATTGCGAGTTATGAACCGTGGTGACGTTCATGCCCGTGTTCAGCTCATTATCGATCTGGTTCTTGTATCCTTCGCCCTCAAACATATACTCACCCTTGTCAGGAGAATCACTCATGACAAGCGTATTGTTGCGCCATACGCCGTAATCGGGAGTGGCGTAATATTCCACCAGTTTATCGACGTCGGTCCGCGCCTCGTCAACACTGTTACAGGTCATTCGGCCGACACCGATGGACATCTTATCAGTTGATAGACTGGTGCCGCTGTTGTCATTCAGGAAGGCGAAGAAGTCATCGGTAGTGAACGTATTATTCTCGTTATTGCTGATGTCACTCTGATAGGTGAGCAGACTGCCCTGACGCTTACCCAGAAGCTCACGGTTGTCCATCGAACCCGTACCGAACAGCAGCAGATTCTTGAACTTGTTGGCGTCACGGTCATACAGCATCTTGCAGATCAGCCTGTAGGCCATGGCGTCACGGGTGCCGCTGGAGAACTCGTTGAACACCTGGTCCTGGTCGGCGACAACGACATCGATGCCATCGACGGCGCGGTGAAGCTGGGCAACACGCTCGGCCTGCTCATGGTACATCTTGTCGGTGATGATCAGCAGGTCAGGCGTACTCATGCCGTGAAGGTTCTGGTTGGGAATATCCTCATAGGAAGAAATCTTCTTCAGCGTCTTAGTTGGGTCAAAGGCCACGAAATAGGAATAGCTCGCAGCCGTGGAGAAGAAGTAGTAGCCCTCGCCCGACTCGTCATTATACTGGTTGAGCGTCATCTGCGCAGGGTTGTTGGTGTCGTTGATGTACCACACCACCGTGCTTGACGATGCACCAGGCAACTGGTAACGTTCATTTCCACGCGACGGAGCATAACCCATCAACAGCTGGTTGTTGAAACCTTCCCTAATGATGTTGCTGCGCCTGTAAGTCAAGATGAAGTAATCCAGATACGATAATGACAACTGGTATGAGGTAAGAGAATCCACCTCATGGGTGAGCAGCGGTTCCAATTGTCCATGCTCGGCAGGATGTGAAAGTTTCAGGAAACCATAAGGCGTCGCTGTTTTGTAGAAATCATTCCTACCAGGCTGGTAGATGCGCGACGAACTCAATGTATAAACTGTCGTGTCACTGCCACCATCGCTGTGAATCACTGTGTTAATATAGGAGATCAAGTTGGCATTCACGGCAACTGCCGTATTGACAACAATCGTGCTGTCGGCAAGGTCGGGAAGGTCATAATCGACGAGCACCCGTTTACCGGCGAAGTCCTCTCCCAACATCTCCTTACCAGAGCTGCTGACCGATACAAGCTCCCTCTCATGCCAGTGATAGTTCAGGCAGGTCGGTGTGTTGACATAGTTGGAGACAGTCACCGGAGCTTTCATACTGACCTGAAGCTCGGTGGTGGCTTCCTCAGTTAGGAAGTAGCAGCCCACCTGACTGTAAGGGTTGAACACGCGCTGGTAACGCGGCGTGTTGGTGTAGCCCGTGAGGGTGAAACTGACAGGACCATTGCCGTAGAAACAGATCTTGTCATTGGCTCGCATCACACGAACGGGCACCAGGTCATCAATGGCCTTGCCGTTGAGTTGTTCATTGATGCGGTATCCGCCATGGCCATATAGCCTGACCTGAGCGGGGTTATTAAAGCCCATTTCCCTCAACTCGTCGTAGGTAATCTCATAAACGCCACTCTCGGGAATGGAGATCTTCACCCATTTGCCCGTTGCGAGCTTGGATTGAGTGGCATAAATGGACGCGTTGAAAGCGCTGGCATAGTTGGCACAGAAGAGGGCCACCAATGCTAGACATGCTAATTTAAATGATTCCAGTTTGCGCATATTTTTATGTTTTAGTTGATATCAACTGATTTATCTTTGACAAAACTATAGTCTTACTTTTACGTCAAGCACCTGCTGCAAGCCGATGAATGCCATTAGTTTGTTACCTGGTTCCAGAACGAGTTCACCTGCGGTATCACCCGTTATCAACAGGTCGCCCATCTTGATGCTGCAGCGCCCACTGCAAGCGGCAATCAGGTCATCGAGCGAATGCTTCATATCAGACAGGCTATGAGCCGAAACGAAGTTCTCACCCACCCTGGTTTCAACCACGGCGCGTAACGGGTCTTCCATTGTCTCAGTCATCACCCAGTCACCCACGATAGCCGCTCCGTCAAATGCGCGATCCAGCCCGTGCAAGCGGTCATCGTCACTGTTAACGGCACGCAAGGTGAAACCTGCGGTAAAGGCATCCCAGTAGCGGTGGGCAAACTTGGGAGCGACACACTTGCCCAGGCGCGACATGCGGACAATGATTGTGGGCGATGCCACAATAGCCGAGGCAAAATCAGGCAGGAAAAAAGGTCGTCCAGAATACAGAATGGATGAGTCGGGCACAAGATAGCTCTGGAGTTTTTCGTCCCCTTCACCATAATTACCTGTAAAACCTATCACCTTCATACTCCGTTTCCTTCATCTTTAACCTGCCAGTTAATGGCGCAATTTCACTCATGCCCGTGCATCCTGTTATAGATGATGGCCAGATGGGCATAAATCGACGTGTTGGCAATAATCACATCTGAAGGTGCCTTGATGCGATAGGGAGTGAAATTCCACAAGGCGGTCACACCGCTCGCGATGGCCTGAGAGGCGGCTTCCTGAGCATGATCAACCGACACCGTGAGAATGGCTATCGACACCTTGTGTTCCTGTTGCCATGACGACAATTCCTTGACGTCATACACTGGCAAATCACCTATTTTCTTCCCTATCACCTCCTTGCGGACATCAAAACCCGCCACAATATTGAGGCCATAGTTTTCCAAACCATGATCCTGCATGAGTGCAGTACCCAAACTACCCGTGCCAATCACTACGGCATCGTGATGCTTGTTGAATCCCAAAAAATCCTCGAGTTCCTTCACAAGACTGCTGACCTCGTAGCCGATCCTGGTCTTGCCCCTGATATTGAGGAAAGACAAATCCTTGGCAATCTGCGACGACTGCACATTCAGTTCCTTGGAAATCTGTGTCGATGACACATATTCCACATGCAGATTATCCAGCATGCGCACATAAGACAAGTACCAAGGCAACCTCCTGATTGTGGGCTCGGGAAGTATCGTCCTGTTTTCGTTATTTTTGGTCACACTCATCGATTGATGCAATTAACCTACAAAATTACCTCAATTTTTTGATTTCAGCAAAGCTGAACACTTTTTAAATGCAATTGGAAACTTTTTTAACATATCTTATGTGTATAACACCCGCCGACCACTCGCTGTTCAATCTGTAAAACCCGCAGGCAGTAAAAAACAAAGCCGACACCCTTCGTTTAATGAGTGAAATTCGCAGTTAAAAATCGGAGCCAAATTAAAAATCTTAGCGCGACTCTGTAGAGACGCAAAATTTTGCGTCTCAGAACGCCATTGTATTTTTGTATTTATTGTTTTCTTTATTTTTTTGTCGATGTTGTTGTTTATTGTTGTCAGTGTTGTCTGAAATAAAGATCAGAAGATTCAGATCACTCAGTTGTTTGATAGAAAGAAATGCCTGCCAGGGCGGGATGCGGCTCCCCCAGGCAGGCATGTCGCATGGTTTCATAACACCATGGAGTTGGACCAATGTACTATTTTTCCCTAGTCTTTTTCATGTTTCATAAGAAACTTGCTTGCTCAATGTCTATTCTTGTCCAGAAAGGAGGTAGTCGATCAGGGTGGTCACGTCGCTGATGGAGAGGCTCCTGTCCTGATTGACGTCACAGGCCGCAGCATAGCGGGGTGTGTCGCCGCTCAGCAGCAAGTCAATCAATGCGGTCACGTCGGCCACGGACACCTTGCCGTCACCGTTCACGTCGCCGATGGTACTGGCCGGCACCTCCTCACGGTAACGCATGCCCTTGTAGATGATTTTGCCGTCCTTAATGACGTGGCTCAAGCCGCAGTATTCCTGATAGTCTGCGTCAGGGTCGGGCTTTTGCGTGAAAGGTGTCAGCAGGTCACCCATGTCGCGGCTGTCGAAACCGATGCCCTCCACGACATAGGCCTGCGGCTCACCGTCCTCCCCAACAAAGGCATAACGGCGGCATTCATGGCCATCGATCTCCACAGGTTCCACCTCAAAGAACGTGTTCTTGTTGATGAAAAAAGGTCTTTCCATTTCACGCCAGTTCTGCCAACCAGAGTATTGTAAGTAAACATCGTTGGGTTTATCATGATCAAAGTAATAAAGCTGTAGACAAGTGGAATCCGGATCCCAATACTTGCGTTGCAATATGTTCCGGCCCTCCTGCTCCACTTTTTCCATGGCACGATTGTTGACAACATATGTCACACAAAAACTCGGTTCTTCGGCCATAGAACAGATAATGCTGTCATTATCAGGGTCAATCTTGTCTCCAGTGTAGTAGTGGCAATACTTATACATATTCCAATTGTAATGTTGATTGGTCTCTTCATCGTCACCCTTGAGTTCATAGGTATAGTAATACCGTGTAGTGTCGCCGTGGTTGATGATGACCTTCTCGTTCACCCACTGAATGCCTTCACGAGCTACCGGCACGCGGCCGTCCAGCGGGGCGACGTATTCATAGTTCACACCCTTATAGATGATTTTGCCGTCCTCAACCACATGGCTCAAGTAATAAGGATAACAGTAGTAATTAGCATAGTTAAAGAAAGCCAGGGGGTAGCATGAATAATAGCCATCAATACCAATGCCTTCGATAAAATACATTGGGATACGATAGAGTTCATTCATAATATAAGTGTGGCGGGTAGCGGGTTTCCCGCCAAGGTCAATCAAGTCCGACTCAACACTTTCGATCCTATCAGGATTCCTTCTATATATCCACTGGCACCATGTGTCGGTATTATTGAAATCATACAGGACGAATTCATTGCCTGCGTTTATCTCCGAGTTAAGATCTATTCCATATCCGATGAAGAAATCAGGATATTTTTTGCCGTCTGGCACGATACCATAGACAACCTTATCCTGTTCGCGCAGACAGATCAACACCGTGTCGTTCTCGGGATCGATTGCGTCGCCGCTGTACTTGTGCATGGCCTTGTAAACAGTGCCGTTGATCTCTACATCACCTTTCAGTTCAAGGGTGAAATAGGTCTTGCCTGGTTTAAAATATTCGTCATAGGTGTAGGTGTTCATGAAATTATAATAGTAGCATATCCACTTTACACCTTCGCGGACGAAGGGAACATACTCGTATTCCTGTGCCACTGCTTGGGTCATGCCCAACAGAGCCATAATTGATAATAATAAAATTTTTTTCATTGTTTTGGTTGTTTTTAGTTTGGAAGCAGAGAACAACCAGCAATGGTGCTATCTGTTTCATCAGTTATTATGTTGAACTTTATTGTTGGTTGTTGCTGATAATGATATTAATTATGGCATTGATGTCGGCAATATTGATTTCGCCATCGCCATTCACATCGGCAGCGGGTGAACGGGTGTGACCTGAGTTGCCACCCATGACCACGATATCAACCACGTTGTTGGCATCAGCAATGGTTACCTCGCCATCGCAGTTCACATCACCGTTCACATCACCAGGCTGATCAGGGCGGTAGCGCAATCCCTTGTAGATGATCTTGCCGTCCTTGATGACATGGCTTAGGCCGCAGTACTCCTGGTAGTCGGCGTCAGGGTCGGGCTTGCGCGTGAATTGTGTCAGTAGGTCACCCATGTCACGGCTGTCAAAGCCGATGCCCTCTACAACATAGGCCTGCACAATACCTTCCTCGTCCACAAAGGCATAACGGCGGCACTCATGCCCGTCGATCTCCACAGGTTCCACCTCAAAGAACGTGTTCTTGTTGATGAAAAATGGTCTTTCCATTTCACGCCAGTTCTGCCAACCAGAGTATTGTAAGTAAACATCGCTAGGGTTATCATGATCAAAGTAATAAAGCTGTAGACAAGTGGAATCCGGATCCCAATACTTGCGTTGCAATATGTTCCGGCCCTCCTGCTCCACTTTTTCCATGGCACGATTGTTGACAACATATGTCACACAAAAACTCGGTTCTTCGGCCATAGAACAGATAATGCTGTCATTATCAGGGTCAATCTTGTCTCCAGTGTAGTAGTGGCAATACTTATACATATTCCAATTGTAATGTTGATTGGTCTCTTCATCGTCACCCTTGAGTTCATAGGTATAGTAATACCGTGTAGTGTCGCCGTGGTTGATGATGACCTTCTCGTTCACCCACTGAATGCCTTCACGAGCTACCGGCACGCGGCCGTCCAGCGGGGCGACGTATTCATAGTTCACACCCTTATAGATGATTTTGCCGTCCTCAACCACATGGCTCAAGTAATAAGGATAACAGTAGTAATTAGCATAGTTAAAGAAAGCCAGGGGGTAGCATGAATAATAGCCATCAACACCGATGCCTTCAATAAAGTAATACAGGCTTTCATCAACCTTATATGTATGGCGCATTGCTGTATTTCCTCCAATGTCAATCATGTCGGTGCCCGCAATTTCGATTCTATCAAGATTCCTCCTGAAAATCCACTGGCACCATGTGTCCGGATCATTGAAATCATACAGAACGAATTCGTTGCCAGAACGAATTTCTGAATAAGGGTATGAATCAAATGTGATCCCGTATCCCATGAAAAACTCTGGATAAGTATGGCCGTTAGGCACGATACCATAGACCACCTTGTCTTCCTCGCGCAAGCATACCAACACCGTATCATTCTCTTCGTCAATGGTGTCTCCACTATACTTGTGCAGTGCCTTGTAGGTCGTACCATTGATCTCGACATCACCTTTCAGTTCCAGGGTGAAATAGGTCTTGCCTGGCTTAAAATACTGATCGTATGGGTAAGTATTCTTAAAGTTATAATAGTAACATACCCATTTTACCCCTTCGCGGACGAAGGGAGTGTATTCGGATTCCTGTGCAACTGCTTGGGTAATGCCCAGCAGGGCGAGCACTATAATAATTGCCTTTTTCATTATTCTATGAGTTTTAGCCTGAAAGCAGATTGTCGTCTGTTTCATCTGTTTTTTTGCTATGTTCACGATGTATCTCGGTTTAGAGATCATTTTCATTTTGCAAAGTTACTACAGCTAAATGTTAAATCAGCAAAAAAAGCGTCTCATTCGTACCTCATTTTCAAAAATGTAACTAGTTGGAAATCAATCATCTAAAAAATAAAAATCTCATTTTACTCTCATTAGGGTAAAATTTAGGGTTGAAATTGTTAATTCTGCGCGCATTTTTCATCCCTTCTTGGGTACGTCTCATGAGAACTTGACATATCGTCACGCCCCAAAATAAGTTGTCAATCCATAGTCTTTAAATTGTCAGTGTTGTTTGAAAAAGGAGCGCATCAGCCAAATTAGTTAAATCCTTGTAATCCGCCGAAAGCAAAACACGTGCGCGGCAGCCAAATTAGTATAATTCGTAGGCAGCAAAGAAAGAGCGCGTCAGCCCAGATAATTCAGATTTTTCAGTCGTTATAAAAAAAGTTGTTGATGTTGTTCACCGTTGTAACTGTTGTTTGAAAATTGTTGTTTGGAAAAAAGTGCGCGTCAGCCAACTAAGGACTAAAAACTAAGGACTAAGGCCTAAAACCTAATGCCTAAAGCCTAAAAAAAACTTTTTGTCATGGTGGAACCATCCCTGGGTTTTGTACCTTTGCAATGGAGGTCTTTGACATGCTTTTAACATTAATTAATGATCGCGCACTACCCCTTTTGTTTTGAACAAGACAAAACAAGTATTGAAAATCAACAGGTTACAAAATCACCGCCAAAATGCCCCCATTGCTTTTCAACAGAAACGCAAGACAACAAAGACAACATAAAAAGTTGTCCCTGTTGTCTGTAAAAGGTTGTTTGAAGAGCGCGTCAGCCTAATTAGTTAAATTGGCTACACCTTGCTAAAGGTTCGCGAAATTCGTAGTTTCTAATAAAGTGGCTCGTCGTGGAGCTGTCAAGGTTTACTCACCTGTGACGGCGAGTTTCTTGGCCTTTGTGGCCTCCTTGACGCCATCGGTAGAGATGGTGGCGCGATAGACATAGATGCCCCTGGGTACACGTCGTCCTCCCAGGTCAACGAGGTCCCAAGTCACAGGTGTCGAGGTGTACATGTCGCTGCGGCCAGACTGAGTAGTGGCCCATACCCTGCGTCCCATCAGGTCATAAACCTCGATGGTTACACTCACGACGGCATCAGGACGGTTGTGCTTGACGTAGAACGATGTCTCAACGCTGGCAGGATTGGCGGCACAATAGACATCTGCAATCTCGGGAGCAAGGCCCTTGACAACGTTAAAGGTGATGGTCTTCTCACTCACGTTGTTATAGACATCCCACACACGCAGGCGCAGATCGTGCAAGCCCGGTGTCAGGTCATTTAACTGGTAACTGATGCTGCCCAGTGTTCCTTGCTCGACAAACTGGGGCACATAGTAACTGGCAATGTCGTTGTAACCCGTGACACCATCCAGGGTCAAAGTCATGCTGTGACCGATACCCGCCGAGGAGAAGTTCACGCCGCTCTCATCGGCAATTGTAGCCAGGAACAAAGGCGACTCATTGACGTCACTGCCATTGGCGAAGTTCGTATCGTTGAGGCCCATCGTGATGATGCGGGGACCGATGGTGTCGGTCACTTCTTCATCATTATAACCGTAGATATAGAAATCGCAATTGGAACCCGTAGCCTCAAGCGCCCTGCCGCTATCATAAGCGTAGAGACTAATCAGTGCTTCACTATAATCATCTTCCACGTTATTATTCACCTCGGTGGGAATGATGACGCGAACTGTGAATTGTCCACCGATTACAGTATCCACATTGATGGCCAGTCGGTTAGGACGGTCTGTGTACTTCACTTTTTTGCCTTCCGTTGAATCATTCCCACTGTAGTATCCATGCGTGGTGATGGTATCCTTGGCGCCAAACAGTGTCGTGATAATCGCGCCATTGAAGTCGGGCACCGGATTGCCGTTATAATCCACTATCTTTCCAGTGAACTCAACCGTTTCGCGTGCTTGGAAAATGGGCAGATATTCCGAATCGACGGGGTCACCGTTGATCTTTTCCACCTTAGCCGAATAGGGAGCATAGGCCAATCTCATGGCGGGGTCACCGAACACAAAGAAGCGCCTCTTGTTATCACCCATCGACTTCACGTCATTCTTCGCCAGTCGCAAGATGTCACCGATGCGCCGCTGCCGGCCAGCCTGGTCACGGGAAAATATATAACGCGATAGATTGTCACTCAAGGCCTTATTCGATGTCGTCTCTGCCAGACGAGGAGGACAGAGCACAGCGATGGCGCCGCCATTGGCATTACCATACACCAGTTCACCCGAAGAGGTGACCGTATTGTCAAACCTCAAGAACTCGCAAGTGGCCGCATATAGTACAGGCAGACGCTTGTAAAAGAGGTTGGATTCCACATCCGAACGCATGAGGAGCCCTTCGGCGGTCCAGTTCTGCGTACTGGAGTGACCGATGTAATTCCACCACAGTGTTCCCTCCGAGAGAGTGGTAAACATCTTTGCGCGGGCATCAGGATAGGTGCGGGCGCCGCCTTGGCTCACCGATTCAAAGGCATCGATGAAAACATAGTTGCGCACCATATCCTCGCCGCCGTTTTCATTAATGATATTGTCCATCGACAAGGATTGCTCCATGTGGATGCCTTCGTCCTCATCATCGGCGACTAACAAGATCTGGTTCTTCCACGAGCCATAAACAGGCTTGGTGACATATTTCACAAGTTTGTTGACCACTGTGCGCGCTTCGCTCACACTACGGGCAAGCATACGACCTACAGAGATATCCATTCTGTCTCTGTAACTTGTACCGCTCTCATCACTCAAGATGCCGAAGTAGTCATCACTCGTGAAGGTGCCATCCTCATGCGCACTCGAGAGGCTTTGCCAGGTGAGCAATCGCGGGAAGTTGAGCACCGATGCATCAGTGCCCACAAGGCGGTTGTCATAGCTGCCGCCACCAAACAGCAGCAGGTAGCCCAACTTGTGGCCGTCCTCGGTAGCGCCGCGGTCATAGAACATCTTACACAAACGGCGGTAAGCCATAGCGTCTTGGGTACCGCTGGAGAACTCGTTGAACACTTTCTCGTGGTCAAGCACCAGCACACGGAAACTGTCGACCTGTTCATGCAGGGCGGCAACGCGGCGGGCCTGCTCCAGATAGGCGCTTGGGGCCAGAATAATCATGTCGGGAATAGGTTCACCATGGATATTCTGATTGGAGATCTCGCCGATCAATTCAGGATGTGAATAAGAGCCAGACTCATCAAAGGCCACAAATTCTCTGCGGCCCGACTCGGCTGGGCTGAATGTGACGGAGCCTTCCGAGGCGACAGCGTTAAGTTCCATCGGTGCAAAGGGCATAGTCACATCCCATACACGGGTTGCAGAACCACAACCGCTCAAACGGTAACTATTTGACGTGCTGGCTTCGTGCAAGCCAAATACGAGGCTGCCGTTGCGCAAGGCCAGGTTACGCTCAAAGTTAATGGTGATATAATCCAGACGTGCCAGATAGACCGTGCCGCCACATGCGTACTTGATCGACAGATTGAGGTCAGTAGACGATTCAGGCTTGAAAGTCTTGACAATGCGGTCGACGTAAACATAATGGACGTGGGCCGATGTGCCGCTCTCCGGTATAATCTCGTTACTTTGCACGGGCAATGTATCCCCATTGGCGATAAAAGTGAGGGTACTCTGGCTATTGGGGGCTTTAGCACCAAAAGCCGCTGACATGGTGACATCGGCATTGCTCACGATCCCATCAAGGTCAAACTTGAAAGTCTGAGTCCTGCTATTGACGAAGCTCTCACCCAAGAAGATGCGGCCAGTCTCACCCGGATTGGCGATTTCCTGTTCATGGTACTGGCGATCACGATATGTGGTCACCACCTCGCCCGCAGGCGTGTTGGTGGCCTTTTCTATCTCAATATCGTTAAAGCGGCTGTCGTTAGTGACAAAATAGGAGCCTGAGATGGCGTAGGGATGTTGCACTTGCAGTTGCTGCAAGGCACCATAGCGCTTCCACGTCGTGGGTCCCTGAGCATAGAACAGGATGCGGTCACCAGAACGGACAATGGGCATCTGGGGCAGGTCATCGGCATAGTTCTCGCCGAGCATTGTCTCGCTCAGCGGGGCACCACCGTAACCAAACACATGAATCTGCGACAAGTCGGTGCCAAGTCCCCAACTGCGGATGTCGTCAGCGGTAATTTGATAGATACCACTTTCCCTAACACA
This sequence comes from uncultured Prevotellaceae bacterium, assembly GCA_947306175.1. Classification (GTDB taxonomy): domain Bacteria; phylum Bacteroidota; class Bacteroidia; order Bacteroidales; family Muribaculaceae; genus Sodaliphilus. The sequence goes on from CAMZFV010000030.1 coordinate 33,107, forward strand.
TATCTTGACCCACTTGCCGCTGGCGAGCTTGCTAGTCTCGGCATAGTAACTCTTGTCCAGCGCATAGGCATTCACAGTGCAATAGGCCAGTACCAGAAGGGACACAGCCATACGGACGAAATATTTCATCATCTTTGTCATCGTTTTTTGATTATACCCTAATAACGATTTAAGCGGCGTTTTATTGCCTGCAACACTGGATTAGTCGGTTGCGGGTGTGGCCACGGTGATGTAATGCCCGTCCATCGGGCGAGTGGTCAACACGTAGCGCTTGCTGCCGCAATGGGCGATGAGTGTGGTTTCCTGAGAATTGGGGACGAACGGCTCCAGGCGGATGCCTTCGGTCCAGTCGATGGCGCTGTTGCGCTCTGCTTTGATTACGGCTTCTTTGGCTGTCCAAGCGATAATGTGGGCAGCAAGGTCATTGCTGTCAATGAATTGTTGTTCACTGGCATTGAGGAACTTATCACGCACACGCAACACCTGTTGGCGGTCTATCTGCTCGGCGTCAAGGCCGATAATATCGTTATCGTTGAGCGCCAGCGCCACCAAGCGCATCGTGTGGGTGATGCTGATGTTCACTGTCACGCCCTCTATATAAGGCGCCCCCTGCGAGGTGTGGGATAATGTCACGGGGTGCCCAAAGGCCTGGCATAGCAACAGGCGCTCGGCCGCCTTTTCCCGCTGCCGTTTGACTGGTTGATCGATTAAATCTTCAACAGGAATGCCCTGCTCCCTACACAAGGACAACAATCGAGGAGCGTCTTCCTCCAGTCGCCATACCAGCACCCTGGAGCCTCCTGGATATGTCATCTCATGCATCATCATCGGATGTCACGAATGATTAACCGACGCCGTTTTTGGCAAGTTCGATACGGGTGAGGATGTTGGGGTTATCCTCGCTGGCTGCGATCCAGGAGCGGTAACGGCGGCGGTTGATGAAACGCTCAACGAGATAAGCCAAAATGAACATCACGGGCACCTGGAGCCACAACATCCAGTACTGGTGCTGCACCTGATACAGGGTGGCGCCATTACTCTGCATGAGTACATAGCCGTTAACCATCCAAGTACTGGGCACACAGTCACCCACGAGCCACCACAGTCTTGACATCAGGTAACGGGGCCAAGACACACCAGAAAGGAACACGAATATCACCGACGAGAACACAAAGAGCAGGAATACACTCTCGCGCTCATTGACAACGGCCGACAACGTCTGTCCCATCAACGACACGGCAATGATGAAAGGCACAGCCAAGCAGATGATGTGCAAGATGTCACCATTCTGCGGGAACCCGAACATCAGCGGCACATAATGCAACACATAAATCACGGGGAGCGTGTAAATGATCTGGTGACACATCATTTTGCCAATGATGGTGGCTCCAGGACTGGCCTCAACGGCCATCGGATCACGTCCGCCGTTGCGGCGTCGGCGTTCGATGCTGCCGCCATGCAACATGGCGATACCCAGTATCATACTCTGTTGCAACACTAACGGCAGGATGAACAACAGCACGGCGCTGGCGATACCCATCGCGGGATTGCCCACAGGCACCTGACGGCTTTCGACAATGGATCCGCTCATGTTCAACACGGGTTCAACAACGGCATCCAATTTCTCGCTGCCTAACGCCAGCGTGACATTAGACAATGCAGTGAAATAGGCCTTGTAGCGCATCATCACGCTCATGTCGCAGTAGAGCGACACATGAGCCTGCTCACCACGACCCACGCACTGACCAAAGTCTCGCGGTATGTGCAGGATGCCATAGCAAGACTTGTTGTACATCGCCTCCTGAGCCTCTTGCATGTTGGCAGCATACCCAATCACAGCCGCCTCTTGCGTCGCATCAAACCGGCGCACAAAGTCTCGGCTCTCAGGGGTGCGGTTGTCATCGACGACAACGATGGGCTCGTTGCGCACCACCTCGGTGTTATAGATGAGCGCATACAGCACAGGATATGCCGCGTTGAGCACCAGGAAGAAGATGACGACACCCGTATCACGGAACACGAGCAATAACTCGCGCCCGCACACCCTCAACACCTGGATGCACCATAGGAAAAACTTGCTATGTTTCAGTTTCTCAGCCATATCATCAAGGCACATACACGGGGTTCATGCACTCCTTCTTCAACCGCCATGACAGCAGCATGGGCAGGATGGTGAACCCGATAAGTGCAGCATAATAAAATCTTGAATAATAGATGTCGATGCCGTTCAGCGCCTGGTCAACCATAATCAGGAAGTAATACTTGATGGGCACGGTAAATCCCAATGCCTCGACCCAAGGATACATCGCCTCCTGGGGCAAAGAGAAGCCAGTGAACGAGAAGGACACCATACCCAGCAGTGTACACAGCATTGTGCCGTAGCGGAAGTTGGGTGCAAAACAGTACATCAACACCGCAAAACTCTGGTTAGCAACCACAAGCAGGAACATCGCGATGAGCATATTCCACGGGTTACAGTTCAACGGGAAGTCATAACAGCGGAACATCATCCACTGGATGAACCAGCCCACTGCGGTGAATAAGACAGTCTGAGGCACCAGTTTGCCTATCAGCGCGAGGAACATGCTGTCACCCGAGGTCTTCAGCCACTGACGGCTCAAGCCCGATTTCAACTCCAGTCCCAATGAGAATGCCGTCACCAGTAGGATGAACAATGACAGGAAACAGGGCACGAACGTGCTGTTGAGGTAGTAATTGTAGTTGATGAACGGGTTACCTATCATGTGGACATGACTCTGATAAGGCACCAGTGCCGACGCAATCTTCTCGTTGGAAAGTCCCACAGTGCGCAAGGCCACCTGCGCGATGCCGCCATTGACGAGCATCGAAACGGTCTTAAAACCCTTGTACTGCATCGATCCCGGCGCATAATAGGCGTAGTTCACATAGAAACTCACAACCGGTTGGCGGCCGCCCAATGCCAGCTCCTCCAGATTATCGGGAATGAAGAAAAAGCCCAACACCTCGCCACGTTGCACGGCATCGCGAGCCTCGGCAAAGTTGTTGTAGCGATGACTGATATTCACCTGCTGGAAACCGTTCAGGTTGCGCGAGATGAGTCGCGACATACTGCTATTGTCCTGGTCAACGATGCCCACAGGAACGAGATGCACCGAGCCGCCCTTGATGAGGTCCATCAGGAACCAGGAGCACAGGATGGGCATGATGACTATCAACAGAAAATACATGGGACGCCGCACGAGCTGAATGCACCCGCGCTTAAATGACCGTCCTATATATTTTGTAATCATCTGTTGTCAGTACTAAAAACCTAAAACCTAATGCCTAAAGCCTAATGCCTAAAACCTATTTCTCCAGAATAACCGACATACCGGGACGCAGATTGGGCACCTTGCTAGTGGGACGCATCTTCACCTCGAAGGTCTTGCTGTCGTACTGGCCTTGAGCCTTGGCGGCCTGCCAAACGGCATAGCTGCCCATGTCATGGATATAATAGACCGACATCTTGGTCTGCATGTTGTTCAGCGCGGGGATGCGCACATTCACTTCCTTGCCCATGGGCAGGTCATTGAGCATCTCCTCACGCACGCTGAAGCTTACCCACATCTCGTCGAGCTTGGCAATCGACATAATGGGAGTTCCCATGGCTACGAGCTCGCCCTCCTGCGGGTAAATCTCGCTCACCTCTCCATCGCACGGTGCAACGAGCACCTGGTCTTCAAGCAGGCTCTCCACCTCCATGACGGTACCACGAGCGGCATTGGCCATGCTCTTGGCAGCGTTCTTGTCCTCCTGCTGAGCGCCCTTCACGGCCATGTCATACTGCGCCTTGGCAGCCTTGACCTGAGCGGTTGCGGCATCAAATGCGGCCTTGGCCTCATCACGCTTCTGCTGGGTGGCCACACCCTGCTTGTAGAGGTTCTCAACGCGCTGATAAGTCTTCTCGGCAATGGTTTGGGCGGCAATAGCCTGCTGCCAAACGTTGTAGGCACCCTGCTTCAACTCTTCACGGGTACCTTTTTCAGCCTTCTGGTCCTGGGATGCGGCGGCTTGCTGCATCTGCTTGGCCTGATAATACTTGGCATCAACCGTACTGGAGTAAATGCTCACCAGCTTGTCCCCCTTGTGGACAGTGTCGCCCTCGTGAACGTAAAAGCGCACGATTCTGCCTGGTAATTTACCACTCACGCGCACAGCGTCACAGTCGGCCTGACCCTGCGTCGTAGTATCGGCAGGGTGGATGAGCAGAATGCCCACGATGGCGATACATGCCATCACCAGCGCAAACACGGCCAACGCTGCCAGCAGCGCTTTGTCCTTCTTGCGGACCACGGTTCTTTGTTCGTCTTTTTCCATATTATTATTTTTGTATTTAGTTTCTTTCTGACACTAATAACTCATCACTCCCATCACCTTGTTGAGGTGCTCTTGGGTGAGCTGGACGTTGATTTCGGCATCGATTTTCTCGCTGTTGGCCTTGAGCCATGCCGTTTGGGCGGCAATCACCTCATCGATGGTTCCCATACCCTCCTTAAACGCGATGTTGGCTATACGCAGGTTCTCATCGGCCTGGGCAAGGTTGGCCTTGGTAGCCTCAAAGGTCTTAAAGGCCTCCTGATAGCTAAAAGCGGCCTGACTGATCTGCAAAGCGATTTTCTCTTTGGCATCGTCAAGTTCCAGGCGTTTCACATCGGCCTCGACCTTTGCCGCCTTGACCTTGTTGCTCAACCCGCCCCAATGCCACAGAGGCACCTTGAGGGTCGCACCCACGCTGAAGGCGGCTCCAAAACGGTTCTCAAAGCCATCATAGGTGTTGGGATTGGTGGCATGAAGGGCAGCGACAGCAGCCAGCTTGGGCATCATCTCACTGCGGGCCACCTTGACCTGCTGGTCATATATCTTGGTCGCTAGCTCCAACGAGCGCACATCATGGCGCTTGTCATATACCTCATCCAGATTATAGTTAGACGGAGCAAGGGTCAAACCCAAGTCATCACGGCCCTCATCGGCGAGGGTCATCATGGTATTGACAGGAAGGCCGCACAATTGGGCCAGCAACATGCGCGACAGAGTCACGCCATTATCCACCTTGGTCAGATCGACGTTGGCCTCGTTGAGTTTCACATCTACCGAGAGCTGGTTAGCACGGGTGGCAACGCCCTCGTTGGCCATGGCCTTGACGTCATCGTCAAGTTTCTGAACCAGATCGACATAGCTGCGGGCAAGCTTCTGCTTGGCACACAGCGAAACGACCTGCCAATAGGCGGCATCCACGTTATAAATCACATCCTCGACCTTGCTCTCGCGCATCTCGATAGCGAGCTGCTGAGCCAGGTCGGTGATCTGGTTCATCGCGGTGATCTTGCCACCCATATAGACTGGCTGCGTCACCGTGAGGGCTCCGCCCATCAGATTATGGATATTGTAAGTCAGGCCGCTCTTGGGCAGCAAAGCAATCGTCGAGGGGACATATTGACCATCAACTTGCAGGGGTGCTCCCGTGCGCGGGTCAATGACCAGGTTGTAGTCATAGGTGCCCGTCTGCATGTTGAACGACTTGGTGGGCAGCATCTGGTCCTCCTTGA